>CAXTPT010000018.1:2959-48247 GCA_964246315.1 uncultured Sphingomonadaceae bacterium | reverse complement strand
CGTCTTCGCCGAACAGGTCATCCGCCCGACCGGGCTGATCGACCCGCCGGTCGAGGTCAAGCCGGTCGAGGATCAGGTTGACGATTGCATCAACGAAATCCGCAAGACGACGGCGGCGGGCTATCGCACGCTCGTCACCACGCTGACCAAGCGCATGGCCGAGGACTTGACCGAATATCTCCACGAAGCGGGGATCAAGGTCCGCTATATGCACTCGGACGTCGAGACGCTCGAACGGATCGAGCTGATCCGCGACCTGCGGCTGGGCGTCTACGACGTGCTGATCGGCATCAACCTGCTGCGCGAAGGGCTCGACATTCCTGAATGCGGGCTGGTCTGCATCCTCGATGCGGACAAGGAAGGGTTTCTCCGCTCCGAAACGTCATTGGTGCAGACCATCGGCCGCGCCGCGCGCAACGTCGATGGCCGCGTCATCCTCTACGCCGACCGCATCACCGGTTCGATGGAGCGCGCGATGCGCGAGACCGAGCGGCGGCGCGAGAAGCAGGTCGCCTGGAACACCGCCAACGGCATCACGCCGGAGACCATCCGCTCCCGCATTGGCGACGTCATCAATCACCTCGCCAGCCGCGATCAGGTCACCGTCGAGATCGACGAGGACCGACCGCACATGGTCGGGCACAATCTGCGCGCGTATATTGAAGAACTTGAGCGTAAGATGCGCAAGGCCGCCGGCGACCTCGAATTCGAAGAGGCCGGCCGCTTGCGCGACGAGATTCGCTCATTGGAGCAGGAGGAACTGGGCCTGCCGGTGCACGAGCAAAAAGCGCCGCTGATGGGCCGTTCGAACGAGGGCAAACCCGGCACGCGCAAGATGCGCTTCGGCAAGGAGGCGCGCAAGTGGAGCGGGGGACGCGGGAAGCGCTAGCTCTTTTTGGCCTTTGCGCCCTTCTTGCCCAATTCGCTCTGCGCGGCAGAGGATTTGCGCGGATTGCTCTTGCCTTCCTTCGACGCCTTGGCATTGGCCTTTTGGGCGGTTTCGCTGCCCTTGCCCTTTTTTTCGGTCATCAGTGTGCATGCCCCGAGCTGGGATAAACGAACGCGCGCAGCCCCTTGCGGTCGAACGGCTGCCACGCGCCGTCCTGCTGCGCCAGCCGGTCCGCGATCGCGTACAGCACGCTGGCGTTGACGCCCAGCCCGCAATGGCTGCCGCGAACCTCGATATTGTCGGTCAGCGGCGACGCCGGCTCCATGCAATTTTGCCACGCCACCACGCCGTCGCCCTTGGTGTAGATGGCGGTCGAGGGGACCGGCGGCACTTCGCGGCTTTCGGCCAGCTGCTTGGCGGTGTGCGCGTCGCGCAGCCGCTGGCCGGTCATATACTCATAGGCCGCCATGACATTGGTCGCCGCCGGGTTGCCGGTGAACGGCGAACCCAGCGTGATGATCTGGCGCACCAGATCGGGGCGGCGCCGCGCCAGCTGGCGCGCGAGCACGCCGCCCAGGCTCCAGCCGACAAGGCTGATCTTGCACCCGGTTTCGGCATGGATTGCCTCCAGCCGGTCGACCAGTTTCTCGCCTTCCCAGCCCACCGAGCGCGGACCGAGATTGCGCCCGAGATCCCAGGTGAACGGACGGTAGCCGAGTTGCTTGAGATATTTGCGCAGCACCGATGTCGACATGTCGCTGGTCATGAAGCCCGGGAGGATCAGCACCGGATGCCCATCGCCCTGCGGCGCGGCGAGCAGCGGCGCCGACGCCCAGGGCAATGTCGCATATTCAAACAGCGCCCGCGGCAATTCGGTCAGCGCCAGCATCTTGGAGGGTCGCTCGATCGCGGCGTCTTCAACGGTATTCAATCTCGTTCTCCCGCGACTGTGTCGCTCCTGCGCGTCCCAACGTTCTTCTGGCGCGATCGGGCGCAAGGCGGTTCATTTGTCGGCGTATCCGTTCTCGCCAAACCCTGCTCTGCGTCCCGCCGCCCGCCCTGGATGCAGCGCCAGAACGGCCAAGTCGTGCGCGTTGCCGTCGCGGTCGCGGACATGATCGCGCAGCAATGCCTCGCCGCGGAAACCCGCCTCCTCGAACAGCGTGATCGCACCCGTTTGATCGGGCGTCATCCGCGCGGTCAATTTGCTGGCGCCGCCCTCGATGGCCAGCTCGATCCCTTTGGCCAGCAATTGGCGGCCCAGGCCGCCGCCGCGCAGCTCCGCCGCCACGACCATGCGGATTTCGGCCACGTGCGGCGACCAGCCCAGCTTCTCACGCGCCACCGCCAGCGTGGCGACGACGCGGTCATCGCAAACGGCAACCAGACTTTCCATCTCGCCGCGGTCGGCCGCCTGCATCCACGCGTCGATGACACGCGCATGCTGAATGTCGCGGCGCAAAAACAACAGATCGTGCGTGCTCAGCGCCGCGGCGAATTGGCCGACCGCGGGCACATCGCTGCGGACGAGCGAGCGTATGACGACATCCTGCCCCTTGATCTCAAGTTTGATCGTCATGTGCTGCGGACCCCTAGCCAGCGATCGATCGCCGGCCATAGCCGCTTGATGGCGTTGCCCCCGGCGACTAGGCTGACATGACCGCCTTTCAGCGTGATCGCCTCCTTATCGTCCGATCCGATCATGCCGATCAACGGGGCCGAGGCTGCTTCCGGGACAATATGGTCGTGCTGCGCGGTGACGTGAAGGAAGGGCGCCTTGATCGCGCCCAAATCCACGCGCCGCCCGCCGATATCGAGCCTGCCTTCGGACAACGCGTTGTCCCACATCAGCCGCTTGGTGGTTTCCCGGAAATATTCGCCCGCCAGGGGCAGCATGTCGGACGACCAGCGATCGAACATGCGGAAGGATTTGACGAATTCGTCGTTCCACAAATTGTCGAACAGGCGGAAATTGTCCGCGGCACGCTGGCCTGGCCGCAGCATGTCGAAGGCGGTGTACAGATATTCGGCGGGCGCCAGCCCCAGCGTGTCGACCATCCGGTCGACATCGAAAAAACGCTTGTCGGCCCAGGCCTGGAACAGCGGCATGCCGGTAAAATCGACCGGCGTGGCAAATGTTGCGAGGTTTTCGAGGCCCGCCCCTTGCCCCTCGAGGCTAGACCAGATCAGCGACAGAACGCCGCCGAAGCAATAGCCCAGCAAGGAGATGCCGTTCTCACCCGTGATGTCCTTGACCTTGGCAACGGCCGATCCGACAAAATCGACCGCATAGCTTTCGAGGTCGAGCGCGCGGTCTTCCGGACGCGGCGCTTCCCAGTCGAGCATGAACACATCGTAGCCGTGATCGAGCAGGAATTCGACCAGGCTCTGCCCCGGCACCATGTCGAAGATGTAGCCGCGGTTGGTGGTTGCCATGACCAGCAGCACCGGCACGCGGTACACCTCGTCGGTGCGCGCATGATAATGATAGACGCGCATCGGCCCGCGGGCGAGCACCTCGTCCTTGGGGCTTGCCCCGAGCACCGGCGCGGGCGACGCCCAATAGCCCAGCCCCTTGATGTTGCGCTGAAGCGCGCGTTCGAATTCGGTCGCGGCATAAGCGAGCGGATCGGCTTGTGCGATCAAGCGGCAGGCTTTCGGGTCCGTCTGGGTTGGGGTCGCGCCGCCGCCGCCGGGGTGCTGCCTTCGAGCCGGGCCAGCGACGCCTCGATTGCCGACAGGCGCTGCGACAAGGCTTCGAAATCGGCCTTGCTCGGCAGGTTGGCGGCGGCGAGCGCCTTGGCCATCACGTCCTGCGTTGCCACTTGCGCCTGCATTGTCGCCGCGGTCATCCCTTGCATCGCCTGTGCGACTTCGGGCTTGGCGAGCAGCTCGGCGCCGTGCTTGTTGGCTGCCTTTTCCCATTCCGCGACCCAGCCGCGCATCAGACCGAGCGGGTCGAAGGGCGGTGTGCTGCTCATAAGGCGGCTTGTCCGCCGTCGTTCCGCATGCGTCAACCCTCCTGGGTTTCCGCGGCGGCGGCGGCGCGGGACAGGTCGTCGAGCGCGCGCATCCGCGCAAAACCGACAACCTGGCTGGCGAGCGTGTCGAGCTGGGCGCCGAGGGCCATGTCGTTCACTGTCCCGTCGTCGGCGAACACCGGCATGCGCGAATTGACCGTCACCGCCATCGGCGTTGGCCAGCCGCGCAACGCGTGGACGATGCTGCGCAAGGTGGCCAGCGTTGTTCCCGTCGCCTGCCAGCCCGCTGCGACTGAGATCAGCCCGACCGCGCGCCCTTCGAAATAGGGGCGATCGTCCTTGGCCATGTCCTCGACATAATCGAGCGCGTTCTTGATCAGCCCGGATACCGTCCCGTGATAGCCCGGCGACGTGATGATGATGCCATCGGCGCGGCGCAGGCCGTCGACCAATGCCGCGACCTTGTCGGTCCGCGCAGTGCCGAAGCCGTACATCGGCATATCGAGCGCTTGTCCGTCAAAGCACAGGGTTTCGGCACCTGACACTTCGCACGCGCGCAGGACGTGGCGCAGCACGCGTTCCGACGAGCTATTCGCAGTCATCGTCCCACCAAGGCCGACGATCAGGGGCGCGTCATCGCTCATCCGTTCGCCTTAAAGTCCGCCCTTGCCCCCTGCAACGCCGATGCCAGACAGCATCGGCTGCACCTCCCCTAGTGCTTACCTCGAACTTCATGCGTCGACCACGATATCACGTGGGCGCGATGGCTGGTCCCGCGACTGGCAGTCAGCTCAATGATTGAAAAACAGCAGGAAGATGATGATCAAGGGGATCGGCACACCTAAGGCCCATAAAATGCATCCCTTGCCCATCGTGCCGCTCTCCAATCGCTATGACATGCTAACGACGCGACAAGCGCCGCGTTCCAGAGTTTTTGTCCGGGAACTCGGAATGCGCAGATCACGATCACCGCATTTCGATCAGGCCCTGGCCACGGACCCGCGCTGCCAGGTCAATGAGAGCAGGCGATAGGCGCCGCCGAGCATGAGGAACCAGCCGAGATCGTTGAGCGCCACGCCAATGACGAAGCGCGGCGCATAGGTTTCGATGCCGCCGAGGAATACGGCGAAGGCGGCGGTGACGGCTTCATAAGCGACAAAGGCCGCGGCGAGCGCGGCGATCGAGCGCGGGGTCAGCAAGGGTGCGCGGAACAGGCCGGCAGCATAAACGCCCGCTAACGCGCCCGCGAGCAGCGAGCCGCCGAGCATCCAGCTTTCCGGCGGATAATGCAGGAAAGTGAAGCCGACGATCTGGTTGACCGCCCACACCGCCGTCAACAACCCCATCGCCTGCCCGCGCGACAGCGTCAGCGCCGCAACCGTCGCCACCGCCGCGAACGGGAAAACGCAAGCAAAGAAATAACTGCCGAAACTCGCCGCCGTGGCAAGGAGGGCAGTCCACAGAAGCGGGTTGGGCGCCATACGGTTCATCAGTTACTCCCATTCCGTTTGTCCTGCGCTTGTCGAAGGACCATTCTTTTCGCACGCTCGCTGCACAGAAAAAGAATTGCGCTTCGACAGGCTCAGTCCGAACGGATTTGTTCCTCGTCTATCGGCACACGTTCCGTGTCACAAGCGTACGCGGACGCCGGCATGGGCGTTACGCCCGGTTGTGCCATAACCGCTGACGGTTTCGTAATCTTCGTCGAACAGATTTTCGACGCGAGCGAACAGTTCAAACCGTTCGCCCAGCTTCACGCTGCCGCGCAAGCCGACAAGCGTGTAGCCGCCGAGTGCGGTCGGCGCGAAAGTGATGAAGTCGACGTCGCGGCTGCGGCTAACGGCTTGAACGCTCGCTCCGACGCTGAAGCGGTTGCCGACCCAATCGGCCGTGACATTGCCGCTATGCTTTGGACGACGCAGCAGCGTCGCGCCCGTCACGCGGTTTTCCGCATCGGTGTAAGTATAGTTGGCGGCGAGATTGAGACCCGCGAACGGACGATATTCAATGAAGGTTTCGACGCCGCGCGCGCGGGTGCGGATCAGGTTGGTGTAAAAGCCGAACGGGCGCACGGAGCAGGCCGTAGGAGCCGGCGTGACGAAGCAGTTCGCAAAATCGATTTGATTGCGCGTATTGCGACCGAACAGGGTCACGCCGACGCGCCCACGGCTGAAGCCCTGTTCCACGCCCAGATCGACGCTGTCAGCAGTTTCGGGCTGCAGCGGGCGTTCGCCGACAAGGGTCGCGGTGCCATAGGGGCCAAATAGCTGGTACAAGGTCGGCGCCTTGAAGCCGCCCGCATAGGCTGCGCGGAACGTGGTGTTGCCGGTGGTGAAGGCGATGTTGGCCGCGCCGGTCACCTTGGTGCCATAGGTCTTGTAATCATCGACCCGCAGGCCGCCGGTGAGCGTTATGGCTTCGGCAAGCGTAGCGATCGCCTGCGCATAACCGCTGGTCGCGCGTGTGCGATAGGTCGCGTTTGCCTGGCCATCGAAATAACGCGAATTTTCATGCTCCGCGCCGAACACCAAGCGCGCGGCGCCGAGATCGGCATCGCCTTGATATTCGTAGCGCTCAACCTGGCCACGCGCGACGAACGGGTTACCGCCAAAGCTGTCGCGGTTGATGTCGTTGAGCGTGAACGCGACACGGCTTTTTATCCCGCCCAGCTCGAAATTAAGGCCGGCATAGCCGACGCTCTGCTCAGTCTTCGAATAGTCGTTGGTGTCGGTAAAATTGAAAGAAGAATCGTAACCATCAAAGCCGACTTTGGAATTGGCGTAATACCCGCGCAGATCGAGCGAAACGCCTTCGGTCAAACCTGCTTCGACGCGGCCATTGCCAGCGAACTGGCGATAGCCGTCACGCTCGGTGCCACTCTTGTAGGCCGAGATACCGTCATCGCGGTACCAGCCGCCCCCGAGGCTTGCGGCGACGCCGCCAAAGGTACCGCCGGCGTTGCCGACCAGATTCGCTTGGTTCTTGTAGCCATATTCGCCGCGCAGCGTGGCGTGGGGATCCAGGCCGGGACGCTGATTGACGATGTTGACGACACCGCCAAGTGCCTGGCTGCCCCATGGCACCGAAGCGGGGCCGCGCAACACCTCGACGCGTTCGATATTGTCGGTGACGAGGTTGCCGAAATCGAAGGCGCCGCCGGGCGAGGTTGGATCGTTGACGCGCACGCCGTCGATCACCACCAGCGTCTGCGCATCTTCGGCGCCGCGGATACGGACGGCGCTGACCTGGCCGGGGCCGCCGTTGCGCGTGACCGTCACGCCCGGGGTAGTCGAAAGAATGTCCGACAGGATCGGCAATTGCCGGCGTGCAAGGTCGCGCTGATCGAGCACGGTAACGGCTTGGCCGACATCGGTCTGCCGCTGTTCGCTGCGCGTGGCGGTGACGACGATCGCGTGCGGATCGACCGTCGCGACGGGATCGACGTCGCTATAAGTGGTTTCATCGACGGGCGAAGCTTGCGCGGCGGCGGCAGCCGCGGCGAGGGCAAAGAAAGACAGCATTGATAGTCCTCACAACCGTAAACGCCGGGTGCGAGGGTGCTCCCCCGTTCGACCGTGTCTTCCCGCACGCCCGAAAGGCCGACTGTGACAGGGAGGTCTCCTGGCTCCCGGGTTCTCGCTCTGCCCGCCTTCTCAGAGCCGAAGCTCCAATGGCATGATGGGCGTCGCTCGCCGGTTACAGTTGCGGGTACAGCGCCGGTGTCGCACCGGTCTTCCCTGATCCTGTCTTGGAGATGGCGGATAGAGCGAAGCTGCGCCGTTGAAAAGAGCATGTCGCCCCTGCGCAGGCAGAAGCCTTAATGATATCGCAAATCGAGACTCAGCCCGCGTATTGAGAATCCATCTGGGCCCCTGCCTGCGCAGGGGCGACAATTATGGGGTAGTGGGCGCAGGCGTCGTCGGCGCCCTCCGCGCCGTCACGATCTTCACCGGGGCGGCAATCATCTGGCCTTTGAGGACACCCTCCCCCTTCACTGGATCGAGCGGGGCGTCGAAGATCTTGCGGGCGACATCCATTCCCGCAACGATGTGACCGAAGGCGGCGTAGCCCGCCGCTGCATCGGCATCGGGGTTTTTCGCGTCGGCATCGAGGCCGGGCATGTCGCTGAGCAGGATCGAGAAATCGCCGGTGGCAGTGCCGGGAGCGAAGCGGGCCATCGAGATGGCGCCTGCCTTGTGCAGCACGCCGGTCTGGCTGGTCGGTTCGTGCGCGATCGGCTTGAGCACGCGCTTGGGATCGTAGCGCACCCCGGCCTGGATCAATCCGCTGGGCGGGTCGCCATAAGGCAGGCGCATGACGCGGTAGAACACGATACCGTCGAACCGCCGCTGGTCGACATAGCGCAGAAAATTGGCGCTGGTGACCGGCGCGTGCTTGGCATCGAGTTCGAGCACGATTGTGCCAAGACCAGTGTTCAACGCGACGCGCGGATATTCGGTAGACGGAACCGGCGCGGGCTTGGGCGCCACCTTCGGCGCGGCGGCAGCGAGCGCAAGGATAACGAGCGAGTGGGTCACGCCGCCACGGCTAGCCCCAAACGGCGGCGCCGTGCAACCGCGCCGAGAACTGCGAAGCTGCCGATCATCAGCGCCCATTCGGCAGGTTCAGGTACGGTGGTGACCGAAAAGCTGAACAGCGCATCGCCGTAATCGACATTATTGTTGGTCCAGCCGGCATTGCCGCTGGGATCGCCTGTGCCATTGTCGAAGGTGAAGTAACGCAGCGCCGAATCGCAATTGTCCCCAAGCAGCAGGGTTGTGCTCCCGGTGGCGTCGGGGCTGTTATAAACCATGATGTACGCCACGTATTTGGTGAGGTCGAGGATATGCACCCCTAGCGTGAACGTTACGGCGCCGGCGCCCGACGCCGCGAGCCCGCTTTGCCACAGCGTGATCGGCGACCCGCCGCCAGAGGTAAAATTATAACCGCCCGTCCAGGTACCGATACCGGCACGAATGTGGCCACATCGCCACCCAGATTGAAAGTGAAGGAGTCCAGCGTGCCCGAACGCGGCGAGACAAACACTGACCATAAGTTGGAATCGCGGCGGGCGCCGGGCCGCATCACCGCGCCGCTCAGGGCCTTGCAAATGCATCGACCACGAGCTGTGCCGCATCGGGACGCCTTGCGCGCGGCGCCGCTGTGGCTAAGCGAACAGCGTGGCCGCCGAACAGACTCCGCTTGACCGTTTTCGTACCGTCCTCGGCGGTGCCGCGCGCGCCATCGCGCATGAGCCGGAGGTCGAGCTGGCCTACACCGCCGACGCGCCGAGCCAGGCGGGGAAGAATCTGCGCGTGCCGATGCCGGCGCGCAGCCTGCCAGCCGACCAGGTCGCCGAGGCACGCGGGGTAGTCGACGGGTTCGCGCTGCGGCTGCGCCATCATGATGCGACGCTGCACCACCGGCGCGCGCCGGCCCCGCCCGTTGCCCGCGCCGTGTTCGACGCGATCGAGCAGGTGCGGGTCGAGGCGTTGGGCAGCCGCGGCATGGCGGGGATGCGCGCCAATCTGGCCGAGGCGCAGGCGTTCCGGCTCAAGTCCGATCCGATCGTGCGCGCGCGCGACGCGGACGAAGTGCCGCTGTCGAGCGCGGTGGCGCTATTGATGCGCGAGCGGCTGACCGGCGAGCCGGTGCCGGCGGTGGCAAAGGCAGGGCTCGAACTGGTGCGCGCGTGGATCGAGGCCAAGGGCGGCGCGGACATGGACGCGTTAGGACTGGTGATCGACGATCAGGGCGCGTTTGCAAATCTGTCGGCCAAGCTGCTCGAAGACCTGGCGCTGATCGATGGCGAACCGGCCCCCGACGAGGCCGACGAAGGCGGCGACGATCAAGACCAGGACGGCGCCGACGAGGATGAAGGCGACAGTGACGAGCCGCAAGAGGGCGACGCGCAGGTGGAGGAGCGCGGCGAGGAACGCTCCGACGAGAACGGTGAGGGCGAAAGCGAGGCACAGGGCGATGACTTCGCCGAAGATGACATGGCGGAAGGCGGCGAGGGCGAGGACGACGGTATGCTGCCCGTCCGCCCAAACCGCCCGCCCGCCGACCTCACGCCCGATTTCGACTATAAGGAATGGACTCGCGCCTTCGACGAGGTGATCTCCGCCGAGGAATTATGCGATCCAGACGAGCTGACGCGGCTGCGCGCCTATCTGGACCAGCAGATGGTGCATCTGTCGGGCGCGGTGACCAAGCTGGCCAACCGCCTGCAGCGGCGGCTGATGGCGCAGCAGTTGCGCTCTTGGGATTTCGATCAGGAAGAAGGGATGCTCGATGCCGCGCGGCTGGCGCGGGTCGTCGTCTCTCCGGGCAGTTCGCTAAGCTATAAGGTCGAGCGCGATACCGAGTTTCGCGATACCGTGGTGACGCTGCTGATCGACAATTCGGGGTCGATGCGCGGGCGGCCGATCTCGATTGCTGCGATCAGCGCGGACATCATGGCGCGCACGCTCGAACGCTGCGGCGTGAAGACCGAAATCCTCGGCTTCACCACCCGCCAGTGGAAGGGCGGACAAAGCCGCGAAAACTGGCTCGCGGCGGGACGCCCTCCTGCCCCCGGCCGGCTCAACGACCTGCGCCACATCGTCTATAAGGCGGCGGACAATCCCTATCGCCGCGCACGGCCTGCGCTGGGACTGATGATGCGCGAAGGGCTGCTCAAGGAAAATATCGACGGCGAGGCGCTGATCTGGGCGCATGCGCGGCTGCTGGCGCGGCCCGAAGACCGCAAGATCCTGATGGTTATCTCGGACGGCGCGCCGGTCGACGATTCGACGCTGAGCGTGAACAACGGCAGCTATCTCGAGCGCCATCTGCGGCAGGTGATCGGTTGGATCGAGGCCAAGTCGCCGGTGCAGCTGGTCGCCATCGGCATCGGCCATGACGTGACGCGCTATTACCGCCGCGCAGTTACGATCATGGACGCCGAGCAATTGGGCGGGACGATGGTCGAACAGCTCGCCGGACTGTTCGACCTTCGGGACTGATCGATGACGGACGGACGAAAGTCGAGGCGCAGCAGCGACGATGCTGGCTCCGATTGCAACGAGCTTTGTCTCATCAGCATCCTCCAGGATGCCTGCCAGCGCGTCCGTCCGCCATGGCCTTCCCAAAGCGAAGGGCCGGACCTCGGTGGCGTGCCTTCGGGGGGAACACACGCCAACCGGAGATCCGGCCCCTCTACCCCTTGGTGCGACCCGAGGGGATTCGATATTGTCTAACAGCGGCCGTTACGATCGATCGCATGGCCGGCCAGGGCGCCGGCACCCGCGCCGATGATCAATCCGGTGGTGCCGTCATTGTGACGCCGGCCGTAATAGCCGCGGCCGCCGCCACGATCGACTTCCCGGCCCAGCAGCCCGCCGAGCACGCCGCCGATGATCGCCCCGGTGGCGCCGTTGCCGCGGCGACAATCGCGATAATAGCCGCGATTGTAGTTGCGGTTATAATAGCCGCCGCGGTTGTAATATCCCTGATTGTAATAGCCGCGGCTATAATAGCCATTGCCGTAACCCTGGCCGTAATAATCGCCTGGCCGATAGCGCTGAGCCGCGGCCGGGGTCGCCGCGATACCGGTCAGAGCCACGCTGGCGAAAGCCGCGCCGGTCAGAAACTTCTTGAACATCGCTTGTCTCCTTCTCGACGCAAGTGTTTGTCGATGAACATGTTTTAGGACGATTCGGATGCGCCCAGCCTGAACGCGCATGTTAGCTGTTGTTCAGCATCGGCACCCCGCGCAGAAGGGAGGCGTGCGTCGCCTGCTTCCCATTGCCGCCGTGATCCTGCTGGGGCTGATGGTGGGCCGGTCGAGCCTGCCGCCGCGATCCGCGCTCCATGGCGGTCCAATCACGATCGAGGCCAAGGCGGTCAAGCTTGATCCTGAAAGGGCCGACGTCCAGCGTGTCGGCGAGCTGACGTTCTTGCGCGGATGGGCGCTGACTTCGCCATCTAGGGAATTTGGTGGACTGTCGGCCCTGCGCGTCTGGCACGAGCGTTGGCTGGCGGCGATGGACACAGGCGCGCTGGTCCTGTTTTCGCCGGGTGCGGTCCAAGGGCTGATCATACCGCTCAATCCACGTTGCCAGCCCAAGCGCCTGCGCATGGGCTGGGATACCGAAGGGTTGGACACCGATAGCCGCTCGGTCTGGATTTCGTCCGAATGGCACAATGCGATCTGCCGTCGCGATCCGGACGGTGTGCAGACAGGCGTTCGGCCAGCCGCGATGGTCGACTGGCCGCGTTATGGCGGACCCGAAACGTTGCTGAGGCTGCGCGACGGCCGCTTTCTTGTGCTTCCCGAAGACGCCCACTTCCCCGCGCTGCTGTTCCCCGGCGATCCGGTGAGCGGGGTCAGGCCGCGCGCGCTGCGATACGCGCCACCCGCGGGTTATTCGCCCACCGATGCGGCGGAACTGCCCGATGGGCGGATCGTCATTCTCAACCGCGCGCTGGGGATAGGCGGGTTCGCCGCCAAGCTGGTGATATTCGACCGCCTCCCCGCGCGCGGCAAAGTGCAGGGGCGTACGATCGCGATGCTCGCCGCGCCGTTGATTCATGATAATTTCGAAGGGATCGCAGCGCGGCGCGAGGGCGACGCGACCGTGCTAACGCTGGTATCCGATAACAATAACAGCTGGCTCCAGCAGACCTTGCTGCTGGAGTTCCGGCTCGACGGTTAAGCAGCCGCCGCGGTCGTCACGACCTTCTTGGCGATCGCCCGCTTGAGCCGGCGGGCCTTGAGGCTGAGCTTGTCCTCCGACGTCTTGGCCAGCCAATTGTCCAGGCCGCCGACATGCTCGACCGAACGCAGCCCATGCGTCGACACGCGCAGCTTGACCGATTCACCAAGCGCGTCGCTGATCAGCGTAACGTTCTGCAGATTGGGCAGAAACGTGCGCTTGGTCTTGTTGTTGGCGTGGCTGACATTGTGGCCAACCTGACGGCCCTTGCCGGTCAGTTCGCAGATGCGCGACATCGTTCGAATCTCTTATTTGGTGCTGAAAGAAGAGCGGCGCGCCTAATCGTTTCGGATAACCAGGTCAAGATAGCGCAACCTTATCGGCCCCGCCCGCGTTTCACCGGCACTTTACGGGAGCGAAACAAAATGCGTGGGTTGCTAGCACTAATCGTCATCATCGTCCTTGCCCTGGTTGTCGCATCAGCGACCGGCCTGATCAATCTGACTTCGAACGGCAAGCTCGAGGCACCAAAGATCGAAGCGAAGGGCGGCAGCGTCCCCGATGTCAGCGTCAACACCGGCAAGATCAACGTCGGCACCGAGAATAAGAGCGTCGACGTTCCGACCGTCAAAACCGAGGAAAAGACCATCAAGGTTCCGACCATCGGTGTCGAAAAGGCCAAGGACAGCAAATAAGCATTATCGATAAAGTGTTCCCGCTGCGTAGGGGCCAAGAGAATTATCTTGGCCCTGACTGCACAGGGCGACATTGTCGTGACCAACGGAATGGCGAAAGCTCGGTAACAAGCGATGCCGCTGCCCTTACCGATGAAGCGCGCGCTCGACGCTGCGCGCGAGGCGGCGTCCGCGGGGGAAGTCCCCGTGGGCGCCGTTGTCGTTCGTGACGGCGAGATCGTCAGCGTCGCGGCTAACGCGCCCCGGCGGCTGAACGATCCAACCGCGCATGCCGAAATGCTGGCGATCCGGGCGGCCGCGGAGACGCTCGGCGCCGACCGGCTCACCGGCTGTACGCTTTACGTCACGCTCGAACCCTGCGCGATGTGCGCGGGTGCGATCGCGCTCGCCCGCATCGGCCGCGTGATTTTTGGCGCCGCCGACCCCAAGGGTGGCGGCGTAGTCCATGGCGCCCGCGTGTTCGCCCAGCCGACATGCCATCACCGCCCCGAAATCATCGACGGGGTTGGCGAAGAGGAGGCCGCTGCCCTGCTCCGCGACTTCTTTGCCGCGCGCCGTTGAAAGCCGTGTAAAAACCCGTCACAAACGTCCGCACTGAAATGAACAACGCCACCCTCGCGCCGTTCCCGTGGATCGACGTCGCGGTCATCCTGATCCTCATTCTCGTCAACGGCCTGTTCGCCATGGCCGAGCTATCGATCGTGTCCGCGCGCAAGGCGCGGCTGGAGGCGATGGCGCGGCGCGGCCGCAGCGGTGCGCGTATCGCGCTGCAACTCAATGCCGATCCTTCGCGCCTGCTTTCGACCGTTCAGATCGGCATCAGCCTGATCGCCGTGGTGTCAGGCGCCTATTCGGGCGAAGCGCTGGGTGGACCGGCTGGCGCGCGGATCGAGGCGCTCGGGCTCGGGCTGAGCCACGAGACAGCCTACCGCATAGGCTTCATCCTCGTCATCGGCATCGTCACCTTCGTTTCGCTGATCATCGGCGAGCTGGTTCCCAAGCAATTGGCACTGCGCAACCCGGAGCCGATCGCCACCGTTTCCGCCCGGCCGATGCTATGGCTGGCCAAGGCGACGGCCCCCTTGGTCTGGCTGCTCGACCGGACCA
The DNA here is from genome assembly GCA_964246315.1 of uncultured Sphingomonadaceae bacterium. Classification (GTDB taxonomy): domain Bacteria; phylum Pseudomonadota; class Alphaproteobacteria; order Sphingomonadales; family Sphingomonadaceae; genus Sphingomonas_O. The sequence goes on along the minus strand of CAXTPT010000018.1, from coordinate 33,876 downwards.
GCGCCGGCATTTTCCGCTTGCTCGGCCTCAACCGCGAAAATGAAAGCCACGTCACCGCCGAGGAATTGCACCTGATCGTTGCCGAAGCGAGCAAGTCGGGCGTGATCGAAGAAAGCGAGCGGCAGATTATTTCGGGCGTCGTCCGCCTCGCCGACCGGCCGGTGCGCGAAGTGATGACCCCGCGCACCGAAGTCGATTGGATCGACGCCGATGCCGACCGGGGCGCGGTGCTCGCGCGTCTCGCCGAACTCCCGCACAGCCGCATTCCCGTCGCCGAAGCGTCGGTCGATGCGATCCTCGGCGTCGTGCAGGCGCGCGACATCGTGCAGACGCTGATCGCCGGGCGCGAAGTCGATCTGCGCGCGCTGATGAAGGCGGCGTGCGTCGTGCCCGACCATGTCGATGCCATGGACGCGCTCGAGGCACTGCGGCAGTCCGAAGTGCCATTCGCGCTGGTCCATGACGAATATGGCCATCTCGAAGGCATCGTCACTCCGGCGGACCTGCTCGCGGCGATCGCCGGCGAGTTCGTCAGCGACCAAGACGGTAATGATGAGCCGGCGATCGTCGAACGCGAGGACGGCAGCCTGCTGGTCAGCGGCTGGTGCCCCGCGGACACGCTGGCTGCGCGCATCGGGCTGCATCTGCCTGAGGAACGCGATTACGCGACGGTGGCGGGGCTGGCGCTCGATGCTTTGAAGCGCATTCCGGAGGTGGGCGAGACCTTCGTCAGTGAAGGGTGGAAATACGAGATCCTCGACCTGGATGGGCGCAAGATCGACAAGCTTCTGGTAAGCGAAGCGCACCGCGGCGACGCTTAACCCTCACGGTGATAGGGATGGCCGGCGATGATCGCGGTGGCGCGGTAGAGCTGTTCCGCTAGCATGGCCCGGGCAAGCATATGCGGCCAGGTCAGGCGGCCAAAACTAAGTTTGAGGTCGGCGCTGGCGAGTTCCTCGGGCGTCAGGCCGTTTGCCGCGCCGATCAGGAAGCGCACCTCGCGGCTGCCACCGTCGCGCCAGCTTTCCAGTTGCTTGGCAAGCGCGGCCGAGCCGAGTGTTTCCCCGGCCTCGTCGAGCGCGATGACGCGCGTGCTCGGCGCCAGAGGCGGAGCTCTGCCGCCGGTATCGGGCAACTCGGTGACGGCGAAAGGCCATGAAATGCGCTTGGCGTATCGCTCGATCAGTTCCGCTTCCGGACAGCGGCCGATCCGCCCGCGCGCAACGATGTGGAGCTTCACAACGTCCATCCCGCTTCGTCATGCTGAACTTGTTTCAGCAGCCATCCTTCATCGCTTGGCCCGCACGAGCGAAGGAGTAGGCCCTGAAACGAATCCTGGGTTACGGGGCTGTGACTCAGTGCGTCGTCGGCGCCGCCGGCGCGTCGCCAAAGCCCCACATCCGCTCCAGATTGTAGAAGCTACGCACTTCGGGACGGAACAGGTGGATGATCACGTCGCCCGCGTCGAGCAGCACCCAATCGGCCGCGCTCATGCCTTCGACGCGGACCGGACGGCCGGTCTGCGCCTTGATCTTTTCCTGCAGCTTCTGCGCCATCGACGCGACCTGGCGGGTCGATCGCCCGCTGGCGATGACCATGTGATCGGCGATCGAGGATTTTCCGGCGAGCGGAATGCTGATCGCGTCGACCGCCTGGTCGTCGTCCAGCGATTGCATGATCAGCGCGTGAAGCGCCGCGACTTCGGCGTCGCTCACCTGTACGGGCTGAGCAGTCTGGGCCTTGGTGGCAATGGCAGTCGCGGGCATTCGGCTCCTATCGGATTGCGCCGCCCGGATCGGGCGGCTGGGCGGATATGGGTATCGGAATATGGAGATGCCAGTCCGGATCGGCACGCCGGATGGCGGTGGCCGAGATCGGATCAGGGGGCAGGTGCAGCAGCACGAGCGCCGGCGGTCTCCAACGCGTCCAGTCTTGACCGCCCGCGGGCCGGACGAAGCGCCGCAGCCAGGCCGCGGCAGGGCTTGCCGCAGTGAGGCCAGCATATCCGGGCCGCACCGCCACCGCAATGACGATCGATCGCGCCAACGCACGCCAATTCCGCCACCGATGCATTTCGGCAACAATATCCGCCCCCATCACCCAGACGAAGCGGCGATTGGGGTAAAGCCGGATCAGCTTGCGGACAGTATCGACGGTGTAGCGCGTGCCGAGTTTTGCCTCCAGCGCGCTCGCACGGATCGGACTGCGGCGGACAACACGGCGCGCGGAGGCCAGTCGCGCGGGCAGCGGCGCCATGTCGTTGGTGCCAGTCTTGAGCGGGTTTTCCGGCGAAACCAGCCACCACGTCTCGTCGAGCCTGAGTTGCGCCATCGCCGCGAGCGAGATGCGCCGATGCGCGCGGTGCGCCGGGTTGAACGATCCGCCGAGGAGCCCGGTACGGATCGCCTTCAGTTTGCTTTCTCCTGCGCCAGCCACCGGCCGCGATAGCCGCCCTGCATGCCGAACATCCAGCCGGGATATTCGGCGGCGAGCTTGCTGGCATCCTCCAGCGCCTTCAGTTCATCGCCGCTGAGGCGCACTTCGGTCGCGGCGAGATTGTCGCGCAGCTGATCGTCGCGCTTGGCGCCAATGATGACGCTGGTGACCGCGGGCTGGTGAAGCAGCCAGGCCAGGGCGATCTGCGCCACCGAGACCGCATGTGCCTTCGCGATCGGATCGAGCGCGTCGAGCACCGCATTGCCGCGGGCATCGTCGATCGGCGGGAATGGGAACGCCTTGCGCCGGCCTTCATCGTCGCCGCGATACTTGCCGGAAAGATAGCCTCCGGCGAGCGGGCTCCAAACCATGACGCCGAGCCCTTCGGATTGGACCATCGGTACCAATTCGCGCTCCAGTTCGCGGCCAACCAGAGTGTAATAGGCCTGGAGCGACTGGAACCGCGCCGCGCCGGTGCGTTCGGCGATGCCCAGCGCCTTGGCGATCTGCCACGCCGCCCAATTGGACACGCCGACATAACGGACATGACCCTGGCGGACGAGATCGTCGAGCGCCCGCACGGTCTCCTCGATCGGCGTCCCGGCGTCCCAGCCATGGATCTGGTAAAGGTCGATATGGTCGGTCTGCAGGCGCTTCAGGCTGGCCTTGACCTGATCCATGATATGGCCACGATTGGCACCCGCGTCGAGCGGCCCGGTGCCCATCGATCCGAACACCTTGGTCGCCAGCACCACATCCTCGCGGCGCAGGCCCAGATTGCGGACGGCCTGCCCGGTGATTTCCTCGGACTGGCCTTCGGAATAGACATTGGCGGTATCGATGAAGTTGATGCCGGCATCGATGGACGCCTTGAGCATCGCATCCGCCTGGTCCTGGCCCAGCCCGGCAATCGCCTGAAAACGGCCCGCACTGCCGAAGGTCATGGTGCCGAGGCACAGTTCGGAAACGAACAGGCCGGTGCGGCCAAGGCGGTTGTAACGCATGTCGGTACCTTTCGGTTAAGCTCTGATCTGGCCGCTGCCGCGCCCGATCCATTTATATGTGGTTAGACCCTCGAGCGCGACGGGGCCACGTGCATGAAGACGCCCGGTGGCGATGCCGATTTCGGCGCCCAGGCCGAACTCGCCTCCATCGGCGAACTGGGTGGAGGCATTGTGCAGAACGACGGCGCTGTCGACCTGCGCGAGGAAGGTTTCTGCGGCGACACGGTCTTCGGTCACGATCGCGTCGGTATGGCCCGAACCGTGGGTGGCGATGTGGGCGAGCGCGGCATCGAGACCGTCGACCATCGCGACCGCAAGGTCGGCGGAGAGGAATTCGGTGTCCCAGTCGCTGTCCCTGGCGGCACCGACACGCGGATCGAGCGCTTGCGCCGCAGTATCGCCCCGGAGGATCGCGCCGGCATCGAGCAATGCGCCGGCCAAGGCCCGGGCGGCGGGATAGCTCTTGTCGATCAGCAGCGTCTCCAGCGCCCCGCACACCCCGGTGCGGCGCAGCTTGCCATTGACGGCGATCGCCTGCGCCATCGCCGGAACGGCGGTGCGGTGGACGTAAAGGTGGTTGTTGCCGTCGAGATGCGCGAGGACGGGGACGCGCGCTTCCTTCTGCACCCGCGCAACCAGCCCCTTGCCCCCGCGCGGGATGATCACATCGATCAGGCCATTCGCCGCGAGCATCGCGCCGACGATCGCGCGGTCGGTCGTCTGGACCAGCTGCACCGCATCGGCGGGCAGTCCCGCCTCACCTAGCCCGCGCACGAAGGCGTGGTGGATCGCGGCATTGGAGCGTTTCGCCTCGCTGCCGCCGCGCAGGATGATCGCATTGCCGCTCATCACCGCGAGGCTCCCCGCATCGGCGGTGACGTTGGGGCGGCTTTCGTAGATCATCCCGATCACGCCGAGCGGCACACGGACGCGGGTCAGCGCGATACCGTTGGCCGGGGTACGTGTGTCGATGACTTGCCCCACCGGATCGCCGAGCGCGGCGACGGCGTCGACCCCCGCCGCCATCGCCTCGATCCGGCCGGCATCGAGCCGCAGCCGATCGACCATCGCCTCGCTCAGATCACCCGCCGCAGCGACGTCCTCGCCATTCGCCGCGACTATCGCGCCCGCATCCGCGCGCAGCGCCGCCGCTGCCGCGCGCACCCCGGCCCGCTTGGCCTCACTCGTCGTCCCGGCCAAGCCCCGTGCCGCCCCCCTAGCGCGCGCGCCCATCGCCGCGACGGCCGCGGCCGCGTCCATCGTCAGAAATCCAATTTGTCGTAATGCGTCGGCGGCGCGATCACGCCCATCCGCTCCGCCAGCAGCGGGCGAAACCCGGGCCGCGACTTGAGCCCGGCATACCAGGCGCGCGTGCCTTCATGGCTGCGCCAGTCCACGCCGCCCAGATAATCCGCCACCGAGATATGCGCCGCCGCGGTCAGATCGGCGAGGCTCATCGTCGCGCCGGCCAGCCATTTGCGGTGATCGAGCAAATAATCGAGATAGTCGATCATCGCATTGGCCGCGCGCATCGCATCGCGCAGCGCACCGGTATCGGGACTGGTGCGGTGGACCAGCCGCTTGAGCATGCGTTCGCGCAGCAAGGGTGCCACCACCTCGCCGTGGAATTGCTGATCGAACCAGGCCACCAGCCGCCGGATTTCGGCGCGCGCCACCGGCGTGCCGGCGATCATCGGTGAGCGCTCGACGGTTTCCTCGAAATATTCACAGATCGCGTCGCTGTCGATCAGCGTGATGCCACGGTCGCTTTCGATCAGCACCGGCGTCTGCCCTGCCGGGTTAAGGTCGACGAACTCGTCGCGGCGTTCCCAGGGATGTTCGCGGATCAGTTCATAATCCACGCCTTTTTCCGCAAGCAGCAGCCGCACCTTGCGCGAAAAGGGGCATAACGGGAATTGGTGCAGCAGCCACATGATGCCGCTGCTTTAGCGGCTGCGAGACCGCGCGCTAGTAGCCCTCGACGCCGGCGAGCGCGTTCTCGATACGGCGGGCGAATTCATCGGCAGCGGCCTTCACCGCACCGGCACCGCGCGCGGCACCGGCAGCAGTTCGCGCGGCGCGCGTCATGTCCTGGTGCAGATGTTCGCGATAATTGGGATCGCGGCGCGCCATCAAATCGCCGATGGTCTGCTCGCCATTGTTCCGCGCGGAAGGGTCAGCGGCGCGGCGAACCCCATCGATCCGCACGTCGAGGATCGCATCGGTCACCGCGCGCACGGCCCCGGCCACCGCCACCGCTGTCCCCGGATCCACCGGCGAACGCGGCGCATAGTCGCGGTCGTCGCGTCCGGCCTCAGCGTCCCTGTCGCGCGGGCCCTCATATTGCGGATCACGCGCTTGGTCATAAGGCGCCGGGGGCGGCGGATAATCCTGCGCCAGAGCGGCCGTGGACAGCAAAGCGAGCGGCAAAAGCGCGAGCATCTTCATGGGCTAAACCTAACGGAAGTCAGCGAAACGAACAAAGCCCCTGCGATTTCCGTGCTTTACCCAATCTGAACGCCATGTCGCCCCCTGCGCAGGCAGGGGCCCAGATGGACTCTCCAGTTGCTGGTTCGTCTCAACTTGCGAGCTTATCTAGGCCCCTGCCTGCGCAGGGGCGACAGAGCTCCCTCTAATTACTCCGCCGCAATCGCGACCTCGTCCTCCAGCGGTTGCGCCAGCCGCGTCAACATTTCCCTCGGCACGACCTGCCAGAACTGGCCGACATAGCTGCCCCAATCCTCGAGGATCGACGCCGCCCAGCGGCTGTCAGTCGCGGCGACATGCGCCTCGATCAACGCGCGCAGGCGGCCCTCCCACCATGCCGATCCGATCCGTCGCAGGATGATCGTTTCCGGGTTCGCCCGCGCCTCGAAATGGCCATCCACGTCAAGGACGAAGGCCATGCCGCCGGACATGCCCGCGCCGAAATTGCCGCCGGTGCGTCCCAGGATCACCGCCACGCCGCCGGTCATATATTCGCAGCCATTGGCGCCGCAGCCCTCGACGACCACGTCGGCACCCGAATTGCGCACCGCGAAGCGCTCGCCCGCTTTTCCTGCCGCGAACAATTGGCCGGAGGTCGCGCCGTACAGCACGGTGTTGCCGACGATGACGTTTTCCTGGCTGGCGAGCGGCGAGCTGACCATCGGGCGTACCGCGATGATCCCGCCCGACAGGCCCTTGCCGACATAGTCATTGGCCTCGCCGAACACTTCGAGCGTGATGCCCTTGCATAGGAACGCGCCAAGGCTCTGCCCCGCCGAGCCGCGTAGGCGCACCTGGACGTGTCCATCGGCAAGCGCGCTCATCCCGAATTTGCGGGTGATTTCCGCCGACAGCCGCGTGCCGACGGCACGGTGCGTGTTCCGTACGGTGTAGGTCAGCTGCATCTTCTCGGCCCGTGCGAACACCGGCGCCGCGTCGCGCAGGATTTGCGCGTCAAGACTATCGGGCACGGTGTTGCGGAAGGTGCTGAGGCTGAAGCGCCGTTCGGCGTCGGTGGCGTCGACCTTGGCGAGGATCGGGTTCAAGTCGAGGTCGTCGAGATGCTCCGCCCCGCGGCTGACCTGGCGGAGGAGGTCGGTGCGGCCGATCACCTCGTCGAGGCTCGCGAAACCAAGCCGCGCCAGGATCTCGCGCACTTCCTCGGCGATGAACGTCATCAGATTGATGACCTTTTCGGGCGTCCCGGTGAATCTCGCGCGCAGCCGTTCGTCCTGCACGCACACGCCCACGGGGCAGGTATTCGAATGGCATTGGCGCACCATGATGCAGCCCATTGCGACCAGGCTGAGCGTGCCGATGCCGAATTCTTCCGCCCCCAGGATCGCGGCGATCACGACGTCGCGCCCGGTCTTGAGCCCGCCATCGGTGCGCAGCTTCACCCGCCCGCGCAGGCCGTTGAGCGTGAGCGTCTGGTTCACTTCGCTGAGGCCCATTTCCCACGGCGTGCCGGCATATTTGATGCTGGTCTGCGGGCTTGCGCCGGTGCCGCCGACATGTCCGGCAACCAGGATGACGTCGGCATGGGCCTTGGCGACGCCCGCCGCGACCGTGCCGATGCCCGCCGCCGAGACCAATTTGACGCACACCCGCGCGTCCGGGTTGATCTGCTTCAGATCGTAGATCAGCTGCGCCAGATCCTCGATCGAGTAGATGTCGTGATGCGGCGGCGGAGAGATCAGGCTGACGCCCGGCGTCGCGTGACGCAATTTGGCGATGAACTCGGTGACCTTGAAGCCGGGCAGCTGCCCGCCCTCGCCCGGCTTGGCGCCCTGCGCCACCTTGATCTCGATCTCTTCTGCGGCGCCGAGATATTCGGCGGTGACGCCAAACCGCCCGCTGGCGATCTGCTTGATCGCGGAATTGGCATTGTCGCCGTTGGCGCGCGGGGCGAAGCGCTCGCGATCCTCGCCGCCCTCGCCCGACACCGCGCGCGCGCCGATGCGGTTCATGGCGATCGCCAGCGTCTCATGCGCCTCGGGCGACAGCGCGCCAAGTGACATGCCGGGTGTGACGAAACGCTTCCTGATCTCGGTGATCGCCTCGACATGCTCGAGCGACATGGGCTCCTTGGCCCAATTGAATTCGAGCAAATCGCGCAAATAGACCGGCGGCAGGTCCTGCACCCCACGCGAAAACTGCAGATAGGACGAATAGCTGTCCGACCCCACGGCCTTTTGCAGCAGGTGCATCAGCGGCGCGGAATAGGCATGCTCCTCCCCGCCCATGCGCTGGCGATAGAAGCCGCCGATCGGCAGCGTCGCGACGCGCGTGTCGAACGCCGCCCCGTGCCGCTCCGAGGCGTTGAGCGCGAGGCTGTCATACCCTTCGCCCGAAATCTTCGCCGGCATTCCCGGGAAAAGGTCGTTGACCAGCGCGCGGCTGAGCCCGACCGCCTCGAAATTATAGCCGCCGCGATAGGAGGAGATCACCGCGATCCCCATCTTCGCCATGATCTTGAGCAGCCCGTCGTTGATCGCCTTGCGCGCATTGGCGATGCAATCCTCGACGCCGCGGTCACCCAGCAGCCCGCGCGCATGGCGGTCGGCGATTGCCGCTTCGGTCAGATAGGCATTCACCGTCGTCGCCCCGACACCGATCAGCACTGCATGATAATGCGTGTCGAGGCACTCCGCCGCGCGCACGTTGATGCTGGCAAAGGAGCGCAGGCCCTTGCGGACAAGGTGTGTATGGACCGCCGCCGCGGCGAGGATCATCTGCACCGCCACCCGCTCCGGCCCGACGCCCTCGTCGGTCAGGAACAACTCGCTCTCACCGCGCCGCACCGCCTGTTCGGCCTCGGCACGTACCCGCGCGATCGCCGCGCGCAAGCCGACCGCGCCGCCACCGACCGCATAGGTGCAGTCGATCGTCGCCGCGCTGCCGCCGAAATGCGTCTTCAATCGCATCCATTCGGCGTTAGTCAGCACCGGCGTGTCGAGCACCAGCACCCGGTCGCGCCCGTCGCCCTGGTCGAGGATGTTGGTGAGGTTTCCGAAGCGCGTTTTGAGGCTCATCACCTGACGCTCGCGCAGTGAATCGATTGGCGGATTGGTTACCTGCGCGAAATTCTGGCGGAAGAAATGGTGGATGGCGCGCGGATTGTCGGAGATGACCGCCAGCGGCGTGTCGTCACCCATCGAACCGATCGCTTCCTTGGCGTCCTCGGCCATCGGCGCCAGGATCAGCTCCATATCCTCCATTGTCAGTCCCGCGGCATGCTGGCGCTGCAGCAGCTCGGCACGGCTATAGGCGGTCGAGACTTCCGCCGGCTGGGGCAAGTCTTCGAGCGTCAGGAAGTCGGCAACGCGCGCGCCATAATCGGCCTCCGCCGCCAGCCGGTCCTTGATCGCGCGGTCGCGGTATAATTTGCCGCTATCGAGATCGACCGCGATCATCTGCCCGGGCCCCAGCGCGCCCTTGGCGACGATCGTGCTCTCCGGCACGACGACCATGCCGGCCTCCGATCCGACCACCAGCAAGCCGTCATCCGTCAGCATCGTCCGCAGCGGGCGTAAGGCGTTGCGATCGACCCCTGCCACTGCCCAGCGCCCGTCGGTCATCGCCAGCGCCGCCGGACCGTCCCACGGCTCCATCACGCTGGCGAGAAACGAATACATCGCGCGGTGCTCGGCGGGCATGCGCCGGTCCGCCTCCCACGCTTCGGGCACCAACATCGTCTTGGCGGTCGGCGCATCGCGGCCCGAGCGGCAGATCACCTCGAACACCGCGTCGAGCGCGGCGGTGTCGCTTGCCCCTGCAGGGATCACCGGCTTCACCTCCGCCTGGGCATCGCCGAATGCGAGGCTGGCCATGCGGATTTCGTGGCTCTTCATCCAGTTCTTGTTGCCGCGGATGGTATTGATCTCGCCATTGTGCGCGAGGCAGCGGAATGGCTGCGCCAGCCACCATTGCGGGAAGGTGTTGGTCGAATAACGCTGGTGGAAAATCGCCACGCGGCTGGCGAAGCGTTCGTCCTGCAAATCGGGATAGAATACCGACAGGCTCTCGGCGAGGAACAGCCCCTTATAGACGATCGAACGCGCCGACAGCGAGCAGATGTAAAACCCCTGAATCTGCGCCTCGATGACCTTGCGCTCGATCTTGCGGCGGACGAGATAAAGGTGCTTTTCGAAGTCGGCGATCGCGGTTTTGGACGATGGCCCGGCGATCATGATCTGCTCGATCTCGGGCCGCGTCGCCTGCGCCTTCAGCCCGATGACCGAAACGTCGACCGGCACCTGCCGCCAGCCGTAAATCGAAAAGCCCGCGTCGATGATTTCGCTTTCGACGATGGTGCGGCATGCCTCCTGCGCGCCAAGGTCGGTGCGCGGCAGGAATATCATCCCCACGCCGAGCCAGGTCTTGTCGATCGGCTTGTGCCCCGACGCGACGATGGCATCGGCGAAGAACGGCATCGGCAGATCGACATGCAACCCCGCGCCATCGCCGGTCTTGCCATCGGCGTCGACCGCGCCGCGGTGCCACACGGCTTTTAGCGCATCGATGGCGGACTGCACGACGCGGCGCGACGGCTTGCCATCGACCGCGGCGACGAGGCCGACGCCACACGCATCGGACTCGCTGTCGGGCCGGTACATGCCATGTTCGGCGAGATGGGCGCGTTGGTCGGTCATCTAATCCAAATCTGAACCGAGGAGATTATTAGTCAGCACGAAAACGTCCCCGCGCTCCCCGCCTTCGATCAACAAGGGGGCGTATGACCAGGCTTCATTGATAACGGGGATGAACGAGGCAGGCCTGATCATATAGTCATGAGCCAGAATGTTCCTGACCGCCGTGATGCGATGCCAAGTTGTTGCGTCGCTGATGACGCCTAGGTCCGCGCTGGCGTCTATGACATCGCCAAGGCTTTTCATTCGGACGACTTGGCCTGAAATGGCTATAATCGAGCGAAACATCTTCCGCACAACATGATCCTGCGTCATCTCGAACCGCTTCGAAAAGGCGGCGATGTGCGTGCGGATGCCCACCGGCGCTGCGTCCCATGTATCGAAGTCGGGCAGCGGAAACGCCTGTGCGTGCTCAGCCAACTCTTCCCTGAAACTGGCGATCCTCAGGCGCGTCGCGACAAGCGCGTCTTCAAGGATTTCCTGTTCCGGCGTCACAGCACCAGTCCATCGCGATAAGCAACTCGTTCGAAGCCGCGTGGCTGACTGCCGCGTTGAGATATTAAGACATCGACTTTGTCATGGGCGAGGTGGCGCCAAAGATTGCTGCGCAGCTTCCATAGCCGATCATCGGCATCGGGACGCGGATCGACCTCGACATGAAGGTCGACATCGCCACCGTCGAGAGCGTCATCCACCCGGCTGCCGAAAAGGCGCACGACGGCACTGTCACCAAACGCTTCTTGCGCCGCCGCTTTGATTGTTGCGATTTCATCTGCGGTCAGTCTCATGCAGCCAGCTTACCGCTCAAAGCTTTTGCCCGCAAAAACTTGTGCATCGCCGCCGCCACGTCGCGGCCGTCGCGGATCGCCCATACCACCAGGCTGGCGCCGCGAACGATATCCCCTGCGGCAAACACGCCATCCAGACTGGTCATCATCGTCGCATTGTCGACGCGCACCGTGCCCCAGCGCGTCACGCCCAGATCGCGCGCGCCAAACAATCCAGGCAGATCTTCGGCATCGAACCCCAGCGCCTTGATCACCAGATCGGCCTCGACGGTGAAGCCGCCCGCCGGATCGGCGATGGGGGCGCGGCGTCCGCTCGCATCGGCAGCGCTCAGCTTCATGGCGTTGGCCTCGACGGCGGTAACGCGGCCATCGGTACCAAAAAACCTCTCCGGCCCGGCCAGCCAGACGAAGCGCACGCCCTCTTCCTCGGCGTTCTTTACCTCGCGCTGCGATCCCGGCATGTTGTCGCGGTCGCGGCGGTAAAGGCATTCGACTGACGCCGCGCCCTGGCGAACCGCGGTGCGGACGCAATCCATCGCCGTGTCGCCGCCGCCGATCACGACGACGCGCTTGCCCGTGGCGTTGAGGGCACCATTGTCGAACGCCTCGACCACATCGCCAAAGCCCTTGCGATTGGACGCGGTCAGGTAATCGAGCGCCTCGACCACCCCGTTCAGCTCGACGCCCTCCGCCTTGATCGCGCGCGCCTTGTAGACGCCCGTCGCAATCAGGATCGCGTCATGCCTGGCGCGCAGATCGTCCAGGCTCGCGTCGCGGCCGACGTCGAACCCCTCGTGGAAAACGATGCCCGCCGCCTTGAGCCGCTCGACGCGGCGCGTCACCACCGGCTTTTCGAGCTTGAACCCGGGGATGCCGTACGTCAGCAACCCGCCCGCACGGTCGTGCCGGTCGTAGACATGGACCTCATAGCCCTGCACGCGCAGCAATTCGGCGGCGGTCAGCCCCGCGGGGCCCGCGCCGATCACCCCGACCGATTGCCCGCGTGACGGACCGACCGCGACCGGCTCGACCCAGCCCTGCTCCCACGCGGTATCGGTGATGAATTTCTCGACCGACCCGATCGTCACCGCGCCATGGCCCGAAAATTCGATGACGCAATTGCCTTCGCACAGCCGGTCCTGTGGGCAGATGCGGCCGCAGATCTCCGGCATGGTCGAAGTGGCGTTCGACAGCTCGTACGCCTCGCGCAGCCGCCCCTCGGCAGTCAGCCGCAACCAGTCGGGAATGTGATTGTGCAGCGGACAATGCACCGTGCAATAGGGCACCCCGCATTGCGAACAGCGCGACGCCTGCTCCTCGGCCTTGGGCAATGCATATTTATCCGCGATCTCGGCAAAGTCTTGCGCGCGGTCCCACGCATCGCGCTTGTCAGGATAGTCCTGACCCTCGATCACGAATTTTAGCATATCCCCTGCCATAGCGGCGAGATGCTGACGTGCAGAGGCGTCGTCAAGATTTGGGTAAGTAAATCTTACTTACTATAAGCATATCATTTGGCTTGCAGGGTCAGCTTGCAAGGCCGCGGAAAACACGAATGTCCGTTTCGGCCCTATATTGAATATAGCCAGACAAGCGCCGCACTACCCGCGAGAATGCGGTACCAGGCAAACGGCGCGAACCCATGCCGCGTCACGATCGCCAGGAACCCCTTGATCACCGCCAGCGCGACGACGAATGAGACAACAAACCCAATCGCGATAAGGCGGAGGTCGTGAGCCACCAGCTCATGCCGGTGCTTGAACAACTGCAGCGCAGTCGCCCCAACGAGGGTCGGCAGCGCGAGGAAGAAGCTGAACTCCGCCGCGGTCCGCCGGTCGATCCCCAGCGACATCGCCCCCATGATCGTCGCCCCCGACCGGCTGACGCCCGGAATGATCGCCAGGCATTGCATCAGTCCTACTTTCAACGCCTCCCCCGCCGTGACGTTGGCCACGCCGTGCACCTCGCGCGGCCTGGCCAGCCGCTCGATGATCAGGATCGCCGCCCCGCCGGCAATCAGCGCCCAGGCGACCACCAGCGCATTTTCGAGCAGCGCGTCGATCCGATCCTTGACCGCGAAACCGATGACCACCGCCGGAAGAAACGCGACCAGCACATTGCGCGTGAATGCCACCGCTTCGGGCCGCCGCTGCACCAGCCCGGTGCCAACGGTCAGAAACGTTCGCCAATAGAGCACGACGATCGCGAGGATCGCCCCCGGCTGGATGGCGATGTTGAATACGTTCCACCGCGCATCGTCATAGCCCAGCAGCTTGCTGGCAAGGATCAGATGGCCGGTCGAGGAGACCGGCAAATATTCGGTGACCCCCTCGACAATGCCGAGGATGACCGCGGAAATCGTGTCGGACATCAGGCCGGGGCGTCGGCAGTGAAGCGTCCGTGGCGGCGATATTGCACCAGCCAGCCGTCGGCGACCGCCGCGAGTGGCGTCGGCGTCACCCCCAATTCCTGCAAACCCGGCCCGTTGGCGACATTGGCAATGCCCAGGTTGGTCCATTGATCGTAAGTGATCGGCGCCAGCGGCAGCCAGCCGGTCGCCTTGGCCATTAGCCCGGTCAGCGCATCGGGCAGCGGCAGGAAGCTGCGCCTGCTGCCGGTCGCCGCGGCGATGCGCCGGTTAAGCGCCGCCATGCTGATCTGCTCGGGACCGCCGAGTTCGAACGTCCTGCCGCGCCCCCCGCCCGACACCGCGGCGGCAATCGCTTGCCCGACATCGCCGACATAGACGGGCTGGAACAGCGCGTCGGGCCGCACCACGGGCACGACCGGCAGCAGCCCCTGCAGCCGCGCGAACCGGTTGATGAACCCATCCTCGGGGCCGAACACCACTGACGGTCGCAGGATCGTGGCGGCGGGGAAGGCGGCGCGCACCGCCTCCTCGCCATCGCCTTTTGACGCGGCATAGGCCGATGGGCTGGCCGGATCGGCACCGATCGCCGAGATATGCACCAATGTCCCGGCACCCGCCGCCGCCGCCGCTTCGGCGACGTTGCGTGCGCCCACGACATGAAAGGCGTGAAAATTGCCTCTCAAGATGCCGACCAGGTTGATAACCGCATCGCTGCCCGCCGCCGCCGCCGCGACGCTCGCCGGGCTGCGAATATCGCAGGCCGCAAAGCTCATCTGTCCCAAAGCCGCTTGCGGACGAACGAAAAAGGCATTGCGCGGGTCGCGCGCGGCGATGCGGAGGCGCCAGCCCGCCTTAGCGAGTTCGCGCGCGGCGTAGCGGCCGATAAAGCCGCCGCCGCCAAAAATGGTCACCAGCCTGTTTTTGTCCATGGCGGCGCCTTGCCGCCCGCCCGCGCGATTGACAAGCCGCCGCCGCCCAACCTAAGGGCGCGCCCCTACCTGTTATTTTGTACTCTGGGCCCAGATGGCGGAATTGGTAGACGCACCAGCTTCAGGTGCTGGCGGTCGCAAGGCCGTGGAGGTTCGAGTCCTCTTCTGGGCACCATATCCGCATTATGCCGCCTGCCGCTTGTGGGGGGCGTCGAGCAGGGTGATGACTTGGTCGCCTGCGATCGGACGGCTGAACAGATAGCCCTGAATGCTGCCGCAGCCCTGTCCGCGCAGCCGGACCAATTGATCCTCGTCCTCGACGCCTTCCGCCGTCGTTTCCATATCGAGCGCGACGGCCAGGTCGACGATCGCCCGTACGATCGCCGCGGCGCTGCTATCGCTCGCCACACTATCGACGAAGGACTTGTCGATCTTGATCTTGTCGAATGGGAAGCTGCGCAGATAGCTGAGCGAGGAATAGCCCGTGCCGAAATCGTCGAGCGCGACGCGCACGCCCATGTCGCGCAATTGATGGAGCAGCGAGACGACGACGTCCTCGCCATCGAGAAACACGCTTTCGGTGATCTCCACTTCCAGCCGCCGCGGGTCGATGTTGCTGTGCATCAGCGCCTGCAGCACAACCGCCTTGAACCCCGGATTGCGGAACTGCAGCGGCGAGACATTGACGGCGACGCGGACATGCTCCGGCCAGTCCGAAGCCGCGCGGCACGCTTCGCGCAACACCCATTCGCCGATGACGATGATCATGCCGGTATCTTCTGCGACAGGAATGAATTCGGTGGGCGGAATGAGCCCGCGTTCGGGATGCTCCCAGCGAAGCAGGGCCTCGAATCCGCCGATGCGCTCAGCCTTGAGATCGTAGATCGGCTGGAAATTGAGTTTGAACTGACCCTGTTTCAACGCGATGCGCAGATCGAGCTCGAGCTGGCGGCGGCGGCGCGCTTGTTCATCCAGCGAAGGTTCGAAGAACCGATAGATGCCGCGGCCGTCCTGCTTGGCCCGGTACAGCGCCAGATCGGCATTCTTGATCAGCACATCGGCATCGCGGCCGTCGCCCGGGCTGATCGCGATGCCGATGCTCGCGCCCGTCGCGATGGTGTGCCCGCTGGCTTCGAGCGGATCGTTCAGCTGATCCAGGATCCGCTGCGCCAGCGCGCGCGGACGGTCGTCGTCGAAATTGCCGTTGAGGATGACCGCGAATTCGTCGCCGCCCAGCCGCGAGACCATGCCGTCCGGGGCGAGATCGAGCAGGATCGCCCCGACTTTGAGCAACAAGGCGTCGCCGACCGGATGGCCCAGTGTATCGTTGACCCCTTTGAAGCCGTCGAGATCGAGGCACAGCACGGCGATGCGACCGTCGGAGCGGCTGGCGCGACTCATCGCCTCATCAAGCGCCTGGCGAAAATACGTTCGGTTGGGCAGGTTGGTCAGCGAATCGTGAAATGCCAGATGGGTGATGCGGTGTTCGCGCTCGACTATGCCCGCCGACATCTGGTTGAAGCTCTCGGCCAGCCGCCCGATCTCGTCGTCGCTGTCGATGGCGACTTCGGTTCGCGAACCGTCTTTGAGCGCCTGCGCCGCCGTTTCGAGCGCTGCTATCGGCCGGGCGATGCTGTGCGACAGCCGTCCGCTGCCCAGCACCACCAGGATCAGGCCGATCAGACCGGCCCCGGCTATACCCCATTGGATCGGGCGGTACGGGGCAAGCGCCAGGGCTGTCGGATAGCGCAGGAGCAGCGCCGCTTCGGGACGGCCATGGGGTCCCGCCAAGGGCTTGGCCAGCGCGAAAGCGGGCCCCGAAGGCAGATCGAGCGTCGTGGGTACGCGAATGCCGCGCGATTGCTCGATCAGGGCGTCGACATCTTTATTAGACCCAATCGAACCGTCGACGGCCAGCCAGGTATTTCGCTCGTGCCGCAGGATCGTCGCGGTCAGCGGCACGGCGGACAGCTTTTCCAGCGCGCGCAATTCGGGCGCGTCCAGCCGTAGTGCCAGCACCACCCAGCCGATCTCTTCGGGCGCCAGGACCGGCGAGAGCACCAGCCGGTACACGGTGCCGCCGGCCGTCACCACCGCGTCGCGGCGCACGCCGTCGAGCGAGCCGGGCAAAGCCGCCATGGCTTTGGCCAGGGGGCCGTGAGCGCCGATCACCTGACCGGACTGGTCGACCACGGCTGCCTCAGGTACGCCAGCGCGCTGGCGGAGCGAGGCCACTGCCGATTCGATCGTCGCGGTGTCGCCGCTGGCGACGGCGCTGCGAAAGCCGAAGTCGCGGGACAGGACGTCGGCGCTGGCGGCAAGCGACCGCTCGCGCAGCGCCCAGATGCGGTCGTAAACCGTCCCGCTGGTGACCAGTTCGCTCATCACCGAACCGCGCGCATTGGTCTGAACCATCACCTGCGCCACTATGGCGATCAGGACCATCGCGACGGCGAATAGCCCGCCGTAAAGCGTCGCCAGCCTGGCCTGCAGCGATCCGAAGCGAAGCCAGCGCACAATCATCGGCGGATCGTCAGCATCGTGCGGTATCCCGACGCGGGAATGGCGGCGGTCTGCAGCAGTATATTGCCCGGAGCGCGGATGGCTGGATGCCACACGCGGACCGTCGCATTGCCCGCGGGCACATCGGCGATGCGGACGCGGCCATTCGCATCGGTCTTCATGGCATAAGGCGTGTCGACGACGACAATGAAGCCGCTCATCTGGTCATGGATATTGCAGCCGATGGCGATGACCCCCGGCTGGTCGAACAAGACGCTGCGGGTTTCGTCCCGGCCGTAGAGCTTCAGGTCGAATTTCTTGATCTTGGAAAAGGAATAGACGTGGTGACGGACCTTATCGAGGTTCGGAAAGCCGACGGTGGATCCGACCGGCACGATCAGGACATGCGGATCGAACGCGATATTGTGCTGCTGCATCACCGCCGGCCAGGCGAAACGCACGGGCGCGGCCACTCGGCGGGCGGTCTGGATCGTGACGACCGCATCGGCAAGCGGCTGGCCATCCGGCCCGCGCACGTCGATCGAAGCATCGCCGGCAAAGGCTGGGGTGGCGAAAGCGCAGAGCGCTGCGATCACGGCGAGATAGTGGCGCACGAGACCGCCTATCCATCCTATTCGTAATCAAGCTGTTAACGACGCAATCGGTTTACGCGGTGTTTACCATCGGTTCCTAACACGCGCCGCCATGCGTGTGATGGTGAGTGCGTCCTTGATGACGTTGGTTCTGGCCAGTCCGGCCCTTGCCGGCGAAATGCGCAGCGGAGGCAAGCTGTTGCTGACCGGCGGCGTTTCGACCGTCGAGGGTTCGGCGGGCGCCGGTCTGGTAACCTGGGCGCTGATCGCCGGGGATGAGACCGAGGACGGGATAGGCGGCAAGGCCCATGCGACAGTGGTAACGCTGCCCGATTTTGAGTTGCGCACCTATGGCGCGGCGCTTGGCTTGCGCAACCGCGTCGAGATTTCTTACGCGCGTCAGGATTTCGGGACCGGTCAAGCCGGCGCGACGCTCGGACTGGGGCGCGGCTTCACCTTCGGCCAGGATATTTTCGGATTGAAGGTCCGCCTGGCCGGGGATGCGGTGTACGACCAGGATCGCGCGCTGCCGCAACTTTCGGTCGGCGTGCAATATAAACGCGCGCGTCAGGAAGCGATCGTCCGCGCGGTCGGCGGCCGGCATGACGCCGGCGTCGACTTCGTCGTCAGCGCAACCAAGGTCATCCTGTCCCGCAGCGCCGTCATCGGCGGATCGATGCGCATTACCAAGGCCAATCAGTTCGGCCTGCTTGGTTTCGGCGGCGACAAGAGCGACGGATACCGTCCGCAATTCGAGGGCAGCGCCGGCGTCCTGCTCGCGCGCAATGTGCTGGTCGGGGGCGAATACCGCACCAAGCCCGACAATCTCGGTTTTGCCGCCGAGGACAATGCTCATGACGCCTTCATCGCCTGGGCACCGGTCCGGCACGTTACCTTTACCCTCGCCTATGTCGATGCCGGTCAGATCGCGACCTTCAGGCGGCAGCGCGGCGCGCTCTTTTCAGCACAAGGCAGCTTTTGATGATCCTGCTATTCGCTGCCATCCTGATGACCGTGCAGGCCGTGCCCGGCGAGGAGCCGGTCGCTCCCTATCCGCAGAGTAACGCCAATGCCGGCGCGACGCCCTTTCCGGGCAACGAAATGTGGACCGCGTTTCACGGCGCCGATGGCGTCTCACGTGTCGTCGATCGAATGCTAGACCGGCTGATCGCCGATCGGCGCGTATCGGACATTTTCAAGGCGCACGACCCGATCCGGCTGCGGCGGACGCTGAAGGAACAGTTCTGCTACATCCTCAACGGCGGCTGCAATTACACCGGACGCGACATGGCCAGTTCGCACAAGGATCTCGGCCTGCAAACCGCTGACCTCGGCGCGCTGATCGAAAACCTCCAGGTGGCGATGCGCCAAGAGGGAATCGGCTTCGGCGCGCAGAACCGCTTCCTTGCCAAACTGGCCCCGATGAAGCGTGAGGTGGTTCAAGCGCGCTAGCTTGAACTGTGCGCAAGGCGTTGCAATCCGCCGTCGGCGCGTTTTCGCCTTTCGCTTCCGACGATCGCCGCTTGGGATCGGCATTTGGAACGCCGTGCCGGGCTGTCCGTTCTCCGGTGCAACCCATAAGGAGAAAATAGATGGCCGACGACGCGGAAATCAAATCCAAGTTCTGGAAAGCGCTGAAGAAAGACACGACGCTGTTCCTCGGCCTGGCCGAGGGCGAGGACGGTCATGCTCGTCCGATGACCGCGCAGCTCGACAATGACGACGCCGAAAGCGGCCCGCTCTGGTTCTTCACCGCGACGGACAATCAGCTGTTCGAACAAATTGGCGACGGCGTGATCGGCGGTCCGCGCGCCATGGCGCATTTCGCATCCAAGGGTCATGACGTCTGGGCAACGATCCACGGCATACTCAGCACCACGCGCGACCGCGCGACGATCGATCGCTTGTGGAACCCCTATGTCGCCGCCTGGTATGAAGGAAAAGACGATCCCAAGATCGGCCTTATCCGCCTCGATACCGAAAGCGCGGAAATCTGGATCGACGCCAATTCAGCGGTGGCGGGCATCAAGATGATGCTCGGGATCGATCCGAAGAAGGATTATAAGGACAAGGTGGCGGAAGTCAGCCTTTAAATCGGGCCGTGTCGCCCCGCGCTGGCAGGGGCGACACCTTATCTTTCGTGACGTGAAATCCATTCTTCGACGACCGGCGCAATGGTATTGCGCCACTTGCTGCCGTTGAAGATGCCGTAATGACCCGCGCCGGGAACGAGGAAGTATTTCTTCTCGTCCTCGGACAGGCCCGTGGCGATGGTCAGCGCGGCCCTGGTCTGGCCGATCCCCGAAATGTCATCGCGCTCCCCCTCGATGGCGAGCAATGCGGTCCGCTTGATTGCGCCCGGATCGACCGTCGCGTCGCGGTGCATCATCTCGCCCTTGGGCAGTGCATGCCGCTGGAACACTACGTCGATGGTCTGCAGGTAGAATTCGGCGGTCATGTCGCACACCGCGCGATATTCGTCGTAAAATGCCTTGGTCGCGTCCGCGCTGCTGTCGTCCCCGGCGACCAGGTGGCGGAACAGTTCCCAATGCGACGTCATATGGCTGCCGAGGTTCATCGACATGAAACCGGCGAGCTGCAGAAAACCCGGATAGACCTTCCGTCCCGCGCCCGGGTAAAGCATCGGCACGGTCTGGATGACGTTTTGCTCGAACCAGGCAAATGGCCGTTGCGTCGCCACGGTGTTCACCGCCGTCGGCGCCTCGCGCGTGTCGACCGGACCGCCCATCATCGTTAGCGTCCTGGGCGCCGCCGGATGATTTTGCGCGTTCATCAGCGCGACCGCGGCATAGGCCGGCACCGATGGCTGACACACCGCCAGCACATGCGCGCCAGGGCCGATCGTCTCCAGAAATTCGACCAGATAATCGATATAATCGTCCAGATCGAAGCGGCCTTCGCTTAGCGGCACCATCCGCGCGTCGCGCCAGTCAGTAATATAGACATCATGTCCCGGCAGCATCCGCTCAACCGTGCCACGCAGCAGCGTTGCGTAATGGCCGGACATCGGCGCGACGATCATTAGCCGCGGCTGCCCGGTCACGCCTTTGCGCGCGAAATGCTTGAGCTGCCCGAACGGCTTGCGGACCACGATCTCTTCGACGACATCGATCTGCCGTCCGTCGAACATTGTCCTGTCCAGCCCGAATTCGGGCTTGCCGCGCGTTTCCGCCGCATGCGCGAACACTTCGAGCGCCGATCCCAGAGCAGGACCGCCGAATTTCGCCAGCGGGTGGTTGGGCGACTGGAGCATGTCGGCGCTCCATTCGGCGGCGGCGCCCAGCCCGGCCAGCCAGCCGCGCTGGAACTCGTAGATATCGTATAGCACGTAGCGGGCATGGCTCATCGCAGCCGATGTTGCAACGCACAACGGATATACGAATAGACAGCGCGCCCGCGTCGGCATAGGCGCGCCGCCAATGGCTGACGAAACCGCTACGCCCCCGCCATCCCGTAAGGTCGCCAACCTCAGCGTGATCTGGCCGATCGTAGCGCGCTATCCCTGGCATCTCGTCGGCGCGCTGCTGGCCCTGCTGGTCGCGGCCAGCGCGACGCTCGCCATCCCCAACGGCTTCCGGCTGGTGATCGACCGCGGCTTCGCGTCGGGGGGTGGGGATATCTCGCGGTGGTTCCAATATCTGCTGCTGATCGTGGTGGTCATGGCCATCGCCACCGCATTGCGCTTCTATTTCGTCACCTGGCTCGGCGAGCGCGTCGTTGCCGATCTGCGCAGCGCGGTGCAGGCCAATCTGCTGCGCCTGTCGCCGGCCTATTTCGAGGAAAACCGTCCATCGGAAATCGCCAGCCGGCTGACCGCCGACACTTCGGTGATCGAACAGGTGGTCGGCAGCACGGTGTCGATGCTGTTGCGCAATCTCGTCATGGCCGTCGGTGGCGTGATCTACCTGCTGACCCTCGCCCCGAAGCTGACCGGCATGCTGCTCCTGGGCATCCCGATCATGATTTCGCCGATCATCATCCTGTCGCGGCGGGTGCGCACGCTGTCGCGTTCGAGCCAGGACCGCATCGCCGATGTCGGCGCGATGGTCGATGAAGTGCTCGGGGCGATGAAGGTCGTGCAGGCCTTCGGGCAGGAGCAGCGCGAGACCGAGCGCTTCACCGGCGCGGTCGAGCGGACCTTCGCCACCGCCCGCCGCCGCATCCGCCTGCGCGCGGTGATGACCGCGGTGACCATCGGCCTGGTATTCGGCGCGATCACCCTGGTGATGTGGCAGGGCGCGCTCGATGTGCAGTCGGGGCGCATGTCGGGCGGCAGCATCGCCGCCTTCGTCATCACCGGCGGGCTCGTCGCCGGATCGCTCGGCGCGCTGACCGAAGTCTATGGCGACATTTTGCGCGGCGCGGGCGCGGCCGGGCGGTTGACCGAATTGCTGCGGGAACGCCCCGGCATCGCCGCCCCGGCGCACCCGCTCGAGCTGCCCGAACCGCCCCAGGGCTGCGTCGCGTTCGATCACGTCCATTTCCGCTACCCGACCCGGCCCGAAGTCGCCGCGCTCGACGATTTCTCGCTCGACGTCGCGCCCGGCGAGACGCTCGCCGTGGTCGGTCCGTCGGGCGCGGGCAAATCGACACTGTTCCAGCTGCTCCAGCGCTTCTACGATCCCGCCAGCGGCACGGTCAGCATCGACGGCATCGGCTTGCCGCTGGCCGATCCCCAAGCCGTACGCCAGCGCCTGGCGATGGTGCCGCAGGAGACCGTCATCTTCGCCGCCTCGGCGCGCGACAACCTCCGCTACGGCCGCTGGGACGCGCGCGACGAGGAGCTGTGGGCCGCCGCCGAAGCCGCCAACGCCGCCGAGTTCCTCCGCCGCCTGCCCGAGGGGCTCGACACCTATATGGGCGAAAGCGGCGCACGGCTGTCGGGCGGCCAGCGCCAGCGCCTCGCCATCGCCCGCGCGATCCTCAGCGACGCGCCGATCCTGCTGCTCGACGAAGCGACCTCCGCGCTCGACGCCGAAAGCGAACGGCTGGTGCAGGACGCGCTCGAACGGCTGATGGCCAACCGCACCACCCTCGTCATCGCCCACCGCCTGGCCACCGTCCGCGCCGCCGACCGGATCATCGTGATGGACCATGGCCGCATCGTCGAACAGGGCACGCACGACGCCTTGGTCGCCGCCAAGGGCCTCTACGCGCGGCTGGCGAGTTTGCAGTTCGAAGCGGGGGCCCTCACTTGATCTCCTGCCCGCTCGCCTCGTCGATGATCCGGTCGCGCTCGTAGCGCAGCACGCCGGGCAGCGCCTGCAGCCGGTCGATCTCGACCCCGAAATAATTCGGCGCACGGCCGCTGGCGCGGTACGCCGCCGGATGCGCCGGGAAGCCCGCCACGCGCGGGTCGATCATGTCGCCCGGCTTGGCCGGGACGATGGCGAAGCTGGTCTGGCCCGCGGGAAGATCGAGCGCGGTTTTGGGCTTTTCGCCCGCACCGTCCCTGGCCGACTGCACCGCCTCGTAGAACGGCAGCACCATCGTGCCCATGTCAGTGATCGCGCCCGCCGCGACATCGAACCTGACGCTGCCCATGCACAGGCAGGTCCCCATCGGCGCGCCTTGCGGGTTCAGCGTGACCGGCCCGTAGAGGCGGTACGCCCCCGGCTCGACCGCCCAGAGATAGCTGCTCGCATCGCCCGCCTTGGTGAAACGGTTGAGCGGTCCGATATCGACCATCAGGCTCATCTCGATCGGCTCGATGGTGAAGGTGGCGTCGTTGGGCGCGACCGGCTCCGGGCCGGGCCGCGGCATCGCGCTGTTCCCCGCCGCCGCCTTGCTCATCGCGATCCAATCGGCGTGATTGCGCTCGTACCGCTTCCTGGCCTTGGCCAGCGCCTCCGCGCGGCGCTGGGCATAGGCCGCGCGATCCTTGTCGGTCGCCTCGCGGATCAGCTTGACCGCGGTGCCGAACCTGTTGGCCTGATAATAGATATAGGCCTTGGCCGGGTCGAGCGTGACCGCGGGCTGGTCCTTGACCGCCTGCGCCGCCAGCGGTGCGGCGACGAGTGCGAGGGCGAGCGGCAGCGCCCTCACAGCCCCAGCTCCTTCGCCGCGGGCCTCGGCCCCGAGGCGACCTTGGCCTGCTGCCCCAGCTTGGCATTGCGCTCCGGCGCGTCGGTCATCGAAAAGCCCTCTTCGAAATTGAATTTCTGCCACAATTCCTTCTCAAGGCCGTACCGCTGATAGCCCTTGTAGTGCATGCAGCGGCGCATGTTGACGCGGCGCACCCGGCGCTTCTCCGCCGACCCGAAGATCGCCGCCGCCATGACGTTGCCGATCGCCCCGCCGACCGCGCCCGCCATCGTCCCGGCATAGGGGTAATAGACCGGCTGATAACCGACGCCCGAGGACAATCCGCTGGCCAGCAGGTCGCAGTCGAGCAGGTCGTTCCACGCCTCGGCATAGCTCGTGCCCGCGCGGTTGAAGTAGAAATACTTGTCGTAATCGTCCTCGATCTGCGGTGTCGCGGTGTACGCCAGTTCGGGCATCGTCACCGTTGCCGGATCGGGCGGCGGCGGGATGTCGGCCGCGCTCGATTGCGCCGCCGTCACCGCCGCCAGCATCGAAAAGCCCCTAAAGACCCCGAGGATTCGCATTTTTTCAGTCCCCTATCGAGAAATCGAACACCCGCGCGCCGGCCGCCCCGGCCGCGCCCGCATTGAAACCCGCCGCCGATGCCGGCTGGTACAGAAAGCCATATTCGCCAGCGGCCAGCGGCGCGGCGGGGGTGACCCGGAACACGCCGCGCGCCACCTCGTCATAGCGAAAGGCGATGCGGTCCTTATCCATCACCCCGGCCTTGACCCCGCCGAGGTTCATGCTGCCCACGCGCGCCTCGCGCCGCCCTTCCTTCGCGGTCAGCCGGACCAGCGAGAAATCGTTTGGCGTCACGCTCGTCCCCAGCGGTCCGGTGAAGATGTTGCTGCCCGATTGATCGACGCGAAACAGGAACACCGGCTCGGGCGTCGCCGCGCGCGTTCGCGCGGTGGGGCCGGGGATCACTGCCTTGACGCTCATCGACGCCAGCCCGCCGGTCAGCGCATAGCCGAGGACGCCGCCGCTCTTGGCCTGATTGGCGCCGGTCGCGTCGATCCGCACCAGCCGCCGCGCGCCTTCGGCCCCGGCCAGCAGGTAGACGCCGGGCGCCGGCGGCATTGCCGGGTCGCCCGCGGCCCCCCCGGGCGCCGGGGCGACTTCCGCCGACGCCGCGACGCCGGCCGGCGCGCCGATCATCGCCGGCATCACGGCCGCCGACACGCCCTTGCCTTTCAAGGCGATCAGCTGCGCGGTCGACGTGTCGTAGGCGCCCGTCGTCGCGCGGATTTTCGCCAGGATCACCTCGTCGCTGATACCCGCCGCGTGCAGCGCGATCACATCCTGATTGCCGAGCGTCTCCGCCCCCGCCGCGCCGGCGAGGCCGAGCGCCAGCGCTCCCAGCCATCGAATCATCCGCCCTCCCGTCACCGGTTGGGTCTCACTCCAATTCCTATTTTCCAAGAGCTTTTTCGGCCGGCGCGGCGGTCACCGTCGCGGTCAGCAGCTCGCCCGCCTTGAGCTTGGCCGCGTTGGCCGGCGCGAACAGGGCGTAGAGCGGCACCATGATCACCTTGAGCGCGTCATCGGCGCTGCCGCCGCGCGACCGGACGGTGATCGCGCTGTCGAGCGGGATGGTCTGCCCGCCGCTGTCTATATGCGTGATGCGCACGCCCATCGTGCCGCGCTGCAGGGCGATGCCGCTGTCCTTGCTCGCCTCGACCACCCCGAATGCCGGCGTGCCGACCGGCAGCACCGTCACCCCATCGACGATCACCGGCTTGTTGAGCCGCAGCTTGACCGGCGTGCCGGGCGCGGCGTGGCGCGTGCTGACCTCGCTCAGCACCATCAGTTCGACCCGGGTACCGGGCGGAATTGCGGTCGGCGCGGCCACGGCCCGCGCGCTCGCCAATGCCAGCATGGCGCAAAAAATCATTCGCATGTGCGGCCCCTCCCTTGCCCGTTTTTACCGGCCGATTTAGGCGCGTTAGCACCAATCCGCCGGGGTTGGTCAATCAGGGAGAACAGAATGAAGGTCGCATTTCTTGCCGCGCTGGCGCTCGCCGCGTCGGCACCCGCTATCGCCGAAACGCTGGCGGCGGACGGCAAGCCCGTGCCGCTCAATGCCGAAGCGGGCAACGTCCCGGTCTTTCCATACGACATCACCGACCGCCCGTACGAGGTGATCGGCGAAGTCACCGCCGAAGTCCGCAAGGGGACGATTTTCAGCAAGGAAGCCTCGCAGTCGAAAATCTATCACGAGCTGTGGGAACGCGGCCAGAAGCTCAAGGCCGATGCCGTGATCAAGGCGAGCTACGGCAATTCGCGCGTCACCGGGCTCAGCTGGGGCAGCGTCCGCGCCACCGGCACGGCGATCCGCTTCAAGGCGGCAAACTGACCCGAAGGCGCTCGGTTAGCCGAGCGCCTTTTTCAACACTTCATTGACCATCTTGGGATTGGCCTTGCCGCCCATCGCCTTCATCGTCTGGCCGACGAAGAAGCCGAACAGCGCTTCCTTGCCGGCGCGATATTGCTCGACCTTGTCGGCATTGGCGGCGATCACGCCGTGCGCCGCGGCCTCGATCGCGCCGGTGTCGCTGGTCTGCCTGAGGCCCTCGCGCTCGACGATCGTGCCCGCGCCGTCGCCGGTCTCCAGCATCTTTTCGAACACCTGCTTCGCCAGGCTGCCGCTCAGCGTGCCGTCGGCCTGCAGCTTGAGCAATTCGCCCGCCTGGGCCGGCGTGACGGGCGAGGAATTAATGTCTCGCCCGGTGCGGTTGAGCGCGCCGAACAATTCCGCCGCGACCCAATTCGCCGCCAGTCTGGCATCGACCCCCTCCGCCAACAGCGCCTCGAACCAATTGGCGGTATCGACGTCCGCGGTCAGCACGTCGGCATTGTACGCGCTGATCCCCAGCACATCGACGAACCGCTTGAGCTTGGCGTCGGGCAATTCGGGCAGGCTCGCCTTGGCGTCCGCGACGAAATCCTCGCTCAGCTCGAGCGGCAGCAGGTCGGGATCGGGGAAGTAGCGGTAATCATGCGCGTCCTCCTTGGACCGCATCGACCGCGTCACCCCCTTGTCGGGATCGAACAGCCGCGTTTCCTGCATCACCGTGCCGCCGTCCTCGATCACCGCGACCTGCCGCTTCGCCTCGAATTCCACGACCTGCTGGATGAAGCGCACCGAATTGACGTTCTTGGTCTCGGTCCGCGTGCCGAATTCTTCCCCGCTTTTCCGCACGCTGACATTGACGTCGGCGCGCATCGAGCCCTGCTCCATATTGCCGTCGCAGCTGCCGACGTAGCGCAGCAACTGGCGCAGCTTGCGGACATAGGCCCCCGCTTCCTCGGGGCTGCGCATGTCGGGCTTGGAGACGATCTCCATCAGCGCGACGCCCGAGCGGTTGAGGTCGACATAGGACATCGACGGGTGCTGGTCGTGCATCAGCTTACCGGCATCCTGCTCGACATGGATGCGCTCGATGCCGATCGTCTTGTCGCCCTCATCGGTGGTGACGGTGAGCGACCCCTCCCCGACCAGCGGATGGTAGAGCTGCGAAATCTGGTAACCCTGTGGCAGGTCGGCATAGAAATAATTCTTGCGGTCGAACCGGCTCCAGCGGTTGATCCTGGCATCGATCGCCAGGCCGGTGCGCACCGCCTGGCGGATGCACTCACGGTTGGGCACCGGCAGCATCCCCGGCATCGCCGCGTCGATCAGCGAGACGTTGGTGTTGGGCTCGGACCCGAACGCGGTCGACGCGCCCGAGAACAGCTTGGCGCTGGAGGTCACCTGCGCGTGGACTTCCAGCCCGATGACGACTTCGAATTCGCCCGTGGCGCCGTGAATGCGGTAATTGCTCATGCCCCGGACTTAGCCCGAGTGAAGCGGAGAAGGGAACCCTTCGACAAGCTCAAGGAGGGTCGCGCCGACTGTGCTTCCGACCTGGCTGAGCGTCGAGCCTGACCGGCGCGTCATGCCCGATGCTGCGCCGGCACCCTCAGCCTGGGCCGCAGCAACCGCATCGTCCAGCGCTCGATCGTCCAATAGGACGCGACCCCCAGCGCCGTTCCGCCGAGCACGGCCAAGGCGAAGACCGGCGGCGTGATGCCGAACAGCTTGTAGCACAGCGCCACGACGAAGCCGTGCCACAGATAGATCGAATAGCTCGCATTGCCGAGCAGCGCGGGGAAGCGGACATATTTGATCGGACGCCGCGCCTCCTCCGCGATCACGCCGAACACGATCATCGCCGCCGGGACGCCATAGCCGATGAAGCGCGGCAGCAGCGAAGGCTGGGGCGAGATCATCAGCAGCCCGCCGACGATGACGAACAGCCAGCCGCGCGCCGGCAGGCGGTCCGCCCGCCACGCCGCCGCGATCAGTCCGCCGTACAGGAATTCGACAATGATCGGGTTGGAGTAGAAGCGCAGCGGAATGCCTGGCGACGGCAGCCAGGCGCCTGCCGCGATCAGACCTGCGAAGATGCCGGCGAGCAGCGGCAATCGCAGGCGCTTCGACACCTTCAACAAGCCGGCGATCAGCGCGTAAAAGAACATCTCGTAATTGAGCGTCCAGCCGACGATGAGCACCGGATAGATTTGCTGCTTCACCGGATCGAGGTCGGGGATGAACAGCAGCGATTTGAGCAGCCGCGTCCAGCCGAACCGCGAATGCTCGGTCAGGCCGATAAGCTGCATCGCGACGACGACCAGGGTGACGATCCAATAGGCCGGAACGATGCGCCGCACGCGGTCGATGACGAACCGCCACGGCGTCGGCCCTGTCTCGGCGATCTCGAACATGATGAAGCCGGACACGACAAAGAAGATATCGACGCCGCCCGTGCCGAGCACGTCGCCCCGCCCCGTGCCGATCGACGCGTGAAACAACAGCACGCTTAGCGCGGCCACCGCGCGAAGATACTGCACCCCCCAGAGCATCCGCATGCTCCGCTCGTCCCGATTTAGCACAATCATGTCAACGAAATTGTGCGACGCAGCAATACTTACGGCGCGGGGACGGTCCGCCCGATCAGGTGCTGCGCCATGCGGTCGGCCACCCGCGCCGGGGTGTCGCCGCTCGCCGCGCTCTCCGCCCAGATTGCCTCGAGCCGGTCCGGGATCAGCGCGATGCGGCTGTCGACTTCGCTCGGGCTGCTCTGGCCGAGATATTCGAGCGCGACGTTGATGATCCCGCCCGCATTGATGACGTAATCGGGCGCGAACAAGATGCCGCGCGCATGCAGCCGGTCGCCGTCGTCGGGGGTGGCGAGCTGGTTATTCGCCCCGCCCGCGACCACCGGCACGTTCAGCGCTGCGATGCTCTCCGCCGTCAGGATCGCCCCCAGCGCGCAGGGGCTGAGCACATCGGCCTCGATCCCGAGAATGTCCGCCGCTGCGACGGCGGTCCCGCCGAGCGCGTCGGCCAGGGCCTTGGCGCGGCCCGCCGAAACGTCCGCCAGCGTCAGCCTCGCCCCGTCCGCGGCCAGCAGCCGCGCCAGGCCGCCGCCGACCGAGCCGACGCCCTGGATCGCGACGTGCCGCCCGCGCATGTCCTCGCTGCCGAACGCGCGCCTCGCCGCCGCCTTGACCCCCAGATAGACGCCCATCGCGGTGTACGGCCCGGGATCGCCGCCCACCTGCCCTTCGGCCACCGGCAGGCCCGAGACGAACCTGGTTTCCTTGCGCACCGCGACCATGTCATCGGTCGAAATGCCGACATCCTCGGCGGTGACGTAGCGCCCGCCGAGGCTGTCGATCGCGCGGCCGAACGCGGCGATCATGCCCGGGGTCTTGGTGTTGTCCGCGTCGGCCAGGATCACCGCCTTGCCGCCGCCCATCGGCAGCCCCGCCATGGCATTCTTGTACGACATGCCCCGCGACAGGCGCAGCACGTCGGTGATCGCATCGGCCTGGTCGGCATAATGCCAGAAGCGCGTGCCGCCCGCCGCCGGGCCGAGATGCGTCGAATGGATCCCGATCACCGCGCGCAGCCCGCTGGCATGGTCATGGAACATGTGCACGCCTTCGTGCGCGTCGAAATCGGGGAAATCCCAGACCGCCGCCATCGCGTTCAAATCCTTGACAACATTAGAGAAATGGGGCGGACGAGGGGACTTGAACCCCCGACCCTCGGTACCACAAACCGATGCTCTAACCAACTGAGCTACGACCGCCGCAGGAAGCGCGCCCTTACCGGCGGGCGCGCGCCGAGGTCAAGTCAGAGCCGCCCGCCGACCCGCATCGCCAGGCCCGCGCCGCTCAGCCGCCCGTTATACGATCCGTCGCTCGACAGCCGCAGCGTCAGCGTCAGCGCCCCGCCCGGATCGGCCAGCCGCACCGCGACGGTATCGCCCTCGCACTTCAGCGTCCCGCTCAGCACCGGCGTCACCTGCGCGTCGCCCAGGGGATAGCGCAGCATCAGCCGCAGCCGCCCATCGGCGCGCGCGCAACGCGTGCCCGCGAAATGCACCGTCACGTCCTCGAGGATCGCGCGGTCGGCCGGAAGCTGCCCCGCCACCGCGCCGACGGCCAGGTTCGCATTGACGTCGTCGACGCCGCGCCCGCCCGGCCACGCCGTGATGCCGCCAATCCCTGTCGGGTTCCACATATCGACGCGGACCCGTCCGGCGAGCAGCGGCAGCACCCTCAGCTTCACCCCGACCAGCCCGACCGGCGTCCCGCCGATCTGCGCGTCGTACAGCTTGCCGCTCCACATCGGCCCTTCGGCCCGCCGCGCGGCGACGACCTTGTCGAGCCCGAACAGCGGGATCGCCAGCGACAGCGGAAACAGCGCCACCGCCGCGATCAGCAGCACCGCCACGAACGCCACGATCTCGGCGCGCCGCACCGTCATTTCAGCGTCGCCTCGGCCGCCAGCGACCCGTCGGGATTGGCGCGCAGGTCGATCGTCGCCACCCGCAGTCCCTGCCGCTCCAGCCCCGCCAGCCAGCTGAACAGCGCCGGCGCCTTGGCGCTCGCCACCGCCAGCGACACTCCGCCCGAACCGTCGCCGTCCGCGCGCGTGACGGTGAAGCCCGCCGCGCCGCCACTGGCCTTGACCAGCTCGGCGGCGGGCACGCT
>CAXTPT010000018.1:0-2949 GCA_964246315.1 uncultured Sphingomonadaceae bacterium | reverse complement strand
CTTCCGCGATAGCCCGCCGCGCTCCCCGCGCGCATCGCCCGCCGCGCCGCGATCAGCCCCGCCTCGTCGCTTGCGCTGGCCAGCCGCATTTCCGCCCGCGCGCGCGCCGCCATCAGCGGCCTGGCCATGCCGAACCACAGCAGCATCGCCGCCGCCATCGCGATCATCACGCCCAGCAGCACCCGCTCGCGCTGCGA
Source organism: uncultured Sphingomonadaceae bacterium (assembly GCA_964246315.1). Lineage (GTDB taxonomy): Bacteria > Pseudomonadota > Alphaproteobacteria > Sphingomonadales > Sphingomonadaceae > Sphingomonas_O. The sequence continues at coordinate 2,752 of CAXTPT010000018.1, read as the reverse complement.
CCTTTCGGCCCAGAGGGTCTCGAACCGCGCGATCATGGCGCCCCCAGCGTCAGTTCGCGGCTGGCGCGGCCGTCGGTCATCGTCGTCGGCCCCGCGCTGAGCTTCAGGCCCGACCCGGCGAAGCGCGCCTGCAACTGGTCGAGCGCCGCCGCGCTGCGCCCGCGCACCGTCAGCCGCAGCGCCCCCGCCCCGTCGACGCTCAGCGCGCCGATTTCGGTCTCCGGCGTCGCGGCCACCGCCGCCACCGCCAGGCCGGCCAGCGGCAATGCCCGCGGGCTTGCGGGCGCCGCGCCCGCCGCCGCATTGGCGCGCTCGATCCGCTTTGCCGCACGGTCGATCCGCATCAAGGTGACCGCCTCGATCGCCAGCGTCAGCACCAGCAGCAGCGCCGCCAGCCGCCCCAGCCGCCGCGCGACGACCCAGTCGATCGCCCAGCGCCGGCTGCGCGCGAAACCGCCCTGTCGCAGATCGACTTCGGGGGTCGCCACCGCCACGGCCATGCCGTCCGCCACTTCCGCCGGTGTCAGCTCGCGCGGCGCATCGCCGAGCAACCCTTCCAGCCCGGCCTCCTCGGCATAAGCGCTCGAACCGCCGCGCACGATGGTCTCGCCCGCCACCGCCGCGCGCACCGTCCCGTCCTCGGGCCGTGCCAGCAGCAGCGTCGCCGGCACCACCGCGTCGGGGTCGATCCCCTCCGCCGCCAATCCCGCCAGCGTCGCCGCCATCATGTCGTGCTCCACCGCCACGACCGTGCGCCAGCCGGCTTCATCCGCGCCGATCGCCACATGCAGCGCCTCGAGCGGCGACAGGCTCGCCTCGGCGATCGCCAGCCGCGCCGCCGCGCGCGCCTGCTTGTCGGTCAGCCCCGCCAGCTCGACGCGGTGCACCGCCGCCAGCGCGCCGGGCAGCACCGCGACGACGCGATCGTCCGCTGCGCCAAGCTCGGCGCGGGTGCCGTCGGAGAACAGGACGAGGGTCATGCCGGCTCGCCATAGCTGCGCCGCACGAGTTTGGCAGGCTTCATTCCACCATCGATCAGCGCATTTTCCTCGAATTCCTGATCGCCGTCGCGAATCCGCAGGCGCAATCCGAACCAGCGGGAGCGAATCTGCAACTGCCCCGCCGCGCTATCGTCGAGCACCGCCAGCGCCGGCGCGCGGCGAAACTCGGTCAGATCGCTCCAGCCGGTCTGCGGCCGCCCGGCGATCGCCCGCGCCGCCGCCCCGGTGTCGAGTGCCGGGCTGAGCATCGCCAGCAGCACCGCTTGCCGCTCGCCGATGGTGTTGACGTTGATCGGCGACAGGTCGGTCACCGGCAGCGCGCAGACGAATGGGCGCACCGCGGCGTAGATCTCGGGCGTCACCCCCGCCACCGCGCGCAATTCGCTCGGATCGGCCATCAGCGTGTTGGCGGTGCGGTATGCCGGCTTGAGCGACAGATAAAGCTCGTCCTCCGCCCCGCCGGGCAGCGGCGCGGTGTCGCTGTCGATCCAGTCCGCCGTTGCGGCCGCCACCTGCGCCGCGCGCGCCGCGGGGATCGCAAGCAGCACCATCAGCTGGGTGAACTGCGCCACCCCCTGCGGCCGCGCGGTCAGCCCTTGCTGCGCCGCCTGCCCCAGCACCAGCGAATTGAGGTTGAAGCAGTTGCTCTGGTCGGTCAGCGTCGCCGCCGCCGTCCCGCGATCGACCGGAAACAGCCGCTCGGTTCCGTTCCAGTCGCCCGCCAGCGTCGTCCGCGCCGCATCGGCCTGGATCGTCTCGCCGATCCGCCGCAGCGCCAGCCCCTCCGCCGCATAGCCATAAGCCCGCGCCTGGGCCTGCCCGGCAACGTTGCTGGCCAGCGCCGTCGCCAGCCGCAACCGGTCCACCGCCGCCGCCGCCAGCACCGCGAGGATCGCCACGAGCAGCAGCACGGACAGCAACGCCGCACCATCCTCTCCCGCTCGCGGGAGGGGCGACTCGCGAAGCGAGCGGGGGTGGGTATGGCGGTCGGTCTGCCTCACGGATATTTCGCCCCGACCAACCCGGCGATCGTCACATCCGCCCGCTTGTCGCGTGACAGCACCATCTCCACTGCCCGCGGCAGCAAGTCCGCGCGCGGCGGCTGCCACGTCTCGCTCCAGTCATTGTCGCCGCGATAGCGCATCGTCACGCGCGTCACGCGGACCGCCAGAGCCACCGCCTGGCCCTCGCTCGCGCCATCGACACGGGCATAGCTGACGCGCTCGAGCCGCCCGTCGCGCAGCCGCCATTCGACGCGGCGCAACGAACTCTGGCCGATGGCCTCCGCTCCGGTCACGCCGCCGCGCACGAAACTCACCAGGGGCGCCGCGCCAACGCCATTGGTTCCCCCGAAAGCCGGGCGCGCGCCGCCGTCCTCGCCGCGCCAGACGCGCGCCTGCGCTTGGGCCAGATCGGCGGTGAACAGCGCCACCATGCGCTGCTCGCCCGCATCCTTATCGAGCCGCGCCGACGCCGAGGTCTGCGCGCGCACCGCCCCGCTGAACAGCATCACGCCCGCCGCCGCGAGCATGCCGAAGATCAGCAGCGCGACCATCATTTCGACGAGGGTGAAACCCCCTTCCCTCTCCCGCTTGCGGGGGAGGTCGACTCGGCAAAGCCGAGCGGGAGAGGGAATAGCTGCCCTCATTGCACCGGCCTCGCCAGGCTCAGCGCCCCCGCCGGCTGCCCCGCATCGTCGCGCAGCGCCAGGTCGATCCGCACGAAATTGGGGTCGTCGGTCCGCGTCACCT
>CAXTPT010000017.1:30853-49293 GCA_964246315.1 uncultured Sphingomonadaceae bacterium | reverse complement strand
AGCGCAGCACCTGCGTGCCGCCGGCATTGGTCGACACCAGCCCGCCCACCGTGGCCGATCCGCGTGCCCCAAGGGTCAGTGGGAAACGCAATCCTGCGCTCTCGGCGGCATGATGCAGGTGTTCGAGGATCACGCCAGCCTCGACCACCGCCAGTCGCGCGTCCTGATCGATCATGCGCACTGCGTTCATCCGCCGGAGTGACACGATCAGCGCCCGTCCGTTGGCATCGGGCGTCGCGCCGCCGACCATCGAGGTGTTGCCGCCCTGGGGCACCACAGGCGTGCCGGTCTGGCTGGCGATGCGCACGGTTTCGGCGACCTCGGCGGTCGTACGCGGCTCGACCAGCGCCAGCGCGCGGCCGTGATACAGTCCGCGCCAATCACGCAGCCAGGGTTCCATATCGCCCGGATCGGTGACGATCCGGTTGGGCGCCAATCTCTCGCGGAGCAATTCGACGGTCGAATTCATGGCTTGTTCAACCGCTTGACCCCACGGCCGCTGCTCGCAATGAGCAGCCTGTCTTGACGATCCTCGCCTACGTCCTCGCCATAGCCGCCGCAAGCGCAGGCGAACCGTTCGAACTGGCTCAGCTGACCATTCGTCAGCGGATCGTGATCCGTGTGCCTGCCGCCCCCGCGCCGCCGGTACAACCGCTGCGGCGCTTGCGCTGGAAGGAAAAGGGCGGGCCCAAATGCATTTCGGTGAACGGGCTGGCCGCGGCAGCGGTGTTCAAGGCCGATGCGGTCGACCTGATGATGCGCGGCGGCAAGCGGCTGCGCGCGCTGCTGGACGATGATTGCCCGGCGCTCGATTACTATCGCGGCTTTTACCTGACGCCGACCGAGGACGGCAGAATTTGCGCCGGCCGGGATATGATCCACAGCCGGATGGGCGGCCAGTGCAGTATCGACAAGTTCAAGACCCTGGAATTGGATAAGTAGCGGCGGCGATGCGCCTAGCTTGACTTGAGAGCCTTGCGCCCGCATCGCCGAGCCGTCTTCCCACCGGGCGTGATAATGAGCTTCGCCGACCTTCATCTTTCGGACGAGTTGCTGCGCGCGGTGAACGAGTCCGGCTATTCGGAGCCCACCCCGATCCAGCGGCAGGCGATCCCCAACGTATTGATGATGCGCGACCTGATCGGCATTGCGCAGACCGGGACGGGCAAGACCGCCGCGTTCGTGCTGCCGATGATCGACATTCTCGGCAATGGCCGGGCCCGTGCGCGCATGCCGCGCAGCCTGATCCTCGAGCCGACGCGCGAATTGGCCGCGCAGGTTGCCGAGAATTTCGAGAAATACGGCAAATATCACAAGCTCTCGATGGCGCTGCTGATCGGCGGCGTGCAGATGGGCGATCAGGTCAAGGCCCTGGAAAAGGGCGTCGATGTCCTCATCGCCACGCCCGGGCGGCTGATGGACCTGTTCGAGCGCGGCAAGATCCTGCTTACCGGCTGCAACCTGCTGGTGATCGACGAGGCGGACCGCATGCTCGACATGGGCTTCATCCCCGATATCGAGACGATCTGCACCAAGCTGCCCAAGGACCGGCAAACCCTGCTGTTCTCGGCAACGATGCCCGCGCCGATCAAGAAGCTGGCCGACAAGTTCCTGTCCAACCCCAAGCAGGTTGAAGTGGCGCGGCCGGCATCGGCCAATCTCAATATCGAGCAGCGGCTGGTCGAGGTGTCGTCGCGCGGCAAGAAGGACGCGCTGATCGACATTCTGCGCGCCGAGGGCGCGTCGTCGGTCATCGTCTTTTCCAACCGCAAGACGACGGTGCGCGATTTGGCGCAGAACCTGTCGCGCGCCGGTTTCAAGGCCGGCCAGATCCAGGGCGACATGGCTCAGGCCGAACGGATCCGCGAACTCGACCGGTTCAAGAGCGGCGACATCACCGTCCTCGTCGCATCCGACGTCGCGGCACGCGGCCTCGACGTCAAGGGCGTCAGCCATGTCGTCAATTACGACGTGCCGTGGCATCCCGACGATTACGTCCACCGCATCGGCCGCACCGGCCGCGCGGGGGCGACCGGCAAGGCGTTCACCCTCGTGACGCCCGAGGATGCCGAGGCCATCGCCAATATCGAGAAGCTGACCGCGACGACGATCGAGCGCGTCGGTAAGGCGCCGAAAGCTGCTGCTGAGGCGGCCGTCACGGCGGAGAAGCCTCGCCAGGGAAGGGGCAAACCGGCGGCCAAGGCCGAGCCTGCGCCGCAGCCGGCCGAGACCGAGCAAGCCAAGCCCGCCGCGCGCCGCAAGGCCGAGCCGCGCAAGGCGGCCGATCCCAAGCCCACCGCGCCAAAGCCCACCGCGCCCAAGTCCGCCGAACCCAAGACCGTCAGGCAGGACGACGATTGGAACGGGCCGGTGCCGAGCTTCCTCAATTTCGGGTTCGACGGCAGCTGATCAGTGGAAATCGCGCGAGTTCGGCAGGATCCGCACGTCGCGCGGATGGCTGCCGCGGGGCACGTTGTTGCGCGGCGCCTGAGGATGCTCGAACACGTCGGCGCGGGCCAGGATTAGCTGGGGTGTGTGATCCTCCGACAGCCGCTTAAGCTCGCGCGTGCGGTCCCACACCCGGTCGACCATCAAATGCATCACGCCCTCGGGACTGCGTTGCACTTCTCCTTCCGCAAGCAGCACCCGCGCCGCCATCACCTCGAGCCGGAAGCGCTCGAACGTCCGCGCCCACAGCACGAGATTGCAGACCCCGCTCTCGTCCTCGAGCGTCACGAAAATGGCGTTGCCCTTGCCCGGCCGCTGGCGGACGAGGACCACGCCCGCCACCTTGACTCGGCTGCCGTTGCGGCGATCGGCATATTCGGCGCAACTGGCGACCCCTTCGTCCGCGAAGATCCCGCGCAGGAAGGTCATCGGATGATCCTTCAGCGACACGCGCATGACCTGGTAATCGGCCACCACTTCCTCGCTCAGCGGCATTGCGGGAAGCCCTGCATCGGGTTCGTCGGCGAGCTCGGGGGCATGGCCGTACGCAAAGAGCGGCAGCATAGTGCCGGGCGTCCGCCGTACTTCCCACAGCCCGTCGCGGCGGGTGTGCCCCAGCGATCCCAGCGCATCGGCATCGGCAAGGAGACGCAGCGCGCGCGCGGGAAGTCCCGCCCGGCGGGCGAGGTCTTCGATCGAGGAATAAGGCGCAGCGGCTGCGATGGACATGCCCCAATCCTCCTTGAAACCGTCGATCTGGCGAAAGCCAAGGCGGACGGCAGCTTTGGGGCTATCCGTTTCGATCCGGTTATCCCAGCGGCTGGCGTTGACGCAGATTTCGCGCACATCGACGCCATGTTCGCGCGCGTCGCGGACGATCTGGGCAGGGGCGTAGAACCCCATCGGCTGCGAATTGAGCAACGCGGCGCAGAACACCGCCGGCTGGTAATATTTGATCCATGAGGAAACATACACCAGCCGCGCGAAGCTAAGCGCGTGGCTCTCCGGAAAACCATAGCTCCCGAAGCCCTTGATCTGCTCGAAACAGCGCCGGGCGAACTCCTCCTCATAACCCCGCGCCATCATCCCGCCGACCATCTTTTCCTCGAAGCGCGGCATGCCGCCGACATGGCGGAAAGTCGCCATGGCGCGGCGGAGCTGGTTGGCTTCGTCGGGAGTGAAATCGGCAGCGGTGATCGCCAACCGCATGGCCTGTTCCTGAAACAGCGGCACGCCGAGCGTTTTGCCAAGAATGTCGTCCAACTCGTGCGGATCGTGCGGCGGGGCGGGAGCGGGAAAATTCCAGTGCTCAATGCCTTGTCTGCGCCGCAAATAGGGGTGAACCATATTGCCCTGGATCGGCCCGGGACGAACGATCGCGACCTGGATGGCCAGATCGTAAAGTTCCACAGGCTTCAGGCGCGGCAGCATGTTCATCTGCGCGCGGCTTTCGACCTGGAACACGCCGATGCTGTCGCCCTTGCCGAGCATGTTGTAGACCGCCGGATCGTCCGAGCCCAGGTCCACCTCCAGCGTGTGATCGCCAAGGCCATGCTCGCGCATCAAAGCATAGGCCTTGCGAATGCAGGTCAGCATGCCGAGCGCGAGCACATCGACTTTCATCAACCCCAGCGCGTCGATATCGTCCTTGTCCCATTCGACGAAGGTGCGGTCCTCCATCGCGCCCCAGTGCAGCGGGACGGTTTCGTCGAGCCGGTCCTCGGTCAGCACGAATCCGCCGACATGCTGCGACAAATGGCGCGGGGCATTGAGCAGTTGATCGACCAGATGTTTGAGCCGCGCGATCTGTGGATTTTCCAGGCTGAATCCGCTTTGTTCGACCCGCTCGTCTTCGAGCTTGTCGGCGAAACTGCCCCAGACGGTCGATGTCATCCGCTGAGTCAGATCCTCGGTCAGCCCCAGCGCCTTGCCGACTTCGCGCACCGCCGAGCGCGGGCGGTAGTGAATGACGGTGGCGACGATGCCGGCACGGTGGCGGCCGTAGCGGTCGTAGATATACTGCATCACCTGTTCGCGCCGCTCATGCTCGAAATCGACGTCGATGTCGGGCGGCTCGTTGCGTTCGGAGGAGACGAAACGCGAGAAGAGCAGGCCGTGCTTGGCGGGATCGACCGAGGTGATCCCGAGCAGGAAGCAGATCATCGAATTCGCCGCCGACCCGCGCCCCTGGCACAGGATCGGCGGATCGAGCCCTCGCGCATATCTGACGATGTCGTGGACCGTCAGAAAATAATAAGCGTAATTGCGAGCCCGAACGAGCGTAAACTCGTCATGAAGCATCGCCTGCTCTTTGTCGGGAATGCCCTCCGGATAACGTTCGTGCGCCGCGTCCATCGTGATGTGCTCGAGCCAGTCCATCGGCTCCCAGCCCTCGGGCACCGGTTCGTGCGGATATTCATAGCGCAGCTGATCGAGCGTGAAGTCGATGCGGTCGAGAATGTCCTGCTGGGCGGCAATGGCTTCGGGCACCTTGGCGAACAGCCGGGCGAGTTCGACCGGGTCTTTCAGATGCCGTTCGCCATTGGCTTCGAGCAACCGTCCCGCGCGCGCCACCGTCGTGCCTTCGCGGATGCAGGTGACGATATCGTGCAAGGGGCGGTCGTCGCGCGTCGCATACAGGGCGTCACTGATCGCCACGAGCGGCACGCCCGTCTCCGCCGAAAGCGCTTTCAGCGTGGCCAAGCCGCGTTTGTGGCGGCCGTCGAAGCTGGGGGCGGCGCCCAGCCAGATATGGTCGGGCGCCTTTCCGGCAAGGCTGCGTAACAGGCAGGCATAAGCTTCACGGCCCATGGGCGCGCCGGCGGCCTGCGGCTCGAACAACTCCGCCGTGCCGAATTGCTCGGGCCTAAAATTACCGGTGTAGCGTTTGGGGCTGAGCGGTGCAGAGCGTTGCGAGGCCGTTGGTGCAAATGGCTGCGCCACGACGATCAGGCACAGGTCCTCAAGGTGCGCGAGCAGGTCGGGCAAGCGCAGGATGCAGCCCTTTTCCGCGCGCAGATTGCCGACGGTGAGCAGCCGTGTCAGCCGGCCCCAGCCCTTGCGGGTGCGCGGATAGGCGATGATATCCGGCGCCCCGTCGCTGAACGCCAGTCTTGCGCCGACCACCAGGCGCACGTTGAATTGACTGAAGCCCAGTTCCTCCTCGGGGGTGATGATCTCAGGCTGGCCTAAAGTCTTTTTGTGCCGAAGCAGGTTTTGTCGCGCGGTGATCGGCGCGTCGCGCGCAGCAACATAGGCCCGGACCACGCCCGCCACGGTGTTGCGGTCGGCTATGCCGATCGCGGTCATGCCCAGGCGGTGGGCTGCGTAGACCATGTCGGACGGATGGCTCGCGCCGCGCAGGAACGAAAAATTGGTGGCGGCCGCCAGTTCGGCCCATGCGGTCATGCCAGCAGCCCGTGAATGTACCAGCGCGGCGTGTCCTTTTCGCTATAAAGCCCATGGCGGAACAGCCAGAAACGGCGTCCCCGAACATCTTCGACGCGGAAATAATCACGAGTCAGCCCGCCTTTGCCGGGCTGTTCGCCACCAAGCCGCGTCCACCATTCAGCGGCGATGCGTTCCGGACCTTCGCTGCGGGCGACGCGGTGGGATTTGCGGCGCCACTGGAACTGCGCGGGCGGACCGTCGGGGACCTGCGCGGCGGTCACTTTCACCGGTTCGGGCGGATCGAACAGGTAAAGCGGCCTGAGCGGCGGCTCTCCCGGTTCGGCAGGGGCGAAGTTTTCGGGGCGGCGCTCTTCGACGGCGGGCAGGGCCAGCTGCGCCTGTTCGGGAATATGGGTGTCGGCGGGGGCGAGGCGGACGACATGTCCGGGCCCCAATCGCGTACCCAGACGATCGCTAAGGGCGGCGGTCGATTCACACGATTCACAAGTGCCAATCAAATCGGATGCGGCGCTTGCCAGCGGTTCGGCGGCGGCGACGTCAAGGCGGATAATATCATAGCCGAAACCGGGGTCGAGCGGGTCCGCGAGCGTGCCGATGCGCTCGTCGTACAAGCGGGCAATGGCCTTCGGATCGCGTACGGGACGTCCGGTTTCCACCGCGAGCGAGCGGACGTCATTGTCGCTGCGGTACAGCGTCGCGCGCAGGGACCGCGCACCTTCCCCGCGGCGTTCGAGCTCGGCGCACGCTTCGATCATCAATTCGCGCAAGGCGGTGAGGACATCCTCGACCCGCGCGACCGGTTCGGCGAAGCGGCGAATGGCGAAGATCGCGGGCGGGACGCGGCGGGGCGTGATCCGGGAATCTTCTTCGCCGGTCAGGCGGAGCAGGCGGAACAGCAGGTCCGCACCGAACCGTGCCGCCAACGCTCCGCGCGGGCGTGCGGCGACCGCCCCAACGGTCTTCAGCCCGGCGCGTTGCAGGGCCAGTTGCGCCTCGGCGGGAATGCCCAGGGCGGCGACCGGCAAAGCGGCTACCGATGCAATGCCAAAGCGGGCGCGCGCCATCGCCATTTCCGGCGTCGAGCCAATCCCGTCACGCACCGTCAACCCAAGCCGCATCAGCCGCGCGGCCACGTCCACGATAACGGTTTCGGGAGGCAGGCAGCCGGTCAGATCGAATATCAGCCCGTCCCGCTCGATGATCGCGACCATCGGCGTGTAGCGGTCGCAGGCATCGGCCAGCCATTCGAGCAGCGCAAGATCATCTTGGGGCGCATCGTCATGAACGACCAGCTCGGGCAGCAACGCGCGCGCATCGGCAAGCGTCGTGCCCGGGTTCAGCCCGAGACGCGCAGCCTCCTCACCTATCTGGGCGATGCGCATGGCGTTGGCATTGCGCTCGACCGTCGCGACCGGCTTGTCAGCCGGTACGGCGCCATCCCGGATCAAGCGCTCGGTCGACAGAAAAGGGAGCCACAGCGCCAGGAAGACGCGGTTCACGGAATTGGCGGTCGTCACGGTTCCACTCCAGTTCCGTGGCAAAGCCGGGACATCCGGCACGGTCACGGAGCAATTCGATTGAGAAACAAGCATGGCCGGGCGCCTCGGCAGCAAAGGGCGCGGACGGCGCGGCGCCGATCTTCCAGCGCGTCCAGGCGGCGCTGGGTTCGGGCTCGGCATCGGCGCGAACGAGCAGGGCCTTCACGCCCGAGCGCTCGGCCGCGAGCGTGAGGCGGCGTGTCGCCGTCAGATCGAGCGCAGGCGCGCGGCCCCATAATTCGATCAACACAAGACCCAGATCGCCGCAGCGCAAGCCGTCCACCGCCGCTTTCAGCAGCGACTTGGCATCGGGCGTGGTCACCAGCACCAGTCGAGAAGGGTCAATGCCCAGCTCGACAAGGCCGGGAGCATAGATGCGGCCCGACTGACGTTGGGCGTGATATTCGCGTAGCCACAGGGCCGGCTTGAGCGTGGGATTGGCGAGCAGGGCGAAGGCGCTGGCGCTCGCCGCATTGCCCTCCACCGCCGCGAATTCGTGCAGCGCGGGCTTGGCGAGCAATGCCGCAAGGCGTGCCCCCCAGGCGTCACCCGGACGCGGGGCATTGGTTGACGCGGGCATAGCGAGCCCCGCCGCAAGAGGCAGCGCGTGAATCATAGTTCGTGGTTTGTTCTAGTTTCGTCAGTCGAACGCGAGAGTCAAGCGGCGGGTTGCACGCCGCAGGTTTTGCAGCTCGAATCCTTGGGCAGGCGGAGGGTGCGAAGCGACGGAGCGAGGCCGTCGATCAGGTGCAATTTTCCTGCCTGATCCTCGCCGAACGGGTGGAGGCAGCGAATCGCCTCGAGCGCGGCCATGCTGCCCAGCCAGCCGGTCATGGCGCCCAGCACGCCCAGTTCGGCGCAAGTGTCGCAATCGTCCGCGTCGAACGCATCGCCGACATAGCAGCGGTAACAGGGCCTGTCGGGCTCCCAGCCGCGGAAGGTGCCGAGCTGCCCGTGAAACTGGCCGATGGCCGCCGAGACCAGCGGGATATGCGCCGCCCAGGCGGCATCGGCGACGGCGAGGCGGGTGGCGAAATTGTCCGAACCGTCGATGATTACATCGGCGCCGGCAATGAGGCCAGCAGCGTTGCCGATGGCGATACGGGTGTCGTACGTAACGATTGCAATGTCGGGGTTGAGGGCGGTGAGGCGCGAACTCGCGACCTCCACCTTACTGGCATTGAGGTCGGCGGTGGTGAAGACGATCTGCCGCTGGAGGTTGGCCAGCGACACTTTGTCGTTGTCGATCAAGGTGATACGGCCGACTCCTGCCGCCGCGAGGTAAAGCGCAGCGGGCGAGCCGATCCCGCCCGCGCCGATCAGCACCGCGTGGCTTGCGCGCAGCCGCAATTGCCCGACCGCGCCGATCTCGCGCAGCACCATCTGCCGCGCATAGCGGTCGAGCTGGTCGTCGCTGAGGCTCACCGCTGCCCGGTCGAACCGAACCCGCCACTGCCGCGCGCGGTCGCGTCCAGGGTCGTCACTTCACTCAGCACGGCATGCTGGACGGGGGCGGGGACCAGCTGGGCAATGCGGTCTCCGCGACGGATTTCAAACGGCTCAGACCCCAAATTGGCCAGGATGATCTTCACTTCGCCGCGATAGTCGCTGTCGATCGTGCCGGGCGTGTTGAGGCAGGTGACGCCGTGCTTGAGGGCGAGGCCCGAGCGCGGGCGGACCTGAACCTCATAGCCTGCGGGAATGGCCATCGCAAAGCCGGTGGCGACCGCATGGCGCTTGCCCGGCGCAAGGTCGTGATCCTCCGCCGCGACCACGTCCATCCCCGCCGCGCCGCTGGTCGCATAAGCGGGCAGCGGCAGGCCCTCGCCGTGAGGCAGCCGCAGGATGGAGATCGGGATGTCGGGCATGCGCCGTGATTAGCGGTTGGCGCGGGGCGTGTCATCGGCGGCGCTAAGGTGCCGCTGTTTGGCATGATAACAACAGCTTAACCTCTGACGGGCATGGTCGGCGCCAGGGATAGAGAACCAGTTGCGATGTTAAGCGGGCGTGTCCTGATTATCGATGATTCCCTGACCATCAGGGCGATGGTCGAACAGTTGCTGGCCGATCAGGCGGTGTGGAGCGAGATCGCGGTCGCGCCCGACGTGCCGACGGCGCGGCAGCTAATGGCCACGTTCCAGCCGACGATCATCACGCTCGATCTCAACATGCCGGGGGTCAACGGGCTGGAATTGCTCGAGGAATTGAGATTCTACCCGCACGCGCCGATCGTCGTCGTGTCGTCGTCGACCAAGGAGGGCAGCGAAGAGGAGAAGGCGGCGCTGGACGCCGGCGCGGACGCCTGTTTCGACAAGAGCCGCATCCTGTCGGACAGCGCCAAGTTCGTCCGCCTGCTGATCAAGACAGCGCTCGCCAAGCGCCGCGCGGTGGAGCACAGGCCCGGGTTTGACCACCGCGAACACGTGTTGGGATAGCTCGCTCTTGATGGTGGCGGTCGGTCCGCCGCTATGAACGTCAGCAGGGCGGTCATCGGGCACGCTGCGGCTTACGAATGATCGGCGGCCCAGCGTTCCAGCCAGGAGATCGCGAAAGCACATAGCGGCTCGGCCTCGACCAACAGGGAGCGCGCCTGCCCGATCAATCCTTCACGGCCGTTCCCTTCGGCCACGAAAGCCTGGACGATCTGTTCGATATAGTTTTCGGGCATTCCGTCGAGGATCGGCTCGGTCGTGTCGAATTCCTCCATGAACCGCCATTCGGTGCCGCCCACGCCGGCGAACGGGACTTCGTGCCGCACCATGTTCTTGTCGGGAATGTCCGCCAGATGATCGGCGTGATGGACCAGCGTCATGGTGTCCCACGGCGCTCCCACCATCAGCACGCGGCCTTTCACCTCGACCAACTTCGCCAGCGGCGTGCCCGGTCCAAACCCGTAATTCTGGGGATGATCGGCCGTGATCCAATCGGCCAGCTTGCCGAGAGCGGCGACGGAGGCTCCGGGATTTGCGCTGCGCCGCGCCCCGGGCGTGGTGCGGACGAATTCGGCGATCGCGCCGTTCATCCGCACGGCTCGAGAGGCGGCTATATCGAAGCCGGGCACATGGTCCCGCCACTCGGGCAGGACACGGCCATCGCCGTCCATCAGATCGTCATGCACGCTGTCCCAGCTGGTATAGACCATCATCGTGCCTTCCGGCCCGAGCACGTCGAGCAGGGCACGCGTCAGCGCGTCCGGGCCGTTGAGGAGCGGGCCGACCTTGCGCATGGCAGCGTGGACCATCACCGTGTCACCGGCGGCGATGCCGATGCGGCGGAGGTCGTCGCGTAGAGTTGCGCCCGTGACGAAAGCGGGCAGATCGTCCGACATGCTGATGGCCCTTATGGACGTTCACCTATTTGGCGTGCAGGCAGATCAGCGGCAAGTCTAACGCCGTCTCCAGGCGCTAATGGTCTGGCCGCACCCCGGCGATGCGGTCGGCGAGCCTGGCGGCAATCGCGTCCTTGGACATCCGTTGCCAGCTTTCGACGCCGTTCGCGGTGATGATATGCACCCGGTTGGTTTCGCCGCCCATCGGGTCGGCCGACACATCGTTGGCGACGATCCAGTCGCAGCCTTTGCGGGCAAGCTTGGCTTGGGCGTGAGCGAGCATGTTTTCGGTTTCGGCGGCGAAGCCGATCAGCAGGCCGGGACGCCGCAAGTTTTTGGCGAGGCCGGCAAGAATATCGGGGTTTTCGACGAGTTCGAGAGTGGGCGGGCCATCGGCGCCCTTCTTGATCTTCTGACCTATGGCCTCGACGCGCCAGTCGGCGACGGCGGCGGTCATTACGGCAATATCGGCGGGGAGGGCGGCTTCGACCGCCGCGGCCATTTCGCGCGCGGTTTCGACATCGATGCGGGTAACGCTATCGGGGGTGGATAGATTTACCGGCCCGGCGATCAGCGTGACGCGCGCGCCCCGCGCGGCGAGGGCGGCGGCAATGGCAAAGCCCTGCTTCCCCGAACTGCGGTTGGCGAGATAGCGTACCGGGTCGATCGGCTCATGCGTCGGGCCGGCGGTGACGAGCGCGTGTTTGCCTTCAAGCCTGCCGAAACCCGTTTGGGCTGAGCCTGTCGAAGCTCCGTCCTTACTTTCCATCCGCGTTCGTGCCGCCCGGAGAAAAGGACGGCTCTTCGACAAGCTCAGGGCAAACGGAGTTAGGCATTCAGTTGAGCCTGGATCGCGTCATAGATCGCCTGCGGTTCGGGCAAGCGGCCGGGGCCGAATTCACCGCAGGCCATTTCGCCTTCATCGGGATCGAGAACGGTCACCCCGTCCGCGCGCAGTTGGGCGACGTTGCGGTGGGTCGCGGGGTGCAGCCACATCCGCACATTCATCGCCGGCGCGGTCAGCACCGGCTTGTCGGTGGCGAGCAGCAGCGTCGTGGCGAGATCGTCGGCGATCCCCGCAGCCATCTTCGCCAGCAGATCGGCGGTGGCGGGCGCGACGACGACCAGATCGGCTTCGCGGCTGAGCTGGATATGGCCCATCTCGGTTTCGTCCTTCAGGTCCCACAGGCTGGTGTAAACCTGCTGTTCGCTGAGCGCGGCGAGCGAGAGCGGGGTAACGAATTGCGCGCCGCTTGCGGTCAGGACGCATCGCACGCTGCCGCCGCCCTTGCGGATCAGGCGGACGAGCTCGAGCGCCTTGTAGGCGGCAATTCCGCCGCCGACGATGAGGAGGATGCGCTTGCCGTGCACCGCCTTAGTGTAGGAGTTGCACCGCTGCCGCGCCAGCCACGCCGGCCAGCAGCGCGGTCAGCGCATAGCCGAGCCAGCCTTTGCCGACATCGGCACTGACGATGTTGACGGGGATCAGGGGCAATTCGGGTGGAGCGCCGCCAGGGGCGGGGAATTGCACTTCGATCCGGCGGACCAGTTCGGGGAGGCGCGACAGCGTCCTGAAATCCTCGACCAGCCGATCGGCCAGCCTGGCTTCAGGACCGAGCTCGTCGCGGATCCAGCCGCGTACCAATGGTTCCGAAATGTCCCACATGTTGATGTCGGGATCGAGCTGCGTCGCGACCCCTTCGACCATCACCATCGTCTTTTGCAGCAGCAGCAAATGCGGCTGCGTAACCATGTCGAAATCGCGGGTGATGGCGAACAGGCTGTCGAGCATGTTGCCGATCGACATATCCTTGACCGACATGCCGCGCATCGGCTCGCCCACGCTCCTCAGCGCCGTGGCGAATTCGGCGACATTGTGATGCGCGGGCACATATTGCGCCTCGAAATGGATCTCGGCGACGCGGCGGTAATTGCCGGTGATCAGGCCATAGAGGATTTCGGCGAGCCATTGCCGCGCGCGCTTGTCGATCCGGCCCATGATGCCGAAATCGATCGCCACGAGATCGCCGCTTGCTGTCGCGAACAGATTGCCCTGATGCATGTCGGCATGAAAGAAGCCGTCGGCGATCGCCTGGCGCAGGAAGGCGTGGACCAGGCGGTGGGCGAGGTCCTTGCGGTCGACCCCCGCGGCGTCGAGCGCCGCCGTGTCGCTCAATTTGATTCCGTCGATCCATTCGAGCGTCAGCACGCTGCGGGACGTGCGCTGCCAGTCGATCACCGGAATGCGGAACCCCGGTTCGGCGGTCATCCCCTCGGCCAGTTCGGACGCCGAGGCGGCTTCGCGGCGCAGGTCGAGCTCGCGCAATGTCCATTGGCGGAAGGTGGCGATGGTCAGGCGCGGGCGGAGGCGGGCGAATTCGCCCCCTGCGGCCTCGAGCTGCGCGGCGGCCCAGTCATAGGTCTCGATATCGCGCGCGAAAATCTCGGGGATGCCGGGGCGGAGAACCTTGACCGCGACGGTGGCGCCATCGGTGGTGACGGCGCGGTGGACCTGCGCGATGGAGGCGGCGCCGACGGGCTCTTCCTCGATCGAGGCGAACAGTTCATTGATCGGCTTGCCGAGGCCGCGTTCGATCGCGGCGCAGATCACGGCGAACGGCAGCGGCGGCAAGCGATCCTGCAGGCTGAGCAGATCGTGCGCCGCATCTTCGCCGACGATGTCGGCGCGGGTCGCGAGCGTCTGGCCGAGCTTGATCGCGGCCGGGCCGATGGCGCGGAAGGCTTGGGCATATTGCGGTTTTTGCGGCGCGAACGTGCCGATCTGCAGAAACTTGATCGCGCGTCGGACGTGCGGCGGCGTGTTCGGATCGCGCTGCAGGCCGCGCAGCGCGCCATGACGCGCGAGCGTGCGGCCCCATTTCCACAGCCGCCAGACATGGGTCGTCGAACTGGTCAAATCTTCCAGCCGCTATGGATCGCCACCAGCCCGCCCAAAATCGGTTCGACCCGGGTGCGCGCGAAACCCGCATCGCGGATCATCGCCTCGAACCTGGGCATGTCCGGAAAGCGGCGGATCGATTCGATGAGGTAGCGATAGCTGTCCGCGTCGCCCGCGATCATCTGCCCCAGCTTCGGGACGATCCGGTGCGAATAGGCATCGTACACGTCGCCGAAACCCGGCCAGACGGTGGTCGAGAATTCGAGGCAGAAGAAGCGCCCGCCGAATTTGAGCACACGGTGCGCCTCACGCAACGCCGCCGGGATGTCGGTCACGTTGCGGATGCCGAAGGCGATGGTGTAAGCGTCGAAGCTGCGGTCGGGGAAGGTCAGCGCCTCGGCATTGGCCTCGGTCCAGACCAGCCCGTCCACGCCACGCGAGGCGGCGCGATCGATCCCCACCGCCAGCATCTCGGCATTGATGTCCGCGACGGTGATCGCCGCGCCCGACTTGGCCATGCGAAAGGCGATGTCGCCGGTACCGCCCGCCATATCGAGGATATATTCGTCCCGCCGCGGCTTCACCCGCGCGACGAACTGGTCCTTCCACAGCCGGTGCATGCCGCCGGACATGGCGTCGTTCATGCGGTCGTAATTGCGGGCGACGTTGGTGAAGACTTCGCCGACGCGAGCGGTCTTTTCGGTCGCAGGGATGTCTTCGTAGCCGAAGGAGACGGTGTCGGGCATGGCGCGGCATTAAGGGGGGAAGGGAGATTGGGGAAGGTGCCTTGCCGCATCGCCCTCCGTCGGCGTTCAGGCGGCGAGCGACTTGAGCAAGATGCCAGTGTCGGCGAGCGACGCCTTGTCGGGGGACAGGCCATCGACGATGAGCTTGCGGCCCTGGACATAATCCCTGGTGGCGTTGACGCAATCGAGCGCGATGACCCTGCCGTCCTTGAGGTAGATCACCGAGAAACTGCGCGTCGCCGGATCGCCGCGCAGCACCAGATCGTCATGGCCGGTCGACAGGCCGACGGTCTGCAGGCGCAGGTCATACTGGTTCGACCAGAACCAGGGCACCGCGCGATAGGGCTGCGGATCGCCGAGGATGGCGCGGACCGCGGTCGTCGCCTGGTCGTTGGCGTTCTGCACCGATTCCAGGCGGATGCGCGCCCCGGCAGTGAAGCCGTTGCTGTGCGAGGCGCAGTCGCCGATGGCGTAAATATCGGGCAGCGAGGTCCGGCAAAATTCGTCGACCTCCACGCCGTTGCCGCCTTGCGCCCCCGCCGCGATCAGCGGCGCGACGGCGGGCACGATGCCGATGCCGACGATCGCCATCTGCGCCGCAATCACTTCGCCATCGGCCATGCGCCCGCCGGTCAGCGCGCCGTCTTCGCCAACGAAGGCGCTCATCTGCGCGTTCAGGCGTATGTCGACTCCGTGCGCCCGGTGCTCGGCCTCGTAGAAACGCGACAGCGGTTCTCCGGCGACCCGGGCCAGCACCCGCGGCAGCGCTTCGAGCACCGTCACCGACTTGCCGGCCTTGGCGAGCACGGCGGCGGCTTCCAGCCCGATATAGCCGCCGCCGACGATCACCACCTGCTGTGTCGTGTCGAGCGCGGCCATCATCGCATCGGCATCGGCGCGCGTCCGCACGGTGTGAACGCCGCGCAAGTCCCAGCCATCGCACGGCAGCATGCGCGGCGCGCCGCCGGCGGCCCAGATCAGGCTGCCATAACCGAAGGTCAGGCCGTTTTCGATGTCCACGGTCCTGGCCACCGGGTCGACCGCGGTGACGCGGTGCCCGGTCAAGACTTCGATATTGCGCTCGCGCCAGAAGGTTTCGGGCCGGATCATGATCCGCTCGAACGTCTTGTCGCCCGAGAAATATTCCTTCGACAGCGGCGGGCGTTCGTAAGGCAGCTCGGGCTCGTCGCCGACCATCGCCACCGATCCGGTAAAGCCCTGCTGACGCAACAGCATCGCCGCCTGCGCCCCGGCATGGCCGGCACCGACGATCAGGACATCGTAACTGTGCATCCTGCGAGCGTCCCAGCAAAATGGTGCGGGCGGTGGGAATCGAACCCACACTCCTTGCGGAACCGGATTTTGAGTCCGGCGCGTCTACCAGTTCCACCACGCCCGCTTGCCCGGGGGCGCCTAGCAAGCGGCGGGCGCGGACGCAACGTCAGCTGCGGGGCGCCTGCCGCCGGTAACTGAGCGCTTCGGCAATGTGGATGCGGCCGACGGTTTCGCTGTCCGCCAGATCGGCGATGGTGCGCGCAACGCGCAGGATGCGCGTGTAGCCGCGCGCCGACAGCCGCATCGCTTCGCTGGCCTGGGCAAGGAGCTTGCGGCCGGGTTCGTCGGGCGTGCAATGCCGTTCCAGCACGGCCCCATCGGCTTCCGCATTGGTGCGCGGGCCATCGGAGCCATAGCGCGCCGTCTGGACGACGCGCGCCGCCTCGACCCTTGCCCGCACTTCGGCGGAACCTTCGGACGGCGGCGGGAGGGTCAGGTCGGCGGCGCTGACGGCGGGAACATCGACATGCAGGTCGATGCGGTCGAGCATCGGCCCCGAAACCTTGGCCTGGTAATCCGCGGCGCATTTCGGCGCGCGGCTGCACGCCAGCGCGGCATCCCCCAGATGGCCGCAACGGCAGGGGTTCATCGCCGCGACCAGCTGGACCCGGGCAGGATAGGTCACATGCGCATTGGCCCGCGCGACGGTGACATTGCCCGTCTCGAGCGGCTGGCGCAACGAGTCGAGCACAGCGCGCTGGAACTCGGGCAGCTCGTCGAGGAACAGGATGCCGAGATGCGCCATGCTGACCTCACCTGGCTTCACCCGCAGCCCGCCGCCGGTGAGCGCGGCCATCGACGCCGAATGGTGCGGGCTGCGGAACGGACGGGTGCGGATCAGCCGCCCGCCCGATAATTCGCCGGCGACCGACTGGACCATCGACACTTCGAGCGCCTCGGCGGGCGTCAGTTCGGGCAAGATGCCGGGCAGGCACGCGGCCATCAGCGATTTGCCCGCGCCGGGCGGCCCGACCATCAGCAGATTGTGTCCGCCCGCCGCGGCGATCTCCAAAGCGCGCTTGGCGGTCTCCTGGCCTTTGACCTGCGCCAGATCGGGGCCGTGAGCGCGCTCGGCGACTTCGCCCATCGGCGCGGGCGGCAGCAGGCGCGAGCCCTTGAAGTGGTTGAGCAGCGGCAGGAGACCGGGGGCGGCGACCACTTCGACATTGCCTGCCCAGGCAGCCTCGGGGCCCTGTACCTCGGGACAGACCAGTCCGCGCCCGGTCTCCGCCGCGTGCATTGCCGCCAGCAAGACCCCCGGCGACGCGCCGATCCGCCCGTCCAGCCCCAATTCGCCGACCACGACATAGCCGCTCAGCGTTTCGGCATCGACGATGCCCATCGCCGCCAGCACCGCCAGCGCGATCGGCAGGTCGAAATGGCTGCCTTCCTTGGGCAGGTCGGCAGGCGACAGGTTGATGGTGACGCGCTTGGGCGGCAGCGACAGCCCGATCGCGGCGATCGCCGCGCGAACGCGCTCGCGGCCTTCCTGCGCCGCCTTGTCGGGCAGGCCGACGACGATGAAGCCGGGCACCCCGGGGACGAGGTTGCACTGCACCTCCACGCCGCGCGCCTCGAGTCCGAGATAGGCGACCGTCGGCACCGTTGCGACCATGCACTCTTCCCCCTTTGTTCACGCCTTTAGGCGGCGTTCCCTGTAGGGCAAGTGCAAAGAAGGACCACCCCTAACCCCTCCACAAAGGCGTGAAGGGGAACAGTGGGTTCTTCCCCTCACGCCTTTGTGGAGGGGCAACTCGTCGCTCTTCGCAACGAGCGGGGGATGGCGCCGTCTTGCCTTTGCAACACGCCTCTCCCACATCGCCGTCATGCGTGATGGATTCCGGCGGCGCTGGCGCAAGTTCGAGACGAGCGACGGCGGCCGTCTGGCCTTGGTTATCACCGGCATTCTGCTGATGCTCGTATCGCCGCTCGTCGGCGTCCTGCCCGGTCCGGGCTTCATTATCGTCTTCCCGCTCGGCCTCGGTCTGACGCTCAAATATTCGCGCTGGGCGAAGCGCAAATACGTGCATTTCAAGCGCCGTTGGCCCAAGCATGGCAGCTGGGTCGATTGGGGCCTGCGCCGCGCCTCGGCCAAGCGCCGGGCGGAGCTGGAGAAGACGCCGCCCGTGCCGTCGATTGACTCTGGCGCCTGATTCCGGCATGCACGTCGTCAACGGGTCGTCCGCAGGGGCGGCCTTTTCTTATTCTTTCGAAGGCCCGACCGATGAAGCGCACGTTCCAGCCCAGCAACCTCGTCCGCGCGCGCCGCCACGGGTTCCGCCATCGCATGGCGACGGTCGGCGGTCGCGCGGTCATCCGCGCGCGCCGCAATCGCGGCCGCAAGAAGCTCAGCGCCTGAAGACGATCGCTCGCCGCGCGGACTTCCTCGCGGCGAACAAGGGGCGGCGGCGGGTCACGCCGGGGTTCATCCTTATTACACATCAGCGCGATGGCGATGCGCAACCGCGCGTCGGCTTCACCGTGACCAAGAAAATCGGCAATGCGGTGGTGCGCAATCGCATGAAGCGGCGGTTCCGCGCGCTGGCGCGCGAAGTGATCGCACCGGTGGCGCAGGACCATCGCGATTATATCCTGATCGGCCGTGCGGGGGGGATCGAGCGCGATTACGCCACGCTCGCTTGCGAACTGAGAGATGCCCTGTCTCCCCTCCCGCTTGCGGGAGGGGCCGGGGGAGGGCACCCCGGGGGGGAGACCCCCCCCCCAGCCCCCCCCCC
>CAXTPT010000017.1:0-30843 GCA_964246315.1 uncultured Sphingomonadaceae bacterium | reverse complement strand
CTTGCGGGAGGGGCCGGCGCGCAGCGCCGGGGTGGGCAGAGCGCGCCACTGCCCACCCCGGCTGCGCTGCGCTGCGCCGCCCCTCCCGCAAGCGGGAGGGGAGACAGATGATCGCCCGCCTGCTCATCCTCATCGCGCGCGGCTGGCAGATCGGCCCTTCGCGCGTCCTGCCGCCCACCTGCCGGTTCGCGCCCTCCTGTTCGGCCTATGCAATCGAAGCGCTGACCCGCTATGGGGCGGCGCGTGGCGGCTGGCTGGCCGTGCGGCGGCTGGCGCGGTGCCATCCGTTCGGCGGGCATGGCTACGATCCCGTCCCTGATAAGATTTGAAAGGCAAGGTCTTGGAAAATCAGCGCAACATGATCCTGGCGATCGTGCTGTCGGCGCTCGTGCTGTTCGGCTGGAGCGCGCTGTCGGACAAGATCATGCCGACGGCGAACCCGCCCGCGACGAAGATCGAAGCGGGCAGGACCACGCCGGTGGCGACGCCCGCGGTGCAGCCGGTGCCGGTGATCAAGGACACCGCCAAGGCGATCGCGTCGAGCGCGCGCGTGCCGCTCAAGAACAGCCAGCTCAGCGGTTCGATCAACTTGACCGGCGGCCGCGTCGACGATCTGGTACTGACCAAATATGGCCAGACCATCGCCAAGCATTCGCCGCCGGTGCGCCTGCTGAGTCCCGCTGGAACGTCCGGGGGATATTATGCTGGGTTCGGCTGGGCCGGCCCAGCAGGAGCGGTACCGAACGAGAATACGATGTGGACTGCCGATGCTTCCGCTCTAACGCCGCAGACATCCGTGACGCTCACTTGGACCAGTCCAGCAGGCATGCGTTATGCGATCCGCTACGCTATTGATGACAAGTATATGCTGACCGTGACGCAAGCCGTGACCAACGGCACCGCCCAGCCAATTACACTGCAATCCTATGGCTTGATCAATCGCATCAAATCCAAAGATATCACCGCTTGGAATGCACATGTGGGTCCTATGGGCGTCTACGGCGGCAAGGCGAACTACGATGTCAACTATGCTAATCTTGATGGCGAAGAACCGGGTTTTTGGTCTAAGCTATTCGGCACCACTGCCAAGGCCGGTGAAAACCGATATCAGGCAGCCGTCGGTTGGTTGGGCTTTACCGATAAGTATTGGCTGACGGCCTTGGCTCCTGCTGGAAATATTTCGCGCGACGCAAAATATAGCAAAGCAATTGCTGGTACTTATCAAGCTGATTTTACGGCCAACGCTATGCGCGTCGCGCCAGGCGCAATTGGCCAAACAACGACTCACCTCTTCACGGGCGCGAAGGAAGTGGGCGTCCTCGACGATTACGAGGCCAAGCTGGGCATTCCGCTGCTCGGCAAATCGGTCGATTGGGGGTGGTACGAAGTGATCGAAAAGCCGATCTTCCGCTATCTCAGCTGGCTGTTCCACCTGACCGGCAATTTCGGCGTGGCGATCATCCTGCTGACCTTCACCGTCCGCTTGCTGCTGTTCCCGATTGCGCAAAAACAGTTCGCATCTATGGCGGCGATGAAGGTGGTGCAGCCCAAGATGAAGGCGCTGCAAGAGAAGTACAAGGACGATAAACCGCGCCTGCAGCAAGAGATCATGGCGCTGTACAAGGCGGAAAAGGTCAACCCGCTCACGGGTTGCCTGCCGCTGCTGCTGCAGATTCCGATTTTCTTCGCGCTATATAAGGTGCTGATCCTATCGATCGAGATGCGCCATCAGCCGTTCATGCTGTGGATCACCGATCTGTCCGCGCCCGACCCGCTGACCCCTGTCAATCTGTTCGGCTTGCTGGCCTTTACCCCGCCGCAGATGATCGCGATCGGCGTATTCCCGATCGTCCTCGGCATTACCCAATATATCCAGTTCCAGCTCAACCCGCAGCAGCTGGATCCGATGCAGCAGCAGATCTTTAAGATCATGCCGTGGGTCTTCATGTTTCTGATGGCGAGCTATCCCACCGGGCTGATCGTCTATTGGGTCACAACGAATATCCTGACCATCGCCCAGCAGGCCTGGCTCTATTCGCGGCATCCCGGGATGAGGGTGGCGACGACCTAGGCTGCTCTCGTCACCCTGAACTTGTTTGGGAATTATCCCCCTTGCATACGTAGAACGGAATGTGTATATCATGTGGCATGAGCAAGCCGCAAACCGTTCGCCAGTTCTTCGCGCAGTTCCCCGATGACGAAGCCTGCCTCGCGCACCTGTTCAACGTGCGCTTCGGGCAGGGCTTCACTTGCCCGTCGTGCGAGCGCCCGTCGAACTGGTATCGCATCAAGGCCGAGCGCGCCTATTCTTGCCAATGGTGCGGTCATCACCTGCACCCTACGGTCGGGACGCCCTTCGAGCAAACGCGGACGCCGTTGCAGCTTTGGTTCTATGCGATCTTCCTGTTCACAACGACGCGCAACGGCGTTGCGGCGAAGGAATTGCAGCGCCAACTCGGCGTTACCTACAAAACGGCGTGGCGCATGGCGGGCCTAATCCGCGAGCATATGGCGGACGTGGACGGCGACGTGTTGCTCGGCGGCGCGGGGCAGGTTGTCGAGATTGACGAAACGCTGATCGGCGGTTCGGTTGAAGGCAAAGGCAGCGGCTACAAGGGCAACAAATCGGTCGTCGTCGGAATGCTGGAACGCGGTGGCGAGGTCGTCACGCAAGTCGTTACGTCGCGCCACCGCGCGCCGATGGAAGGCCTTGTGCAATCCAACGTGCTGCCCGGTTCGACCGTCGCGACCGACGAGTTCGGCTCGTATCGCCGCCTCGACACGCTTGGCTTCAATCACGTCACTGTGCGGCACAATAAGCGCCAATACACGACGCACAACGGCGGCGGCGTCAATGCGATCGAAGGCTTCTGGGCGCAGCTCAAGCGGGGCATCAACGGAACGCATGTTCACGTGTCGGGTAAGCACCTGTGGAAATATGCGAAGGAAGCGGAATACCGCTTCAATCGTCGGGACACGCCTTCGCTGATGCTGCCCGAGTTGCTTTCGACGTTCGGGCCATTGAAGCGATAGTGCGGTCTAGCCGTCCTTCGTCGCCGTCCAGCGCGGCCTCTGTTTCGCGCTCGGCGATGAAGGCCTCCATCTTGCGTTCATCGCGGGCTTGCTTGAGCGTGGTCATCCTGCGATTCTACAGCATGGAGAGAGCAATGTCCCGCCCCCGCTCGCCACGCCGTGAATCCACCCGTGCGTGGCTATCGGGCTTGGCGATCACGCTGACTACAATCGTCAGTTATCTTGCCTTTTGGCGCATTGAGCCGGTGGCAACTTTTGTTGTGGGTTGCGTCTCGTTGGTCGGCCTGGTTGCGGCGGCATGGTTCGCAGGCGGTAGGCGGTAGGTTTACCGCACCACAGGCGATAGCACCTCGATCACTGATCGTCCCTTTCGCCTCACGACCCATTCGCCATCAACCTGCTTTTGCTTGATTTGCAGTCTGACTTTCATCGGTATGTTGACGCGTAACGTCTCGCGGACGGCGCTCTGCTCAAGCGCGTGAAGAAATCGCTTGTCGCGCATCGTTGCCAAAATTGTCCCCGGCAGTCCCTCTTGCCGAAAGATCCACGTGCGAGGCGCGCTTTCGAGGCGGGGTGTAACTAGGATGACATCAAGGTCAGTGACGATTGTTCGCTCCCCCGTAACTTCGGATTCGGTTTGAAGGTCAAACAGTCCTTCTGCCTCAGCGAATTGGTTTGCTGGAACTGTGTTGTCCGGCTTCCAATCGCGGCTCGCTGGAACACCGCCGCCCACAGCTTTAATCCGGGGATCGCGCTGCACCTCTTTATACATCGCCTTGCGATGCGCCGTGACAGCAGGGTCTTCCACCGCCTTACGGACGGCATCCTCCATGTCCTTCTTTTGCGCTTCGCTGAAACCGTCTTGGCCAGTCCAATAGTTGTAGGTTGGAACCGCCGTGACCGGCAAAACCACCGCGAGCGCCAGCGGTGCGCGTATCAATAGCGGAATGTCTTCCCAGCCCGCCTTGATCCGCTCGGCGACCTTATTCGCTTTTGAACGCTTGATCTTTGCGAGCCACCGGGAAGAGCCCGGCTCGGCCGCCACTAACTGAACTCGATATTCGTATTCCGGGTCTAGCGCGTTGCCAGCAGCCTTGAGTGCGCGTGACCACTCGATGGCAGCGGCAGCGGCAACCTCAAGATCAACGAGCTGCTCGGCTTCTAAATCTAGATATAGGCCAACGTCGCCCGTTTCCGCGATCAACGCAGTCGCCATCCCCGCCCCCTTGTTTGTGACGGGAAGCTAGGCTTTACGCTGGCTTATGGTCAATCCCGTATGCGAAGGGGATAATTCCCAACTTGTTTCAGGGTCCATCTCTCCGCCTGAACAGGCCAAACGAGGAAGAGTGGATGCTGAAACAAGTTCAGCATGACGACGAGTGGGACTTAGGGCATGGCCGCTCGGTGACTGCCGACAACGCCCTGATCGAACCGGCCCGCAAATTATTCGCGGGGCCGATCGCCTTCCTCAAATCCGCCCCGTCGCTCGTGCATCTCCCCGACGCGCAAGTCCCCGAAGTGGCCTTTGCCGGGCGCTCGAACGTTGGCAAGTCGTCGCTGCTCAATGCGCTGACCAACCGCAACGGGCTGGCGCGCACGTCGAACACGCCGGGGCGGACTCAGGAGCTCAATTTCTTTGATGTGGGCGAACCGCTGCAGCTGCGGCTGGTCGACATGCCCGGCTATGGCTTTGCCAAGGCGCCCAAGGACATGGTCAGGAAGTGGCGCTTTTTAGTCAACGATTTCCTGCGCGGGCGGCAGGCGCTCAAGCGCGCTTTCGTCCTGATCGACAGCCGCCACGGCATCAAGCCGGTCGATGAGGAAATCATGGACATGCTCGATGCCGCGGCGGTGTCTTACGTCGTCGTCCTGACCAAGGCGGACAAGGTCAAGGCGACCGACCTGACCGCGGTGGCCGGACAGACGGCGGAGCAGGTGCGCAAGCGCCCCGCCGCCCATCCGGAAATCATCGCGACGTCGTCGTCGGGCGGCCTGGGCATTCCCGAACTCCGCGCGGCGATCCTGGATGCGATCGGCTAGGCGGCTTTCGCCCGCGACGCGGCCTGGATGAATTGGAAGACCTCGGCATCGAAGCCGGGATCGGCGCCGCCCTGGCCCTGCCATTGGTCCATATTCTCGTACATCCGCTGCACGCCCGCCTTCATCGCGGGCGTGGCGACGGCGTTGAACGGCGCGAGCAGCTCGCCCCATTCCTTGAGAAACGCCTGCGCCTCGGGGCCGGCGGGGTCGAGCGGCAGCGCTGCCTTGATCCGCCCGCCAAGGTCTTTCCATTTGGCGCCGTAGGCCGCCTGGTCGAAGTCCTTGGGCATGTCGGCATAGCTCGCCGCGAACTCCGCCCTTTCCTCGCCGGTCAGATATTTGTCGGACACTTTGTCCCAGGCGTCTTGAGCCATAATGCTTTCTCCTTGTTCGATCAGCGAGCAGAATGTCGCGACGTCGATGGGCTCGCTGCGCTCGACGCGGGACTGGACGGTGGTGAGCAGCGCGCGTGATTTTTCGATTGCCGCCGCCTGGTCGTTCAATTCGGACAATTGTGCCTCGATCAACTGCGCGAGGCCGAGCGGGCCGCGGGACAACAGCCGCTGAACCTGCGCCAGCGTCAGCCCGGCGCGCTTGAGCACGAGGATCTGGTGCAGCCGCGCAAGCTCGCCGGGCCCATAATGCCGCCGTCCCGACGCGGTCCGCAGCGGCTGCAATAGCCCACGCGCCTCGTAGAACCGCAACGCGCGAGACGATAGCCCGGTGCGGCGGCTGACCTCCACAATATCCAGCGAATCGACCATGGGCCCCTTATGCCAGTTGACGTTGCGTCAACTTCAAGGGGCATTGTTGCGCGCGTCTCATGGGCCTAATCCGCAGCTATGAAGATCATCGTGGGCAACAAGGCCTATTCGTCCTGGTCGCTGCGCGGCTGGCTTGCGGTCAAGCAGTCGGGTCTGCCATATGAGGAGCGGGTGGTCCCGATGTGGACGGACGCGTGGGATACGGCGCAGGCGGGCGAGCTTGCCGTTTCCGGCGGCAAGGTGCCGACATTGATCGACGGCGAGACGATCATCTGGGATAGCCTGGCGATCCTCGATTATCTCAACGACAAGACCGGCAACACGCGCTTCTGGCCCAAGGACGATCATGCGCGCGGACTGGCACGGTCGATGGCCGCCGAAATGCATTCGAGCTATGCCGCGTTGCGCAACGAGCATGGCATGAACACCCGGCGCAGCTACCCGGCGCGACCGATCAGCGAAGCCGTGGCAAGGGATCTGGCGCGTATCATGCATCTCTGGTCGCAAGCGCGCGAACGGCATGGGCAGGGCGGCGCGTTCCTGTTCGGCGCGTTCGGCGCAGCGGACATCATGTTCGCGCCGGTATGCACCCGCATCCGCACTTACGACCTGCCCGTCGAGCCCTTTGCGATCGACTATGTCAACGCAGTATACGACCACCCGTTCATGAAAGAGTGGCTCACCGCCGCCGACGCCGAACAATGGATCATCGACAGATACGAGGTCTATTAGGGCAGACGTTCCGTGGGATAGGGTGCACCGTCCTTGTGGAAATAGCCATCGCCGCTGAATTTCATATCGATATCCGAATAGGTGCCGCCGCCATTCTTGTCCCCCGCGCTGATCGCGATGAAGGTGCAGTCCGCGTTTGACCGGTTGACGATATGATGGCCGTTGGCAACGCCCTTGGCCCAAGCCAAAACGTCGCCGGGCTCGAGCCGCGTTTCTCCCTCGTCCTCGATCAGCATCGCTTCGCCGGTGAGAAATACGACCAGTTCGTCTTCCGCATCGTGCCAGTGCCGCTGCGATGACCAGGCGCCGGGTTTGAGCACCACATGGCTTGCGCCCATTTCGGTCAGACCCGCGGCCGGGGCCAGGCGCCGCCACAGCCGGCCTTTGACCGGCTCGTCGAACGGCGGTGGATAGCCGGTGGCGTTGCTCTGCGGGATGGCATCGAGGTCGATCTTGGGCATAGAGGATTTATGACCGACGCCATCGAACTCGCCAAGGCGCTAATCGCCGCTCCCAGCGTCACTCCGGCGAGGGGTGCGGTGTTCGACGTGCTCGCAGGCGCACTGGTGGCGCAGGGATTCGCCGTCGAGCGCTTCGTCGCAGGCGACGCGCCCGACGGCCCGGTCGAAAACCTGCTGGCGACGCGGGGAGGGGACGGCGAGCATTTCGCCTTTGCAGGCCATCTCGACGTCGTTCCGCCGGGGGAAGGCTGGAGCGCCGACGCCTTTGCGCCTGAGGTGAAGGGCGATCTGCTTTATGGGCGCGGGGCGGTGGACATGAAATCGTCGATCGCGGCGTTCGTCGCGGCGGCGGAGGGGGTGACTGGCAAGCGCGTCACGCTGATCATCACCGGCGACGAGGAAGGACCGGCGCAGTTCGGCACGATTGAGTTGATCAAGCGGATGGAGTCGCGCAGGCTGAGTCCCGACCTGTGCCTCGTCGGCGAGCCGACTTCAGCCGCGCGGCTGGGCGACATGGTCAAGATCGGTCGCCGCGGCTCGGTCAATATGTGGATCGACGTCAAGGGCGCACAGGGGCACGTCGCCTATCCGCACCTCGCCGACAATCCGATCCCCGGGCTGCTCCGCATCCTGTCGGCGATCGAGGCGATCGAGCTCGACCGGGGCAATGACTGGTTTCAGCCTTCGAATATCGAGATCACGACCGTGGATGTCGGCAATCCGGCGACCAATGTGATTCCCGCCGCAGCCAGCGCCCGTTTGTCGATCCGCTTCAATGATCTCCAAAACGGAGAAGCGCTTGTCGAGATGATCGATGCGATCGTGAAGACCGAGCGTGGCGCGTCACTGGTCGCGCAAATCTCGGGCGAAGCGTTTCTCACGCCGCCGGGCCATTTCAGCGCGCGCATCTCCGCTGCGATCAAGGCGGAGACCGGGATCGTCCCCGAACTCTCGACCACCGGCGGCACATCCGACGCGCGGTTCCTTTCGAAACTGTGCCCGACGGTCGAATTCGGGTTGTGCAACGCGACGATGCACAAGGTCGATGAGGCGGTGGCGATCGCGGACGTGGAGACGCTGGTGCGGATTTACCGCCGCATCCTCACCGCCGACGCCTGAGTACGACATAGAGCGCGCCCGCGCCGCCGTGACGAAGGTGCGCGCGGCGGACGGCGGCGATGTTGCCGGCGAAGGGGGATAGCGCGAGCCAGTCCTCGACACTGGCGGCGATGATCCCGCGGCCGCCGGGCATGAGGCGGGCAGGGCGTCCGTCGCGGGCTTTTCCCGCGACGATCAGCAACAGCCGCGCCCCGGCCGCGATGGCACTGGCGAGTGCGGCATCGAGCGCGCGGTGCGCTTCGGCCACGGTCATCTCATGCAGGTCAACCGTGCGGTCGGGCGGGACTTCGCCTTTCGCCAATTTGCGATCCCAGGCGGCGTCAAGCGTCGTGCCCGCCGGACCCCGCCGTGCGACAGGCTCGGGCGGCGCCTCGAGCAGCATGCGCGGCTTGGGCTGGCGCGGCTCGCCGGGGCGTGTGACCGATTTGGCCAGCCGCCCCCACAAATCGGCTTCGTCAGGGTTAAGGCGGCGCATTGTTCAGCAGTCGAGCCGCGCTGGCGAGCGGGACGAGCACCACGCCGGTCCCCCGCGCCAGCATCCCGCCGGCTATCCGCTTGGCCTCCTCGCCTGCACCCCAGAAGGTGTCGACGCGGTTGGCGCCCTTGATCGCGCCGCCGGTGTCCTGCGCGATCCACAGCCCATCGGTTTCGGGACGGTCGACGTCCATCCAGAAGGGTGCGCCAAGCGGAATGAAAGCGGGGTCCGCCGCGATGCTGGCCCCACCTACGACGGCAACGCCCAGGGCGCCGAGCGGACCGGGGCCGGTCAATTCGCGGAAGAACACATAGGAGCGGTTTTCGCGCATGATCGCGCGCCCCTCCTCTGGGTGCGCGCGCAAATATGCGACGATCCCCTGCATCGATGTTTGACCCGGGCCGAGCAGCCCGCGCGACTTCATCAGCGCGCCGATGCCGGTGTAATCGTGTCCGTTCTGTCCGGCGTAGCCGATCCGCATCACGCCGCCATCGGGCAGGCGCAAACGGCCCGAGCCTTGCACTTCGAGGAAGAACAGGTCGATCGGATCGGCGGCCCAGGCAATTTCGAGACCTTTGCCGTTCAGTGCCCCGTCCTCGATTTGCCCGCGGTCCCAATAGGGCAGGAAGGCGCCGGTTTCGTCATAGCGGCCGCGGCGTGACTTGGTCTGACACGGACCGGTCGCCGGATCGGGCGGGCAGACCTGCATCGGGGCGGTGACGATATCGGCAGGCTTGGCATAGACCGGGACGGCGTAATCGGGCGATTGAATGCGCGATCCGGCGATCTCCGGCTCGAAATAGCCGGTCGCCTTGGCCGCGCCGTCGCCGACACGGATGGCGGCGAAATATTGCGGGAAGAAGGTGGCGGCGTTGGCCGTGGACGCAGCGTCGCAGGCGGTGCGCCAGTCTTCGCGCTGGGTCAGGCCCGAGGCATCGGAGCGGCGGAGCAGCGATGGGCAGGTGGCGCGGAATGCCGCCAGCGCGCGTACCGCATTGCCGGCGGTGATCGGCGGAAAGCTGGCGGCAGAGACGCCCGCCGCGACGGCATTGGCGGGCGGCGGCGGAGTGATGATGCGCGGTGCCGGCGGCGTCGGCTGCGTGACGGCCGGCGACGCGATGCGCGGCGGACGGCGCTTGGGCGGGCCGACACAGGCCGCAATGGCAAGGCAGAAGAGCGCCGGAAGGAGGGGGCCGCGGAGCATATCCGCCGCTTAGCCCTATCGAGCGCGCCAAACCACTCCCTCGTCATTTCCGGGGAAGCGGGAGTTCATCAGCCGGACGAGCCAAACCTTGGACGTTCGGGAGATGGCTTCCCGCCTTCGCGGGAATGACGAATGACGGGAGTCAGGCGCTCTCGTCGGTGTCGATCAGCAGCCAGTTCGGATCGCCTGCCCGCACTTCGCGGGCAAAGGTCCAGGCATCGTGAGTCGGCGTCGCATCGTCGAGCGAACCGGCGACGACCTTGCCGTCCGCGTCGCGCGTGATCGCGGCGATGTCGGCATCGAAGCGGACGGTAATCTCGGCCTGGCGCCCTTCGAGCGTCGCGGCGGAAATGATCGCCTTGTCGATCGTCACCAAGCGGTTTTCAAGCGCGAAGCCCGCAGCCTTGCGCTCCTCGATCGCATGACTGAACGCTTCGAACACATGTTCGCCGGTCAGCGGCCTCAGCGCATCGGTGTCCCCGCGCCAATAGGCTTCGAGGATCATGCGGTAAGCCGAGGTCGCGCCTTCGATGAACCGGCCGGCGTCGAACCCGCCATCGGCGGCGGCGATCGCGCGCAGGCCGGCAGCGGCGCTGGCGTCGATCGGGCTGTCGGGCGCAGCCGTGGCGGCAGCGGGCTGTCCCTCGATCATCTGCGTCGCCGGGCGCGCGAGCGGTTCCGCGGGCGGCGCGACGAAAGTCTGTTCATGCCCGGTGCGTTTGCCCAACACCGAGTAGAGCCGCATCGCCAAAAAGCCCGCAACCATCGCCAGCAACACAATTCCGAGCACTTGCCACTCCTTGTTCGGACGCCGACATAGGCATTAGGGGGCGCAACTTCAAACCGCCATTGCTCAACGCGCCGTCACGCTTTAGGCGCGCGCGCTTGACAGTCCATCAACGCACGAACGGAAAAGACGACCAATGGCCGACGATCAGGCGTCCGAAACCCTCGCCAACGGGCAGGACAACCTCCCCCAGGCGGGCGTGATTTCGCAATATGTGAAGGATCTGTCCTTCGAAAATCCGAATGCGCCGGCCGTATACCAGTGGCAGACCCAGCCCAATATCGACGTGCAATTCAACATCGGTTCGTCGCAGCTGGGCGACGATGTGTACGAGGTGGTGCTCAAGATCGAGGTCAAGGCCGAAGGCGAGGACAAGCAGGTCGCGTTCCAGGTAGAGCTGGTTTATGCCGGACTCTTCGGCATCCGCAACGTGCCCGCCGAGCAGATACCGCCGTTCCTCCTTGCCGAAGCGCCGCGCATCCTGTTCCCCTTCGCGCGCCGCGTGCTGAGCGATGCGGTGCGCGACGGCGGCTTCCCCCCGCTGATGCTCGAGCCGATCGACTTCGCGCAGCTGTACATGCAGCAGCAGGCGCAGGGTGAGGCGCTGGTCCAGCAGCAGCCGGCGGGTGAAGCTTAAGTGACATTTCCTCCCCGGCACGGGGAGGGGAACCGCCGCGAAGCGGTGGTGGAGGGGCTTCTCCACTCGATCGATCTCGCAAGTGCTAGCCCCCCTCCGTCAGCCCTCCGGGCTACCACCTCGCCGGTCCGGGGAGGATCATGAACCTCGTCCGCGCCACTTCCACCATTGGCGGGCTGACCCTGGTCAGCCGCGTGCTGGGCATGGTGCGCGACATGCTGATGGCGCGCTTCGTCGGCGCGGGGCTGGCCTCGGACGCCTTCCTCATCGCCTGGCGGCTGCCCAATCTGTTCCGCGCCTTGTTCGCCGAAGGGGCGTTCGCGGCGGTGTTCGTGCCGCTGTTCAACCGGACGATGGCGGAGGCAGAGAAGGAGCAGCACGCGGCCGGACTGGCCGCGGCGCGCGAATTCGCATCGCAGGTGCTGTCGGTGCTGTTCCCGTTCCTCATCGTCTTTACCGGCCTGATGATGCTGGCCGCCGCGCCGATCGTCTGGGCGATGACCGGCGGCTTTCCCGACGGCGGCGCGGAAAAGTTCGACCTCGCGGTGCATCTGACGCGCATCACCTTTCCCTATCTTGCGTTGATCAGCCTCGTCTCGCTGCTCGGCGGGCTGCTCAATTCGCTCGACCGCTTCTGGGTGAATGCCGCCGCGCCGGTGCTGCTCAACATCTGCATGATCGTCGCGCTGCTGTTTTTTCGCGGCGGGACGCCCTTGGAGACGGCGGAAACGCAGGCGATCGCGGTGACGATCTCGGGCGCGCTGCAGCTCGCCTGGCTGGTCTGGTCGTGCCGCCAGGCCGGCGTGAGTCTGGCGCTGCGCCGCCCGCGCCTCGGCCCCAAGGTGCGGCAGATGCTGGCGCTGATCGGCCCCGCGGCGCTGGGGCAGGGGGCGATCCAGTTCAACCTGCTGATCTCGACCAGCCTGGCCGCGCGCTTCCTCGAACAGGGCGCGGTCAGCTATCTCTATTATGCCGACCGGCTGAACCAATTGCCGCTGGGTCTGATCGGCATCGGCATCGGCACCGCCATTCTGCCCGCCCTGTCGCGGCATATCGGCGGCGGCAACGACGCGGCGGCGGCGCATACCCAGAACCGCGCGCTCGAATTATCGCTGCTGCTCGCCATGCCCGCCGCGATCGCGCTGACCGTAGCCGCCACGCCGATCGTCCGCGGGGTGTTCGAACATGGCGTCTTCACTGCCGTGGATACGGCGGGCACGGCGGCGACCCTCGCGGCCTTTTCGCTCGGCGTGCCCGCTTATGTGCTGATCAAGGTGCTGACGCCCGCTTTTTACGCGCGGCAGGACACCAAAACGCCGGTGCGCATCGCGATGGCGTCGATGCTGGTCAATCTGGCCGGCAATTTGCTGTCGGTGCTGGTGCTCGGAACCGGCTTCGTCGGGATCGCGCTGTCCACTGCCGCCGCGGCGTGGGTCAACACGCTGCTGCTTTATTGGACGCTGCACCGGCGCGACCATCTGCGGCTCGACGCGCGGCTGCGGCGCAACGGTTTGCGGATCGTCATTGCCTCGCTCGCGATGGGCATCGCCTTGTGGTTCGGTGGCGCGCTGTTCGACGCGCACATGGCACGGGGGTTCTGGGAGCGGATCATCGCGCTCGGGTTGCTTTGTGGCGGCGGGGCGGTGGTCTACGCCGTCGCCGCGCTTGCGCTCGGCGCGGTTTCGCTTAGCGAGTTGCGCGCTCAATTCTCGCGGAAGCGTTAGTTCCAATGCGTATCGTTTCGGGCATCCAGCCCACCGGCAATCTGCATCTCGGCAATTACCTCGGCGCGATCCGCAATTGGGTGCGGATGCAGGACGACATCGCGGCAACCGGGGGTGAGTGCCTGTTCTTCCTTGCCGATCTTCATTCGCTGTCGGAGCATATCGATCGCGACGTCCGTCTAACCAGTGTGCGGGACATGACCGCGGCGCTGATCGCCTGCGGCATCGATCCGGCCGTATCGGTCCTATTTAACCAGGCGGCGGTGCCGGCGCATGCCGAGCTGTGCTGGCTGCTCAACGGCACCGCGCGGATGGGCTGGCTCAACCGCATGACGCAGTGGAAGGACAAGGCCGGCAAGAACCGCGAGGGCGCCTCGGTCGCCTTGTTCGACTATCCCGTGCTGCAGGCCGCCGATGTGCTGCTCTACCAAGCGACGCACGTGCCGGTGGGGGACGACCAGAAACAGCATCTCGAACTCGCGCGTGACATCGCCAGCAAGTTCAACACCGACACCGGGACCGATCTGTTCACGCTGCCCGAGCCCTTCATCCCGCGCGCCGCGGCGCGCATCATGAGCTTGCGCGACGGCACCGCAAAGATGAGCAAGTCCGATCCGTCGGACATGAGCCGCATCAACCTGAGCGACCCCGACGACCTGATTTCGCAGAAGGTGCGGAAGGCCAAGACCGATCCCGAACCGCTGCCGTCCGAACCCGCCGGGCTGG
Organism: uncultured Sphingomonadaceae bacterium; assembly: GCA_964246315.1. Taxonomy (GTDB): domain Bacteria; phylum Pseudomonadota; class Alphaproteobacteria; order Sphingomonadales; family Sphingomonadaceae; genus Sphingomonas_O. Next base: position 17,141 of record CAXTPT010000017.1, on the reverse strand, counting down.
AAGGCCGTGCCGAGGCGCAGAATCTCGTCAGCATTTACGCGGCGCTGGCGGATGCGAGCCCGGCCGAGGTGCTCGGTGAGTTCGGCGGCGGCAATTTCGGACCGTTCAAGGCGGCGCTGGCCGAGCGGATGATCGAGCATATCGGCCCTATCCGCGCGCGCTATGACGGTCTGCGCGGATCAGGCGAACTCGACCGTCGCCTGATCGAGGGCGCCGCACGCGCTCGTGCCACTGCGGCGCCGACGCTGGCCAAGGCGTATGATGCACTAGGGTTGATCGCGGCGAGCTGAGTAACCTGTGCGGCGAAACGAAAGCGTTCAACGTTCGTTCAGTCAGCTTAAGGCAATGTTACTGGCATTCCAAAAGGTTAGCCCGATGAAAACATTATTGAAGTTGGCCGCGCCGCTGTCCCTCCTCGCCGCCGCCGGTTGTGCCGCGCCCTTCCAGGCGAAGGTGTCGCGGTTCCAGAACCTGCCAGCGCCGCAGGGACAGAGCTTTACGATCCGTACGGATGATCCGCGGCTGCAGAACAGTCTCGAATTTTCGCAATATGCCAATATCGTCGCGCAGCATTTGAGCGAGGTCGGCTATGCCCGCGCCGCCAGCCCAGGCAGTGCCAATCTGGTCGTGACGGTGAATTACATGGTCGACAATGGCCGTGAACGCATCCGCAGCTATCCCAGCGCTTTCGGCCCCTATGGCGGCTTTGGCCGGTACGGCTTCGGTTACGGAGGCTTCGGTTATGGCGGCCTCGGCTATGGCTGGGGCGGCTGGCATCGCGGATATCGCGGGATCGGCGGCTATTATGGCGGGTTTTACGACCCGTTCTTGTTCGACAATTACAACGATATCGAGAGCTATACGGTTTACACCTCGGAGCTCGAGATGAAGATCGAGCGTCCGGGGACGCGCGAGCGGGTGTTCGAAGGCCGCGCCCAGGCGCAGGCGACGAACAACGACCTGACCCGGACGGTGCCGAACCTGATCGACGCTATGTTCACCAATTTCCCGGGGAACAATGGCGAGACGGTGAAGATCACCCTTGCTCCGCCACCAAGAGAACGCCGCTAGTTCAAGCGATGAAACCGGGCCGGTCTCGCTTCCCCGCGAGGCTGGCCTTTTCGTGTCAGCCTTCCAGCGATCGCATCAGCAAGCGCACGTCGGCGTCGATCTCGCTATCCTGTCCGCGGAGCTTTTCGATCTGGCGGACGGCGTGAATCACCGTGGTGTGATCGCGCCCGCCAAATCGGCGGCCGATTTCGGGGAGCGACCGCGGGGTCAGCTGCTTGGCGAGGTACATCGCGATCTGGCGGGGGCGGGCAACCTCGCGCGCGCGGCGGGCGGAGACCATCTCGGCCTGACGGATCTTGAAATGGTCCGACACGCGCCGCTGAATCTCGTCGATGGTGATGCGGCGGCGGCTGGCGCGGAACATATCGGCCAGGACGTCCTCGGCAAATGCCTCGTCGATCGCGCGGTTGCTCAGCGAGGAATAGGCGAGCAGCCGGTTGAGCCCGCCCTCGAGCTCGCGGATCGAACTGGCGATGCGCGAGGCGAGCAGGTCGAGGATGTTGACCGGCACCGCTGCATTGATCGCTGCCGCCCGGCTATGCACGATCGCGCGGCGCAGGGGATAATCGGCGGGCTGGATGTCGACGACCAGACCTTGCGTCAGGCGCGACAGGATGCGGCCTTCGACTCCATCGAGCTCGTGCGGGCTACGGTCGGCAGCGATCACCACGCGGCGGTCGGCGCGCATCAGTTCGTCGAGCGTGTAGAGGAATTCCTCCTGCGTCGGACCCTTGCCGGCGATGAACTGGAAATCGTCGATCATCAGCAGGTCGACCGAGCGCAACCGTTCCTTGAACGCCATCGTGTCCTTGGCGCGGATCGCCTGGACGAACTCGACCATGAACCGCTCGGCGCTCATCGACAGCGCGCGTGCGCCCGGCTTGAGCACGAGATAGGCATGTCCGATCGCGTGCAGCAGGTGCGTCTTGCCGTGACCGGTCGGGCCATGAAGATAGAGCGGGCTGAACCGCAGCGGGCCATCCTCGGCCACCGCGCGCGCGGCGTTGCAGGCGATGCGATTGGCATCGCCGACGACGAACTGATCGAAGGTGAGGCGCGGGTCGAAGCGGGACAGCGGCGCCACCACCTCGATCACCGCCGGTGCGGCGGCGGGCTCGGCTTTGGCGCTCAGCGTCTCGGGCGCTTCCTCGCGCGAACCGATCCGCACGCTGCGGACGTCGGGCAGGATCGCGCGCCAGGCGAGGGTCAGGCGGTCGCCGAAATTGCTCGCGACCCAATTGGCGAGGAAGCGCGAAGGGAGCAGGAGCTCGACTTCGCGATCGCTCGCCTCATATCCCCCCAGGCTGATGCGGGCGAGCCAGTGATCGAAATTGCGGGCGCCGACATCGCGGCGCAAATTCTCGCGCACCGCTTTCCAGGCCGCGAGAACGCTTTCAGACACAATAGCGCGTTCGTCGCCGACCAAAGTCACGCCGTCTCCTCTGCCTAATGCTCGTACCCCCACCCCGCTGCCGTCAGCCTAGCCCTGCTCGCATCCGTGCGGAGGCGTCTCCGTCGCAGGTCATTGAGGCTGATCGCAACGACGAGTCGTCGAATCTGCTGGCCCGATTTGTGCGTGGATCGAACCGGGCGTGCAAGCGCCGCCGCGTAAATAAAATGAAATAATCCGGCTTGACTCGCAGAAGACGAGGATTCACCTAAATCAATGCCGTTTTGTGGCGGAAAACTGGCATTTTCTGGCTTTTGCGGACGAATCGGAAACGCCGGAATCGGCAAGAATCCCTAGTTTTTCACTGCCTGTGGAGCGAATCAAAAAGGGGCCCGCAATCGCTCGCGGACCCCTTGATCTGAACGATGTTGAGTCGCCGGTCAGCCGAGGGCAGCGACCCGCTTGGACAAGCGCGCGAACTTGCGCGACGCGGTGTTCTTGTGAAGCACGCCCTTGGCCACGCCGCGCGCCATTTCGGGCTGCGCCGCAGCCAGCGCGGTCGAGGCAACGGCCTTGTCGCCGGCTTCGAGCGCCGCTTCGACCTTCTTGACGAACGTGCGGATACGCCCGACGCGGGCGCCATTCACTTCGGCGCGGCGATCATTGCGGCGGATGCGCTTCTTGGCTTGCGGCGTATTCGCCATGCGACTCAATTCCCTCGAAAACAAAAAGAGGCGCGAAAACGCGCCGGAACAGCGGGCCGCATAGCCGCGGATCGGCGAATCGTCAACGCTGGCAGCGCGGACACCAGAAGGTCGAGCGCCCCGCCTGCACATCGCGCCGCACGGTGCCGCCGCACGAGCAGGGCTTGCCCTCGCGCCCATAGACCCGGAAGCGGCTGGCGAAGTAACCCAGATCGCCATTGGGCTGGGCATAATCGCGCAAAGTCGAGCCGCCTGCGTCGATCGCGGCGTTAAGCACTTGGGGGATCGCCGCGACGAGACGCTTAAGTCTGTCGCTCGACAGGCCGCCCGCCGCCGCAAAGGGATTGATCCGCGCGACGTTCAGCGCCTCGCACGCGTAGATATTGCCCACGCCCGCGACGACATGCTGGTCGAGCAGCAATATCTTCACCGCCATGGTCCGGCCGCGAAAGATGTTGCGCAAATGCGCGACGGTCAGATCGGGACCTAGAGGTTCGGGGCCGAGCGCCTTGAACGCCGGCCACTCGGCGACTTCCGCGGTATCGATCAGATCGACCGAGCCGAACCGCCGCGCGTCGTTGAGCGCGAGGCGGTGGCCGTCATCGGTGTCGAGGATGAAATGGTCATGCTTGTCGAGCTCGGCCGGATCGATCCGCCATTTGCCGGACATGCCGAGATGGAACACCAAGGTGTCGCCGCGGTCGGTCTCGATCAGTCCGTATTTGGCGCGCCGCCCGAGCCCGGTGACGCGCGCGCCCTGCAGCCGCTGGCGCAGATCGGCGGGGAAGGGGCGGCGCAGATCGCCGCGCCGCGTTTCGACCGATGTCAGCACGCGGCCCGCCAGCACGGGCCGCAGGCCGCGCACGGTGGTCTCGACTTCGGGAAGCTCGGGCATCGCTAGATGAACAATGCAACGCTTTGGGTGGCCGTGGCGACCGTGTGCCCGTCATGATTCCAGATCGCCATAGATTGCGCGGAGGCGCCATCCGCAGCCTGATCGGCAACGGATTCGAGCAAGAACCAGCCGTCGGATGGCGCGGCGTGGATGACGTTGAGCTGCCAGGCCGTGGTCGAAATCGGTCCCCAATCGTCGATCAGGCTCATGGCCGCGGGGGGCAGGGCATCGGCGACCGCGACCAGTTCGATTTCCGGATCGAGGGCATCGCGCGCGCGCAGCCGCCGCCAGGCGTGCAGCGAACCCTTGCCGCGCTGCCAAGGCATGACGTCGAAGTTGCGAAGGAATCCCGGCAGCCGCTCGAGCGACATCGGCGCGTCGCCCATCGCAATGTCCGGCATCGGCAGATCGTCATGCACGATCGCCGATTCGCGCGGGGCCATGAACAGGAAGAGCGCGCGCAACCCGATCCCGTGCTCACCCGCGACATCGACCGCCGCGAACACGCTGCTCTTGCCCCGGCGCAGCAATTGCGGTGTCGCGGTCACCTCGCCGGCAAGCGGACCGACAAAGGCGATTTGCGCCGAACGCAGCGGTGGCAGGTCGTCGAATGCCGCCTTGGCCGCGGCCAAGGCGATCGCCGCCGACACGCCGCCATAGGCCGTCCGCCCCTGCAGCCAATCATCGCCGATCACGGCGGTCAGGGCGGTGCCATCGCAATGTGCGGCGGCAAGCAGGTCGGGCAGGCTCATCCTGTGCGCTTAGCCGAGACGGGCGACCGCGCAACCTCGCGCCGGCTGATCGGTTGACGACGGACCGCGCACACCGCAGAGGTACCGCGACCGGGAGACGAAGTTGAGCCAAGCGGCGATCCTCGAACAGCCGATTGAGGTGCCGCCCGCCGTGGCCGAGCCGCATGGCGGGGAAGACTCCTTCCGTCGCGATCGCCTGCTTGCCTCGCTGACGCTGATCGCGGGTCTGGGCGTGTTGTTCGCGATGCCCTTTGCGTTGCAGGCGGGGCGTGTGTTCTTTCTGCCGGTGACAGCGGCCACGATCATCGCCGTCGCGCTCGTGCCGTTGCTCGAAGGCCTGCAGAACCGCCGCGTGCCCTCGGGCATGGCAGCGCTGATCTGCGTGCTGCTGTTCGTCGCCGTGGTGAATGTGGCGCTGGCCGCGATCGTCGTGCCGGCGAGCGAGTGGGTGACGCTGCTGCCGCAACGCTTGACCCGCATTCAATCGAACATCGCGCCGCTGCTCGATCTGTTTCAGAGCCTCCAGCATTTCGTCGACCGGATCGTCAAACGGCTGGCGACCGGGCCCGTCGGCCGTCCCGCCACCCCCGCCGTCGCGCCGCCCAATTCGGTGTTGCAATTGCTTGCGACATCGGCGCCGTCGGTGCTGATCGAGATGTTCTACGCGCTGTTGCTGGTGTTCTTTTTCCTGGCCGGATGGACGCGGCTCAAGCGCCGCACGATCACCAGCCGGACAAGCATCGCCGGGGCGGTGACCACGGCGCGCGTGCTGCGCGACGTGGTCAGCGCCACATCGAGCTATCTGGGCACGATCACGCTGGTCAACATCGTGCTCGGCCTCATCGTCGCGGCCGCCTTGTGGCTGATCGGCATGCCCAGTCCGCTGATGTGGGGCGGGATCGTCACGATCCTCAATTACATTCCCTATCTCGGGCCGATTTTTGCGGCGGTGTTGCTGACGCTTGGCGGGCTGATGAGCTTCACCGAGATCTGGTGGGCGTTCACCCCGGCGCTGATCATGGTCGGGCTGCATATGGTCGAAGCCAATGCGATCACCCCGATGCTCGTCGGACGGCGGGTCAAGATCAATCCGCTGCTGATCCTCATCTCGATCAGCTTCTGGGGCTGGGTGTGGGGGCCGCTTGGCGCCTTGCTGGCCACGCCGCTGCTGATCATCATCCAGCGCGTCATCGGCGCGGCGGGGGTGCCGGACATCACGGGCTTCCTGTTCGAGGAAGGCATGCTGACCCACATTACCGAACCCGAAACCGCGCCTTGACGCAATTCGGACGCGGACCTACAGGCGCGCTTCCCTGTCGCTGCGGGTGTAGCTCAGTTGGTTAGAGTGCCGGCCTGTCACGCCGGAGGTCGCGGGTTCGAGCCCCGTCACTCGCGCCAGGGATCGCAGGCAGGAACGCAGCGAAGCAGCGTTCCGGTGGTGCGTTAGCAGCAGCCGAAGATCCGGCCGGCCTCACGCAAGTGAAGATCGACGGCGCAGCTTTGCTGCGACGCCTAATTCTTCGCCTCCATCCACCGCAGAACCGGCTTCAACGGTGCAATCCACGCCACGCCGAGCGCGCCGAACCACAATATCTGCAGCCATTGATTGTCCGGTCGCGGCAGCGTCACGGCGAGCACCGCCCACAAGGCGACCCAGGCAAGAATTGCCAGCACACCCAAAGGTTTGCGAAGCGAAGGTTCGTTCATGCGGCAACACCGTTTTCGGTGACCACCGCGTGCAGTGGCATATCCCAGCTGTCCACCGGCACCGCGGGCAGCTGCTGACAGGCCCAAGCGATACCGATGCGCCTCGCGCCGGGCCAGGCTGCGAACGCGCGGTCGTAATAGCCCGCGCCATAACCCAACCGCGCGCGCGAACGGTCGAAGGCGAGCAGCGGGACGACAAAGGCCCGCGGATCGACTGCGGCGGCGGACGGCTCGGGCTGGCGCAACCCCATCGGACCCGCAACCAACGCATCGCCCGGCCGCCAGGCGAGAAACTTCGGTGCCGCACGCAACCCAGCATAATAAGGCAATGCCAGCGCGGCCCCGCGCGCCTCGAGCGCGGCGATCAGCGGCAAGGCGTCCATCTCCGCCCCGATCGGCAGATATACAGCGACGGTCGCAGTGTCCTCCAGCAAAAGAAGGGCGGTTTCCGCCATCCGCGCTGCCGCCGCACAGCGTTCAGCCAGCGACAGGCCCGCGACATGCGCGGCGCGCAGATCGCGCATCCGCGTTCTCAATTCGGCCTTGGAGGGTGACGGGACCGCCATGGCCGTATGCTCCGAATATCCTCTGACGCCCTAACGTCAGGTGGGGACCATGTGCTTCGGACCAGGATCCGGGCAGGGACAGCCCCCTAGGATGATGAATAGCCTCAGGGATGTTCCTCGAGCTCGTACCGGGCAGTTCCCGTCGCCGCCCTATCTAGGCTTTCGTGACCGCGGTCTCAAGGCTGTCGGCCAGCGTTTCGACGCGTTCGGCCAGCTGGGCCAGGGCTTCGGCCACGGCGGGGGACAGGCTTGCTTCCGGAGCCGGCGCCGTACCGGCGCGGACTTCGCCAAGCTCGTCAGCGAGCAGCAGCGCGGCAAGCAGCAAGGTGCGCGCCTCGGTGGCGTTACCGACCGCGCGCGCGGCATCGGCCGCCTTCTTGTCGACCTGCGCGCCGAGCTTCCGCAGATGCTCCTCGCCCCCGTCGCGACAGGCGACCGAATAGGTGCGGCCGCCGATGGTCAGGCTGACATCGGCCATCAGCGCGCGGCTCCGGCGCTGGCGATCACCTGTTCGAGGCTGTCGAGCGCCGCTTGCGTCCGTTCGCGTAGCGCTTGGTAACGCGCTTCGGCCGCCTGCTTGGCGGCAACCGACCCGCGTGCCGACTGGATTGCGGATTCGAGGCGGCCAAGCGCGCTGTCGATGCGCGCGATTACTTCTTCTGGTTCGGGAGTCATTGGCCCGGCCATAAGTCGGGCCGCGGAATCCGGCAAGGCGCGACGGTAAGCCTTCCGTTGACCAAATCGTCCGCTCAAGACAAAGGGCGCGGACCTTTCCGGCCGCGCCCGCGCGCTGCGGCCCACCACAGCTGGGGACAAAGACATGACGAAAGTGGCGATCAACGGATTCGGGCGCATCGGCCGGCTGGTGGCGCGCGCGATCCTCGAAAGGCCCGACTGCGGGCTGGAACTGGTCGCAATCAACGATCTGGGAGACGCCAAGTCGAACGCCCTCCTGTTCAAGCGCGACAGTGTCCACGGCAAATATCCGGGCAGCGTCGAAGCCGATGGCAATGACCTGATCGTCGACGGCAAGCGCATCCACGTGACCGCCGAGCGCGATCCGGCCAAATTGCCGCACGCCGCCAACGGTGTGGATATCGCGCTCGAATGCACCGGTTTCTTCACCGACCGCGAATCGGCGCAGAAGCATCTCGATGCCGGGGCCAGGCGCGTGCTGATCTCCGCGCCCGCCAAGGGCGTCGACTTGACGGTGGTGTTCGGCGTCAATCACGACAAATTGACGGGCGAGCACACCATCGTGTCGAACGCCAGCTGTACCACCAATTGCCTTGCCCCCGTGGCCAAGGTGCTCAACGACAGCATCGGCATCGAACGCGGTCTGATGACGACCATCCACGCTTACACCAACGATCAGAAGATCCTCGATCAGATCCACAGCGACATGCGCCGTGCCCGCGCCGCCGGCATGTCGATGATCCCGACCACCACCGGCGCGGCACGCGCGGTCGGCGAAGTGCTACCCGAATTGAAGGGCAAGCTCGACGGTTCGGCGATCCGCGTGCCGACTCCGAACGTCAGCCTGGTCGACCTGACCTTCACGCCCAAGCGCGACACGACCAGGGACGAAGTCAATACGCTGCTCAAGGCGGCGTCCGAGGATGGCCCGCTGAAAGGCGTGCTGGCCTATACCGACGAGCCGTTGGTTTCGATCGACCTCAATCACGAGCCGGCCTCGTCGACTGTCGACAGCCTCGAAACCACGGTGCTCGACGGCAAGCTGGTCCGCGTGGTCAGCTGGTATGACAATGAATGGGGTTTCTCGAACCGCATGGTCGATACTGCGGGCGCGATGGGCAAGCTGATCTGAGACACCGGTCAGCGCGATTAAAACAGACCCGTTTGCCCTGAGCTTGTCGAAGCGCCGTCCTTTTCTCCGTGCGGTAATCGCGTCGCCCCGGAGAAAAGAACAGGGCTTCGACAGGCTCAGCCCGAACGGACTTCTTGCAGGGCAATTGTGATGGCTGGCTTCAAAACCCTCGACGATATCGGCGATGTGCGCGGCAAGCGTGTGCTCGTCCGCGAAGACCTCAATGCCCCGCTCGACGGCGGCAAGGTCACTGACGATACGCGCTTGCGCGCGGCGGTGCCGACGATCGCCGAATTGGCGGACGCCGGCGCGATCGTCCTGGTGCTGGCGCATGTCGGCCGGCCCAAGGGTGCGCGCGATCCGAGCCTGTCGACTGCCTTGCTGACACGGCCGCTCGGCGAATTACTCGGCCGCGAAGTGGTGTTCGCCGATCAATATTCCGGCGCACTCCCGCCGCTCAGCTCCGGCCAGATCGTGCTGCTCGAAAATATCCGATTCGATGCGCGCGAGGAGCAGAACGAGCCAGGGCTCGTTGCGGAATGGGCGAAGCTCGGGGAGATTTACGTCAACGACGCCTTTTCCGCCGCGCACCGCGCGCATGTCTCGACAGAAGGGCTGGCGGGTGCGCTTCCCGCCTTTGCCGGCCGCCAGATGCAGGCAGAGCTCGCCGCGCTCGACCAGGCGCTCGGCAATCCCGAGCATCCCGTCGCGGCCGTCGTCGGCGGCGCCAAGGTGTCGTCCAAGCTCGCGGTGCTCGAACATTTGGTTGGCAAGGCCGATCATCTGATCATCGGCGGCGGCATGGCCAACACCTTCCTTGCCGCGCGCGGGGTCGATGTCGGCAAGTCGCTGTGCGAGCACGATCTGATCGAGACCGCCAACCGCATTTTCGAGGCTGCGAACAAGGCCGGCTGCACCATTCATCTGCCCTATGACGTGGTCGTGGCACGGGAATTCTGCGCCAATCCGCCGGTGCGCACGGTCAACGTTCATGAAGTTGCCGCGGATGAGCTGATCCTCGACGTCGGTCCGGCGGCGACCGAAGCGCTCGCCGATGTCCTCAAAACCTGCCGCACGCTGGTGTGGAACGGCCCGCTCGGCGCCTTCGAAACGCCGCCGTTCGATCGTGCTACGGTCGCGCTGGCCCGGACGGCAGCCGCGCTGACGCAAAGCGGCAACCTTGTTTCGGTGGCAGGCGGCGGAGACACCGTCGCCGCGCTCAACCAGGCCGGCGTGGCGGACGATTTCACCTTTGTCTCGACCGCAGGCGGTGCCTTTCTCGAATGGATGGAGGGGCGCGAATTGCCGGGCGTTGCGGCACTGTCCCGTTAAGAGACTCCCAGAAGAAATTTAAAGTTAGTCAAAGATTTAACCATGCTCTAGAGGCGGACCCACATACAAAGGGTCGCCATCACCATGCGCAAGTTTCTCCTCGCGGCAGCTGCTGCCGCCGTCGTCTCGGCCACGCCCGCTTTGGCTGTCACTTATGACGCCTTTGCGAGCTTCAATGGCACGCAGGGCGCGGGCAATTTCTATTATGGGGAAGCCAACCCGGCGACTCCGAACGTGTCCGGCACGTTTTTCGGCGCGAACACCAATTGCTTCATCTCCAACGCAACCTGCCTTCAGCGGGCGCCCAACGGGGATGTCCCCGGCTTCACCAAGGGTGGCAGCCCGGCGTTCCAATATGGCAGCGTCTTTGTCCCCGCCGATCGCCTTCTGGCGCATCCGGCGAATGACGATGGCGTGACGTTCGTTGCATTCGTCGCACCGACCGCTGGCCGCTATCGCTACACCGCATCGTTCAACGTGCAGGACGTCTCGCCGAGTGGTGTCGGCATTAGCCGGATCACGACGACGGGCGGTGGCCTGCCGCTGATCTTCGCACCGCTTGGCGGGATCAACGGTGCAAATCCGACGTTCACGACTTCGGGCCAGTTTACGCTCGGTGCATCGGAAGCGTTTGGCTTCGGCCTCGACCGTGCCGGCTTTTATGGCAATGATTCGACCGGGGTGAATTTCCAGGTGCAGAGCTTCGTTCCTGAACCCGCCGCCTGGGCGTTGATGATCGGTGGTTTCGGCCTGGTCGGCATGACGGGTCGCCGTCGCCGGAACAAGGTCGTCTTCGCGTAAACGTAAGTCGCCGTAAGGCTTCTTAAGGGCTGCGTCCGCATCGCCGGGCGCGGCCCTTTTCGTATTGGCACGCTCCAGCTAACAGCGCGCCGACCTATCAACCTCGGGGACCATGATGAACGACGCGCAGATGCATGCCAAGATTGCCCAGGGCCACGGCTTCATCGCCGCGCTCGATCAGTCGGGCGGTTCGACCCCCAAGGCGCTGGCGGGCTATGGCATCGGCGCCGACGCGTTTTCGAGCGATGACGAGATGTTCGCGCTGATCCACGCGATGCGCGCGCGGATCGTCCAGTCGCCCGCCTTCACCGGCGACAAGGTGATCGGCGCGATCCTGTTCGAAAAGACGATGGACGGGCGGATCGGCGGCAAGCCCGCACCGCAGGCGTTGATCGACAAGGGGGTCGTGCCCTTCATCAAGATCGACAAGGGTTTGGAAGACGAAGCCGACGGCGTTCAGCTGATGAAACCGATGCCGGGCCTCGACGCGCTGCTCGCCCGCGCCAGGGGGCTGGGCGTGTTCGGCACCAAGGAGCGCTCGGTGATCAATCTGGCCAACACCGCGGGCATCGATGCGATTGTCAGGCAGCAATTCGAAATTGCCGCGCAGGTCATCGCCGCCGGGCTGATGCCGATCATCGAGCCCGAGGTGAATATCAAGTCGCCCGAGCGCGTGCAGGCCGACGCACTGCTGCGCGACGCGATTCTCAAGACGCTCGACGCGCTGCCAGACGGGCAGGAGGTCATGCTCAAGCTGTCGATTCCGGCCGAGCCGAACCTGTTCGCGCGGCTGGTCGATCATCCCAAGGTGCTCAAGGTCGTCGCGCTATCGGGCGGTTTCTCGCGTGCCGACGCCTGTATCGAACTGGCCAGGAACCGCGGCATGATCGCCAGCTTCAGCCGCGCGTTGCTGTCCGATCTTCGCGCCGGCATGTCCGACCAGCAGTTCGATCAGGCTCTCGGCGAGGCGATCGGCACGATTTACGGCGCGTCGGTCGACAAGGCCGCGTGAAGCTGCGCTGACAATCGCGCGGCAGACGTTAAAGCGAGCCGATGGACGTCGATGATTTCGCGGCTCGCTTCACACCGGACAAGCGCCCGCCGTGCCAATTATACCTGATCTCGCCGTTTGCGGTTGGCGGCGCGTTTCCCGGCCGGTTGCGCCGCGCGCTGGAAGCCGGGCCCGTCGCGGCATTTCAGTTTCGCGTGAAGGATGTGGACCAGCATGAAGCCGTGCGCTTGGCGGAACCGCTGCAACGGATCTGCGCCGATGCGGACGTTGCGTTCATCGTCAATGACAGCAGCTCGTTGGCCAAGCGACTTGGCGCCGACGGCGTGCATCTGGGTCAAGGCGACGGCGATGTCCGCGAGGCGCGGGAATTGCTGGGCCGCGACGCGCAGATCGGCGTGACGTGTCACGACAGCCGCCATCTGGCGATGGAGGCCGGGGAGGCCGGCGCCGACTATGTCGCGTTCGGGGCCTTCTATCCCACAATCACCAAGGACACCTCGCACCACCCCGCTCCGTCGATCCTCGGCTGGTGGACGACCCTGTTCCCGATGCCCTGCGTGGCGATTGGCGGGATCACGCCGGACAATGCCGCGCCATTGGTCGCGGCGGGGGCCGATTTCCTCGCGGTCAGCAGCGCAGTCTGGTCAGGCGACGAGGCTGAGGCCGTCCAGGCCTTTGGGCGGGTGCTCGGCGGTTGAACGATCGTTCGCCACCATTCGCGCTTCGAATTGCTCGGCCGTCGGCGCCTTGCCGGGGCGGGGCGACAAATGCCAAGTCGAGCCAAACAGGCCTGCTGCTGGCACCGAAGGGGGCTGGTTCGTGGGCATGGTCACCACTTAGGCCGCAAGCCCCACCGAAGATTGGATGAAAACGACGGGCTGCGACAATTTTTTTGCAGCCGAGGTGCTGACGTATGCGTTTTAACGTCGATGAAAAATCTCGCACTGCTGGCGCTTGCGCCGCTCGCCGTCGGCGCCGCCCCCGCGCCGACCGTCAACCTGCCGATCCTTCACGTGCAGGTCATCCTCGACAAGCTCGGCTTTTCCCCGGGGACGCTCGATGGCAAGCGCGGCCAATCGCTGACGCTGGCGTTGAAGGGCTTTCAGGAGTCCCGCGGCCTCAAGACCACAGGGACGATCGACAAGCCGACCCTCAACGCGCTGCTGCCGTTCCAGGCCTGGCGCGCGGTCAAGGCCATCACGCTGAGGCCGGGCGACGTCGCCGGGCCGTACACCAACCCGTTTCCGAAGGAGCCTGCCGATCAGGCCAAGCTTCCGGGACTTTACTACAAGAACACGCTCGAAGCGCTCGCCGAACGGTTTCACACCACCAATGCCACGTTGATCGCGCTTAACAGCCGCGACACCCAGCTGCGGCCGGGCGTGACGATTACCGTGCCTAACGCCTTGCCAACCTCGCGCGCCTATTCGAGCGGCAGCGACGCGTGGCGCGGGACGCTCAACGCGCTTAATGTCCAGGCGGTCAATCCGGTCGCCAAGCGGCTGGTGGTCGACAAGTCCGAGAGCGTGCTCCGCGTTTACGGCGAGACCAATCGGCTGATCGCGCAATTCCCCGCGACCATGGGGTCGTCGCACGATCCGCTGCCGATTGGCACCTGGAAGATCATGGTCGTCGATCCCAACCCGAAGTTTCGCTACAATCCGGACCTCTTTTGGGACGCCAAGGAGAGCGATGAGAAAGCGATGCTGCCGGCCGGGCCGAACGGACCGGTGGGCGTGGTATGGATTGACATCAACAAGCCGCATTACGGCATCCACGGTACGCCCGAGCCGCAGACGATCGGCCGGACCGAGAGCCACGGCTGCATCCGCTTGACCAATTGGGACGCGGCACGCCTGGCATTGATGGTCAAGCCGGGCATGGAGGCGAAGTTCCAGCCTTGAGAACGCTGAAGCTGATCGTTTTGCTGCTCGCCGTCGCGTTCGTCGCGGCGGTGATCTACATTTATTCGTCGCCGACCAAGGCCTCGTCCTCACCGCCGCTGCAACAGGTGCCCGCGCCCAAGCCGGTCGCCGTCGAAAGGCTGCCGGCTGGCCTCGTCCTGCCGGTGCAGGGCGTCCGCGTCGAGCAGCTGACCGACACCTGGGGTCAGTCGCGTGAGGGCGGCAAGCGCGCGCATCAGGCGATCGATATCATGGCGCCGGGCGGTACTCTCGTCCTGTCCGCGCTGCCCGGCACGGTCGAGAAACTGTTCAACTCGACGCGCGGCGGCATCACCGCCTACATCCGCACCGACGATCGCCGGTGGATGCTATATTACGCGCACCTGCAAGGCTATGCCGCGGGCCTGGCCGAGGGGCAGCACCTCAAGCAAGGCCAGGTGATCGGTTATGTCGGTGACACCGGCGACGCCGGGCCGGGAAACACGCACCTGCATTTCGCGATCAACCGCATGGCGCCTGAGGAGCGCTGGTGGCAGGGGACCGCGGTCAATCCCTACCCGATCCTTGCCGGCAAGCCCGCCGCCCGCTAAGCGCGCGCGCTTTCCAGACAAGGTCCCATCATGAAGATCAACGCGGTCGAAATTCGCCCCGGCAACATCATCGAATTCGAGGGTGGCATCTGGCGCGCGGTGAAGATTCAGCACACGCAGCCGGGCAAGGGCGGCGCCTATATGCAGGTCGAGCTCAAGAACCTGCGCGACGGGCGAAAGAGCAACACCCGCTTTCGTTCTGCCGAAACGGTGGAGCGTGTCCGTCTCGACCAAAAGGATTTCCAATTCCTGTTTGCCGAAGGCGATGTGCTGACTTTTATGGATAAGGACACTTATGAGCAGGTCACGCTCCCCCGCGACCTGCTCGGCGACGCCGCCGCGTTCCTGCAGGACGGCATGGATGTCGTCATGGAAATGCACGAGGAGGAGGCGCTGTCGGTGCAGTTGCCCGACCAGATCGAAGCGACGATCGTCGAAGCCGACGCGGTGGTGAAGGGGCAAACCGCCTCGTCGAGCTACAAGCCGGCGATCCTCGACAACGGCGTCCGCGTGATGGTGCCGCCGCACATTTCGGCGGGCACCAGGATCGTTGTCGACGTCTACGAACAGACCTACGTTCGCCGCGCCGATTAAATTCAAGTCTCCCCTCCCTTCAGGGAGGGGGCGGCGGAGCGCAGCGGAGCCGGGGTGGGCACGCTGCCGCCGTTTCAGGCCCACCCCGGTTGCTTCGCAACCACCCCTCCCTAAAGGGAGGGGAGAGGTCTAGATATGCCATCCCATTCCGGCCTGCTCACCATCATGGACCGCGCGGCGCGCAAGGCCGCGCCGAAGCTGCGCCGTGACTTCAACGAGGTTCAGCAGCTGCAGGTAAGCCGCAAGGGGCCGGCAGATTTCGTCACCCAGGCCGATCAGCAGTGCGAACAGACCTTGTTCGAGGAACTATCGCGCGCGCGGCCCGATTGGGGTTTCCTGATGGAGGAGCGCGGCGAGGTCGCGGGCGATCCAAGCAAGCCGCGCTTCATCGTCGACCCGCTCGACGGCACGACCAACTTCCTCCACGGCATCCCGCATTTCGCCATCTCGATCGCGGTCGAGGAGCCGCTGGCCTCGGGCAAGCGCGAGATCACTTCGGCGTTGATCTACCAGCCGCTGACCGACGAAGCGTTCTGGGCGGAGAAGGGCCGGGGCGCGTGGCTCACCGACAAGCGCCTGCGCGTGTCGGCGCGGCGCGATCTGGCGGACAGCCTCATCGCCACCGGCATCCCGTTCCTCGGACATGGCGATTTGGCGCAATGGAGCCGCATTTTCGGCGCGATCGCGCCCGAAGTCGCGGGCATCCGACGCTTCGGCTCGGCGGCGCTCGATCTCGCCTGGGTCGCGGCCGGCCGCTATGACGGGTTCTGGGAAGCCGGGCTGCAGCCGTGGGATGTGGCAGCCGGCTTGCTGCTGGTTCGCGAAGCAGGCGGTTTCGTCACCGATTTTCGCGGTGGCGATCGCGTGATCGAGCGGCAGGAGGTCTTGGCCGCGACCGACAGCCTGCACAGCAAGTTGCACAAGCTACTCGCGGGGTCGCTCCGCTAGGCTCTTTTGCGAATGATTCTCATAGCTTCGCGCCTTGCCCGCTGCACCGCAGCAGCCTAGAGGCGCGGGCATGCAAGACGTCGCGGCCGGCTATCTGCCGATCCTCCTGTTTCTCGCCATCGCGCTGTTCATTTCGACGGCGTTCGTGGTGCTGCCGATGATCATATCGCGGCTGACCGGGGCGCACCAACCGAACGCGTCGAAACTTGGCGAGTACGAGTGCGGCTTTCCCGCGTTCGAAGACGCCCGCGCGCAATTCGACGTGCGTTTCTATCTGGTCGCGATCCTGTTCATAATTTTCGATCTCGAAGCCGCGTTCCTCTATCCCTGGGCGGTGTCGCTGCACGGGATCGGCTGGACCGGCTGGGGCGCGATGATGGTGTTCCTCGCCGAGCTTGTGCTCGGCTATGCCTATGCCTGGAAAGTGGGAGCGCTCGAATGGGAGTAGAGCTTTCACGGGTCGAAAATCTTCGCCCGCAGGAAACCGAGCAGACCGCGCCCGACCATGCGTTTTTCGACGGGCTGAACGGCGAACTGCAGGACAAGGGATTCCTCGTCACTTCGACCGAGGAATTGTTCCAATGGGCGCGCACCGGCAGCCTGTGGTGGATGACCTTCGGCCTCGCGTGTTGCGCGGTCGAGATGATCCACGTGAACATGCCGCGTTACGATCTCGAACGCTTCGGCGCGGCGCCGCGCGCGAGCCCGCGCCAGTCGGACGTGATGATCGTCGCGGGCACGCTCTGTAACAAGATGGCGCCGGCGCTGCGCAAGGTCTACGACCAGATGTCGGAGCCCAAATACGTCATCTCGATGGGCAGCTGCGCCAATGGCGGCGGCTATTACCACTACAGCTACAGCGTCGTCCGCGGCTGCGACCGGATCGTGCCGGTGGACATCTACGTTCCCGGCTGCCCGCCGACCGCCGAGGCGCTGCTTTACGGCATTATGCAGCTGCAGCGGAAAATTCGCCGTGCCGGGACCATTGAACGGTGAGCGTGGTTCTTGAAATCCTCCCCGAAACGAGGAGGGGGACCGCCGCGCAGC
>CAXTPT010000016.1:43087-51292 GCA_964246315.1 uncultured Sphingomonadaceae bacterium | reverse complement strand
TCGAGGCGTTCGTCGAGAACGTCACCGACAAGGCGGTGCAGTCCTTCGGCACCTTTGGTGGCAGCAACGCCTATTTCGTCAATTACCTGCCGCCCCGCACCTATGGCGGGAGGCTTAGCGCACGCTTCTGACCCGTTAGGGCCGTCCCGCGGGACGGCCCGGTTCAGTCCCGGCCCGAGGCCTGGGGATCGGACGTCAGCGACACCCCCCCGACCGCATAGGCGCCGGGCCGGATTTCGTCGATGATCGTGCGGATCTGATGCGGCTTCGCGCCGATCTCACGCATCACCACCTCGGCCAGGCCCTTGTGCAGCCGGTCGAGCGTGGCCTGGTCGCGACCCTCCAAGATCGTCAGCGTCAGCACCGCCATTTACAGTCTCCTCATCGCATCACCGATCCGCCGTCGACCGCGAGCGACTGGCCGGTGACGAACGCCGCGGCGTCCGACGCCAGGAAAACCACCGTGCCGACGACGTCCTCAGGCTGTTGGTCGCGCTTCAGGGCACGCTGCGCAGCGATCGCCGGCGCGCGCTCGGCGATGCCGACCTTGGCAAGTACGTTCTCGCTCATCGTCAGCCCCGGCGCGACGCAATTCACGCGGATGTTCGAGTCGCCCAGCTCGCGCGCCAGCGCGCGGGTCATGGCAACCACCGCGCCCTTCGACGCATCATAGTGAAGCAGGTTGGGCACGCCCAGCCATACCCGGTTGCTGGCAAAGTTGACGATCGCGCCGCCGCCGCGCGCGCGCAGCGCCGGCACCGCCGCGCGCGCCATCAGCCACACCCCCTTGGTGTTGACCGCCATCATCCGGTCCCAGTCCGCGGGATCGATGTCCATCATGCCGAGCGGCTGGACGGTGCCGAACAGCGCGGCGTTGTTAACCAGGATGTCGAGCCCGCCAAAGGCCTCGCCCGCCGCGGCGACCGTGGCTTCAGTGGCGGCCGGATCGGTGACGTCGCAGCGCATCGCGACCGCCCTGCCCCCGGCTTCGCCAATCGCCGCGACGGTGGCGTCACCCGGCAGCACGTCGGCGACCACCACCGCGGCGCCTTCGCGCGCCAGTCCTGCCGCCAGCCGCGCGCCGATACCCTGCGCCGCGCCCGTCACGATTGCCACGCGTCCGTCCAGTATCATGCCTCGTCTCCGCTGCCGTACCGATGCGCGGGGCGCCACGCCGGCGGCATGATCACCGCCTTCTCGCGCGTAAAGAAGCGCAGCGACCAGCCGCCGCCCTCGCTGCCGATGCCGCTGTCGCGCCAGCCGCCGAACGGTGCGTTGCGCTCGCGGATCATCGGCGCGTTGATCATCACCGTGCCGGCGTGGAGCGCCGCCGAGCCGCGCAGCACCCGGCCGTGGTCACGCGTCCACAGATAGGCCGCCAGGCCGTAGCGCGTGGCGTTGGCGAGTGCCCAGGCCTCGTCCTCGCCGTCGAAGGTCATCAGCGTGGCGAACGGGCCAAAAATCTCCTCCTGAACGATGCGGTGCGTGCGATCGGTCGCGCGCGCGACGATCGGCGCGATGTAGGAGCCCGGCGCGAGCGCCGCGATCCGCTCGCCACCAGTGAGCAGTTCGGCGCCGCCGCCGCGCGCGGCCTGGGCGAAGTCGAGGATCGCGGCCATGTGGCGCGCGCTGGCGATCGGTCCCATTTCCGACGACGGATCGAACGGATCGCCGACCCGGATCGCGTTGGCGCGCGCGACGAGGCGTTCGGTGAAGCGTGCGGCGATGGCGCGGTGGAGCAGGATGCGCGAGCCCGCCAGGCACGCCTGGCCGTTATTGGCGTAGATCGCGGTCAGCGCGCCTTCGAGCGCCAAATCGAGGTCCGCATCGTCGAACACTACGAACGCCGACTTGCCGCCGAGTTCGAGCACCACCGGCACGTGGCGGCGCGCGCCGGCCTCGGCGATCGCGCGGCCCGCCACGCCACCGCCGGTGAACGACAGGCAGTTGACGCCGGGATGTTCAGCCAAGGCCGCGCCAGTGACCGGCCCGCGGCCGTTAACCAGGTTGACGACGCCCGGCGGGATTCCCGCCTCGTGCAGCAGCTCGACCGCGCGCAGCGTGGCGAGCGGGGTCGCCTCCGACGGCTTGAGCACCACTGTGCAGCCCGCCGCCAGCGCCGCCGCGAGCTTGGCGAAAGCAAGCCCGATCGGCACGTTCCACGGCGCGAACAGCCCCGCCACGCCGCGCGGCTCGGCCAGCACCAAAGTGGTCGCGCCCTCCTGTGCATAGGTCTCGCCCGCCCAGCTGCCGATCCGTTCGGCGAAGTAACGCAGCCAATCAGCGCCCATATGCATGTGACGGTGGCTCGATCCCATCAGCGGCAGGCCCGCGCACAGCGTTTCGAGCTGCGCAAGCCCGTCGGCCTCGCCGCGGATCAGCTCGGCCGCGCGCAGCAGCAGGTCCTGGCGGCGGCGGACGGGCAGTCCCGACCAGCGGCCGTCGTCGAACGCGCGCCGCGCCGCTGTCACCGCCCGGTCGACCGTCGCGGCATCGGCTTCGGCGACTTCGCCCACCACTTCGCCGCGCGAGGGATCGGCGACCGCGACCGGTGCGCCGCCAACAACGCGCTCGCCATGGATCAGGTTCGGGATCGTCGCCGGATAGGGCGGAATCGCGCGCAGCGCCGGCGTGTCAGGCACCAACCGTCTCCTCGGCGCCGGCGACGCTCAGCGCGAACCGCGTGACCGCCGAGTCTGCGCGCTCGAACGCGTGCAGGACCGTGTAATGATCGGCCCCGGCGACCTCGGCCAGCGACGCCCGAGGCCAAGCGGCGGCCAGGTCGCGCGACTGCTGCTGAAAAGCGGCAGTCTCGCGGTCGCCGTACAGGATCAACGTCGGCGCATCGTCGCGGCGGGCGCCGTCCAGGGGCCCCGACGTCAGATCGGCCATATCCCCCGCCGCCAGCGCACCCCCGGGGGTGGTGCCGGCGAGCGGGCGCAGGTCATACACGCCACTGGTAAGCACCAACCCGGCGAGCGGCACGGGCGTGTCCGCGAAGCGGGTCATCGCCGCCAGATGCGCGCCGGCCGAGTGCCCCGCCAGGACAATGCGGGCCGGGCCGATACCGAAACGCGCGGCCTGCCCAGCCACCAGCGCGAGCGCGGCACGAACATCGGCCACCGCGCCTGTCAGTCCGGCCTCACCGAGCAGCCGGTAGCCGATCGCGCCATAACCCCAGCCCCGCCCGGTCCAGAATGGCGCTGGCGCGCAATTGTCCTCGCGGCACCCGGCCTGCCAATAGCCGCCATGGACGAACAGCAGCAGCGGCGCGCCGGCCGCCGCCGGTGGGAACAGATCGACCGCCTGGCTCGGATGCGCGCCGTGGCGCAACTCGTGATACGGCGCCGTGCGGGCGGCGGCGCTGCGGGCAGCCCAATCGCCGCGTTCGGCAGCGTCGCGCGTCGCGATTACCTCGCGCCAGTACAGCGCCTCCCGCTCGGCAAGCGTCATGCCGTTCAACCGGCGACCGCGATGACGGCTTCGATCTCCACCGGCTGGCGGGCAACCAAGCCGCTCACGCCCATGGAGGAGCGGGCATGCTGGCCGACCTCGGGTCCGAACACCTCGAACAGCAGGTCGGACGCGCCGTCGATCACCTTGTTGTGACGCTCGAATTCCGGGTCGGCGTTGACCATGCCCAGCAGCTTCACAACCCGCACGACACGGTCGAGATCGCCGAGATGATGCTCGATTGTGGCGACCAGCTTCAGTGCCAGCGCGCGGGCGGTAAGATAGGCGTCGGCTTCGCTCACCTCGTCAGGCACACGTCCGCGCCGCGCGACGCTCTCGTCCTCCAGCAAGGCGGCGCCGTGGCCGCTGACGTAGAGCATGTGACCGACCCTCACCGCGCTGGTCCGGTTCGCGCTCGGCAGCACGAGCGGCGCCGGCAATTGCAGCCCCAGCTCCGCCAGACGAGTCTTGACCGTGCCGCTCATCGTGGCAGCGATGCTCCGGCGACCCACGCCCCGTCAAGTTGTAAATACACGTTGCTTGCTCGCGACATATTGCTAACCGCAGCAAGCTAAAAAAGGTGGAGCCGATAATGTCCAAGCCCTTCTTCCGCGCCGACCAGGTCGGCAGCCTGCTCCGCCCGCCCGAGCTGCTCGAAGCGCGGGAGATGCACCACCTAAAGCGGCTTGACGCCGCCGGACTGCGCGCCGCCGAGGACCGGGCGATTCGCGATGTCGTCGCGCTGCAGGAGTCGCTCGGGCTGGAGGCGGTGACCGACGGCGAATTCCGCCGCGAGAATTGGTGGCTCGACTTCATCTCGCGCATCCCCGGCGTCGAGATCCACGAAGGCGACAATGACAGCTTCACCAACGGCGGCGACGTGCCGTGGAGCTATGTACCCAAGGACGTTCGCACGACGGCGCGGATCACGCATGAGGCGCCGATCAGCGTCGACGACTTTGCGGTGGTGCGCGACGCTACCAGCCGCACGGCCAAGATCACGCTGCCGTCGCCGACGCGGATGCACTTCCATGGCGGCCGCCGCAACGTCGCGACGGACGCCTATCCGGACATCGAAGACTTCTTTGCCGATGTCGCCGCTTTCTACCGCGTCGAAATCGCGGCGCTGGAGGCGGCCGGTTGCCGTTATATCCAGATCGACGACCCGTTGCTCACTTATTTCCTTTCGAATCGGCTGCGCGCCAGCTTGGAACGGCAGGGCGACGATCCCGACGCACTGCTCGACCGCTACGTCACATTGTTCAACGACTGCGTGCGCGGCGCGCGCGAGGACACCCGGGTCGGGGTGCATCTGTGCCGCGGCAATTCGCGCTCGTCATGGATTTCGGAAGGCGCCTATGATCGCATCGCGGACGCCGTCTACCCGCGGCTGGCGGCGGATAGCTTCTTCCTCGAATATGACGACGAACGCTCGGGTGGTTTCGCTCCGCTCGCGCGCATCGCGCCGGGCAAGGCGGTCGTCCTGGGCCTGGTGACGACCAAGCACGGCCGGCTGGAGAATAAGGACGACCTGAAGCGCCGCGTAGACGAGGCGGCGCAGTACGTGCCCCATGACCAATTGGCGATCAGCCCGCAATGCGGCTTCGCCAGTGTCGTCGAAGGCAATGTCATTACGCTCGACGACGAGAAGCGCAAGCTCGCCCTGGTAGTCGAGACGGCAACGGACATCTGGGGCGGCGTGCGCGCCTAATCGCCGGCCAGCGTGGCATCCAGCAAACGCGCTTAGGTTTACGGCGTCGGGAAGGGGGCGGACGAATCGCGCCGCACCTCGACGATGCCCGTGTCGCCATCGACCCGCACCCAGTCACCCGAGCGGATGACCGCGATCGGGTCCTGATCGAGGTCGGTGACGGCGGGGACGCGCATCACGATCGCGCCCAGCGCGATCTTGGTGGTCATGATGTTGAAGAGCATCGCCGCCGGGGCGGCGCCGGCGAGGCGCGCCGCCTGAAAATTGCTGGCCCAGCCCGACGAGCCCTTGGCGCCGGGGAACACCAGGATGCGGCCCTTGAACGACTGGCCGACCAGCTCGTGGCGCCGCTCGGTGATCTCGCCGGTCTTGGGATTGATGCCGCCAAAGCCCGAGACCGTATCGCGCGTGACGAGCGCGACGCCTTCAGCGACCCCGCCCACTACCGGCCGGCCGCGCAGGATGAAGGTTTCGCTCAATGCAGGCCGCCCTGCCAGCGGCCGGCGACGGCGCTCTCGATGCACTCCTCGACCGTACCGAACCAAGTGCCGTAGCCATGCGTCGCGGGCAGATAATGCGCCTGCTTGCAGCTGTCGGTCGCGACGGTGCGGACGCCCTCGGGCGAGACGCGGCTGAGCGCGACGCAGCTGTCCGACATCAGCTTCGCGCCCGCCTTGGTCAACGTCTCGGTCCAGCCCATCCGGTCGGCGACCGAGCGGATCGCGTTGGGCGTGAAGATCCACAGATCGGTGTTCGCACTGACCTTGCGGCCGTCCAGGCGGCGTACGATCAGCCGCAGCTGGTCGAGCGAATTGTGCGGACAGCCGAGCACGATGAAATCGACATTCTCGTCAGTCGCGTTGTTGAGGTGATCGTAGGCCTCGCGCCGCTCGGCCGCGCCGTAGCGCATGACCTCCTGCGGCGCGCGGCCGCCGGTCGCGGCTTCGAAGCTGGTCGCCTCCGGCGTCATGCCGGGGATATGGTACATCTCGACCCCGCCCGAGGTCGCCGCCGCCGCGCCGAAATGCTTGAGCTTACGCAGCTCGCCGGTCTTGTTGAGCCCGGTGACGACCGGAATCGCCTCCTGCAGCCGCTCGCCGAGCCAATAGCCGAGCAGCCCCCAGTCCATCATGTCGTCGACCGCAAAATCGACCGCGACATGGTGCGTCGCGACTCGGTTCTCGGGAATGTGCAGCCCCCAATAGGGGATGCGCCCGGTCAGCGCCGCCGCCGCGGTCGAATGCGCGCCTTCGACGTTGGTGCGCGCGCCCAGCAGCGAGTTGATGTAGATCACTGCCGACGACTCCATCCAGGCGCAATGCTCGCCGAATACGGGCACGTTGCCGACCTGGTACGGGGTGCAGGTGTTGCACTGGGCGATGCCAGTGCGCGAGCAGAAGGCTTCGTTCTTCTCGACCAGCGCCTTGGTCGCCGCCGAGACGCGCTGCGTCTCCCAATGCTCGGGATCCATCGCCTCGATCAGCTTCCAGGTGTTGGCCTTGACCGGCGGGATGTCGAGACGTTCGTCCGAATCGAGGTTAAGCAGCGAGTAGACCGCGTCCATGTCGCTCGGATCGTCGACCACGTCGCGGCGATTGGGCAAGGTGCCGACGACCCCGCCGGCGACATTGTTCGTCTCGATCAGGCGCTCGGCGCCGAGCGCCTCGCCGTAGCGGACGAGCAGATCCATCGCGACCGCCCGCGCGCGGCCTTCGCTGCCGTCGCGGACCGCCTTTTCTTCATCGGTCAGGATCATCGCATCACCTCGCTGGCCGCCGCACCGCCGGCACGCGCCACGCTAGCCGAGTTGTCAATACAGGTGAAGCGTTTTCCGGCCCGGCGCTACTTGCGAGAGGTAACCCGGGATGCGCCAACCGTTTCGCGGATCAGATCGACCTCGGCCTGGCGATAGGGCGTGCCGTCCGCCCGGAGCAGATCATGGTGCCACACGACGGGCTCGTCATGCGTATAGGGGCGCTTCCAACTATCCCATGGCAGGCGGGTCTGTTCCTTGCCATCAACCAGGCCCCAGCTCATCACCCCGACATTCTCGCGCTTCGCGATCGGCAGGATCGCGTCGAAGGTCGAGCCGGCACCGCGGGCGAGAAATTCGGTTGCCAGCATCGGCCGGCCATAAGGCTTGAGCTGATCGATCCGCCGCTGAAACGATTCCGGCCAGCTATAATCGTGGAAGGTCAGAATATCCGATTCGGCAAGCTGCGTCCGCTCGATCGGGATCTGCTTGCCGCCAGGCCGCCAATCTTCCTCGCCCGAAATGGGGCCATTGGCGAGACCGCTAGTGATCGGTTGGACCGGATCGGCGCTCTGCGCCCAAGCGAACACCAGCGGCAATAGCTTGGCGACGCGCGCCTCTTTGTCGGCGGGCTGGCCCCTGTAGTTCGCCGACGGGCTGGTCGGCTCGTTCCACACGTCCCAGGCGAGGATACGGTCATCGGTCGCGAATGCGCCGATCACGCCTTTAACATAAGCTTCCAGCCGCGGACGCGCGCTCTCGTCGACCAGCGCGGCGGCGCCAGGCGATTGCAGCCAGCCGGAATTGTGGACGCCGGGGATCGGCGGATGCTGCGGCCCGAGCCTGGGGAACGGGTCCCAGCAACTGTCGAACAGCACCAGCATCGGCTTTATCCGGTGCTTGGCGGCGATCGCCAAGAACGTGTCGATCCGCTTGCGAAAGCCCTCCTGGTCCTGCTGCCAGAGAAGGTCATGCAAATAGACGCGCAGCGTGTTCAGGCCCGCCGCCCTGGCCCAGCCGAGCTCCTTGTCGAGCGTGGCCGGGTCGAACGTTTCCGCCTGCCACATCTCGATCTGGTTGATGGCATTGGCGGGCACGTAATTCGCGCCGACGAGGAACGGCTGCTTCGCGTACCACGCATTGGCCTGCGCCGCCGTCCAGCGCGGCCGCGCCTCGCCGGCGCCCGGCATGGCACAGGACGCGAGCAGCGCGACCGCCAGGGCCATCCTCATCGTCGCCGTCTCCCCGTCGCCGGGGGGGCCGGGGGGCCCCGGGCCCCAACGGCGGG
>CAXTPT010000016.1:0-43077 GCA_964246315.1 uncultured Sphingomonadaceae bacterium | reverse complement strand
CACCCCCCGCGACCCGCGCGCCCGCCCGGCCCACCCACAGCGGCCCCGCCCCCCCGCCCCCGGGCGCCTGGGGCGCCCGGCGACCAATCCTAGTTCCTGACCGTCAGGCGTACGCCATAAAAACGCGGCAGGCCATAGGCGGTCAAATTGCTTGCCGACCCGTAGGCGGCCGAGGTCTGCACCGCCTTGTTGGTCAGGTTCGTGCCGAACGCCTCGACCGAGAAGCGTCCGTCCTCGGTGCGATAGCCCAGGCTGGCGTCGAGAGTCGCATAGGCCCCCTGCCGCTCCAGCGGCGTGTTGTATTCGAGGTTGTAGTAGCTCGACGAGATCAGCGCGTTGGCCTGAGGCGTGATGACGCCGAAGCCAGGAATCTCGATGTCGTAGCTCGCGCCGACGGTGAACTTGTGGTCGGGCGTACGGACCATCTTGTTACCGCTCAGGTCGTTCTGCACGACCGGGTAGAAACGGGCGAGCTGGCCGACGAATTTGAAGTCGGTGTAGCGCGCGTTGGTGAACTCGGCGGTCGCGTTGAGCGTCAGCTGGCGCACCGGCTTCCAAATCCCTTCCAGCTCGACGCCATAGGCTCTCGCGGCGCCGGCATTAAGGATGGCGCTGATGATCGTCGGCGGATTGGTGTTGGGCGCGGCATAAGCGAGCCCGTCGAGCAGGTTCTTGAAGTCGTTGTAAAAGAACGCCGCGTTGAGCTGGACCCTGCCGCTGTCGAAGCGGTTCTTGCTGCCGACCTCGTAAGCGGTCACCCGCTCGGGTTGGAAGGTCGCGGGGACCAGCGGATTGGTCAGCACGCCGGCATTGAACCCGCCCGACCGAAAGCCGGTCGAGACGCTGGCATAGAGCAATTGGTCGCTGTTCAGCTTGTAATCGGCCCCCAGCCGCCAGGTGAAACGCGAGAAGGTCGCCTTCCGGTCGATCGAGAGCCTGGCGTCGGTCCGTGCCCCCGTCACCAGATTCTGCCCGAAGGTACTGGCGAGCAGTTCCTTCTTGTCCCGGGTGTAGCGGCCGCCCGCCGTCAGCCGCAAGGCATCGGTGACGTTGTATGATGCCTGCGCATAGCCGGCATAGGAGTCGGTCTTGCGCGACTGCGGTCCAGGCGACGACGCCACGGCGATCGCCGACGCGGTGGTCGGGTTCGACACGGTCGTGGGGATCGTGAAGATCAGGAAATTCTCGAACGCCCGCTCGTTATAGTAATACAAGCCCGCGATCCATTGCAGCGGCGACGTCGCCACGCTGCCGATCTGCAGCTCCTGCGTGAAGGTCTTGGTGTTGCGGTCGATCGTGAAGATGCCGCTGACCGGACCCAGCGCCGTGCCGGCGTTGCCCTTGTAGCGAAAATCCTGATAGCCGGTGATCGAGCGCAGGAAGATGCTGTCATTATGCCACCGGATCTGGCCGTTGCCCTGCTTTTCGACCAGGTCGACAAGGCCGCGGAAGCGCCCCTGCCAGGCATAGGGATCGGGCGTCACCGGACGGCCGACGTCGAAGCCGTTGATATCGGGAACCCCGTCCTTGTCGCCGCCGCTCGCCACCGGGGTGGGCACGCCCGAATAGAAGAATAGCGGCGTACCCTTGGCGTCGAGCGCGCCGGTGGCCGGGTTGATGAGCAGGCCGCCGGCCTTGTACGCGCCGACGCCGACCGATCCGGTGCCGCCCTCGCGCCAGTAGGTGCCGCGCAGCACGACCTCCAGCGAGTCGGTCGGCGCCCAGCGCACGGTGCCGCGCAGATAGTCGGTGACGCGGTCGCCCAAATCGTTGCCGGGCAGGCCGGGATCGCCATTGAAGGCGACGTTCTTGATGTAGCCGTCGCGGCGTTCGCGATAGCCGGCGACGCGGACGCCGAACGTGTCGGTAATCGGCAGGCTGACGAAGCCCTGCAGCACGTTGCGGTCGTAATTGCCGAGCGTCACGCTGCCCTGATATTCGATCTTGTCGCCGGGCACCGCGTTCACGACCGAGATCGCGCCGCCGAAAGTGTTGCGCCCGAACAGCGTACCCTGCGGGCCGCGTGCGACCTCGACGCGCTGAACGTCGACGAACGGCTGCGACGCCTGCACCGCCAGCGTCTGGAAGACGTCGTCGACGTAGAAGCCGATAACGACGTCGCCGCCGCCGTCAGGCGCGGTGCGGGTGCCGCGGATGCCCGGCTTCACGTCCTGGCCCGACTGGCCGAAACTCAGGCCCGGGACGAAATTGGTCAGACGAGTGATATTGGTGGTGTCGGATTTCTGCAGCTGGTTGCTGTCAAGCGCGGTGATGGCGATCGGCACGTTCTGCAGCCGCTCTTCGCGGCGTTGGGCCGTGACGACGATGTCGCCGACCGCGCCACTGTTCGCGGCCGGCGCCGTGCTGGCGTTCGGCGCCGGACTCGCGGTCTGCGCGAATCCGGGCGTCGTTACAACCAGCGCCAAAGGCGACGCCAACCACAAATGCCTGATGCTACCCACCTCTCCGTCCCCTTTTCAAGAGTAAGTTGTATTGACGAGTTAACCGATTCGGGCGGCAATGCAATATATGATTTGTGTGTGAGCTGGCCGGTTGGCGTTGGCATGCGATCACCGGTCAACTCGGGTAGCTTTCGCACCGCCATTGGCCGGGCAACGTGCTTGGCCGAAATCGTGCCGCATGACGGGCGGAGGAAACAAGGCGAGGCGTCATTGCCACACGTTGCCAAGTACAAGTTGTCCCGACATGAGGGCGCCATGGCATCCGAACATCCGCTTCACCGTCAGGTCCGCGATCATGTCGTCGCCGCCATCAGCAGCGGCGAACTCAAGCCGGGGGACCGCGTGCCCTCGGAGAACGCGCTTGGCGTAAAGTTCGACGTGTCGCGCCTGACCGTGCAGCGGGCGTTGCGCGAACTCGTCGCGACGGGGTTGGTGCGGCGCGTCCAGGGGTCGGGAACGTTCGTTAATCCGCCGCAGCATAATTTCTCGCTGGTCGAGGTGCGCGACCTGGCGGACGAGATCCGCGCCCAGGGCGGAACGCCGCATTCCGAGGTGCTGATCCAGCGCCGAATCGTCGGCGACGCCACGCTCGCTGAACGCTTCGCCGCAGAGGACGGCCTCGAGCTGTTCCATGCTGCAATTCTGCAGATGATGGCGGACGAGCCGGTGGCCTACGAGGAGCGCTACGCCTTACCGGATGTCTATCCCGACTTCCTGTCGCAAGATTTCGAATCGATCAGTGTCTTTCGCTATTTCGCGTCGCGCTCGGCGCTGGGGGACATCGAAAATATCGTGCGCGCGACGCTTCCGTCGGCGCGGCTCGCCCACCAGTTGCGCGTGCGGGCCGACGAACCGTGCATTGCGGTCGAGCGCCGCAACTGGTGGCAGGGCCGCGTGGTAACCCTGACGCGGATCACTTACGCGGGCGAGCGGCAGGCGCTGTCGAGCCGATATAAGCCGTTCAACCCCTGATCCGCGCGGCGCCGGCGCCGGCGCCGGCGCGCTTGACGATCTCGCCCAACCTGTCAAGACAAGTGCACAATCGCGCGCATGCGTTGCGCCGATGCGGGGCCATGAAAGGGATGCCCAGGATGAGGAAGATTACACGGACGGTCGCCGCGCTGCTGCTTGCGTTCGGGGCTACCGCGAGCCTGGCAGCCGAGCCGGCCGTGCAGCCCGGGACCGCCACCGCCGTTCTTCGCGCCGACACGCCCGGCCCCACCGTGCACCGCTACATCTTCGGTCAATTCATCGAGCATCTCGGTCGCGGCGTCTATGACGGCATCTGGGTTGGCCCGAAATCGCCGATCCCGAACGTGCGCGGCTATCGTGCCGACATGATCACCGCGCTGCGCGAGCTGCGCGTGCCGATGATCCGCTGGCCGGGCGGATGCTTTGCCGAATATTATCATTGGCGCGACGGCATCGGCCCCGCGGCCAAGCGGCCTGTGCGTCTCAATGCCAAATGGGGCAATGTCGAGGAGACCAATGCCTACGGCACCCACGAGTTCATGAACATGGCCGAGATGGTGGGGGCCGACGCCTTCATCCAGGCGAATGTCGGCACCGGCACGCCCAGCGAAATGACCGACTGGCTGGAATACATGACTTCCGCCAGCAACTCGACGCTCGCCAACGAGCGCCGCGCCAACGGACGGGTGCAGCCGTGGAAGGTGCCGGTGATCGGCATCGGCAACGAGCTGGTCAATTGCGGCGGATCGATGCGGCCGGCGTATGCGGCGGACGTTTACAAGCAGTTCCAGACGTTCCTGCGCGGCACCAACGTGCCGATGAAGATCGCGACCGGCCCGTTCGAGGACGGATATGACTGGACCGAGACGATGATGCGCGAGGCGGGCGCGAAGATGGATGCGCTCGCATTGCATTACTACACCGTGCCCGGCGGCCACCAGCTGAAGCGGGAGGCCGTCAGCGCCAGCGAGGATGAATGGGCGGAGGCGCTGGCGCTCGCCGGCCGCATGGACGACCTGATCGTCAGCCACACGGCGATCATGGACCGCTTCGATCCGCAGAAGCGGGTGGCGCTGTCGGTCGACGAATGGGGGCCCTGGTATCGCGACGCGACGCCGGACCGGACGCCGTTCACGTTCCAGCTGACGCTGCGCGACGCGATGATCGCCGCCGTCACCTTCAACATTTTCGTGCAGCATGCCGACCGCGTCCGCGTGGCGGCAATCGCGCAGATGGTGAACGTCGGTGGGTCGATGCTGTTCACGCAAGGCGCGCGCATGGTGAAGACGCCGATGTACCATGCGTTTCACATGTACCGCGACTTCCAGGACGGCGTCAGGCTGCCGCTGGACATCCGCTCGGCATCTTTCCGCCGCGGCGAATTCGAGGTGAAGACCGTTCAGGGCTCGGCGGTGCGCGGCAAGGACGGACGCATCCATGTTGCGCTGGTCAATCTCGACCCCACCCAGCCGACGTCCGTTTCATTGCAAATTTCCGGCGCGGCCGGCGGCCGTAGCGATGCGACCATCCTGACCGCCGACCGCATCGATGCGCACAACACGTTCGACGCCCCCAACCGCGTGGTACCGGCGCCCTTCACTTCGTTCACGATGACCGGCAGCACACTGCAGACGGTGCTGCCCCCGCACGCCCTTGTGGTGATCAACCTTTGAACGAACGCGGGTCGACGGCCATGCTTATTCTTCCTGTTGGGCGAGGGAGCGGTCCGCGTCCGCGCTGACGGTCACTTGGGCGGCGGGTCCGTCGGACACTTCTACCCGAACCGAGCGCGCCCGCGCCGGCCAGTATGGTCCTTACGCCACCGGCGCCAGGACGATATGACCGACCGCGGTGTTGCTGGCGGGCACATGGTAATGGCGGTGCAGGGTCCGAGTGGTCGGGCCAAGCGCGCCACGCATGATCAGCCACATCACCAGCTCGATCCCCTCCGATCCTGCCTCGCGCAGATATTCGATATGCGGTATTCGCCGCAGCGCGTCGCTCGACCCCTCCAGCCGGTCGAGAAAGGCATTGTCCCATTCACGATTGATCAGGCCCGCACGCGTCCCCTGCAACTGGTGGCTCATGCCCCCCGTCCCCCACACCTGCACGTTGAGCTCCTCGGGAAAGCTCGCCACCGCGCGGGCGATCGCCTCACCCAGCGCCCAGCAGCGGTTGCCGCTGGGCGGCGGATAGGTGACGACGTTGACCGCGAGCGGGATCACCCGCGCCGGCCACGCCTCGGGCTGCCCGAACATCATTGTCAGCGGCACGGTCAGCCCGTGGTCGACCTCCATTTCATTGACGATGGTGATGTCGAATTCGTCGAGGATCAGGCTCTGCGCGATGTGCCAGGCGAGATCGGGGTGACCCTCGACCACCGGCACCGGCCGCGGCCCCCAGCCCTCGTCGGCGGGGACAAACCGTTCGCCGCAGCCGAGCGCGAAGGTCGGGATGATCTTCATGTCGAAGGCGGATGCATGGTCGTTGTAGACGAGGATGACGACGTCGGGCTGCTGTTCGGCCTCCCACGCCTTGGTCCATTCGTAGCCGGCAAAGGCGGGCGCCCAATAGTCCTCGCCGGTCTTGCCAAGGTCGGACGCGGCGCCGAGCGCCGGCGTGTGACTGGTCGCGACGCCGGCAGTGATGCGCGCCATTATTCGGTTTCCTTGTGTTCGCCGGCGCCATTGGCCTTGATCGAACGCATGCCTTGGGGCGATCGTCCGCCGGCGATCATCATCGCCTGATAATCCTCGAGGTTCATGCCGCTCATCGTCGACACCGCCTGGACGAAGCTCTTCCCGTCGGTCGAGAAGATTTTCGACAGGAAGAAGATGTTGCCCCCGAGTTCGAGCAGCCGGTTATAATCGCGCGCCAGCACCGCCAGCTTCTGCTCTTCACTTAGTCGCCACTCGTCGAGATACGCCGCCTCGTCGGACTTCCAGCGCGCGCGGTTGTCCGCCTTGATCAGGCTCATCGCGAATTGGTTGAGGTGATAGCCTTGCCGCGCTTGCTTGGCGGTAAATATGCGCGTGCCGGGAATGTCATCAAACTCGGCCAGATGGGCGTGGATGTCGCGGGGCGGGACGGTCACCGGCCGCGCTCCTTCAGCCTGGCATCGAGCCGGGGGAACACCCGCCGCGCATTGCCCTCGAAGATCGCGTGGCGCTGCGCGGAACTGATCGGCAGCGCGTCGATGTAACGCTTCGTATCGTCGAAATACCGTCCGGTCTCCGGATCGATCCCGCGCACCGCGCCGACCATCTCGCTTCCGAACAGGATGTTGCCGGTGTCGATCACCTTGGCCAGCAGGTCGATCCCTGGCTGGTGATACACGCACGTGTCGAAGAACACGTTGTTCATCAGGTGTCCGGCCAGCGGCGGCTTCTTCAGCATGTCGGCCAGCCCCCGATAGCGCCCCCAATGATAGGGCACCGCCCCGCCGCCGTGCGGGATGATCAAGCGCAGCGTCGGGAAATCGGCGAACAGGTCGCCCTCGATCAGCTGCATGAAAGCAATCGTATCCGCAGCGATGTAATAGGCGCCGGTCGCGTGCAGCGCTGGATTGCAGCTGCCCGAGACGTGGATCATCGCCGGCACGTCCAGCGCGCATATCGCCTCGTAAAACGGATACCAGTAGCGGTCGGTGAGCGGCGGGTGCACGAAATGTCCGCCACCGGGATCGGGGTTGAGGTTGCAGCCGACGAAACCCAGCTCCTCGACGCAGCGCCGCAGTTCGGCGACCGATCCGGCCATGTCGGCGCTCGGGCTCTGCGGCAGCATGCATACGCCAGCGAAACTCTCGGGATACAGGCCAACACAGCGCGCGATCAGGTCGTTATTGGCACGCGCCCAGGCAGTCGCCACCCCTTCATCACCGACGTGCGGCGCCATCGCGGAGGCGCGCGGGGAGAAGATCGTCATGTCCGCGCCCCGTTCGCGCAGCAGGCGGAGCTGGTTGGCCTCCAGCGTCTCGCGGATGTCGTCGTCGGCAATCGCGGGGTAAGGCGGAGCGGCCTCGCCCGCCCTGAACGCCGCCGTCTGCGTCTTGCGCCAATCGTCATGCGCGGGCGGCGCGGTGGTGTAATGTCCGTGGCAATCGATGACCAACGTCATGCGGCCATCCTGCGCTGCCACCCGGCGGTCGCGCGGCTCATGTCCGCCCCGGTGCCGAGCGCGTCGAGCGTGGCGACGACTTCGTCCATCTCGGCCGCGCGCCGAGTTCCATGCGTTACCATCCGCTCCAGATTATAGGCGAACCTCGCCTTCCAGTCGCTGGGCCAGCTCGCGTCGAGCGATGCGATCACCGCATCGCGCACCCCCGCCGCGTCGGACGCCAGCACGCACTCGGCCGAAAGCGCTTCGATACCCTTAATCATCACCGAGCGGATCATCTTCACCGCCGCCGCGTCGCCGATCCGGGCGCCGGCGACAGCGACATCCGCGAACCCGAGGTCGCGCAGCATCTGTGCGCCCGCCGCTGCTTCGGGTCCCGCGACCAGCAGCGGCACCGCGACACCGAGCGGCGCCACCGGCGCCATCACCGCTACATCGACATAGCGTCCGCCGCAGGCCGCGACCGCCATGGCGGCGGCGCGCTTCGTATCCGGCGCGACGCTGTTGAAGTCGAACCACAACGCATCCTTGTCCAAGCCGTCGACCGCGCTGGCGGCGGCCAAGGCCTGGTCCGCGGTCACCAGCGACAACACCGCCCCGGCGCCGGCCAGCGCGTCGCGCGGGGTCTCGCCTGCCTCAACGCCGGCGGCGGCGAAGGCGGCCAGCATGGTCGCGCGGGTCGCGGGATTGTCGGACAGGCGGTCATAGCCGCGCAAGGTCGCAGACAGCCCGGGAGCGAACGCGCGCGCCGCTTCGCCGAAACCGATCAGGGCCAGCCGCCTTGCCATCCGGCCGGCATCGCTCGCTCAGCCGGTCATTGCCAATCGGATTGGCCGCAAGCCCATCCAGTTTCCGGAATTATGCGTCACGCAGCAGATCGAGGAAGCGCGCCTGCAGCGCGACCGGCCGCCAGTCCGCGCGGGTCGTGATGCCGATGGTCCGGACCATGTCATCGCGGGGCGGGCCGATCCGGGCGAGCAGCCCGGCCGCGATCTCCAGCGCGATCTGGTCGGGCGACAACAGGGTCAGGCAGTCGCTCTCGAGCAACACCCCGCGGATCGTCATTACCGATCCGCATTCGACCGGCGCCAGTGGCGGCGCGGCGGCGAACAGCGTATCGAAATGCGCGCGCAACGGCGTCCCTGCGGCGCCGACGATCCAGGGATAGGCGGCCAATTCCTCGCGCGATGGCGCTGTCACGCCAGCCAGCGGGTGCCCGGCCCGCGCCACCACCGCCAGCCGGTCGTCGAACAGAGCGGTC
The DNA here is from genome assembly GCA_964246315.1 of uncultured Sphingomonadaceae bacterium. Classification (GTDB taxonomy): domain Bacteria; phylum Pseudomonadota; class Alphaproteobacteria; order Sphingomonadales; family Sphingomonadaceae; genus Sphingomonas_O. Next base: position 34,266 of record CAXTPT010000016.1, on the reverse strand, counting down.
TGCGTCAGCCCGACGGGCGGCTCGGGCCGCAGCGCGCCGATCATCAGGTCGATGACACCATCGCGGAGCGGCTCGACCAGCTCCCGCCACGACCCTTCCACCACGTCCACGGTTGCCCCCGGCGCCTCGCGCAGCAGGGCGGCCACCGCGCGCGGAAGCGCCCGCGCGCGCGACAGCGGCATCGCCCCCACCACCAGCCGTCCGCCCGCTTCCGCATCCGGGTGCGTTTCGGCGATCGCTGCGGTCAGTTCGATCGCAGCCAGCCGGATACCGCGCGCCAGCCGCCGGCCGTCCGGCGTCAGCACGATCCCGCGTCCGCGCCGCTCCGCCAACGGCACCGCGCCCAGTTGCTCCAGATCGCGCACCGCCCGATGCAGCGCGGGCTGCGACCAGCCGGTGGCCCTGGCCGCGTCCACGAAGCTGCCCGCATCGGCCAGCGCCAGGAAGGCCCGCAGCTGGGTGGCGGTCATCAGCAGGTCAGGGCGCGCGAAGCCGCGTCCGCCGCGTCCGCCGCCGCGCGTCCCGGCGGCCAGCTGCGCCAGCGCGGCCGCGGTCCGGCCGGCGAAGATAAGTCCCGCCGCCGTCGCCACCATGCCGTCCGGGCGCCGCGAGAACAGCGCCACGCCCAACTGCCGTTCGATCTTCGCCAACCCCTGCGTCAGCGCCGGCTGCGACAGGCCGGCGCCGTCGGCGGCGCCGCTCATGCTGCCGCGCTCGGCGATCAGCGGGATCGCGCGCAGATGCCGCAGGTTGAGGTCGAACGGCCGGATCACGCAGCGACCTATAGCAAAAACTTATCGCGAGTCGCGATTTCGACGTTGCCGCCGTGTTCGCGCCACTGCCATGCCATTGGGAGCGGGAGAGCGAAATGACCGGACGGGTGGTGCGCAACATCGAACGGGCCGATGCTGCAGTGATAGACGGCCTCGCGGCGCTGGGCGTTGCCACGGTGCATGAGGCGCAGGGGCGGACCGGCCTGCTCGCCAGCCGGCTGCGGCCGATCTATCCCGGCGCGCGCATCGCCGGGTCGGCCGTTACCATTGCCGCGCCACCGGGCGACAATTGGATGGTCCATGTCGCAATCGAGCAGCTCCGGCCCGGCGACGTCCTGGTGCTCGCGCCGACCAGCCCGTGCGAGGACGGCTATTTCGGCGACCTGCTTGCCACTTCCGCGCAGGCCAGGGGGTGCCGCGGGCTCGTCATCGACGCCGGAGTGCGCGACGTGCGCGACCTGACCGGGATGGCCTTTCCGGTCTGGTCGAAAGCCGTGTCCGCGCAAGGGACGGTCAAGGCGACACTCGGCAGCGTCAATGTCCCGATCGTTTGCGCTGGCGCGGCGATCGATCCCGGCGACGTGATCGTGGCCGACGATGACGGCGTCTGCATGGTGAAGCGCGCCGATGCCGCGCGGATCCTCGATGCCGGCCGCCAGCGCGAAGCGAACGAGGTCGCCAAGCGTGAGCGGCTGGCCGCGGGCCAGCTGGGCCTCGACATCTATGGGATGCGCGACACGCTGGCGACGATGGGCCTCGCCTATGAATGAGGCGGTCCGCTGCATGTGGATGCGCGGCGGCACGTCGAAGGGCGCGTTCTTCCTGGGCGACGAATTGCCCGCCGATCCGGCCGCGCGCGACGCTTTTTTGCTGCGCATCATGGGCTCGCCCGATCCGCGCCAGATCGACGGCATGGGCGGGGCCGACCCGCTGACCAGCAAGGTCGCGCTAGTGTCCCGGTCGACGCGGCCGGGCGTCGATGTCGATTATCTGTTCCTGCAGGTATTCGTCGACCGGGCGGTGGTCAGCGAAAGCCAGAATTGCGGCAACATGCTGGCCGGCGTTGGCCCGTTCGCGATCGAGCGCGGGCTGGTCGCCGCGGCCGGGGACCGAACCTGCGTGACGATCTTCATGGTCAATACCGGCCAGGTCGCGACCGCGTCCGTCCAGACGCCGGGAGGGCGGGTCAGCTATACCGGCGATGCCGCGATCGATGGCGTGCCCGGCGCCGCCGCGCCGGTGCCGCTGGCGTTTCGAGATACCGCCGGATCGTCGTGCGGTGCGCTCCTGCCGACCGGCAATGCGGCCGATACGATCGACGGCGTCGCCTGCACGCTGATCGACAACGGCATGCCGTGCGTGGTGATGCGGGCCGCGGACGTCGGCATCACGGGCTATGAGGATCGCGAGACGTTGGACGGGAACGACGCCTTGAAGATGCGGATCGAGGCGATCCGGCGGGCGGCCGGACCGTTGATGCGCCTGGGCGACGTTGCCGACAAATCGGTGCCCAAATTGATGTTGGTCGCGCCGCCGCGCCATGGCGGCGCGGTGACGGTACGCAGCTTCATTCCGCAGCGCGCGCATGCCAGCATCGGCGTGCTCGGTGCGGTCAGCGTCGCCACCGCCTGCCTGCTGCCCGGATCACCCGCCGCCGATGTCGCGACAGTCCCGAGCGGGGCGACGAAGACGCTGTCGGTCGAGCATCCCACCGGGGCGCTGGCCTGCGTGCTGACGCTCGACGGCGACGGGCGGGTCGAGACCGCTGCGCTGCTGCGCACCGCGCGCAAGCTGATGGACGGAACCGTGTTCGCCTAGGCGTGGGCGCCGACTGCTGCCGCCGCTTCGATCACCGTTCGAACCGAAGCATCGAACCGTCAGCGCGGCACCCCAGCGATCAGAACCGCGCTCCGGCGCGCAACCCATAGGTCCGGGGAAGCGCGAACGAGCCGTTATAGCTGCGGTTCGCGCCCACCGCGACGCGGTTGAGCACCGCGGTGTTCTCAATATTCTCTACATAGGCCTGCAGGGTGAACCTGCTGTCCGCGCTCGTGAAGGTCAGCCGCGCATCCGTCTTCGTATAAGACCGCTGCCGGTCGAGCGCGGAATTGAAGTCGGTGTTGAAATAGCCGCTGTTGAGATAGGTCTGCACCGACGGCGTCAGCTTGCCCGCACCCCCCAGGCCGAAGTCATAGGCGACGGCGACAGTGACGGTGTGACGCGGACTGATCGGAATGTCCGCGCTATATTTGGTGCCGCTCGCACCGCGTCCGGCGATGATGTAATTGTAGACCGCCTGCCCGGGCAGGACCTGCACGAAACGGTCGGGGTCGCTGACGCCATTGGGGAAAGCGAAGCCAAGCGGGCCAAACCGTCCCGCCTCGCACGCGAAATCGGTCGCCGCCGGAGCCTGCGGACAGCCGAGCTGCGCCGACGTCAGCCCATTGGCCGTGGCAGGCGTCAGATACTGGGTGAATTTGGAATTGAGATACGCATAGCCGATCTGCACCGTCAGCTCGGGTGCGGGCTTGGCGATCACTTCTAGCTCACCGCCATAGGACCGCGCGCGGCCCGCGTTGGTGATGATCGAGATGGTGGTCAGCCCATTGGGCGCGGGCAGCGCCTGCTGGACCTGCAGGTCCGAATATTTGTTGTAGAAGCCGGCAATATTGACCTGCAGCGTGCCGTCGAGGAAGCGGTTCTTCGAACCGACCTCATAGGCCATGACCTTTTCGGGCAGGAACGGGATCGCAGTGCTGCCGCCCGGCGCCGCCGCATTGTTGAAGCCGCCCGACCGGCGGCCCGTCGACACGCTGGCATAAAGCAGGCTGTCGGGCGTGATCTGATAATCGACTGCGCCGCGATAGGTAGTGAAGTTGAACTTCGCCGAGCCGCACCGGTTGCTGATCGCAGTCGCGTTGTTGCCCGCCGTGTTGGCCAGCCCCGGCGTCACCGCGGCGCAGCTATAGTCATAATTGTCGCCCTGCGGCAGGCTGAACACGAAATAGCCCGGCGTCGTGCTGCCCGGCAGCGACGTCGCCACCGGCGAAAAGCCCGCCGCATAGGTCTTGCGGTCGCTGGTGTAGCGGATGCCCCCGGTCACGCGCAGCTCGTCGGTCAGCTTATATGACGCCTGCGCGAAGCCGGCATAAGACCGCGTCTTGAGCTGCACCGGCGACAAATTGTCGGACCGCGCGAAGCTCAGCTGCGTGGTCGGCAGCTGGCTGATCCCGAAGGGGAACAGCGCGGGCGTCAGCGGATTGCCGTAATTGGTGTTGTTGTCCGAAAAGAAGAATTCCTGGACGCGGTCGTCGAAATAATAGCCGCCGACGATCCACTGGAACGGGCTGCTGACGTCGTTCGACAGGACCTGCAGTTCCTGGCTGAACGTGCGCACCTTGGTCTGGTTATAGTCGATCGCCAGCGGCGCGGGCGAGAAGTCGTTGTCCGACGAGCGCAGCGCGAAGAACTTGGCATAGCCGGTGATCGAGCGTAGCCGCACCGGGCCGAGATCGTAATTGATCGAGGCGCTGTAATTCTCGCCGCGCGTGCGGCGGATGGTGACGGTGTCGAAATTGATGCGATAGGGATCGGCCTCGATCGGCACGCCGATATCGGCGCCATTGATGTCGGCGATCCCGTCGCGGAAGCGCGAGTTGAAGGGCGCGGCGATGCCGAACAGCGACTGGCCGTTGAATCCGGCGGGAAAGCTGATCGTGCGACCGTTGGTGGTGATCGTGCCGCCCGGTGCGCGGATCAACGACGGATCGACCGACGTGCCAATCGATTTGTAGCCGAACGCCGAGATGCCGTTGCCGCCCTGGTGCCAATAGGAGCCGCGCAGCAGCACCTCCAGCCCCGACCCCGGGGGCGCGACGCGCAGCGAGCCGCGGATATAATATTGGTTCTCATCGCCCAGATCGCTGCCGGTCGACGTGTTCTTCACGTAACCGTCCATCTTTTCGTAGATGCCCGCGACGCGCGCGGCGATGCCTTCGGTCAGCGGCACGTTGACAAACGCCTCGGCGCGAATGCGGTCGTAATTGCCGTAGACCAGGCTGGCGCCCGCCTCGAACTGGTCCTTCGGCCGCGCGCTCGTCAGCGCGATGTTGCCGCCGAAGCTGTTACGGCCATAGAGCGTGCCCTGCGGTCCCTTCTGCACCTCGACGCGTTCCAGGTCGACAAATCCCGCCAGCGCCTGGCTGGTGCGCGACTGATAGACGTCGTCGATATAGAAGCCGATGCGCGGATCCGAATTCGCGGCGATCGCCTCGGTGTTGATACCGCGAATGTTGGGCCGCACGTCGGACCCCGAACGCGCGATGTTGAGACCCGGCGTCACCGTGTTGAGCGTGGTCAGATCGGTGATGTTGCGCGCGGCGAGCTGCTGCCCGGTCACCGCAGTGATCGAGATCGGCACGCGCTGCAGGCTTTCCTCGCGGCGCTGGGCGGTAACGATGATGTCGCTGATCGCACCGTCATCGGTCGTGGCGGTATTGGCGGAGGCGGCGTCATCGCCGGCGGGCGCGGTCTGGCCGGGCGCAGTCTGCTGTGCCTGCAGCGGCGCCGCCCAGAGCAGCGGCGTAAGCGCCGTGCCGGCCAGCATCATTGCGTTCCCGAACCCCAGACGTGCGCGCATGTCAGATCCCCTTTTGATGTCTTTGATGAGGGCTAACAGAGCTTTCAAACCGGTGCAAGCGTATACATGGATCGGCGCAATCCGCGCTCAGGATAGCGCCGCCGAGGCGGTTTCCCCCTGGAACGCGCTGAGGAAGAAGACACGGTGCTCGGGCGGCCTGGACGGCTCGTCGACGCTTTGCAGCAACAAGTCGACCGCGGCCTCGGCCATGCGCTCGGTCGGCTGGCGCAGCGCGGTGATTGCGTAGCCAGCCCAGAGCGACGGTCCGCGCCCGTTGAGCGCCACCACCGAAACGTCGGCGGGCACGCGCAACCCCCGCTTGAGCCGCAGATCGTCAAGGCAGCCTGCGGCAACGGTGTCGTTCACGCAGATCACCGTGTCGGGCGCCCCGCCCAGCTCGCCCATCACCATGGCCAGTCCGGCCTCCCCGAAATCGTAGCGATAGGGACCCTGCGCGACCGCGACACGCGCGTCCGATTCGCCGAGCCCGCCGCGGAAACCGAGGAGGAATTGCGAACTGACGAAAGAGGTCGGCGGCCCGGCGATCACCCCGAATGAACGCTGGCGCGCGGCAAGCAAGCTGGCGGCGAGCTGCCCGCCCGCCTCCATATGGTCGCAATAGACGTTGGACGCCCCCCGCCCGCCGACCTGATTGTAGAGCACCACCGGCAGGTGATGGCGCGTCAGCTGCGTCAGATGCTCGGCGGACAGCGGGATCAGCGACACCACCCCGTCGACCCGGTGCGACCAGATTTCGCCGAGCACATGCGCCTCGCCGCGGCGGTCGCTGGTGGTGAACAGCAGCACGCGGTAGCCGCGATCCGCCAGCCGCTCGGTCAGTTCATAGACCAGTTCGGGATAGATCAGGCTGGTCTGGTCGGAGACGATCATGCCGATCAGCTGCGACCGGCCGCGCGTCAGCGAGCGCGCGACGGCGTTGGGCCGGTAATTGAGTTCGTTGGCCACCGCCAGGATGCGCGCGCGCACGCCAGCGGATACTTTCCCGTCTGCGAAGGCGCGCGAAACGGTCGCCTGGCTGACCCCCGCCGCCCTTGCCACCTCCATCGACGTCGCCCGCGTCCGCCTCGTCATTCCCGCTCCTGTCAGTGTATACGCTTGCACCCGCTCGCTTTGTGGGGCATCCTGCCGCCGAGAGATCAACATGAGGCGATCGATGTCAACCACACAACCGCACCGGCTGGTCGAGGCCGTTCCGCCGCAGACCGGCGCGCAAACCAGCCCGAGCCGCGAGACCGAAGGCGCCGTCACCCGGGTGCGGCATCAGGACATCAACCAGATCCTGGCCCCGCGCGATTACCGCACGCAGCCGCTCGACGGGTTCGAGGACTGCTATTCGGACATCGTCCATTATATCGCTTATTGCACGCACCGCATCTGGGCGGAAAAGTCGGTTGGGCTGATCTACACGCATTACGACCCGGCGGTGACCGTCAACACGCCGGCGGGCACGACCAATTCGGTGGAGGAGGTCGTGGCAAGCACGCTGTCGATGATGCAGGCGTTCCCGGACCGCGACAGCAAGCTCATCGGCGTCGCCTGGACCGGCAACGCCAGCGACGGGTTCTACACGTCGCATCTCGGCATGAGCAAGATGACCAACCTGGGGCCGTCGGCCTACGGCCCCGCCACCGGCCGGGTGGTGAACATCCGGCACATCGCCGATTGCCAGATCAAGGACAACGTCATCTACAACGAATGGCTGGTCCGCGACAACGGAGCGATCGTCCGCCAGCTCGGGCTCGATCCGCACGCGGTCGCGCGCGGCATCGCCGACGCGCAGGCGGCGCGCGGGATCGGCGCGGCGGGGGTCGGGCTGCCCGAGCGCGCGGCTGGGCAGCGGCTGCCTGAGCCGCTCGACCTGCCTCAGCGCACCCGCGAGGAACGGCTGCGCCATCACCTCCACGACGTGTGGAACCGGCGATTGCTGGACAGGATCGCCGCCGCCTACACGCCGGACGCGATGATCCACACCAGCCCGGGCCGCGAGCTGCTCGGCCCCGGCGGGCAATTGTGGCAGGTGATTCGGATGCTGGCCGCGTTCCCCGACGCGCGGCTGACGGTCGACCATTTCTGCGACGTCGAGGAGACCGACGGCTATATCGCCGCAGTACGCTGGACCGTCACCGGCACCCACAAGGGCGACGGCATGTTCGGCCCGCCGAGCGGTCGCATCGTCAGCATCCTGGGGATGAGCCACTTCCGCTTCGACGGGGATCGGATCGCGGAGGAATGGACGCTGTTCGACGAGATCGCGATTCTGCGCCAGATCTACGCCCGACCCGATCCGGCGGGGATCTGACCCGGTGGGCGATCCGGCGCTTGCGGCCTCCACGCCGGCCGCCGCCCCGCTGTATCAGCGCCGGGCCGAGGATATTCCCGCCGCGCGGCGCTGGATCGCCTTCACCTTCCTCATGGCCGCCGAATTCTTCTACGGCTGGTCGTGGAACACCGTCGACGTGCTGCGCCCGCAGATCCGCGAGTCGCTCGGCCTGACGCTGACCGAGGCCGGATCGGCCTATACCGCGCAGAGTCTGGGCGCGCTGATCGGCGCGGTGGTCCTCGGCCAGCTGGCGGACCGGTTCGGGCGGCGGCGCACCTTGTTCTTCGTGATCGGCGGCTTCGGGCTGTTCGGCGGTGCGGGCGCGCTGGTCGGCAGTTATCCGCAGCTGCTCGCGCAGCGCTTCGTACTCGGCTTCTTCCTGGGCGCGATCTTCCCGGTGCTGATCGCGACCTATATGTGTCTATTCCCCAGCACGATCCGCGGCAAGCTCGCCAGCGTCGGCCAAGGCGTCTATAATTTCTCGGTGGTCGCGCTCGGCTGGGCGTTCGGCACCGCCACCGGCCAGACCGACTGGCATTTGCTGCTGTGGCTCGGCGGGGTGCCCGCGATGCTGCTCGCGCCGCTGGTCTTCGTGTTCGTGCCCGACGACCGCGCGCTCAGCCCGTGGGGGGCCGACAGTGGCGCCGCGCCGCTGGGCAAGCTGCCGATCATGCTGCTGTTCGGACCGGAGCTACGGCGGCGCACGCTGCTGTTGTTCATCCTCGTGAGCTTCAACTTCTTCGGCTACCAGGCCTTTGCCGGCTGGGTCACCACCTACCTGAAGGATGTGAAGCACTACGCCCCCGACGTCGCCAGCCGGATTGTGTACTGGCAGTTCCTTGGCGCGATCGCGGGAGCGTTCTTCTGGGGCTGGTTCTCGGACCGTCATGGCCGCCGGCCGGCCGGGGTGGGCTTCTTCGTCGCGGGCCTGACGGTGATCCTTTACCTCACAGTGCTGAGCGCGCCGTTCGCGCTGCAGCTGGGCGGCGCATTATGGGGCTTTATGCTGTTGAGTTCGGTGGTCTGGGCGCCGTGGATGTCGGAGCTGTTCCCGGCGCAGGTCCGCTCGACCGCCATGTCGATCTTCAACTGGGGCCGGATCATTTCGATGACCTCGCCGCTGGTTACCGGCGCGATCGCCGACAGCTTCGGCCTCCCGGTGGCGATGTCGCTGTCTGCGGCGGCCTTTATCGGGGGCGGTGTCGTCTGGCTGATGCTGCCCGAAACGGTCGGCCGGCGCGCGGCGACAGCGCCCGCTCCCAATTAGCCGATGGCGCCGGGCTAGGCACGGCGCACCGCGAACACCACCGCCCCGTCGCCCGACAGCGCATGCGGGCCGATGTCAGCCGGCACGGTCATCGTGTCGCCCGCCGCCAGCGCGACCGCGTCTTCGGGAGTCTCCACCGTCAGCGCGCCATCGTGCACGAACAGCACCGCGCCGCTCGCGTCGCGGTCCGACTTTCCGTCGACCGTCCAGCGGTCGAGCGCGAAGCCGTGTTCCCAGTTCAGCGGAGCGTCATCGCCGATGACCGGCGCGGCGTCCGCGGCATAGCGCACCACCAGCGCCTCCGCCTCGGTTTGCGAATAGCGGCGTAGCGCGTTCACCTGGTCGGGCGTGGTGCGGGGCATCGGCCGCGCGCCTGCGGGCACCGCCTCGCCCTTGGTCGTATCGACCAGCCGGCCGCTTTCGAGCAGGACCAGGCCATAATCGCCGGCCATGTCGAACACCTGCGGCGCCCAGGTCACCCGGCCTGGATCGTCCTGGCCGAGCACCGCCCACAGGAAGCCGGCGTTCTCGCCAACATTGGTGAAGCCACGGAACGTCCGGACCGGCAGCGAGATCACGTCGCCGGGGTTCAGTACCACCTGCGCATCCTTGCCATGCTCGCCCAGGTCGAACCGCCATGTCCCGGTATGGGCGACGAAAACCTCCGCGGTATCGTGGCTGTGCTGCGAATTGACGCAGCCCGGCGGCTGGCGCGCGCCGCCGATGTTGAAGCCGTGCGGCTCGGCGATGTGGACATACTGATCCGGATTTTCGGACACGCCAGGGCCGATGATCGTGAAATTCTCCTTCGCCTCGGACCCCGGCGACCGGGTATCGATGAAGGCGTTGTAGCACGGGCGCAGCGCCGCGTAGCGCACGACCCTGTCCTCGAGCCGATTGCCGCTGCCCGTTCCGATCACGCCCGACATGCTCCGTCTCCTGTGCAGGACGCACTTGAAGTTTTTTGAATACGTAGTCAACGTGGTTGCGATGTTGCCCGACGCGATCGATCCCGTGATACTTCAGCGCCCGCTCAGGAGGGAATCGCTGGCATCCGATCACTTGCTGCGGGCGTGCGTCCCGATCGGCGAGGGCCGGGGTTCGGGGTTTGTCGAGACAGATCTGGTGCAACCGCTTGCACTGGCCTTGCCGCGGTTCGAGGTGCGGACCGACATCGCGCTGGCAGGCACGTTCCAGGGCGGCGACTGGACGGCACGCAGCGGCCATCTGTTCGGCCGGTTCGAAGCCGCCCTGTTCGGCATCCCGCCGACGGGGCGGATCGCCTATTTGCGATTCGGCTGCTTCGAACGCTGGCAGGACGGCCAGGTCGCCGAGACGCTGCTGCTGCTCGATCTGCCCGCGCTGATGATGCAGGCGGGGGTGTGGCCGCTGGCGCCGGCGATGGGACCGTCGCTGATGGCGCCCGGCCCGCGCGGGGGCATCGGGCCCGGGGACGCCGAACGCGGCCCTGAAAGCCTGGCGCTCGTCGAGGCGATGATCGGCGGCCTGATGCAATTCGACGGGCAAGATCTCGGATCGATGGGAATGAGCGCCTATTGGACCAAGGACTTCGCCTGGTACGGGCCCGCCCCGATCGGCAATTTCCGCGGGCACCGAGACTATGAACGCGGGCATCAGCAGCCATTCCTGACGGCCTTTCCCGACCGGGTCGGCGGCAATCATCGCGCCCGGATCGGCGAGGGGCGCTTCGTTGCCTCGACCGGCTGGCCCAGCATCACCGCGACCCACAATGGCGGGGGATGGCTCGGCCTCGCCCCCACGGCGCGCGCGGTGACGATGCGAGTCATGGATTTCTGGCGCGCCGAGGACTGCCAAGGCTCCACGCGCCTCGCGGAAAATTGGGTGATGATCGACATTCCCGACATACTTGATCAAATCGGCGTGGACGTGTTCGCACGCGTCGCTGCCCTTACCGACAGGAGCTGAACAATGGCGGAGTGGTTGAAGCGCGGCGCGTCCGCGGAGGCGCGCAGCGAGGCGGACCGCAAAGTGCGCGACGTGGTCGAGGCGACGCTCGCCGATATCGAGAAACGCGGCGACGCGGCGGTGCGCGAGCTGTCGGTCAAATTCGACGGCTGGGACCGCGACGATTACCGGCTGAGCCAGGCGGAGATCGACGCCTGCGTCGATTCGCTTACCCCGCAGGACATCAAGGACATCGAATTCGCGCAGGCGCAGGTGCGCAATTTCGCGCAGGTCCAGCGCGATTCGATGCAGGACGTCGAGGTCGAAACGCTGCCAGGCGTCGTGCTGGGCCACCGCAACATCCCGGTCAACGCCGCGGGATGCTACGTCCCCGGCGGCAAGTATCCGCTGCTCGCCTCGGCGCATATGAGCGTGATCACCGCCAAGGTGGCGGGCGTGGAGCGGGTCATCACCTGCGCCCCGCCGTTCGAGGGCAAGCCCGCGCGCGCGATCGTTGCGGCGCAGGCAATGGCGGGAGCCGACGCGATCTACGCGCTGGGCGGCATCCAGGCGATCGGCGCGATGGCGCTGGGCACCGAGAGCATCGCGCGCGTCGACATGCTGGTCGGCCCGGGCAACGCCTTCGTCGCCGAAGCCAAGCGCCAGCTGTTCGGCCGCGTCGGCATCGACCTGTTCGCCGGGCCGACCGAGACGATGGTCATCGCCGACGACAGCGTCGATGGCGAGCTGTGCGCGACCGACCTGCTGGGCCAGGCCGAACACGGCCCCGACAGCCCGGCGATCCTGATCACCAACAGCCGCGCGCTGGCCGAGGATACGATGCGCGAAGTCGAGCGGCTGCTGCAGATCCTCCCCACCGCGGCGATCGCCGCCCGGGCGTGGGAAAGCTATGGCGAGGTGATCGTCTGCGAGGACGAGGCGGAGATGGTCCGCGTGGCCGACGACTATGCCAACGAGCACGTCCAGGTGATGACCCGCGATCCCGATTATTTCCTGAAGCACATGACCAATTACGGCGCGCTGTTCCTGGGGCCGCGGACCAACGTGGCCTATGGCGACAAGGTGATCGGCACCAACCACACGCTGCCGACCAAGAAGGCGGCGCGCTACACTGGCGGTCTGTGGGTCGGCAAGTTTCTCAAGACCTGCACCTATCAGAAGGTGCTGACCGACGAGGCGTCGGCGATGGTCGGAGAATATTGCAGCCGGCTGTGCGCGCTCGAAGGCTTTGCCGGCCATGGCGAGCAGGCCAATATCCGCGTGAGACGCTATGGCGGCCGCAATATCCCCTATGCCGGCAAGGCTGAGGCGATGGGGTGAACGAAGCGCCGCCTCGCACGCCCAGCTTCCGGCTCGACGGGCGGCGCGCCGTCGTCACCGGCGCGGGGCGCGGGATAGGCCTGGCGCTCGCCGCCGCGCTGGCGCAGGCCGGTGCGGCGGTGACGCTGGTGGCGCGGTCGCGCGACGAGATCGAACAGGCCGCGGCGGCGATCGTCGCCGAAGGCGGCGCGGCCGAGGCGGCGGCGCTCGACGTCGCGGACCTGGATGCGGTCGCCGCCTTCTTTGCCGCGCGGCCGGCCTTCCACATCCTGGTCAACAATGCCGGCACCAACCGTCCCAAGCCGATGACCGAGGTTACCCGTGCCGATTACGATGCGGTGCTCGACCTCAACGTCCGCTCGACCTTCTTCGTGGCGCAGGGGTGCGCGCAGAGGATGATCGCCGACGGCACCGCGGGAAGCCTGATCCATATCGGCTCGCAAATGGGGCATGTCGGCGGACCGAATCGCTCGCTTTACTGTGCGTCGAAATGGGCGGTCGAGGGAATGTCCAAGGCGCTCGCGCTCGACCTCGCCGCCCATGGCATCCGCTCGAACACGATCGCGCCGACCTTTATCGAAACGCCGATGACCCGCCCGTTCTTCGAGGACGCGGCGTTCAAGGCCAGCGTCTTGGCGAAGATCAAGCTGGGGCGGCTCGGCACGGTCGAGGACCTGATGGGCGCGGTCGTCTTCCTCGCCTCCGACGCGTCGGCGCTGATGACCGGCACCAGCCTGATCGTCGACGGCGGCTGGACCGCCGAGTGAGCGCCGCGGGGCCTATCCCCGTGCTGCTTCCCGGCAACATGTGCGACGCCCGGATGTGGCGCGCGGGCGGCCACATTCACGATATGCTGACGCGCCATGGGCTGCCCGACCCGCTTGATGCGGATCTGACCCGCGACGACAGCATCGCTGGCATGGCGGCGCGGACGCTGGCGGCCGGCAAGGGCCCGCTGCTGCCGATCGGTTTCTCAATGGGCGCGATCGTCGCGATCGAGATGGCGGCGCAGGCGCCCGAGCGCATCGCTGGCGCGGTCCTGCTCGGCGTCAACGCCGGCGCCGACCTGCCCGAACGTGCTGCGCACCGTCCAGCGCAGCAGGCGGAGGTGCGCGGCGGCGGGCTCCAGCGGGTGCTGGTCGAAGAACTCAAGCCGAACTATCTCGCCCCGGCCAACCGAACGGATGAGAACCTGCTCGCGCTGCTGCTCGACATGGGACTGGCGCTGGGGCCGGAAGTCTTCGTCCGGCAGAGCGAGGCGCTGCGGCTGCGCGCCGACCGCCGTGGCGCGTTGACCGACTTCGCGTTCCCGATCCTTTATGGCTGCGGCGCCGACGACGCGCTCTGCCCGCCCGAGTGGCATCGCCGCTGGGCCGTGCTGACCCGCCGGGCGGAACTTCGGGTGTTCGAAGGCGCGGGGCATATGCTCCCGCTGGAAAATCCCGTAGCGCTGGCGGACGCCGTCGACCTATGGCTCGAAAGGGAGTTGCCGATCTGACCGACCCTATCCTTACCACCCATGTAGGATCGCTACCGCGCTCCAGCGCCGTGACCGACCTGGTGTTCGCCGGTGAGCGGGGCGAGCCGGTCGACGCGGCGGAATTCGACAGGATCATCGGCGCGGCGGTCGATGCGGTCGTCGCGCGGCAGGTCGCGACCGGGATCGACCTGGTCAGCGATGGCGAGATGTCGAAGATCTCCTACGCCACCTACATCAAGGATCGCATCACCGGCTTCGACGGCGATTCGCCGCGTACGCCGCCCGCCGACCTGGAGGACTTTCCTGGTTTCCTCGAGAGGCAGGCGAAGGGCGGCGGCACCCCGACCTACCGCCGTCCGCGCTGCGTCGGCGCGGTCGCGCCCAAAACGCTCGCGCCGCTCGAGGCGGACCTGGCACATATGACGGCGGCGATGGCGGCGCACCGCCCGACCGGCGGCTTCATGAACGCCGCGTCGCCCGGCGTCATCGCGCTGTTCCAGCCCAACGATCACTATGCGACGCAGGACGACTATCTCGAGGCGCTGGCGGAGGCGATGCGCCCCGAATATGAGGCGATCGTCGCCGCGGGGCTGATCCTCCAGCTCGACAGCCCCGACCTCGGCCTCGGGCGGCACATGATGTACAAGGACCGCAGCGACGCGGACTATCTGACGCTCATCGGGATGCACGTCGAGGTCCTCAACCACGCGCTGCGGAACGTGCCGGCGGACCGCGTTCGGATGCATGTCTGCTGGGGGAATTACGAAGGACCGCACACGCACGACGTGGAGATGGGCGTGATCCTGCCGACGCTGATGCGGGCCAAGCCCACGGGCCTGCTGTTCGAGACCTCGAACCCGCGGCACCAGCACGACTGGACCTTCTTCGCCGAGCGCCCGGACCTGATTCCCGACGACAAGATCCTGATCCCCGGGGTGATCGACAGCACCACCAACTTCGTCGAGCATCCGCGCGTGGTCGAGCAGCGCATCCGGCAGTTCACCGACATCGTCGGCCGCGCGCGCGTGATCGCGGGCACCGACTGCGGCTTTTCGACCTTTGCCGGGTTCGGCGCGGTCGACGCCGACATCGTCTACGCCAAGCTCGGCGCGCTGGTGGAGGGCGCGGCGCTGGTGAGCGCGCGGCCATGACGGGTTTCGCCGAGCGCCTGCGATCGGGGGCGCCGCTGTCCGGAACCTGGGTAAAGACGCCGCATCCGCATGTCGTCGAGGTGCTGGCGCTGTCGCCGCTCGATTGTCTGGTGCTCGACGCCGAACATGCCCCGTTCGACCGCGCGGCGCTCGACCTGTGCATCCTGGCGGCGCGCGCGGGCGGCAAGCCGGTGCTCGTCCGCCCCGCCTCGGGCGCGCCGGAGGCGATCCTCGCCGCGCTCGACGGCGGCGCGGACGGGGTGATCATCCCGCATATCCGCTCTGCCGAGGAAGCCCGGGCGGCGGTGCGGGCCTGCCGTTATGTGCCTGGCGGACGCGGGTTCGCGGGCAGCAGCCGGGCGGCGCGCTATACGACGCTCGGCATGGCCGCGCATCGGGCCGCGGCGCGCGGCGTGGCCATAGTCGCGCAGATCGAGGACATCGAGGCGATCGACGCCATCGACGCGATCGCCGCCGTCGAGGGCATCGACGCGCTGTTCGTCGGGCGCGCCGACCTGACCGTGTCCTATGCCGCCGGCGGGCCTGACGATCCGCGCGTCGTGGCGGCGGTCGAGAAGGTGTGTGCGGCCGGTGTTGCGGCGGGCCGGACCGTCGGCATGTTCCTCGGCCGGGTCGACGATGTGGCCGGTTGGCGCACACGCGGCGCGAGCCTCTTTATCCTGCAGTCCGACCAGGAATTTCTGCTGACCGGCGCGGCCCGGCTTGCCGACGGACTGGCGTGATCGCGTCCCAGCGGAGAGCGCCGCGCCGCGATGCCAGATCTTTCGCAGCATCGTAAAGGCGGAGTGCGGTCGCTTCGCCGCTGGACTTTCTGGCGGCGGCGCAGCCGAAACCATTTTTAGCCGGCTGCGGTCAGGAGGTGCCATGTGCGCGCGTAGGCTTACCGACAAATCGAGCGTTAAGGTCCGTCGGACGGCCGACCTTGCGACATCGGCCCGGTGAGTTCCGGCGCAACTTTTAGCCCGACTTCTTTGTCGCCTGTCACTCAGGTCGAAGGCGACGCGCGACTTCTTTTTCGCTGCCCATGCCTATCGAGAAAGCCGGAACGCGTCATCGGCGCCGGGAATTTTCCACACGCGATCGGCCGGCGCGCTAAATGAACGCCGCGAGAGTCAATTTCGAACCAACCGTGTGCCGTGACTGCATTTTTGCGAACGCCGGCAGGCAAAGGGGGACGGACATCGGCGGTGGACGCGATGTTGCGCCGCGCGACTTGCCGATCAGTATGGAAGCGGCGCGACTTTCCCGTGAACGCCATGGAAGTTGCGGCGCGACTTTGCTTTGACCGGCGCGTTGGTGACATCTAGTCCCGCATCCTGCCGAAAGATCCCCCGCTGCCGCGCATCACCGCCATCGCCCATGCCGTGCCCGCGCATGACATTCATGCAGCCTTTGTCGGCTGGGCCGAGGGGCAATTGGACCCGCGCGAGCGAAAATTGTTCGAGCGGATGGCGGCGCGTTCCGGCATCGCGCACCGCTGGTCGGTGTTGCCCGATAGTGGCTCGCCGGTCGCGTCGGGCGGCTTTTATGCCGAGGGGACGATGCCGCCGACTTCGGCACGAATGGCGCTGTACGCCGCGGCTGCGCCCGAACTGGCGCTGGCGGCGATTCGCGAATTGGGTTCGCTCGGCGCGATCAGCCACATAGTCGTCGCCAGCTGCACCGGCTTTACCGCGCCGGGGATCGACCAGATCTTATGCGCGCAGCTGGGCCTGCCGGGCACCACCGAGCGGCTGCTGATCGGCTTCATGGGCTGTTATGCGGGGATTACCGCGCTGAAGGCGGCGCGGACCATCGTACGGTCCGAACCCGGCGCGCGCGTGCTGGTCGTCGCGGTCGAGCTGTCGACCTTGCATCTGCAGGCGGCCACCACGCTCGAGCCGTTGCTGGCGATGCTGCAATTTGCCGATGGCGCCGCGGCGGCGATCGTCGAAGGCGCGGGCGCGGGGCTGGCGCTCGACCGGCCGTTTGCCGCCACCTTGCCTGAATCGGGGGCGCTGATCCGCTGGGCCATCGGTGACACGGGCTTCGCGATGCATTTGTCGGGTGAGGTGCCGCGGCGGATCGGCGAGGCGCTGGCGGATGCGCAGACGGCGGCACGGCTGACCGGCGGGATTGACGTGCAGGCGGTGGACGGCTGGGCGGTGCACGCCGGCGGGCGGTCGATCCTCGATGCGGTCGAGCATGGACTAAGCTTGCCGCCCGAGGCACTGGCAGCATCGCGCGCGGTGCTGCACGCCTTCGGCAATATGAGTTCGGCGACCCTGTTGTTCGCACTCGCCGGATTGTGGGAGCGGCGGCCGGAACGTGGCGTCGCGCTGGCATTCGGGCCGGGGCTGGCGGCGGAGGGTCTGACTTTCAGGTGGCGCGATGCTTGAAGCGCGCGCCATCGCCGAGGAGCGGATGGACGCCGAGGATTTGGACGAGGCGACCTACAAGGCGGTGGTGCACGACCTCGCCAAGGTGAACACGCTGACCATGGCGCGGCGGCCAACGCTCGATTTTCTCAATCGGGCAGTGGGCGACGCGGCCGAATTTGCGCTGCTCGATGTCGGCTATGGCGACGGCGACATGCTGCGTGCGATTGCGCGCTGGGCGGCCAGGCGCGGCAAGCGGGCCCGGCTGGTGGGGATTGACCTCAATCCGCGGTCGAAAGCGGCGGCGGTCGAGGCGACTCCCCCTGGACCGCAGATCGACTGGCGCGTCGGCGACTATGCCGATCTGGCAGGCGAAGGCTGGGACGTGATCGTCTCCAGCCTCGTCGCGCATCACATGACGCATGATCAGCTGATCGCCTTTCTGCGCTTCATGGACGGCGAAGCGCGGCGCGGCTGGTTCGTCAACGATCTCCATCGGCATGGCCTGGCGCATCTCGGCTTTCCCTTGCTGGCGACGATCTTGCGCTGGCATCCGATCGTGAAGCATGACGGCACGCTGTCGGTTGCGCGCAGTTATCGCCCAGGTGAGTGGCCAGCGATTTTGGCGGAGGCGGGCGTGACCGGGGCCTGGATCAAGCGCGTCTTCCCATTCCGGCTATGCGTCGAACGCCGCCGCTGATCGCCGGCGGCGGGCCGGCAGGGAGCGCGGTGGCGATCGCGCTGGCGCTGGCGGGGGAGCGCCCGGTCGTCCACGAGCGCCAGGGCGAGACCGGCGATGCGATCTGCGGCGGGTTCTTGAGCTGGCGCACATTGGCGTCGCTGGCGCGATTGGGCATCGCGGTGCCGGGGCACGCGATCGACCAAATCCGGCTATTCGCCGGCGACGCCATGGCGGCCGCGCCATTGCCTGGCGGGGCGATCG
Source organism: uncultured Sphingomonadaceae bacterium (assembly GCA_964246315.1). Taxonomy (GTDB): domain Bacteria; phylum Pseudomonadota; class Alphaproteobacteria; order Sphingomonadales; family Sphingomonadaceae; genus Sphingomonas_O. The sequence continues at coordinate 16,027 of CAXTPT010000016.1, read as the reverse complement.
GGGTGTCGCGGCGGGTGCTCGACAGCATGATGCTGGTGCGGGCCGAAGCGCTGGGCGCGGGGGTCGAGCGCGGGGTGACGATCAAGGCATGGGACGGCCAGCCGCTATTCCTCGCCACGGGCAAGCATGAGCTGCGCGGGCTGGCGCGCCCTAGGGCCGAGGGCGATCCGACACTGGGCTTGCGGCTGCGGCTGCCATCGCATCCCAGGCTCGGCAAGCTGATCGGCAGCGCGATCGAACTGCATCTGCTCGATCGCGGCTATGCCGGGCTGGTGCTGCAGGAGGACGGCAGCGCCAATCTGTGCCTCGCGGTGCGCAAGTCGCGTCTGGCGGAGGCGAGAGGCAGTCCCGAAGCCCTGTTGCGGCAGATCGGGGCCGGCCCGTTGGGCGAACGGCTGGCCTTGGCCGATTGGGCACAGCCAGTCGATGCCATCGCCAGCGTTCCTTATAGCTGGCGCGCCGCAGCGACCGCGCCGGGCGTGTGGCGTCTGGGCGATCAGGCGGCGTGCATCCCCAGCCTGGCGGGCGAGGGCATGGGCATTGCCATCGCCAGCGGGATGGCGGCGGCGCAGGCATGGCTCTCCGGCAAGGATGCCGAGGTGTTTCAGCGCGCCTTCGCCCGGCGCACCTGGCGGCCGGTCGGGATCGCGACAATGTTGTGGCAGGCCGCTGAAAACCCACGTCTTGCGGCAATGGGCACGCGCAGCGTCGGCGTCATGCCGTCGCTCGCTGCGCTGGCAGCGCGGCTGACGCGCATTGGGGATTGAAGTTGTGCGGCCAAAGCCCACATTCCATCCATGACCGAAATGCCCCAGACCGACGCCGAATGGCGTGACAAGCTGACCCCCGAGCAATTCGCCGTGCTGCGTCAGGGCGGCACCGAGCGTGCCTTTGCCGGCATCCTCACCGACAATAAGGAACCCGGCACGTACCGCTGCGCCGGCTGCGGCAACGAGCTGTTCAAATCGGACGCCAAATTCGATTCGGGCAGCGGCTGGCCCAGCTTCGTCGAACCCAGCTCGACCGATGCGGTGGTCGAGCACCGCGACGTCTCACACGGCATGGTTCGCACCGAAGTGCGTTGCGCCAAATGCGACGGGCATCTGGGCCACGTATTTCCGGACGGGCCGCGCGACAAGACCGGGCTGCGTTATTGCATGAATTCGGTCGCGCTGGATTTCGAAGGGAAGTAAGTCCCGCGAAACCCATTTTGTCGTCATTCCCGCGAAGGCGGGATTCCATCTGCTCTCCTAACTGCACCTGGTGATGTCGGCAGATGGACCCCCGCCTTCGCGGGGGTGACGAAGTGAGGCTTGATGGCGATGGGAGGGTTTGCCACCCGTTCACGCCTCGTCTAACCGCTGATCCTCAATGGCGCGCGCGATGAATTGGGGGTCGAAATCTTGATCGCGCGGCTGTTCCGCTGGAGTTTGGCGCTGTTCGGGCTGGTGCTGATCGCGACGGTCGTCGCGGTGGCCGTCGCTTATTCGTCGCTACCCAGCCTGTCCGAGCTTAAATCGAGCCCCAATGGCCAGATGATCCGCGTCCACGCCGCGGACGGCAGCGTCATCGTCTCGCTCGGGCCGAGCTATGGTCAGTGGCTGCCTTATTCGCGCATCCCCGAAGCGATGAAGACGACGATGGTGTCGGTCGAGGACAAGCGCTTCCGCTATCATCCGGGCATCGACCCGATCGGCATCGCGCGCAGCTTCTATGTCCGCGCCACCAGCGGGCGGTTCAAGCAGGGCGGCTCGACGATCACCCAGCAGCTCGCGCGCAACGTGTTTCTGACCAACAACCGCAGCTGGACGCGCAAGATCAAGGAACAGATCCTCGCGCTCGCCATCGAGCGCAAGTTCACCAAGGACGCGATCCTCGAACTCTATCTCAACAAGGTTTATTTCGGCGGCGGCGCGTATGGCATCGACGCCGCGAGCCGCAAATTCTTCGGGCATTCGGCGACGACGCTAAGCCAGGGCGAGGCGGCGGTGATCGCCGGGCTGGTCAAGGCGCCGAGCAACTATTCCCCGTCCGCCGACAAGGAGGCTGCCGTCGAGCGGGCCAAGGTCGTGCTTGGGGTGATGCGCGAACAGGGCAAGATTTCCAGCGCCGAGCTCGAGGCCGCCAATCCCAACGCCATCGTCTTCGCCGCCGAGCCCAAACAGAATAGCGTGCGCTATTTCACCGACTGGGCATTGCCGCAACTCGACACGCTGATCGACGAGACGACGCAGCCGATCGACGTGTGGACCACGCTCGACATGGGCATGCAGCAGGCGGCGACGGCGTCGATCGCCGCGAACACTCCCGCGGGCACGCAAGGCGCGCTGGTCAGCCTCGACCGCGACGGCGCGGTCCGCGCGATGGTCGGCGGGCGCGATTATGTCTCGTCGATCTACAATCGCGCGACCCAGGCGGTGCGCCAGCCGGGTTCGGCGTTCAAGCTGTTCGTCTATCTCGCCGGCATCGAATCCGGGCTGACGCCCGAAAGCCAGGTCGAGGATTCGCCGGTGACGATCGACGGCTGGACCCCGCGCAACAATTCGCGGCGCTATTCGGGCACGATCACGCTGCGCACCGCCTTTGCCTATTCGATCAACACCATCGCCGCGAAGATCGGCCAGCAGGTCGGCACCACGACGATCGCCGACGTGGCGCGGCGTTTCGGCATCACCACGCCGGTCAACACGCATCCGTCGATGGTGCTGGGCACCTCCGACGTCCGCCTGATCGACATGACGCGCGCCTTTGCCAGCGTCGGCGCCAACGGCGTGGCGATCGCGCCTTACGGCATCATCAAGGTGACATCGGCCGATGGCGAAGTGCTGTACCGGCACGAGCTGGACGCGAGCCACGTGCTCGTCGCGCCGCAGGTCGCCGCGCAGATGATCGATCTGCTTCAGACGGCCGTCGCCACCGGCACCGCGCGCGCGGCGCAGATCGGCCGGCCGGTGGCGGGCAAGACGGGGACGACCAGCTCGAACAAGGATGGCTGGTTCCTCGGCTTTTCGAGCGGGATCACCACCGGCGTGTGGATGGGCCGCGACGATTCGCGCACCGTGCCCGGCCTGCAGGGCGGCACCGCCCCCGCGCGCGCCTTTGCCCAATATATGAAGATCGCCACCGCCAAACGGCCGGTCGAACAATTCCAGACCGCGGTGACGCTGCCCGAAACGCAGCTGGAGCCGGACGAGGAGGCCTATTTCGGCAACGACGCGGACGGCCAGTTCGTCGACGAGAACGGCATGCCGGCCGACCCGCCATTCGATCCGAACACCGAGGTCACCACGTCACGCATCGATCCCGCCGAGGTCGATGCCGGCGCGCAGCCGCGCGATCCGCGTGATCAGCGGCGCGACGACCGCCGCGACCGTATCGGCGATCTGGTCGAATCGATTACTGGCCGCCGCCCCGAACCTGACCCGCGCGAGCGGCGGCGCGGCGAGCCGCCGCCGCGCTATCAGGAGCCGCGCCCGAACCAGTGAAGCGCGGTGCCGTGGGTCTTCAGCCAGCGGCGCTCGGCGGTCGGAACACGGCCGTACAGCTGCGCGACCGCGGCATGGAAAGCAGGCGAATGGTCGAGATGAACGAGGTGCGCCACCTCATGCGCCACCGTCGCGCGCAGCACCTCGGGCGGGGCGAGGATCAGCCGCCACGAATAGCGGATCACGCCCGATGACGAGCAGCTGCCCCACCGCCCGCGCGGATCGCCGACGCCGACGGTAGTGACGGTCAGGCTGTGCGCGGCGCAGAGGGTTCTGGTTTCGCTGTCGAGCATCTGGAGCGCTTCGGCTTTGAGCCAGCGGGTGACTCTGGATGCCAGGGCTTCAAGAGGTCCGCCCACGCGGAGGACGAGAAAGGACGGCCCTTCGACAAGCTCGGGGCGAACGGTTCTATACGAGAACTCACTCGCCAAATCCGTTTGCGCTGAGCTTGTCGAAGCCCCGTCCTTTTCTCCGTGCAGCATGGGCCGTCGTGGATGGCTTTCCGACCAATCCAACCGCACCCGCTCGCCGCGCAACTTGAATACCATCCCCGGCACGATCGGCTGCGCCTCGGGCAGTTTCGCCAGCTGCGCCTCGATCCAGCCACGCTTGGTCGCCGCCCAGGCCAGCGCCGGGCTCAAGGCGGCGCGCGGCGGCACGCTCAGCCGCACGCTGGCATCGCGCGGATCGACCGACAGGCGCATCGCGCGCGTGCCGGGCCGCCGGACGACCTCAAGCGCGCGGCGGCGCCCACCGCCCGAAAACACCAGCTCAGACATCGCGGTCGACCATATGGTCCTCGAGCTCACCGGCATCGACTTCCGAAATGGTCCAGCCGCGCGTCGATTCACCCGCTTCGTGGACGCTTTCGGACGAACCGGTGTTTAAATGGTGCCAGTCGGGCAGCGGTTGGCCTTCGGCGCGCAAACGGTAGCCGCAGGTCCGCGGCAGCCAGTCGAATTCCTGCAGATTGTCGAGCCGCAGCTGGATGCAGTCGGGCACCAGCGCCTTGCGGCCGGCATAATCCCGGCACCGGCCCTGCCGCCGGTCGAGCTGGCGGCAGGCGACATTGGTCGGGTAATAGGCGCCGCTATCCTCGTCCTCCAGCTTGTGCAGGCAGCATTTGCCGCAGCCGTCGCACAGCAATTCCCACTGCGCCGCATCGAGCTGTTCGAGGGGGACCAGGTCCCACCATTTGGTCACCGCACCCACCGCTCCAGCTCTTTCGCCACCGCGTCGGCGCTCACTTCCGATGGCAGGATCGCCATCGGACGGCCATCGCGGCCCATCAGATAGGATGTCCGGCTGTGATCGACGAGGTAGCTGCCGGGCGAACCGCCGGGCTGAATCTTGCTATAGACCGCAAACGCCTTCTTGACGCCGTCGATCTGCGGTCCGGAGCCCGACAGACCAACCGCGTCGGGCAGAAAGGCGTGCGCGAATTTGGCGGCGACATCGGGCGTGTCCCGCGCCGGATCGACGGTGATGAAGATCAGCGCCACCGGCGGCGCACCCGGCTGCGCCTTGCGGAACGAACTCACCGCGCGGCCGAGATTGGCCATGTCGGTCGGGCAGACGTCCGGGCAGTTGGTGTAGCCGAAATAGACGATGCGGTACCGGCCCGAAAATTGCCGGTCGGTGACGGTCTTGCCGCCCGCCGTCTGCAGCGCGAAGGGCCCGCCGATCCGGGCGCCGTCGAGCGGCGGCTGTTGCGCCGGCTGGCACGCCGCCAAGACCAATGCGGCAAGCGGGACAAATCTGTTCAGCATCGCGCCAGCCTTGCGATGCGAGGGCGCAACGCGCAAGTGAGGCGGGCAACAAGGAATATGGGCGTGCGGTTGAAGACGATCATAACGGGGCTGGCGCTGGCCGCCGCGATGCCCGCCGCGGCGCAAATGGGCTTTTCGCCAAGCTATGTGTTCCTCAAGGCGGTCAAGGATGCGGACGCCAAGACCATCACCGAGATGCTCAACAAGGCGGGCTCCGGATCGGTGATCATCAACACCAAGAGCCAGGATAATGGCGATACCGCGCTGCACATTGTTACGCGGCGCCGCGACCTGGTTTACCTCAATTTCCTGCTGGCCAGAGGCGCGGACCCGAACGTCACCAACAAGGCGGATGTCTCGCCGCTGTTCATGGCGACGCAGATGCGCTGGGCCGAGGGCGTGTCGCTGCTGCTGGACCGGCGCGCCCGGCCCGATCTGCCGTCTGCCCTGGGCGCAACCGCGCTGACGCGCGCGGTGCAGAATTACGATGCCTCGATCGTCGCGCTGCTGCTGCGCGCCGGGGCCAATCCCTTGAAGGCCGAAGCCGGCTCGGGGCTCAGCGCGCGCGATTATGCCGCGCGCGATCCGCGGGCGGTGAATATCCTGCGGATGATCGACGAGGCCAAGCCCAAACCCAAGGCGAATTACGGGCCGAACTAACACTGCGGAGCTATTTGTCATTCCCGCGCAGGCGGGCCGGGGGGGGGGTGTCGAGACCCTCTCGACTTCACACCAGCGCGTCGATCCCCTCTTCGATCTCGACCAGCAGCCGCCGCGCCGCGCGCCGGGCAAAACGCAGCGTCTCTGCCCGCCGTCGCGACGGGGCGAGCGGATGGTGCGCGGGCTCGCGGACGATCGCCGCATCGTACCGGTCGGCGACGATCAGCCCGGCGCGTTCGGGCATCAATTCGGGCCGGTCGAGCAAGCTGCGGTCGAGATGTTCGGGAATTGCCCAGAAAAAGCGGTCGCAATAAGCGAGATAGTCTGGCCATTTGCCGTCGCCGAGCAGATCGGCGCGGCTGACCTTGATCTCGACGATCGTGACGTGGCCCTTGGGGCATAGCCCCATCAGGTCGGCGCGGCGGCCATTGCCCAGCGACACTTCGGGAATGGTCAGGCAGTCATGGCGGATGAGCAGCCGCGCCACGCCCCGCGCGACGTCACGGGCGATCAACGGAGCGGACGCATCGAGCATGCGGCAAGTTTAGAACGATTTAGGAACGCGCGAAAGATGCCCGCCACCCATATTCGTCATCCCTGAGAGCGGGGGTCCAACTGCTGAGCTGTTCACTTGCGGGCAGGAGCAGCGGCATTCCCGCTTTCGCGGGAACGACGAAGCCAACTGAACTAGCGGTAAAAGATGTGGTTGCCGATCGCGCCCAGGCTGGTGCGGTTCCAGCCCGGCGCGACGCGCTTGGCGTGGAAATACAGCGCCGCGGCGGCGGGGCCGGCATAGCCGTCCTGCATCGCCATTCTGGCGATCAGCTTGGCCTGGCGCCACGCGGCGTTTTCCGGCGGCGTCGGCAGGCTGCCGCCACGGACGAAGGAGAATTGGCTCGGCTGCGTGACCACGCCGCACGGCGTCCGGGCAAAGCGCCCCGATTTGGCGCGGTTCATGATCACGCGCGCAACCGCCAGCTGGCCGGCGACCGGCTCGCCCTTCGATTCGAAATATACCGCGGTCGCGACACAATTGTGCTGCGTCATGTCGACAGGAGTTTCGGCGATGGCGGTGACGACCGGCCGGGCGATCGCGCTGTCATCCGTTTCAGGAGCGGGGGTCGAGATGCCGTCGCCGGGCGCACGCGCCACATCGGGCGTCGCGGGCAGGGCTTCGGTGGCGATCGTGGCCGGATCGAGGAGCTGTGCGCTCACCGAAGCGCCGCCCGTCAGGCCACCAGCGGCAGCAAAAGCAAAGAAAGCAGAAACCGCGAGGCTCGCGGTACGAAACAAAAGCGACATTTAACCATTATCATATGCGTCCGTACGCAGTGGGCGTCTTGGTAACTGTCTGGTGATGCCCCATCCGTCCGGTCGTCTGCGTCCGTGATCCGGCTCCGCTGATCGGAGCGTGCACGGCTGCGCATTCAATCGAGCCTTTGTGTGCGATCAGTGGTTAAGATAATCAATCGAACGCGAAGTTATCCGCGATGAACCGTTGCGAATCCGTGACATCCAGTTCGATCACCCACAAATCGCGGTCCGCCTTTTGCCGCGTCGCAACATAAGCGGGCCATTTTTCCGGAGCGTCGGGGCCCGTCGGCCGCCAAGCATATTTATGGCCCGGGCCAAGCTGACGCTCGAGCAACGCCTTTGACTGTCCGCGCTCGGCACACAGAATTAGCACGCCGCCGGCTTCGGCATCGCCTTTGGCCAAGACGGTTGCGAAACCGCCGAAATCCTGTGTGCGCCGCAGCATGAGCGAGACCGTCACGCCGGTCGCGAGGTTCATGGGCGCCGGTAGCCGGGAAGCGACGCGAGCGCGATCTGCGAGCGCATGAAGGTGCCGGTACCGCGCGCCGCCTCTTCGCCATCGCTGTCGATCAGCCGGGCGTCGGCGACATAGACGCGCCGCTTGCCGCTGATCCAACGGCCCTCGGCGATCAGCTCGCCAGCCTTGAGCGGCCTGGTGAACAGCAGGTTGAACGCGGTGGTCAGGACGAAACGGTCGGTGACCAGGCTGTTGACCGCATAGAATGCCGCATCGTCGAGCATCTTGAAATAAGCGGTGCCGTGCAGCGCGCCGGCGGCATGATAATGTTCGGGCCCGACGGTGAAGCGGATGCGCGCGAAGCCATCCTCGACGATTTCGAGCCGCGACGGAAACAACGTGTTGATCGGTGCCGCGCGGTACAGCGATTCGAGCGCGCGATGATGCGCGTGCCCGGGGGAAGCGTCAGGCGGCGTCACGCCAGTCCTTGGGGTCGAGCAGCGCGACGATCGCGTCGGCGGAGCCGGCATCGCGCAGCTTGGCGAGGCACGATTTGTCACGCATCAGCCGGCTGACATGCGCCAGCGCCTTGAGGTGCGCGGCCCCGGCATCGACCGGGGACAACAGCAGATAGACCAGGTCGACCGGTGCACCGTCGACACTGCCGTAATCGACCGGATGCGTCAGCCGCGCGAAGGCGCCGACGACATGGTCGAGCCCGGGCACGCGCGCATGCGGGATCGCCGTGCCGCCGCCGAAGCCGGTGGGGCCCAGCCGCTCGCGCTCGGTCAGCAATTCGAGCACCTGGCCCGCGTCGAGGCCGTGCGCCTTCGCCGCAAGCGATGAGATATCGTGAAACAGGGGTTTCTTCCCCGCGACATGCATCGCGGGGTCGACCGCGCCGGGGCGCGTGATATCGAACATTGGTTTCTCTCGAGTCCCTTTAGGCGCGGGCTGGCTCGACCCAGCCGATCGTGCCGTCGCCACGGCGATAAACCATGTTGTAATAGCCGGTTCCGCTGTTTTTGAACAGCATCGCATTGGTGTGGCGCAGATCGAGCATCATCACCGCGTCGCCGACGCTCGCTTCGGGCACGTCGACCTTGGTCTCGGCGATGATCGGCATGTTGTCGGCGACTTCCTCTTCGTCATCCTGCGCCTGGAATACGGTATAGCCAGCCTCGATCGCTTCGATCTCCTCGCTGCCGTTGCCCTTTTTGTCCTTCAGCCGGCGCATGTAGCGGCGCAGCTGCTTCTCGACCTTGTCGGCCGCGCCGTCGAAGGCGAGCTTGGCGTCCATCGCATTGTGGTGCGCCTTGAGCACCATGCCCTGCATCACATGAGCGATGATGTGACAGGTAAAGCCGTTGTCGTGAGGTCCCTTGCCGAAGGTGACATTGGCGCTGATCGTGCGGGAAAAATATTTGTCGGCGATCGCGTTGAGGCGATCCTCGACATGGCCCTGGAGCGCGGTCCCCGTGTCGGTCTGGTGACCCGATACGCGAATGTCCATTGATGCGCCTCCTCTGGCAGTTTCAACAAAATCCGCGCCGCTTATGCAGCCCGGTTATCACGGGCAACGCCCGAATCGGCGGCTTGGCCCCATGCCCAGACCGGCGAGTCGAGCTTGGCGACGAACGCCGCATGCCGTTCCAGTTCGGCATTGGTGACCGTGGCGTAACGCGGGGTGCGCCGCAGCGGCACGGCGGCGACGTGCGTCACCGTTTCCACCACACTGACCGGCGCCATCATGTCGAGACCGATCTGCCGCCCGCCGGTCAGCTCGATATAGACCTGGGTGAGCAGTTGCGCGTCGAGCAACGCGCCGTGCAGCGTGCGGTGGCTGCGATCGATGCCATAGCGCGTGCACAGCGCGTCGAGCGAATGCTTGGCGCCGGGATGCCGGTTGCGCGACATCGCCGCGGTGCAGATCATCCGGCTCAGCGGCAGATGCAGCCGTCCGCACAGCCCGAGTTCGTGATTGACGAAGGTGAAGTCGAAATTGGCGTTATGCGCGATCATTGGCGCGTCCTCGAGGAAATCGAGCAGCTCCTCGACCTTGTCCTCGAACCAAGGCTTGTCGGCGAGGAACGCGTCGCTCAGCCCGTGAACCTGCTCGGCGATCGACGGCATGGCCATGCCGGGATTGAAATAGCAGTGGAAGACGCGCCCGGTTTCGACGCGGTTGACCAGCTCGACGCAGCCGATTTCGACCACCCGGTCGCCTTGTTGCGGATCAAGGCCGGTGGTTTCGGTATCGAAGACGATCTCGCGCATGAAGCGCCAATCTAGGCGCATTCCGCGCTCGTCTCAACCACCGCCGAGTTGCGCGCTGAGGCCTTCCACCAGTGCCGAAACTTGCGCGCGGGTCTCTTCCAGCGACGCGCCGGTGTCGATGACGTAATCTGCCCGCGCGCGTTTCTCGGTATCAGGCAATTGCCGCGCAAGGATCGCATCGAGCTTGTCCGGCGTCATCCCGTCACGGCGGAGCACGCGCTCGCGCTGTACGTTTTCCGGGGCGGACACGACGACGGTGATGTCGACCTTGTGGTCGCCGCCGGTCTCGAACAGCAGCGGCACATCGAACACCACCACCGGCGCAGTGGCGTGGTCGTGGAGGAAGGCGGCGCGCGCCTCGCCCACCGCCGGATGGACGATCGCCTCCAGACGCTGGAGCGCGGCGGGATCGTGCAGCACTTGCGACAGCGTCGCGCGGTCGACGCCTTGCGGCCCGGTGGTACCAGCGAACTCGGCCTCGATCGCCGCGAGCAATTTGCCGTCGGGCCCTTGCAGGCGACGCACCGCGGCATCGGCATCGAACACCGGCACGCCCAGATCCGCAAACATCGCCGCAACCGTCGATTTGCCCATGCCGATCGAGCCGGTGAGGCCGATGGTGATCATGCCGTCAGCAACGCGCGAAGTTCCGGATCGTGTTCTCGCGGCGCCTGGGCGCCGAAGAAGAGTTCGAAAGCGGCTGCCGCCTGGCCGACCAGCATTTGCAACCCATCTATGACCTTCAAACCGCAGTCTCGCGCCTGCCGGAGCAGGGGAGTTTCGAGTGGCGCGTAGACCATGTCGAAAACGACGGTGTCGGCATAGTATCTGGAGAGATCGATGGGGACAGGGTTCTCTCCATTCATACCCATGCTGGTCGCATTGATGACGACCATGCTGTAACGCTGGTGCTCAGGCCCAGCGTCGTCGTCATTGCGGATAGGGCCTATCGCGCCGAGGTCGTTGCCGAACCATTCCGGCAGGCCGCAAAGTTCGGCCATCTTCTTCGCGCCTTGCAGCGATCGGTTGTAGAACTCGAAGTCGCCGAGCCCTGCGTTCCGGGCCCCCAAGATTGCAGCGCGTGCGGCACCTCCCGCCCCGATGATCTGGACATAGGTTGCAACGTGATTTGGATAGTCTGCCGGTTGAGCGATCCGAAGCGGCTCGGCAACGCCCGCAACATCCGTGTTGAAGCCCTCGAGAAAGCCCGAAACCGGCACCACGGTGTTGCAGGCGGAAAGCAACGAAACCGCTTCTGCCTGTCTGTCGACGATGGTGGCGGCTGCGACCTTGTGCGGCATCGTCACATTGCAGCCCCGCCAATCCGCATCTTCGCGTCTCTGCGCGAAGTAATCGGTGAGTTCGTCTGGGCGGACGAGCGTCGCCCGATAGTCGGCGTCGATCCCGAGCTTTTCGAGCCAGAAGCGATGAATTGCTGGCGATTTCGACTGCATGATCGGATCGCCGATCACCTCTGCATAGAGCGTCACGACGTCAGCACGCCACGCGCGCGAAGCCATGCCAGCAGCGGCAGCAGCGGCAGGCCCATGATCGCAAACCAGCTGCCGTCGACGCGGGCAAACAATTGCGACCCCGGGCCCTCGATGCGGTAGCCACCGGCGCACCATTTCGCCTCCGGGTCGCTGGCCACATAGTGCGCGATGAACGCTTCGCTGAGCGGCCGGACATGCATCGTCGCCACCTCGACCGCGCGCCACACCGGCTGGCCGTTCTCGCACGCCACCGCCGCCGAATGCAGCCGGTGCATCCGCCCCGACATCTTGCGCAGCTGCGCGGCCAGATACGCGCCCGGCTTATCGATGCGCGTGCCGTCATCGAGCGCGACCACCGAATCGCAGCCGAGCACCAGATCTCCCGGCCGCGCCGCCGACACCTTGCGCGCCTTCAGCTCGGCCAGCGCATCGGCGAGATCGCGCGGCGAAAGCCCGGTCAGTGACGCCTTGGCGGCATCCTCGTCGACCAGCGGCGCCACCGCCTCGAACGGTACGCCGGCATTGGCGAGCATCATTTTCCGCGACGGACTGGTCGAGGCAAGCACCAGCGCCGTCACGCCGCCGCCTCGCGCTCGCCCAACAGCCCGATGATCGCCGCCGCGCCCTCCTCGATCGAGCGCCGCGTCATGTCGATCACCGGCCAGCCATTGTCCGCGAACATCCGCCGCGCGAACGCCACTTCATTGGCGACGCGCTCGGCATCGACATAATCGGTATCGGCGGTCTGGCCGAGCGAAAGCAGCCGGTTGCGGCGGATCTGCACCAGCCGTTCGGCGCTGGTCACCAGGCCGACGACCAGCGGGTGCGTGAGGGTGAACAGGTTGTCGGGCGGCGGCACATTGGGCACCAGCGGAATGTTGGCGGTCTTGTACCCGCGATTGGCGAGGTAGATCGAGGTCGGGGTCTTCGACGTGCGGCTGACGCCCGCGAGGACAATGTCCGCTTCCTCCCAATTGTCCGCGCCAACCCCGTCGTCATGCGCGATGGTGAACTGGATCGCGTCGACGCGCGCGAAATAGGCTTCGTCGAGGACGTGCTGACGTCCTGGCCGCGCCTGCGCCCGCTGGCCGAGCATGTCCTGCAGCGCGGCGGTGACGCTGTCGAGCGCGCCCACCGTCGGCAGCCCCAGCGCGCGGCAGGCGCTTTCCAGCTTGGCGCGCAGCTCCTCGTTGACCAGGGTGAACAGCACCAGCCCTGGGTTCTGCTGAATCTCGGTCAGCACGCGCGCCAGATGGCGCTCGGAGCGCACCATCGGCCAAAAATGCTTGAGCGTTTCGACCCCGTCAAATTGCGCCATCGCCGCGGCGGCGAGATGCTCGAGCGTCTCGCCCGTCGAGTCCGAGAGCATGTGCAAGTGAAGCCGCGCCACGCCCCCCTGTGCATAAGTTTGTTGGGAAAGGCGAGGCCGGCGCCGGGGATGACTGAAGCGGGCGTATCCGTCACCGCTCGCCGCCGATTCGCCCACGGGTCCGTCCACAGCCCGGCGGATTTGCCCACAGCTGTGGAAAGCGGGTGTGGCCCGGCGCGACTCCGCGGATTTTCGCGGGCTTGCCGAGCGCAAGCTGTTGGCAGATTCGGTCGGGGCGCATAAACCCCGCTCGACGGCGGCCAACAACCTTCATCAACCTCTTTATCTCTTAGTCTTATTTGAGGACCGGACCCTTGCTCGATCGTCCTGCCAAACCCCTGCTCGGCGTACTGCGCGGTGACGCGCTGCCGGTGCCGCCCGTCTGGCTGATGCGCCAGGCCGGGCGCTATCTGCCCGAATATCGCGCGCTGCGGGCGGACAAGGGCGGGTTCCTCGATCTGGTCTATGACGCGGACGCCGCCGCCGAGGTAACGCTCCAGCCGATCCGCCGCTTTGGCTTCGATGGCGCGATCCTGTTTTCGGACATCCTCGTCGTGCCGCACATCATGGGGCAGAAATTATGGTTCGAGGAAGGCGAAGGCCCGCGCCTCGCGCCGCCGCTGCTCGATGGCGATCTGACGGCTCTCCAGGAGCCCTGGGGAAGCGGCGAGAGCGTGTTTCGGACCGTCCGGCAGGTCAAGGCCGCACTCGATGCGCAGACGACGCTGCTGGGCTTTGCCGGCAGCCCATGGACGGTCGCGACGTACATGGTCGCGGGCCAGGGATCAAAGGATCAGTCCGCCGCGCGCCGCCTCGCCTATCGGGACCCGCAGAAATTCGCGGCACTGATCGACGCGATCGTCGAGACGACGGTCGATTATTTGTCCGGCCAGATCGAAGCGGGTGCCGATGCGGTGCAGCTGTTTGACAGCTGGGCCGGCAGCCTGTCGCCCGAACAATTCACCGATTGGGTCATCGCCCCCAACGCGGCGATCGTCCGCGCGGTCAAGGCGCGGCACCCCGACACGCCGGTGATCGGCTTTCCCAAGGGCGCCGGCGCCAAATTGGTCGATTATGCCGCGGGTACCGGTGTCGATGCGCTGGGACTGGATGAGACGATCGACCCCGCCTGGGCCGCGCGCGAATTCCCCAAGACCCTGCCGCTGCAGGGCAATCTCGATCCGCTCGCGCTGATCACCGGCGGTGACACCCTCGCGCGCGCCGTCGACCGCATCCTTGCCGCGTTCGCCGGGCGTCCCCATATCTTCAATCTGGGCCACGGCATCCTGCAGGACACGCCGATCGCGCATGTCGAGCAGTTGCTGGAGCGGGTGCGCGGCCAGGGATCCGGACAGTAACGTGCTGGCGGTGCTCGGTGAATATTATCTGTGGATTAAGGCGGCGCATGTCGTCTTCATGATCTTCTGGATGGCCGGGCTGTTCATGCTGCCGCGCTTTTATGCCTATCATCAGGAAGCGCGCACCGGCACCAGCGAGTGGAAGGCGTGGGAGGAACGCGAGGCGCGCCTGATCCGCATCATCCTCAACCCCGCGCTGGTCGTCGTCTGGCTACTCGGCATCACCCTGCTGCTGATCACCGGCGTCGGCCGCGAAGGCTGGTTCCACGTCAAATTCGCCGCGGCGGGGGTGCTCGTGCTCTATCACCTCTGGATGGTCGGCTATGCCCGGCGCCTGTCGGACGGCGGCAAGCTGGTCAGCAACCGCACGATGCGGCTGCTCAACGAAGTGCCCGGCATCACCGCGATCATCATCGTCGTGATGGTGATCGTCCGGCCGTTTTAGACCTTGCGCTTAATGGGCGGCAATATCGTCCGACGCCCACAGGAAATCTTTCTTCTGCAAATTCAGCATGCGCCGGATGACAGAGAACTTGGGCATATCGCGCTTGGCCATGATCACCTTGGTGCCGGCTACCGGATAATTTTCATATCGCTGAAAGGCGACGACGAAATTGGGTTGCAACCGCACGATCGCCGCTTCGAAACGATCCAATCCATCGCGTCCCGCTTCGAAGGAAGCACCGGTACGACGAGTGATCTCGCGTGGTTCCATGGCAATGACCGCCGCATCCTCTTCGACGCCATGCGGCCAATTCGCCACCTTGATCTGGGAAAGACGGGGTGATCGCGAATTATCACGCGATACTGAGGATACGGATTGAAATCTTTGCATACCCATTTTCCAGCCTTACATCAGGATAGTCGGGGTGCCAACGCACATCGAAATACGCCGTACCCGGCTTCACCGCGGCTGCGGTTTCAAAGGTGATGACGTTTTTCCGTCCGGGCGGCGCTTCGCCGCGATAAGCCTGTACTTGCGGGATATCGCTGCCGTTAGGAGGCCTACCCCATAATTCATTTGTCGCGATGATCTTCGGCAAGTCGTTCGGATTTTGCAGAAAATGATGGAACGGGCCGTACATCGTCGCTGAATGCCGACGAAATCCGGTTCAGACAATGGCGACCGATTGACGCGCCGCCAACCCCGCCCTAACTTCGACCCCGTCCGCGCTCCATGCGGCCCAGCCGGCGCCCGGTCCTCGGGTCACGCCGTTCGGTAACGACCGAACTTCCACGGAAATACAAAGACATGCATCTCAAGGAACTCAAGCAGACACCCCCCGCCGAATTGGTCGCGATGGCCGAGGAGCTGGGCATCGAGGGTGCATCCACCCTCCGCAAGAACGACATCATGTTCGCGATCCTCAAGGCCGAGGCCGAGAATGGCGAGCAGATCATGGGCGAAGGCACGATCGAGGTGTTGCCCGACGGCTTCGGCTTTCTGCGCAGCCCCGAGGCGAACTATCTCGCCGGGCCAGACGACATCTACGTCTCGCCCAACCTCGTCCGCCGCCACGGCCTGCGCACCGGCGATACCGTCGAGTGCGAGGTCAAGGCGCCCAAGGACGGCGAGCGCTATTTCGCGCTGACCCGCGCGGTCAAGGTCAATTTCGACGAGCCCGAGGCGGTCCGCCACCGCGTCAATTTCGACAACCTCACGCCGCTCTATCCCGAGGAGAAGCTGTCGCTCGACACGCTCGATCCGACGGTCAAGGACAAATCGGCGCGCGTCATCGATATCATCAGCCCGCAGGGCAAGGGCCAGCGCACGCTGATCGTCGCGCCGCCGCGCGTCGGCAAGACGGTGATGCTGCAGAACATCGCCAAGGCGATCACCGACAA
>CAXTPT010000015.1:44619-56829 GCA_964246315.1 uncultured Sphingomonadaceae bacterium | reverse complement strand
TGAGGAAATCGACGATCTCCTGCAATTCCTCGCGCGCCTCGTCGATGCCGGCGACATCGTCGAAGGTCACGCGGCCTTCCTTCTGCGTCAGCATGCGTGCGCGGCTCTTGCCGAAGCCCATCGCGCCGGAGCCGGCGGATTTCTGCATCTGGCGCATCACGAACACCGCCAGGCCGATCATCAGGATGAACGGCAAGGCCTGGACCAGCAGATACTGCCACAGCGACGCGCTTTCTTCAGGCTGGCCCGAAAAGCGGACATTGGCCTTGGTCAGGCGCGGGATCAGGGTCGGATCGGAAACCGCGTTGGTCTTGAACGCCTCGCCGTTGGTCTGCGTGCCGGAGATCACGTCGCCCGCGATCTTGACGTCCTTGATCGACCCTTCGTCCACCTTGCCGAGGAATTCCGAATACGCGATCGCCGTCCCGGCAGGCACTTTCTTGCCGCTGTCGAACAGGCTGACGAACAAGGCCAGCGCCGCCAGGATGCCGACCCAAATCAACAGGCTCTTCACCCAGGGATTACCGGGAGTCTTGTCGTCGTTCATCCGCGCATACGCCTTTCAATAGGCCAAGATAGGCCGATTCGCCTTAATGACAATGATATGGGCTTCGGATCAGGCGGGGCGGATCAGCGGCGCGATGAAAAAGCCGTCGATCCCGGGCTTCGGCAGGATGCGCAACCAGCCTTCAGCTGTGGTCCGCGCCCAATCGGGCAGCGCCGTTTCCAGCCGCTCGACGGGCAGCGGCGCGGCGGCGGCGATCGCCTCGCCCTCCTCGCGTTCGAGCGAGCAAGTGGCGTAGACCAGCCGCCCGCCGGGTTTGAGCCAAGCCGCTGCCCGCGCGAGCAATTGCCCCTGCAATTCCGCGAGGGCGGCAATGTCTTTGGGCGCGATGCGGTGGATCACGTCGGGGTGCCGCGCCAGCGTGCCGGTCGCGGTGCACGGCGCATCGAGCAGGATCGCGTCGGCGGGCGCGGGCGGCTCCCATTGGCGCAGATCGGCGACGATGGTCTCGGCCTCCAGCCGTGTCCGCGCCAAATTCTCCTGCAGGCGCTCCATTCTTCTGGCGGAGCTGTCGATGGCGGTGACCCGCCAGCCGGCGCTGGCCAGCTGCATCGTCTTGCCGCCCGGCGCGGCGCAGAGATCGAGGACGTGGCGCCCCTCGCCCGCGCCGAGCAGTTTTGCGGGCAATGCCGCCGCCGGGTTCTGCACCCAGAAATCGCCTTCCGCATAGCCCGGCACATTGGCGATTCGCGTTCCGCGCGGGAGGGTCTCGCTCGTCCCGTCCTTGCGCGTGAGCGTCACCGGCGGCTGTTCGCCGAGCGCGGCGGCGATCTCGCCCAGCGCGCCGAAGCCCCAATGTCCCCAGCGCGCGGCGGCGGCGGGCAAGGCCGGCTTGCCCGGCAAGGTCCTGCCACCGCGCAGCAACGTCCCGAACACGCCATGCACGAGCCGCTTCGGGCCCCCGGCGATGAGCGGCAGCGCGGTGGCGATGGCGGCATGTTGCGGCGTGTCGAGCTTGAGCGCCTGGACCAGCGCCAGCCGCAGCACCGATCGTGCCTTGGCGTCCCTGGGCAGCGGCTGGGCGGTCGCGCCATCGATCAATGCGTCGAGATCGACCAGCCAGCGCAGCGCCTCGCTGGCCATGACCAGGGCGAAGCCCGCATCCTCGGGCGGCAGCGCCCGCGTGAAATTCGAGTGCGCCGAATCGAGCGTCTGCCCGCGGTTGAGCACCGCATCGAGCATGCGCAGCGCCGCCATCCGCGCGGGGACGCCCCTTGCCTCTTCGTCCGCGGAGTCCGACATGGCGGTCATGAACAGCAAGCGGCCCCCTCACGTCAAACCGCCGGCCTATTTAACGCCGTCGCCGCCGGTCCCCGCGCCTGGGCAGGGCGCCCCCCAGCATGAACATGGCGGACCCAAGGGGCTCGAGCCGACACGCTATGGCGATTGGGAAAATAACGGCCGCGCCTGGGATTTCTAACGCCGAGGCGAAACCGTTTGCCCTGAGCCCGTCAAAGGGTCGTTCTTCTTTCCATCCGCGCGCGTGTTGCACGGAGAAAGGACGGGGCCTCGACAAGCTCAGCCCGAACGGGACCGGGCTCAGGTTTCGGTTTTCTGCGGCCGGCTGAGCAGCGCTGCCATCACGTCATCGATCGCCGCCGAGCCGTCGAGCAGCGCGCAGACCGCCTCGACCACCGGCATCTCCACACCCAATTTGCGCGCGGACTCGCGCAGCACCGGCGCGGTGAACGCCCCCTCGGCCACCGTCGCGCGGTCGGCCATCAGCTCGCCGGCCGCCTTGCCCTCGCCCAGCCCGACACCCAGTGAAAAGTTGCGGGATTGCGTCGACGAACAGGTCAGCACCAGATCGCCCAGCCCCGACAGACCGGCCAGCGTTTCCGCCCGCCCCCCGCGCGCGATCCCGTAACGCGTCATCTCGGCAAAGCCGCGCGCGATCAGCGCGGCGCGGGCATTCTGCCCCAGTCCGCGCCCCTCGGCGACGCCGCAGGCGATCGCCAGCACGTTCTTCACCGCCCCGCCGATTTCTGCGCCGGTGACGTCGTCCGACGCGTAGATGCGGAAATTCGATAGCCCCAGCCGCTCGCCCAGCGTGCGCGCGCAGGCCGCATCGGCACAGGCCAGCGTGACCGCGGTTGGCAGCCCCTTAGCCACTTCGGCGGCAAAAGTCGGCCCGCTCAGCACCGCGATCGTCGCATCGGGCTGCGCCGCGGCGGCGGCATCGGACATCAGCGCGTGACTGCCCGCCTCGATCCCCTTGGAACAGAGGATCAGCGGACCCGAAAAACGCGGCAATCGGCGCAATATCGCGCGCAGATGCTGCGCCGGCGCCACCACCAGCAACGCGTCCATCGCCGCGAGCGAATCGAGCGCCTCGGTCGCCTTGATCGAGGGCGACAGCTTGATTCCGGGGAGGAACGGCCGGTTCTCATGCTCGGCATTGATGCCCTGGACGACGTCATGCTCGCGTGCCCACAAGGTCACCGGCTCGCCCCTGGCGGATGCGACCTGCGCCAGCGCGGTGCCCCACGCTCCCCCGCCGATGACGCCGATCCTCATCGTGATACTTTCCAGCTGATTTTCGTCACCCCCGCGCAAGCGGGGGTCCATCTCCTGCCATTGCCGCTTGCGGGGCGGGCGGGAGATGGATTCCCGCTTGCGCGGGAATGACGAGAAGGGGCGGTGTTCGGGATCACGCCTTGATCCCCGCACCACGCGCGCGCTCCGCCTCGGGATCGAGCGGCCAGCGCGCCCGCGCCATGGTGTCGAGCGGGTCGGTCAGCCCTTGCACAAAGCGCTCGGCGCCGGCCCAGGCGATCATCACGCCATTGTCGGTGCACAGCCACAAGGGCGGCGCAACGAACGGCAGCCCGTGGGTGATCGCCAGCTCCTCCAGGCTCGCGCGGATCGTGCCATTGGCAGCGACTCCGCCCGCGACGACCAAGGCGGTCGCCTCCTCCGCGTGATCCAGGGCGCGCAAGGTGCGGTCGATCAGGCAGTCGACCACCGCCTGCTGGAACGACGCGGCGATATCCGGCGCCGAGTAGATCCCCGCATCGACCGCGCGCACCACCGCGCTCTTCAGCCCCGCGAAGGAAAAATGCGGCTCGCGCGAACCTTTCAGCGGGCGCGGCAAGGGTACGGCATGCGGATCGCCGCTGCGCGCCGCCGCCTCGACCGCCGGGCCGCCCGGAAAGCCAAGGCCCAGTAATTTGGCCGTCTTGTCGAAAGCCTCGCCCGCGGCATCGTCGATAGTGGTGGCCAGGCGGCGGTACCGCCCGACGCCTTCGACCAGCAGCAACTGACAATGCCCACCCGAGACGAGCAGTAGCAGATAGGGGAATGCCAGATCGGCATCGGCGAAACGCGGGCTCAGCGCATGGCCTTCCAGATGATTGACCGCGATCAGCGGCTTGTCGGCGGCATAGGCCAGCCCCTTGGCGGTCATCAGCCCGACCAGCACGCCGCCGATCAGCCCCGGACCCGCGGTCGCCGCGATTGCGTCGACATCGGCCAGTTTCACCTTCGCCTCGGCCAGCGCCGCCTCGACCAGCGGCCCGATCGCCTCGACATGCGCGCGCGCGGCGATTTCGGGCACCACCCCGCCGAACGGGCGATGATGCGCTTCCTGCGTCGCCAATCGGTGCGCCAGGCAAGTCCGGCCGCGGACCAGCGCGACCGCGGTCTCGTCGCAACTCGATTCGATGCCGAGGATCAGCGGCGCTTCCCACGTCATGCACCGCGCGCTAGCACGCGCCCCGATGCCCGCCAAACTTCGCCTCGGCACCCGCGGTTCGCCCCTCGCGCTTGCGCAAGCGCGGATGACCGCCGACGCCCTCGTTCGCGCGCATGGCTGGGAGGCCGATGCGGTCGAGATCGTCACCATCGTCACCACTGGTGATCGCGTGCAGGACCGCCCGCTTGCCGAAATCGGCGGCAAGGCCTTGTGGACCAAGGCGATCGACGCCGCGTTGCTGGCAGGCGAGATCGATTTCGGCGTGCACAGCCTGAAGGATGTCGAGACCGTTCGACCCGATACGATCGCGCTCGCGGCCTGTCTGCCGCGCGCCGATCCGCGTGACCGGCTGATCGGTGCAGCCTCGCTCGAAGCGCTGCCGCAGGGCGCACGCCTTGGCACCAGTTCGCCGCGCCGCGCGGCGCAGGCGCTGCATTTGCGGCCGGACCTGCAGGTCGTTCCGATGCGCGGCAATGTCGCGACGCGAATCGGCAAGGTCGGCGCGGGCGAGGCCGACGCGACCTTCTTGGCGGCGGCGGGGCTGGACCGGCTGGGTCAGGGCGGGGTCGGCGCGCCGGTGCCCGTCGAACAGATGCTGCCGGCCTGCGCTCAGGGGATCGTCGCGATCGAGGCGCGCAGCGGCGACGCGGCGACGCGCGGCGCGCTGGCAGCGATCGGTGACGTCGGCGCGATGACGGCGGCCGTGACCGAACGGGCCTTTCTCGCTGCCTTGGGCGGCGGCTGCCATTCGCCCGTCGGCGCGCATTTTGCCGGCGATGTGCTGACCGGCGAATTGCTCACCGAAGACGGCCGTGAAGCGGTACGCGGCGCCGGCGGCGACCCGGCCGACCTTGCGAGGCAATTGCTCGACCGCGCCTCGGCCGCATTGCGCGCCCTGTTCACTGGATGAACTTGCCGCTGCTCGTGCTGCGCCCGCAGCCGGGCGCCGATGCCACCGCGGCCCGGGCGCGGGCCATCGGCCTGGACCCCTTTGTCGCGCCGCTGTTCGCCATCATGCCAATGGCGTGGCGGCAGCCGGCCGCGGAGGATTTCGACGCGTTGCTGTTGACCAGTGCCAGCGCGGTTCGCGCCGCGGGCGCGGCGCTGGCAAGCTTTGCGCACTTGCCGGTGGTGACTGTCGGCGAAGCCACGGCCGAGGCCGCGCAAGCGGCCGGCCTGACCGTCGCCGAGGTGGGTGAGGCCGATGGCCGCGCGGTGGTCGCGGCGACGCGGTTTCGAAGCCTGCTCCACCTTGCCGGGCGGCGGCACGCTCCGCTGGACGACCCGCGCGTGACCTCGATCGCGGTTTATGCCGCCGAGGCGCTTCCGCCGCCCCTATTACCGTCCGCGGGCGTCGCCTTGCTCCATTCCGCCCGCGCCGCGCGCCGTTTCGCCGCGATCGTCGAGGAGCGCCGCGACTATGCGCTCGTCGCGATCAGCCCTGCCGTTGCCGAAGCAGCCGGTCCCGGCTGGCGCTTGGTCACGGCGGCGGAACAGCCGCGCGACGCGGCGATGCTGGCATTGGCCGCGCGGCTGTGCGAAAGCCCGGATCATGGCGTCTAACCCCGGCAGCCGCACTTTCGGCACGTTGATCGCCGCCGTGTTGATCGCGTTCGTCGCGGGGCTGGGCGTGATGGCCGTTGCCATTCCGCGCTGGCAAGCCTGGCGTGGGCAACCCGTCACCACCACGGCCCCTGCCGAGCAGCCCGCGAACGCCGCGGCGCAGCCGCTGGCTCCGCTCGTCGCGCCCACGACCGGCCAGACGCAAGCGATCGACAATCGCGTCGCCGATATCGAAAGCCGCATGGCGCGCGTCGATCTCCGCGCGGCGGCGGCCGCGGGCAATGCCGACCGCGCCGAAAACCTGCTGCTCGCCTTTGCCGCGCGCCGCGCGATCGACCGCGGCGTGGGCCTTGGCTATGTCGAAACACCGCTGCGCCAGGCGTTCGCCAGCACCCAGCCGCGCGCAGTCGGCAGCGTCATCGCCGCTGCCCAGCAACCGGTGACCATTGCCTCGCTCCGCGCCGGATTGGCCCAATTGCAGCCCATCGTCACGCGTCCCGCCGCCAATCAGGGCTGGTGGCAGGCCACCCGTACTTCCCTTGGTCAGCTGTTCGCCGTCCGCCGCGAAGGCACCGCCCCGCCGACCCCCGATGCGCGCCTCGAGCGCGCGCGCCTGCTCGTCGAAAGCAGCCAGGTCGATGGCGCGATGACCGAAGTGTCGCGCCTGCCCCAGGGTCCGCAGACCGCGGCTTGGCTTGCCCTCGCGCGCCGCTATGTCGAAGCGCACAATGCGCTTGACCTGATCGAGGCGGAGGCGCTCACGCGCCCCGATCCGATCAACCCGCAAACAACTGGAATGTGAACTTATGGCGATCGAAGCCGAATGGTGGGACTATGACGATGCGGATGAACTGGCCGACGCGGTGGCGGGCGATGTCGGCTTCATCCTCGATTCGGCGATCGAAGCGCGCGGCGCCGCGCTGATCGCGGTGCCGGGCGGTTCGACGCCGGTGGCGGCGCTGACCAGACTCGCCGCGCAGCAGCGCGACTGGAAGCGCGTGACCATCATACCTACCGACGACCGGCTGGTGCCGATGGGCGACGCGCTGTCGAACGTGACGATGATCGCCAAATTGTTCCTGCCCAAGGGCGCGCGGGTGGTGCCGCTGACCAGCGAGAAAGCCCCCGATTACAAGGCCGCGGGGCGCTCGGCCGATGCCTTGCTCGCCGATCTCGGCTGGCCGCCCGATCTGGTCTGGCTCGGCGTCGGCGCGGACGGCCACACCGCGTCGATCTTCCCCGGTGACGATTTCGACGAGGCGCTCAATGGCCCGCGCGAGCGCCGGGCGCTGGGCGTTCGTCCGGCGGAACTGCCCAGGGAGGCGCCGGTCGACCGCATCACGCTGTCGCGCGCGGCGATCGTCGCCGCCCGCACGCTGATCCTGACGATCACCGGCGAGGGCAAGCGCGCGCTGGTGGAGCAGGCGATCGAACAGGGCGCGGCCTCGCCGACGCCGATCGGCCGCGTGCTCGCCGACTGCGAGCTGCCCGTGGACATTCACTGGGCGCCTTGATGGTTTTCTAGGGGGCGTGCTTTCAGGGCAACTCGTCGAAGGTGCGGCGCGCGAGCTCGCGCTGTTCGCCGCCGCCGGTTTCCTGATCGGCGGGATCGACGAATTGCTGGTCGATCTGGCCTGGGCCGCCCGCGCGGTCCGTCGGCTGCTCGTTTTCCGCAAGCGTCCGCGTGCGACGGTCGCCAGCCTGCCGCCTGCACCGCCTGGCCGCTTCGCCGTGTTCGTGCCCGCGTGGGACGAGAGCGCGGTCATCGGCGCGATGCTGCGGCACATGCTTGGCAGCTTTGGCGATTGCGCGGTCTATGTCGCGGCCTATCCCAACGACTCCGCGACCCGGGCGGTGCTCGGCGGAATCGATGATCGACGGCTGCGCGTGGCAATCAACGATCAATCCGGCCCGACAACCAAGGCCGACGCGCTCAACACCTTGTGGCGTGCGATGCTGGCGGATGAGGCGCGCCAGGGCGAGCGCTATCGCGGCGTGGTGCTGCATGATGCCGAGGATGTCGTGCACCCCGATGAATTGCGGGTGTTCGCCAGCCTGATCGGTCGCTTCGCGCTGATCCAATTGCCGGTGCTGCCGCTGGTCGACCCGCATTCGCGCTGGATCGCCGGCACCTATCTCGACGAATTTGCCGAGCATCATGGCAAGACCTTGCTGGCGCGCGAGGAAAGCGGCGCGGCCGTTCCGTCGGCGGGGGTCGGGTGCGTGTTCGAGCGCGCCGCGTTGGGACGGATCGCTGGCGGCCGTGCCGGCCCGTTCGACGCCGCCAGCCTGACCGAGGATTACGAGCTCGGCCTGCGCCTGCGCGCCGATGGCGGGCGCGCCGCGTTCGTGCGGATCGCGGGCGCGGATGGGCGGCTGGTTGCAACACGCGAACACTTTCCGGCCAGTTTCGACGGCGCGGTGCGGCAGCGTGCGCGGTGGATCGCGGGGATCGCCCTGCATGGCTGGGACCGGCTGCAATGGCAGGGCGGCGTCGCCGAACGCTGGATGCGCGCGCGCGACCGGCGCAGCCTTATCGCGGCGTTCGTCTTGCTCGCCGGCTATCTCGCGCTGATCCTGTGGGCCGGACTGACCGTGGCGACGGGGCGCATCGCGGCCCTGGCGCTGCCCGGCTGGCTCACCGCGGCCGTGACGCTGCTGATGCTGTGGCGGATCGCGGTGCGGGCCGCGTTCGTCACCGCTTCCAATGGCTGGCGGCAGGGTTTGCTCAGCGTTCCGCGCACCCTCGTCGCGAATGCCATCACCATCGGCGCCAGCTGGCGCGCAGTCGTGATCTATCTTCGCGCCCGGCGGAGCGGCGGCGTGGTGTGGGACAAGACGGCGCATGTCTTTCCAGACAGGTTCAGGTCGTGAGGGCGCGCCTCGGCCCTCTTGGCGCACCTTTGGTCATCGTACTGGCCTGGGTTGCCGTGCGCGTGGCCGTGCTCACTCCGCCGCCCGAGATGACCGTCAGGGAGCGGCAATCGGCTCCCAGCGCGGCGTCATTGGCAGACAGCCACGCGACGATTCCTGCGGTCGCCGCGGCAATAGAGCCAGCATCGTCGCAGTCACCACGCATGGTCGTGACCCGCCTGCTCCCGCTCAAGCGTCCGGACATGCGGCCAGCGGTGATCGCACCGGCCGCGCCCGCCCCGATGTCGACGGCGGCTCTAGCGTCTAACGCGACGGCGCTTCCCGAAGCCGCGTTTCAGGGCCGCAGCGGCACGGTGGCCGGCTATGCCGCGCCGGCTCGCCCACCGCATCGCGCCTTTAGCGGCAGTGGCTGGGCGCTGATCAACGGGACGGGCGGCGCGGTGGGCGTGCCGTCGCTGGGCGGATCGCAGACCGGCGTGCGCCTGTTCGTGCAGGGCAAGGGCGCTCCGCTGGCACTGACGGCGCGGATCAGTCGCGCATTGGGCGCGGCGTACGATACCGAGGTTTCGGCGGGTTACGGGCTGCGCGCGCGGGGCGTGGGGTTGCTGGTCGAGCGGCGTCAGCGGCTCGATGTGAAGAGCGGCGCCTTTGTCGTCACCGGCTATGGCGGGGTTTACGATATTCGCCTGGCCGGACTGCGCTTCGATGGTTTCGCGCAAGGCGGCGTCGCGGGACTGCGTCAGCGCCGCTGGTTTGCCGACGGGCAGGCGCGCGTGACGCAACGCGCGGCAATATCATCCAGCCTCAGCCTCGGCACGGGCGGCGGCGTCTGGGCCAGCGCCCAAACGGGCGCGCGCCGGGTCGAGGCGGGACCGCTCGTTGAAGCGCGGACGCGTACCGGGGCGATCGGTCTGCGCGTGGCGGGCGAATACCGTTTTCGGCTAACGGGCGACGCGGCGCCGCGCTCGGGCCCCGCGCTGATCGTCGGCGTCGACTTCTAGCCTATTCGGCCGCCAGCAATTCGGTCGCGCCGCCGAGATCGACCGAGACGAGGCGGCTGATCCCCTGTTCGACCATCGTCACGCCGTAGAGTCGGTGCATCCGACTCATTGTCAGCGCATTGTGCGTGACGACGAGGAAGCGCGTGTCGGTGTCGGCGGCCATGCGGTCGAGCACGTCGCAGAAGCGTTCGACATTGGCATCGTCGAGCGGCGCATCGACTTCGTCGAGCACGCATAGCGGCGCGGGGTTGGTCAGGAATAATGCGAAGATCAGCGCCACCGCGGTCAACGCCTGCTCGCCGCCCGACAGAAGGGTGAGGGACGAAAGCTTCTTACCCGGCGGCTGGGCCATGATTTCGAGACCGGCTTCGAGCGGATCGTCGGAATAGATCAGCGCGAGATGCGCCTCGCCGCCGTTGAACAAAGTGGAGAACAGGCGGCGGAAATGGCCATCGACGGCGTCAAACGCGGCGCGGAGCCGCTGGCGGCCCTCACGGTTAAGGCTATGGATCGAGCCGCGCAGGCGGGCGGTGGCCTCGGTCAGCTCGGCGACCTCGTCAGCCTGTGCGCCGAGTTGGGAAGTGACCTCCTCCAGCTCGCTTTCCGCCACCAAATTGACCGGACCGAGGCGCTCGCGCTCCAGCGTCGCCTTCTCAAGGATCGCGGACTCGCCCGAGACGGCGCCAACGGCCTCCCCGACGAAGTTCAATTGCTCGGGCAGGACTGGAGCCGGACACTGAAAGCGTTCGGCGGAGACGCGGCCCATTTCGATGCGGCGGCTTTCCTCGTTTTCAGCGCGGGCGGCGGCGCCGGCCCGGGCCTCGCGCGCTTCGGCGAGCGCCTCGCCCGATTTGGCGGCGAGGTCTTCACGTTCGCGGAGCAGCGCTTCCGCCTCGGCTTCGGCGCGCGCGGCGTCGGCACTGGCGAGGGCGGTGCGTTCGACTTCGCCGGCGAGCGTGGCGCCCGCCTGCGTCGCGCGGCGTGGATCGGCTTCCAGTCTCTCGGCTTCTTCGGCGAGGGCCACGGCGCGCTTGTCCATCTCGGCGACGCGTCGTCCGGCGGCGCCCGAGCGCGCGCGCCAATCGTCGGCCTCGGCGCGTGCCTGGGTCAGCCGCGTGCGATCGGCGGCGATGCGGTTGTCGAGACCGGCGAGCTCGGTGTTGAGGGTGTTCAGCCCGCGGCGCGCATCGCCGACCGCGCTGTCGAGCGCGGCCAGTTCATGGCCGCATGTCGCCGCAGGGAGCGCCTCGACGGTCCGGCGCGCCTCGGCGGCGGCACGATCGGCGGTCCGCAACGCTGCCTCGCTGGCGGATATGCGTTCAGTGAGATCGGCGTGCCGCGCGGCCATGCGCTCTTGTTCGGCCTTGGCGGCGTCCTCGGCGCGCAGAGCCTGGCGGAGCGCTGCGTCGGCTTCGTCGCGCGCGCGTCGCGCCGCCTTGACGGCCTCCTGCGCATCGGCATCGGCAACACGCGCATCGGCGAGCGCGGCTTCGGCGCAGGCTACCGCATCGTGCAACCCCGGCAATTCGCTTTCGAGCACCGCGAGGCGGTTGCGGCGGCGCAGTGTTTCGGCGGCGGCCTGGCCCGCTTCCTCGGCAAGGAAACCATCCCAGCGGCGCATCCGGCCGTTGCGCGTCACGAGGCGCTGGCCGGTGGCGAGCTGTTGACCGGTGTCGACATCGACCACCGCGATCTGGGCCAGGCGGCGGGCAAGTTGGGACGGCGCCCCGACAAAGCCGGCGAGCGGCGCCCCTGCGGTCAGGGCCGGGCCGTCCGACATGCCCTCGCCGGTCCAACGGACGGAGCCGCTCAATCCGGCATCGAGATCGTCGCCCAGCGCGGCCGCCAGCGCTGCTTCATAGCCCGGCGCAACCTGGAGCGACGCAAGCACTCCCGCGCCGTCAAGCGTCGAGGCCGTCAAGGCCCGCGTCTCACTTTCCGCGGCCGCCAACGCGGCGCGGGCACCAGCCAAAGCGGGCTGGGCGGCGGCGGTCGCTTCGGCGGCGGCGGTCAGCGCCGCCTCGCATTCGGTGATGCCGGCGACGGCGGCGGTTTGCGCCTCATCGGCAGCGGCGAGCGCTGCGGTCATGCCGGCGACCTCCGCGGCGATGTCGGCCAATGGGCGCAGCGCCGCCGCTTCACGATAGAACCGGTCATGCTCGCCGCGTACGCGGTCAAGCACCCCCTGCGCGGCGCCCACGGCCGCCTCCGCGACGCGGCGCTCCGCATCGGCGCGGGCTTGCGCGGCGACGGCGTTGGCGCGGGCGAGTTCGGCGGCGGCCGCTTCGCGCTCGGCATCGGCAAGGCGCGACGCCATGGCAGGACGCCGCGCGGCGGTTTCGCCGATCATGGCCTCGAGCGTTTCGGCTTCGGCGGTCAGGCGTGCGATGGCATCCGCCGCGTCGCCCGCTAATTCGCCCTCGCGTGCGCGGTCGGCTTCGAGCTGGCGCCGGGCCTGGCCGAGTTCGGACAGGCGCGTCTCGATGCGGCCGCGCTCGGCCTCGGCGCTGGCT
>CAXTPT010000015.1:0-44609 GCA_964246315.1 uncultured Sphingomonadaceae bacterium | reverse complement strand
GCCTGGGCCGTGGTGCGCAGTTCGGCGAGCCGCGTGGCGGCGTCGCGCGCCCAGGCGGCGGCGGCGCGCTGGGCTTCGGCGGCGGTGGCGGCAAGGCTCTCCGCTGTGGCAGCCTCGTCGCGCGCGGCGCGGGCGGCGTTGTTGGCGTCACGCCAGCGGGCAAAGATCAGCCGCGCCTCGGCCAGGCGCAACTCGTCGGTGAGGCGGCGATAACGTTCGGCCGAACGCGCCTGCCGCCGCAGGATCGCGGCGCGGTTTTCGAGTTCGGCCAGGTTTTGCGCGACGCGCTCCAGATTCGTCTCGGTCGCCTTGAGGCGGATTTCGGCTTCACGGCGGCGGACGTGCAGCCCCGAAATGCCCGCCGCTTCCTCGAGCATCTGGCGGCGCTCGGCGGGTTTGGCGGCAATAATGGCGCCGATCCGCCCCTGGCTGACCAGCGCCGGCGAATGCGCCCCGGTGGCAGCGTCGGCGAACAGCAATTGCGCATCGCGCGCGCGGACGTCGCGGCCGTTGATGCGATAGGCCGACCCCGCGCCGCGCTCGATCCGTCTCACGACCTCGACCTCACCACCGTCATTGTCGGCGAGGATCGCGACTTCGGCGAATTGACGCTGCGGGCGGCTGGCGGTGCCGGCGAAGATGACGTCTTCCATCGCGCCACCCCTGAGGGATTTGGCACTGCCTTCGCCCATCGCCCAGCGGATCGCCTCGAGCAAATTGGATTTGCCGCAGCCATTCGGGCCGACCACGCCGGTCAGCCCCGGCAGGACGCGCAATTCCACCGGATCGACGAAGCTTTTGAACCCGGTCAGTTTGACGCGCGACAGGCGCAAAGGCGGCCCTCCCCTCAGGGCAGCTTAACTTGCCTTAAGGCGTGTTCAAGCGCCCGCCTGCTTGAGCGCGGGCTCGAGCGTTTCCCAATTCGCCGAATTGGGCACGAGATTGCCGTTGATCAGGAAGGTCGGCGTGCCGACGAAGCCGGGCATGCCGTTCGCCGTCTCAACCATTTTGGCGAGCTTTTCCGCCTGCGCCGTATCGGCGAGGCAGGCATCGGCCTTGGCGGTCGGCACGCCGCGCTGCGCGGCAAAGTCCTTGATGCCGGTCAGTTCGGCGAGCTTGGGGAATTGCTGCGCGGGCGGCAGGGTCTGGATGCCTTCAAGAGTAGCCTGCGGCACCGCCTGGATCTTGGCAAACCAGCTGCCTTGAGCGGCATAGAGCGCATCGAGCATGCCGAAGAAGGAGGCGGGGCCGTTGCAACGGGCGATCAGCGTTGCGGAGGTATCGACCGCGTCGCGAACATAGTTGCGGAATTCCCAGCTGATCTTGCCCTGCTGAACCAGTGCGCGAAGCGGCGCACCGCCCTTTTCCTGAAATTCGGCGCAATGCGGGCAGGTCAGCGAGCCATATTCGACCAGCTTGATCGGCGCATTGGGATTGCCCATGACGAAGCCGCCCTCGGGCGAGGCGGCAAAGGTCGTGGTCCAATCCTGACCCGCGGGGGCCGGCGCGCCGGCGACCGGCGCCGAGGCCGAGGCTGTGGTGTTGGCGGTCTCCTCCTTCTTGCACGCAGCGAGCGCGAGAAGGGCGATCAGGGCAACGGTCTTGTTCATCATTTCACTTTCGCACGAAGTTGCGTTTCGACGGCGGTCCAGTCGCCGCCAAAGGTCTGGTCGCCCAGCAGGAAGGTCGGCGTGCCGGAAATCTTGCGCGTTTCCCACGCTTCCCTGGCCTGAGCCGCGAGCGTCGCGCGCATCGCGGGACTGGCCAGGCACTGGTTCTGGCGCGCCAGTGGAACGCCCTGTTTGACCATCAACGCCGACAGGCCCGAGGCTCCGGCAAAAGCCTTGACCGCGGCATCCATGCTGGCCGGGGCGGGATTGGTCTGCTGCCACGCCTCGATCCTGACGAACATCGCATCCTGATTGGCGAACACCGCCTCGCTACGCGCGAAGAAGCGCGCCTGATCGCCGCAGCGGGCGAGGAGCGCGGCGGTCAGGTCCAGCCCGTCGCGCACCGCATGGCGAAGTTCGACCGCCACCTTGCCCGAGCGGACGTAGTTCTGGCGCAGCGGGACGGCGGCGGCCTGCGTGAAATGCGCGCAGTGCGGGCAGGTGTAGCTGAGATATTCGACCAGCCGCACTTTCGCCGCCGGGTTGCCGAGCACATAGCTGCCCGCCGGCGTTACCGTGACGTGGCGCGTCCAGTCCACCGGGGCCGCTCCGATCAGCGCGATCGCCGCGACGAGGATCGCAAGCAGGCGCATCACGAGATCTTTCCGACGACGGGAATGCTCGTCGCGGTGGCGACGCCGCGCGCGAGCGATTCGAGCACCGCCTTCAATTCGGGATCGGCGATGGTCTTCAACGACTGGCCGAGGTCGACCGGCAAGGCGACCAGCTCGACCGGCTTGGCCGCCGCCGGGCGCCTGGGCACCGCGCCTTGCCGGATGACCACCCTGGCGACCGCCGGATAGCCGAAGAAGCGGTTGACGCGCTCGATGACCACTCCAGTGACATGGCTCATCATCGGGGCATGCGCGTTTTGTACAAGAAGGTTAAGAACGCCGTGCTGACGTTGGCCCTGCGGGAAGCGGATCGATTCGGGAATCGATACGTCGGCGTAACGTTCCCCGACGATCTCGCGCCAGCGGCTGACCACCGAGCTTTGCACGAAGCCGAAGCGGCGAAAGGCGACGCGGCCGATGTCGGGCACGATTTCGGACACCGCGCGCGCCCGGCCGCCGCGCGGGCGCTCGACGGGGGCAGGACTGGCTTTGGCCTTGGGCATCGCGCAGCGTCATGGCACAGCATCGGGCCGCGCTAAAGAGACATTCCCTGAATAACTTATCCGCCCGCTTGCTCGCCTGGTACGACGCCCATAAGCGCGCCCTGCCGTGGCGCGGCGGCACGCCCGATCCGTATGCGGTGTGGCTCAGCGAGGTCATGCTGCAGCAAACCACGGTGGCGGCGGTGACCGCTTATTACCGCCGCTTCCTGGCGCGTTGGCCGACGATCGCAGCGCTGGCCGCGGCCGAGGATGGCGCGGTGATGCGCGAATGGGCGGGGCTCGGCTATTACAGCCGCGCGCGCAATTTGCTGGCCGCGGCGCGGGTAATGGCGCGAGACGGGCTGCCGGCGGACGAGGCGGGCTGGCGCAAGCTGCCCGGCGTCGGGCGCTATACCGCGGCGGCGGTGGCGGCGATCGCCCTCGGGCAGCGCGCGGTGGTGGTCGACGGCAACGTCAAGCGCGTGATCGCGCGGCTGTTCGCGGTCGAGACGCCGCTGCCCGCCGAGGACGAGATTTACGCGCTGACCGACGGCCTCACGCCGAACGACCGCGCGGGCGATTTCGCGCAGGCGATGATGGATCTGGGCGCGACGGTCTGCACGCCGCGCAGCCCGAAATGCCTGTTGTGCCCGTTGCGCGGCGATTGCCGCGCTTGTGCGACGGGCGACCCCGCCAGCTATCCGCGCCGCGTGGCGAAGAAGGCGCGGCCCGAGCGTCAGGCGACCGCCTGGTGGATCGAGCGTGGCGATCAGGTCGCTTTGGTGCGGCGGCCGGACAAGGGCCTGCTCGGCGGGATGCTCGGCCTGCCGGTGAGCGAGGGGGCGGGTGAAGGCCCGCTGCTCGGGCAGGTCACCCATGTTTTCACCCATTTCCGCCTGACGCTCGATGTGCGGCGCGGCAACGAAAAGCAGCTTGACGGCGAAGTGCAGTGGTGGCCACGCCGGGAACTCGATCAGGCGGGACTGCCGACCATGTTTCGCAAGGCGGCAGCGGCCGCGATGGAGGAGAATGCCGATGCGCGAAATGATGATTGACCGGCGCCGGCTGCTCGGCAGCGGAGCGCTGTTCGGCGCGACAATGCTGGCGCGGCCCGCCTGGGCGCTGTCGCCGATGCCGGTCGATCCCGCCATCGCCGCCGTCGAGACGCTGTTCGCGGCCTATATCGCCGATGACCGGCTGCCCGGCGCGGTCGGGGCGATCGGGCGCGGCACGACGGCCCCCGACTTTGCCGTGCGCGGGCGGCAGGGGCGCGAAGCCGCTGCCGCGGCGATGACGCCCGACAGCCTGTTCCGCGTCTATTCGATGACCAAGCCGATAACCGGCATCGCGGCGATGATGCTGATCGAGGACGGCAAATTGCGGCTCGACCAGAATGTCGGCGATTTCGTGCCTGGCTTCAGGAAACCGATGGTCGCGCTCGATCCCGAAAAGTCGCTCGACGCGCGCCCCGCGGCGCGCCCGCTGACCATCCGCCATTTGCTGACGCATTCGGGCGGGCTGGGCTATGGCATCGTCAGCAAGGGCGCGCTGCTCCGCGCCTTTATCGACAATGGCCTGGCGGCGGGCGTGGTCAGCCGCTTCAAATTGCCCGAATGGCCCGACGTGACGCCCGCGCCCAGCCTGGCGGTGTGGGCCGAACGGCTGTCGCATCTGCCGCTGATCGCCGATCCCGACGTGAGATGGAGCTATTCGTGCGGGCT
Source organism: uncultured Sphingomonadaceae bacterium (assembly GCA_964246315.1). Taxonomy (GTDB): domain Bacteria; phylum Pseudomonadota; class Alphaproteobacteria; order Sphingomonadales; family Sphingomonadaceae; genus Sphingomonas_O. Next base: position 40,122 of record CAXTPT010000015.1, on the reverse strand, counting down.
CGACCTGCTCGGCCACATCATCGAACTCGCCAGCGGGACCGACTTCGAAGCGTTTCTCCGCCGGCGCCTGTTCGATCCGCTGGGCATGCAGTCGAGCTGGTTCCAGGTGCCCCAGTCCGAATTGGCGCGGATGACGACCAATTACGGCGTGTCCGCGCGCGGCAAAATCCCGCTCGACGCCGGGGCCGCCACGATCTTCGCCCAGCCCGGGCTCAAGCTGGGCGGCGCGGGCCTGGTGACGAGCCCGCGCGATTACGACCGGTTCCTCCAGATGCTTGCCGGGCATGGCGCGACCGGGCGGGTTCGCGTGATGAAGGACGCGACGGCGCGCTTGGCGATGTCCAACATGCTGGCGCCGGGGTGCGACACCAAGGGCACCTATATCGACGGCCAGGGCTTCGGCGCGGGCGGGCGCGTGCATATCAAAGCGGACGCGATGGGCGCGGGCATCGGCACGTTCGGCTGGGCCGGGGCGGCGTCGACGATCGCCTGGGTCGATCCGGCCAAAGGCGTGCGCGCCTCGGGCTATGTCCAGTACATGCCCGAGGGCGTCTACGGCTTCGGCAAGGCGTTCGCCCGCGCGGTCTACAGCGCCGCGTGAGTGCTCCTGCACTGACCGGCTATCCGCTCGACCGCGCGGATCGCCTGCGGCAGGACGCCGATGGCTATGCCGCCTTGTTCGACTGGCGCGCGCGCGTGCTGCTGCTCGACGGGGCCGAACCGCGGCTCGGCGCCGACGGGTCGCTGGGCTGGGGCAGCCTGGCGGAGGCCGATGCCGGGGCCGATCTGATCTTTCTGGGGCTCGACCAAGGCCGCGCCCATTTCGTGCCGGCGCCCGCCGGGCCGGTCAACGCGGTGATGCGGTCACCGGCGATGTTCTCCGCGCTGAGCCTGATGCCGGCGGGCGACGCGGCGATTTTCGGCACCGCCATCAGCCTGATCGGCTGGCACGGCGCGCACCGTTTCTGCGCCCGCTGCGGCGGTTCGACCACGCTGTTCCGCGGCGGCTGGGGGCGCCAGTGCGGCGCGTGCGATGCCGAACATTTCCCGCGCACCGATCCGGTGGTGATCATGGTCGCGGAGCATGACGGGCGCGCCCTGCTCGGGCGCAATGCGGGATGGCCCGAGGGGCGCTACTCGGCGCTGGCGGGGTTCCTCGAACCCGGCGAATCGGTCGAGGAAGCGGTCCGCCGCGAGATATTGGAGGAAGCCGGCGTGCCGACCGGCGCGGTGCGCTACATCGCCAGCCAGCCCTGGCCGTTCGGCGGCTCGCAGCTGATGATCGGCTGCGTCGCCGAAGCGCTGGACGATGCCGTCACGCTCGACCCCAAGGAGCTGTCGGACGCGATCTGGGTGTCGCGCGACGAGGTACGGGCGGCGCTGGCGGGCGAGCCGGGGCGGTTCATCGCGCCGCCGCCGTTCGCGATCGCGCATACGCTGTTGCGGATATGGGCGGGGGAGTAGGTTTTTGGGGGTGGTCCGGCCAAGCGTGGCGGGATGGATGCTGAAACAAGTTCAGCATGACGAATTTCATGAGAACTCGTCACCCTGAACTTGTTTCAGGGTCCATCCTTGCGCCGGTGGAATGGCACCGGTGAGAGACCTAGCCCGGGCGCGAGATCGCCCCAGTCGGGATTTTCCCTCTCGATCAGGTTGATCTTCCATTCGCGGCGCCAGCGCTTAAGCTGCTTCTCGCGAAGGATCGCGCCTTCCATCGTTCCGAACAATTCGTAGCGGACGAGGCGTTTGACGCTGTGGTCTGCCGTGAAGCCGGGCACGTTGCCCTCGCGATGCTGCCAAAGGCGTTGTAAAAGGTTCGAAGTTACGCCGATGTACAATGTGCCGTGACGCTGACTGGCCAGGATGTAGATGCAGGGCTGAAAGTCATCGCGACTCATAGACTGAGTCACGTGGCCGGGGATGGATGCTGAAACAAGTTCAGCATGACGATCTCCACAAGAGTTCGTCACCCTGAACTTGTTTCAGGGTCCAGCTCAAGACGCTTGGCTGTCCACAGGTTTTTGGAAACGACTCCGACATGGCCCCGTCGAGCGACAACAAAGCTATATGGGTTTCGCCAGCACCACGAATTCGAGTTGGCGGCGTGGCAGTCCGAAACGCTCGTCGGTCATCGGGAAGGGGCGGCGCTCGCCGGTGAGGGCGTAGCCTTTGCGCTGGTAATAAGCGATCAGTTCGGCGCGGCCGTCGATGACGGTCATTTCCATGCGCATGGCGCCGAATTCGCTGCGCGCGGCGGCTTCGCAGGCGGCGATGAGCTGCGCGCCCAAGCCGCCCGCCTGACGCGCCGGATCGACCGCGAGGAGGCCGAGATAGGCGGTGCCGTCGCCCTTCGCCGTCAGCTGGACGCAGCCGAGCAGCGCGCCGTCGATTTCCGCGAGGAGGATGCGCTGCGCCGGATCGGCGACGATCGCGCCGAGTTCGGCCTGATCGGTGCGCTGGCCGTCGAGCAAATCGGCTTCGTGCGTCCAGCCGCGCCGGGCGCTGTCGCCGCGATAGGCGCTTTCGACGAGGGCATGGAGCGCGGGCAGGTCCGCGGCCCGCGCGAAGCGGATGTCAGCCACGCGGCCTTGCCTGCGGATAGCTGCCCAGCAGCCGCACCCATTTGGCATGGAAGGCCAGCTCCTCCAGCGCGCGCGCGACCGCGGGATCGCCGGGATGGCCATCGATATCGGCGAAGAATTCGGTCGCCGAGAAGCTGCCGCCATGCTGGTAGCTTTCGAGCTTGGTCATGTTGACGCCGTTGGTCGCGAAGCCGCCCATCGCCTTGTACAAGGCGGCGGGGACGTTCTTCACCTCGAAGATCAGCGTGGTCATCGTCGGCGTGCCCGGCGGCGGGGGCGGCGCCTCCTCGCGCGACAGGATGACGAAGCGGGTCATGTTGTCCGCCGAATCGGCGATCATGCTTTCGAGCGTGTCGAGCCCGTAGACCCCCGCGGCGAGCGGGGGGGCGAGCGCGCCCACGCTGGGGTCACCCGCCTCGGCCACCTGCGCGGCGGCCCCGGCGGTATCTTCGTGCTGCACCGGGTGCATGCCGCGCGCGCCGAGCCAGCGGCGGCACTGGCCCAGCGCCTGGGGATGGCTGAGCACGGTCCTGATCCCGCTGATCGGCCCCACGCCCATCAGCGCATAGTGGATGGGCAGGAAATGCTCGCCGACGATGCTGAGGCCGCTTTCGGGCAACAGGAAATGAATATCGGCGACCCGGCCCCACAGCGAGTTTTCGAGCGGGATCATCGCGCGCGCGGCGCGGCCTTCCTTCACCGCGTCGATCGCATCCTCGAACGAGAAGCACGGGATCGGCAGCGCGCCGGGGCAGGCCTGTTCGATGGCGATGTGCGAATTGGCGCCCGGCGCGCCCTGGAACGACACGGCGTTGCCGGGATCGTGCCCGGCGGCCGCCAGCATCTCCTCGACGATCGGGCGGGCGGGGGCAGGAAAACGGTTCATCGCCGCGCGCCCGTAAGGGATGCACCGCGCTTGCGCCACCCCGCGCGCTTTCCTAAGGCGCGCGCGAACTTTCCTGACAGGGTGACAAGATGGACGACCGGTTCAACACGATCGCGATGATGGCGCTGGGCGCGGGGGTTGTCGCCCTTGGCGCGACGATCGTGTCGAGCGAGTATTTCCATGCCGAAAAGCCCGAAACGCCGGGCTATGTCGTCGAAGGCGTGGTCGATGAAGGGGCCGATGCGGGGGCTGCCGCCGATCCACCGATCGCCGTGCGCCTGGCCACGGCCGATCCGGCCAAGGGCGCCGACGTGTTCAAGAAATGCGCGTCGTGCCACACGATCAACGCGGGCGGCGCCAACGGCATCGGCCCGAACCTGTACGCCACGGTCGGCGAGAAGGCCGGCGAGGGCAAGGGCGGCTATGCCTTTTCGGATGCGCTGAAAGGCAAGGGCGTCAGCTGGGGCTTTGACGAGCTCGACCAATGGCTCAAGAAGCCGAGCGGCTATGTGCCCGGCACCAAGATGAGCTTTGCCGGCCTCGGCAACGCGCAGGACCGGGCCAACGTCATCGCTTATCTGAACGCGCAGGGCTCGAACAAGCCGCTGCCCGCCGCGCCCGCCGCGGCACCCGAAGCGCCGGGGGGTCAGGGCGCCAAGACCGACACCCCGCCCTCGGGCCCGCAGCCGGGCGGCACGCCGGGCAACGAGACCACGCCGGCGACCAAGGCGGGCCAGTAAGCCTAGCCGACCTTGTAGAAATCCTGGACGATCTGCCACGCGTCCTCGGCGGTATCGACGAAGCGGAAGATCTGAAGATCGCCGGGGCTGATCACGCCTTCTTCGACCAGCGCCTCGAAATTGACGACGCGGTTCCAGAAATCGCGGCCGAACAGCAGCACCGGCATCGGCTTGATCTTGCCGGTCTGGATCAGCGTCAGCAGCTCGAACGTCTCGTCGAACGTGCCGAACCCGCCGGGGAACACCGCGACGGCGCGCGCGCGGAGCAGGAAGTGCATCTTGCGCAGCGCGAAATAGTGGAACTGGAAACTCAGCGTCGGGGTGACATAGGGATTGGGCGCCTGTTCGTGCGGCAGAACGATGTTGAGCCCGATCGATTCGGCGCCGGCGTCCTGCGCGCCGCGATTGGCCGCCTCCATCACCGACGGGCCGCCGCCCGAACAGACCACGAAGTGCCGCTTGCCGTCCTGGTCGCGCGGCGTGCCACTGGCCAGCGCGGCCAGCTTGCGCGCCTCGGCATAGGTCCAGCTGTTGGCCTCGAGCCGCGCGGCGATGGCCGGATCGGGGTTCTGCGATTTGACGCCGGGCTCTGGAATGCGCGCCGAGCCGTAGAACACCATGGTCGAGGCGATCTCGGCCTCGTCGAGGAACAGCTCGGGCTTGAGCAATTCGAGCTGGAAGCGCACCGGCCGCAGATCGGGGCGCAGCATGAAGTCATTATCCTGGAATGCCAGCTTGTAGGACGGGCTGTCGGTCTGCGCGGTGTGGACGATCTTTTCGGCGTCTTCGGCGCCCTGGGTGGCGTCGGGAAAGACGCGCGACGGGATACGGGTTTCGGTCATCCCGGCCCCTTAGCGGCAGAGTCGCGCGCCGCCCATATCCAGGTGCAGATGATTGTCGTGGAGGCTGTTATAGTCGGGCGACAGCACCGTCCGGAACCGGCGGCAGGCGGCGTCGCGCACCGCGCGCAGGAACCGCGCGCGTCGCGCGTCGCCACGCCACCCGCCCAGCACCGCGACGCGCGTCCCGTCCTTCAGCACGAAGGCCGAGACATCGACCGCATTGGCGAAGGCGTGTTCGCTCAGCCGCCCCTCCGCCGCGCCATTGACGTTGCGGCAGGCGTAAGTGCCGAAGGTTTCGACCCTGACCACCGGGCTGCCGAACTCGCCCATCGCCGGGATCTGCAGGTCCGACTGGACCCACTGCGCGAAAGCCGAGGCGAGCGGGCACGTCATCGCGCCGAGATTGCTGACCGGCGTGCCGATGTCGCGCAATTGCACCGCGCTTTTCGCCGAACAGCCATTGCCGAAATCGCGGTCGGGCAGCAGCCGGTAGCGCGCCACGCCGAGATCGAGTTTGGCCAGGCATTGGCGCAGCGCCGCGCTGTCCATCACGCGCTCGGCCTGGGGCGGCGGGCGCTGGCGGCGCGGCGCGCCGATGCAGGAGCTCAGTGCAAGCAGAACGAGCAAGACGTTGCGGCGCATCAGTTCGACCTATCGCTCCCGCGCCCACGCGTCACCTCGGACTTGATCCGGGGTCCGTCTTGCGACGGTCGGCGCCCCTGCGGCCTAGTCTAGTGCGGCGCGATGGACCCCGGCTCGGAGGCCGGGGTGACGGTTGGGGGTTTACCTTGACGCGTCGCGGCACCGCCCTATGACCGTCAGCGGGCCACGCTGTCCCAACGCAGCGCGCGCTCTCTGTAAGGAGAGAAACATTGACGACGATTCTGGACCGCCCCGCGGTCAAGCCTGCACGCCCCTTTTTCTCATCGGGACCCTGCGCCAAGCCTCCGGGCTGGGATGCCTCGCGCCTTGCCACGGGCGCGCTGGGCCGCTCGCATCGCGGCAAACTGGGCAAAGCGCGTCTCAAATATTGCCTCGACCTGATGCGCGAGCTGCTCCAGCTCCCCGACACGCACCGCATCGGCATCGTGCCGGGGTCGGACACCGGCGCTTACGAAATGGCGATGTGGACGCTGCTCGGGGCACGGCCCGTCACCACGCTCGCCTGGGAAAGCTTCGGCGAAGGCTGGGTCACCGACGCGGTCAAGCAGCTCAAGCTCGATCCCATCGTGCGGCGCGCCGATTACGGGCAGATTCCCGATCTCGGCACGGTCGACTGGTCCAGCGACGTGCTGTTCACCTGGAACGGCACCACTTCGGGCGTGCGCGTGCCCGATGGCGCGTGGATCGCCGACGACCGAGGAGGGCTGTGCATCGCCGACGCGACCAGCGCGGTGTTCGCTTACGACATCCCGTGGGACAAGGTCGATGTCGCCACCTTCAGCTGGCAGAAGGTGCTGGGCGGCGAGGCGGCGCACGGCGTGCTGATTCTCGGCCCGCGCGCGGTCGAGCGGCTGGAGACGCACACGCCGCCCTGGCCGCTGCCCAAGGTCTTCCGCCTTATGGCCAAGGGCGCGCTTGCCGAGGGCGTGTTCAAGGGCGAGACGATCAACACCCCGTCGCTGCTGGCGGTGGAGGACGCGATCTTCGCGCTCGAATGGGCCAAAAGCATGGGCGGGCTGGCGGGGCTGCAGCGGCGCTGTGCCGACAATGCCGCCGCGCTCGACGCGGTGGTCGCGGGCCTGCCCTGGCTGTCGCATCTGGTCGACGACCCGGCGATCCGCTCGCGCACCAGCGTCTGCCTCAGGGTCGAAGGCGCGGACGAGGCCAAGATCAAGGCGCTGGCGTCGGTGCTCGAGGCCGAGGACGCGGCGTACGACATCGCCGGCCACCGCGACGCCCCCGCCGGCCTGCGCATCTGGTGCGGCGCGACGGTCGATGCGGCGGATATCTCGGCGCTCGGCCCGTGGCTCGATTGGGGCTGGGCGCAGGTCAAGGCCCAATAATATCGTCATTCCCGCGAAGGCGGGAATCCATCTGCTGAACGTCGGACGCGTGGTGAATTGGGGAGATGGATCCCCGCCTTCGCGGGGATGACGAGAGAATTTCAGGATCAAAACATGCCCAAAGTCCTCATTTCCGACAAAATGTCCCCGCTGGCCGCGCAGATCTTCCGCGAACGCGGGGTCGAGGTCGACGAGATCACCGGCGAGACCAAGGACCAGCTGATCGCCCGCATCGGCGGGTATGACGGCCTCGCCATCCGCTCCTCGACCAAGGTGACCAAGGAGATCCTTGCCGCCGCCACGAACCTCAAAGTCATCGGCCGGGCCGGGATCGGGGTCGACAATGTCGATATCCCCGCCGCGTCCGCCCAGGGCGTGGTGGTGATGAACACGCCGTTCGGCAATTCGATCACCACTGCCGAACACGCCATCGCGCTGATGTTCGCGCTCGCCCGCCAATTGCCCGAGGCCGACGCCTCGACCCAGGCGGGCAAGTGGGAGAAGAATCGCTTCATGGGCGTCGAGCTGACCGGCAAGACGCTGGGGCTGATCGGTGCCGGCAATATCGGCTCGATCGTCGCCGATCGCGCGCTGGGGCTGAAGATGAAAGTCGTCGCCTATGACCCTTTCCTGACCGCCGAACGCGCGGTCGAGCTGGGCGTGGAAAAGGCCGATCTCGACACGCTGCTGGCCAAGGCCGATTTCATCACGCTGCACACGCCGCTGACCGACCAGACGCGCAACATTCTCAGCCGCGAGAACCTCACCAAGACCAAGAAGGGCGTGCGCATCATCAATTGCGCGCGCGGCGGGCTGATCGACGAAGCGGCGCTCAAGGACGCGCTGGACTCGGGCCAGGTCGCCGGCGCGGCGCTCGACGTGTTCGTCACCGAACCGGCGACCGCCTCGCCCCTGTTCGGCACACCCAACTTCATCTCGACGCCGCATCTCGGCGCGTCGACCAACGAAGCGCAGGTCAATGTCGCGCTGCAGGTGGCCGAACAGATGGCCGATTTCCTGGTGACGGGCGGCGTGACCAACGCGCTCAACATGCCGTCGCTCAGCGCCGAGGAAGCGCCCAAATTGAAGCCGTACATGGCGCTCGCCGAGCGGCTTGGGTCGCTGGTCGGCCAATTGGCGCATGACGGGCTGACCGCGATCTCGGTCGAGGTCGAAGGCGCCGCCGCCGCGCTCAATCCCAAGCCGATCACCGCGGCGGTGCTCGCCGGATTGCTGCGCGTGCATTCGGCCACGGTGAACATGGTCAACGCCCCGTTCCTCGCGCGCGAACGCGGCATGGACATCCGTGAAGTGCGGCGCGAGCGCGAGGGCGATTACCACACGCTGCTGCGCGTCACGGTCAAGACCGAAGCCGGCGAGCGCTCGGTGGCGGGCACGCTGTTCGGCAATGTCTATCCGCGGCTCGTCGAGCTGTTCGGCGTCAAGGTCGAGGCCGATCTGCAGGGCGACATGCTCTACATCGTCAACGAGGATGCGCCGGGCTTTATCGGCCGGCTCGGCTCGGCATTGGGCGAGGCGGGGGTCAATATCGGCACCTTCCACCTCGGGCGGCGCGAGGCGGGCGGGGTGGCGGTGCTTCTGCTGTCGGTCGACACGCCGGTGCCCGCGGACGTGTTGGGGACGATCTTGCAGCTGCCCGGCGTGAAGCGCGCCACGGCGCTCAAATTCGACTAGAGGGGCCGCCGTGACGATTCCCGCCGGTCTTCTGCCTGAAGGGCTGCGCGACCGCCTGCCCGGTGAGGCGGCGGCGGGAACCGCGCGCGCCGGCGCCATGCTGGCAGCGATCACCGGCGCGGGCTTCGCGCAAGTGACGCCGCCGCTGGTCGAGTATGAGGAAGGGCTGGCCGCGCGCCTGCAGGGCAAGCGCACCGATCTGGCGCGCTTCGTCGATCCCAAGTCGCAGCGGCTGCTGGCGGTGCGCTCGGACATCACGCCGCAGGTGGCGCGGATCGCCGCGACGGTGCTTGCCGACGCGCCGCGGCCGCTGCGGCTCGGCTACGCCGGACAGGTCGTCAAACTGGCTTCGGACGGGCTCGATCCGGCGCGCGAGCGGACGCAGCTCGGCGCCGAACTGGTCGGGCTCGACACGGTCGACGCCGCGCTCGAGATCGTCACGCTGGCGCTGGCAGCGCTACGCGCGGGCGGGGCGGGCGAGGTCACCGTCGACCTGACGCTGCCCGACCTCGTCAGCACGCTTTGCGCACAAGTCGAAACACCCGGCCGCGTCGCCCAGATCGACCGTCTGCTCGACATGAAGGATGCGGGCGGCCTGACCGCCGCCGGGCTCGGCCATTGGCTGCCGCTGCTCGGGGCGATGGGCGATCCGGCGACCGCGCTCGCCGCGCTCAGGACATTCGACCATGCCGGCCTGCTCGCCAGCCGCATCGATGGCGTCGCGCGCATTGCCGCTGCGCTCGCGGCGCAAGGCGCGCGTGTCACCGTCGACCCAACCGAGCGCCACGGCTTCGAATATCAAAGCTGGTTCGGCTTCTCGCTATTCGCCGCCGACCGCGAAGTCGGCCGCGGCGGCAGCTATGCGATCACCGGCAGCGGCGAGCCCGCGACCGGTTTCTCGATCTATCCGAACACTTTGGAGCGATAATGGCCAACGTCACCGTGATCGGCGCGCAATGGGGCGACGAAGGCAAGGGCAAGATCGTCGATTGGCTCGCCGCGCGCGCCGATGCGGTGGTGCGCTTTCAGGGCGGCCACAATGCCGGGCACACGCTGGTCGTCGGCGACGAGGTCTACAAGCTCAGCCTGCTGCCCTCGGGCATCGTGCGCGGCACGCCGTCGCTGATCGGCAACGGCGTGGTGCTCGATCCGTGGCATTTCCGCGACGAGATCGAGAAACTGCGTGCGCAGGGCGTGGCGATTTCGCCCGAGACGCTGTCGGTGGCGGAAACCTGCCCGCTGATCCTGCCGTTCCACCGCGATCTCGATGCGTTTCGCGAGGACGCCTCGGCGTTCAAGATCGGCACCACGCGGCGCGGCATCGGCCCGGCCTATGAGGACAAGGTCGGCCGCCGCGCGATCCGCGTGTGCGACCTGGCGCATCTCGACCAGCTCGGCCCGCAGATCGACCGGCTGTGCGCGCATCACGATGCGATCCGCGCCGGTTTCGGCGTCGGCCCGGTCGACCGCGAGCGGCTGATCCGCGACCTAGCCGCGATCGCGCCCGCGGTGCTGCCTTTTGCCCGCCCGGTGTGGCGCGAGCTCGACCAGGCGCGCCGCGCGGGCAAGCGCATCCTGTTCGAAGGCGCGCAGGGCATGTTGCTCGACGTCGATCACGGCACCTATCCGTTCGTCACCTCGTCCAACACTGTGTCCGGCACCGCGGCGAGCGGATCGGGCATGGGGCCGGCGGCGACCGGCTTCGTGCTGGGGATCGTCAAGGCCTATACCACGCGCGTCGGGCAGGGGCCGTTCCCCACCGAGCTGAACGACGCAACCGGCGAGCGGCTCGGCACGCGCGGGCATGAATTCGGCACCGTCACCGGGCGCAAGCGCCGCTGCGGCTGGTTCGACGCGGTGCTGGTGCGCCAGGCGGCGGCGGTGGGTGGGATCACCGGCATCGCGCTGACCAAGCTCGACGTGCTTGACGGGTTTGACAGCCTCAGGATCTGCACCGGCTACCGTGTCGGCGAGCGGACCTACGACTATCTCCCCGCCCATGCCACTGATCAGGCATCGGCCGAGCCGATCTATGAGGAAATCGAGGGGTGGAGCGGCTCGACCGCCGGGGCGCGCAGCTGGGCCGATCTTCCCGCGCAGGCGATCAAGTACATCCGCCGCGTCGAGGAATTGATCGATTGCCCGGTCGCCCTGGTCTCGACCAGCCCCGAGCGCGAGGACACGATCCTGGTGCGCGATCCGTTCGCGGGTTGATTGCAGCCGGTGATCGAGCAGCGTATATAGCGCTCATGGCAACGCGACTTGATCCCCACCAGCTTGATATCGAGGCGCAGATCGTTTCAATCCAGAAGCAGCTGGCTGAAATCGACAAGCTTCGTGTCGATACGAAGTTCGTGCCGTGGCATTTCCTCGTCGGCGGATTGACTTCCGGCGCTGCGCTTGTCGGCGCCACGGCGGCAATCGTCAAAATCTTCTTCTAGAACTTCCGCGCGCCCGCCGCGCCTTCGACGCCCCGACTGCGCAGCGAAGGCTCGGCCTCCGCATCGCTCAGCCGCTGCCATCCCGCCGGCCCGAGCCGTTCCATCGGCCGGAAGCGCGCCTTATATTCCATCGTCCTGGCGCCCTGCACCCAGTAGCCGAGATAGACGTGCGGCAGCCCGGCCTGCGCGGCGCGGGTGATGTGGTCGAGGATGATGAATGTGCCCAGGCCGTCGAGCGCGGGATCGAAAAAGCTGTAGATCAGCGACAGCCCGTCGCCCTGCCGGTCGGTCAGGCACGCGCCGACCAGCTTGCCGCTCTCGTCGCGATACTCGACGATATACGTGTCGACCGGCGAGACCTCGACCATGTCGGCGAAGTCGGCTTCGTCCATGCCGATCATCCCGCCGCGGGCGTGGCGTGCCGCCAGATAGCGGCCGAGCAGCTCGAACTGCTCCTCGGTCGCCCATGGCCGGCACGCCGCGACCGTGAGGCCGGCATGCCGCCGCAGCAGTCGCCGCTGCGTCGCATTGGGTACGAATTCCAGCGCCAGTGTGCGCACCGACACGCAGGCCGAGCAGGCGACACAGCTCGGGCGATAGGCCACGCTCTGGCTGCGCCGGAAACCGATCTGCGACAGCGCGTCGTGCAGCTCGGCCGCGTCGGCGCCGCGCAATTCGGTGAACAGCTTCCGCTCGGTCTGGCCCGGCAGATAAGGGCAGGGCGACGGCGTGGTGACGAAGAATCGCGGGAATTTGGTCTGCACGCTCACGATTCGAACTTATGCAGGCGCCGCATAAGTCTGAAAAGCCGGTTAACCCTCTTTAAGCCAATTCGACGGGCGCGACCTCGTAATCCGCGGCGTGCAGCGCCGCGATCAATCGATCGAGATGCGCCGCATCGCGCGTTTCGCATTCGATTTCGGTAACCAGCCCCTTGGCCGGCAGGTCGGTGAACACGCGCTGGTGGTACACTTCGATGATGTTGACCTGCTGTTCGTGGAACACCTTGGCGACGAGATACAGCGCACCGGGCCGGTCCTGCAGGCGGATGCGCAGACGGGCGAGGCGGCCCGACCGCGCCAGATCGCGCAGCAGCACGTTGGCCAGCAGCCGCGTGTCGATATTGCCGCCGCACAGCACGATGCCGACCTTGCGCCCGGCGAATTTTGCGGGGTTCGACAGCAGGGCCGCCATCCCGGCCGCGCCGGCGCCCTCGACCACGGTCTTCTCGATCTGCAGCAACAGGCTGACCGCGCGCTCGAGCTCGCGTTCGCTGACCAATGCGATGTCGTCGGCGACCGCGCGGACGATCTCGCGGGTGATCCGCCCGGGTTCCTTGACCGCGATGCCTTCGGCCAGCGTGTCGCCGCCGCACGGCAGTTGCGCGCCGGTGATGACGTCGTACATCGACGGGAACAGCTCCGCCTGCACCCCGTGTATCGCGATGTCCGGCCGCAAGGCGCGCGCGGCGGTGCCGATCCCCGACAGCAGTCCGCCGCCGCCGATCGGGATCACCAGCGTATCGATCGCCGGCACGTCGGCGAGCATTTCGAGGCCGACCGTCCCCTGCCCGGCGATGATCTCGGCATCGTCGAACGGATGGACGAAGGTCAGTCCGCGCTCGGCCTCGAGCTCGCGCGCATGGGCATAAGCGGCGTCGAAGGTCTCGCCGTGGAGGATGACGGCCGCGCCATGCCCCTCGGTCTGCATCACCTTCACCGTCGGGGTCGAGTGCGGCATGACGATGGTGACAGGAATTCCCAGGCGCGCGCCATGATAAGCGAGACCCTGCGCGTGATTGCCCGCCGATGCGGCGATCACGCCCTTGGCGCGGTCGGCCTCCGCCATCAGCAGCAATTTGTTGAGCGCGCCGCGTTCCTTATACGCCGCGGTGAACTGCAGATTCTCGAATTTGAGCCACAGGTCGCAGCCAAGCATGTTCGACAGCGTCTGGCTCTTCAGCGTCGGGGTGTGGACCACCGCCCCGGCGATACGCGCGGCGGCGGCCTGAATGTCGGCGAGCGAAACGGGTGATTGCGGAGACAGCATGCCGTCGCCCTTAGCGAGGCGCGACGCTACGGCAATCGTCAATGCTGCCGCCCATCAGTGTCCATCAGCACTTCGCGGCGGCCGACATGGTCGGGGCGCGAGACCAGGCCGTCGCTTTCCATCCGCTCGATCAGTCGCGCCGCCGAGTTATAGCCGACGCGCAATTGCCGCTGCAGCCAGCTGGTCGAGGCCTTCTGGCTCTCCGCGACCAATTGCCGCGCCTTGCGGTAGAGCTGGTCCTCCGCCGAATCCTCGCCGGTCGGCGCGCCGTCGAGGTCGAAGCCGCCGTCCTCGGGCTCCTCGGTGACTGCTTGAACGTAATCGGGCGTGCCCTGGCCGCGCCAGTGATCGGCGACCGCGCGGACCTCCTCGTCGCTGACGAACGGGCCGTGGACGCGGACGATCTGCTTGCCGCCGGGCATATAGAGCATATCGCCCTTGCCGAGCAGCTGTTCGGCGCCCTGTTCGCCGAGGATCGTGCGGCTGTCGATCTTGCTCGTCACCGCGAACGAGATACGCGTCGGCAGATTGGCCTTGATCACGCCGGTAATGACGTCGACCGAGGGGCGCTGCGTCGCCATGATCAGATGGATGCCCGCCGCGCGCGCCTTTTGCGCCAGGCGCTGGATGAGGAATTCGACTTCCTTGCCCGCGGTCATCATCAGGTCGGCGAGCTCGTCGACGATCACCACGATCTGCGGCAGCGGCTCGAAATCCAGGCTTTCCTCTTCATAGACCGGCTGGCCGGTCTCCGCATCATAGCCGCACTGGATGCGCCGCCCGAGCTTGCTGCCCTTGGCCTTCGCCGCCAGCACCTTCTCGTTGAAGCTGGCGAGGCCGCGCACGCCGATCGACGCCATCATGCGGTAGCGGTCCTCCATCTGCTCGACTGCCCATTTCAGCGCGCGGATCGCCTTGGCCGGCTCGGTGACGACGGGGGCGAGCAGATGCGGGATATCCTCATAGCTCGACAGTTCGAGCATCTTCGGATCGATCATGATCATGCGGCACTGATCGGGGGTCAGCCGGTAGAGCAATGAACAGATCATCGCGTTCAGGCCCACCGACTTGCCCGAGCCGGTCGTGCCCGCGACCAGCAGATGCGGCATCGGCGCGAGGTCGGCGATCACCGGATCGCCGGCGATATTCTTGCCCAGCACCAGCGGCAGCGACCCGCCGGTATCGTCGAACGCGTCGCTGGCGATCAGTTCGTGCAGCACCACCGCCTCGCGCCGCGCATTGGGCAATTCGATGCCGATCACCGTACGGCCGGGGATGGTGGCGATGCGCGCGCTGAGCGCGGACATGTTGCGCGCGATATCGTCGGCCAGCTGCACCACGCGGCTGGCCTTGATGCCCGGCGCGGGTTCGAGCTCGTACATCGTCACCACCGGGCCGGGGCGGACCTCCTTGATCTCGCCCTTTACGTTGAAGGTGTCGAGCACGGTCTCCAGCAGCCGCGCATTCTTCTCCAGGCTGGCCTTGTCGAGCGCCGGGCCGGTGGAGGGCGGCGCGGGCGACAGCAGGTCGAGCGAGGGCAGCACATATTTGTCGCGCAGCGCGAGGCTCGGCTGGCGGTCCTTGTTGGGCGCGCGGGCGGGCGCGCGGTCGGCGATCACCGGCTTCGAGCGCACCGTTTCGACCAAAGCGGCGCGCGGCGCGGGTTTCGGGCGTGGCATCTTGACGACGGGCGCGGCATCGCTGTCGTCGTGATCGTCCGCGATCGCGCGTTCGCGGCGGGTGAACAGGAAGGCGCGTTCGGCCTCGTCGAGCGCCAGCGAGCGCGCCCAGAGATAGCTGGCGACGGCGGCGGTCAGGCCCGCGACCGCCCAGCCGGCGGGAACGATCCATGCGGGATCGGGGATCAGCGACGATCCGGCGGCGGTGCCCTTGGCCGCGAGCATGCCGATGATGCCGCCATAGCCCGCCGGCAGGCCCGACGCCCCGCCGGCGACGACAATGCCGATCGCCGCGGCGAACAAGGCGATGGCGAGCAGGGTTCCGGCCAATTGCCGCTTCCAGCCGGCCGGATGCGCGTCCCGCCACAGGCGCAGCGCCAGGACCAGCAGCACCGGCAGCCAAAGCGCCGCGGCGGGTCCGAACAGCGTCAGCAGGATGTCCGCGGTCCACGCACCCGGCGCGCCGATCCAATTGTGCACGGCGCCGCCCGCCGCGGTGTTGAGCGCTCCGTCGGTCGCGCGATAGCTGAGCAAGGCGAGCCCCAGCGCCAGCGTGACGGCGAGCAACAGCACCGCGCCGGTCAGCGTCCCCCCGCGCACCGCGCCGCGCTTCACCGCATGTTGCCAGCCCCCGTCAGCCCGGCTCGCCATAGTCCCGCTCCGTTCGTGCTCGATTCACGGAAGAATCCCATGTTGGCGAGTTAGCGTCAATGCGGTGCCGGCGGCACACGCCAATTCGTCATTCCCGCGAAGGCGGGAATCCATCTCCCGGACTTTGCGCAGGTGATCGGCCGCGGGAGATGGATCCCCGCCTTCGCGGGGATGACGAAACAGGTTTGAGCGTTTAGCGAGACCAAATGCAGCGCACCGACGTCCTCATCCTCGGCGGCGGCCTGGTCGGCCTGACGCTGGCCCTGGCGCTCGACCGGTCGGGCATCGCCAGCGTGGTCGTCGACCCGGCCGATCCGGCAACGATGCTGGCCCCGGCCTTCGACGGCCGCGCCTCGGCCATCGCCTCCGCCAGCTGGAACATGCTCGAGGCGATCGGAGTGGCCGAACGGCTGCTGCCGCACGGCCAGCCGATCCACCGCATCGAGGTGCGCGACGGGCTGCAGCGCGATGCGCTGGCCTTTGCCGACGAACGGCCGCTGGGGACGATGGTCGAAAACCGCATTCTGCGCCGCGAGCTGCGCGCGGCGGCGCTGGAGTCGCCGAACATCGACCTGCGAATGCCCGCGCGCGCCGAAGTCGAGCGCCGCGCCGAAGGCGCGTTCGCCACATTGTCTGACGGCGGCGAAGTCCGCGCCGACCTGCTCGTCGCCGCCGAAGGGCGCCGCTCGCCGACGCGCGACGCCGCGGGCATCCGCATCGCCCAATGGTCCTATGACCATGCGGCGATCGTCACCGCGTTCGATCACGAGCGCGATCACGGCGGCGTGGCGCACGAGATCTTCTATCCGGCCGGCCCCTTCGCGCTGCTGCCGATGATCGGCGGCCGTCGCTCCGCATTGGTGTGGAGCGTCCACCAGAAGGATTCGGCGGGGATGATGGCGCTCGGCGATCATGCGTTTGCCGTCGAGGCCGAAAAAGCCTCGGGCGGGCTGCTCGGCAAGCTGACCCTGTCCGCCCCGCGCGCCGCCTGGCCGCTCGGCTTCCATCACGCCGCGGCGATCACCGGGGAGCGGCTGGCGCTGGCCGGCGACGCGGCGCACGGCATTCACCCGATCGCCGGGCAGGGGCTCAACCTCGGCTGGCGCGACGCCGCCGCGCTGGCGCAGGTCATCGTCGAAGGCAGCCGCCTCGGCCTCGACCTCGGCGACGCCCAATTGCTCGCGCGTTACCAGCGCTGGCGCGGCTTCGATGCGCTGGCGGTGTCGGTCGCCACCGACAGCTTCACGCGCCTGTTCGGCGTGCCCGGCCGGCTGCCGCGCGCCGCGCGCCGCTTCGGCATCGGCATGGTCGAGCGCATCGCCCCGCTCAAAAGCTTCTTCATGGCGGAGGCGCGCGGCGAACTGGGCGAATTGCCGGTGCTGCTGCGGGGTGCCGCCATCTGATTCGCGATTGGTCTGTCCTACAGGCCGGCATTCGTGCGATTTCCCGGAATTCGGGCGCACGACTCGCGCGGCTGAGGGAGGAAGAAAGAATGACATTGAATGATGTGAATCCGCGTGAATCCGTGTCGGAAAACCGCCAATCTTGAATCCGCCCGCCATCCCTCCCGGCAAGCGTCTCGCGATCATGGCGCTGACCATGGCGGCGACCTTCATCGTCGTGCTCGATACGACCATCGCCAATGTCGCGCTGCCGCACATGCAGGCGGCGCTGGGCGCATCGCCTGACAGCATCAGCTGGGTGCTGACCAGCTACATCCTCGCCAGCGCGGTGGCGCTGCCGCTGACCGGCTGGCTGTCGGCACGGCTCGGGCGGCGGCTGCTGTTCACTGTCGCCGTCGCGGGGTTCACCGTCTCCTCGGCGCTGTGCGGCATCGCCAGCTCGCTGCCGACGATGGTCGCGGCGCGGCTGGTGCAGGGGCTGTGCGGCGCGGTGCTGGCGCCGATGAGCCAGGCGATCATGTACGACATCAACCCGCCCGAAAAGCACGTCCAGGCGATGACCTTATGGGGGCTGGTGGTGATGGTCGGCCCGATCCTCGGGCCGGTCGTCGGCGGCTATCTCACCGACAATTTCAACTGGCGCTGGGTGTTCTACATCAACGTGCCAATCGGCATCGTCACCGCCATCGGCAGCTGGCTGATGCTGGCCGGCGGGCAGCAGCCCGGGCGGCGCTTCGACCTGCCCGGCTTCCTGCTGCTCGCCACCGCGCTCGCCTCGATGCAGCTGATGCTCGATCGCGGCGTCCAGCTCGACTGGTTCGACGCGACCGAGATCTGGGTCGAGCTGGCGGTCTGCGTCATCGCCGCCTGGATGTTCGTCGTCCATACCGTCACCTCGCCGCGCAGCATCATCCCGCGCGAGATTTTCGCCGATCGCAACTTCGTCACCGCCTGCGTCGCGATCTGCGTGATGGGCGGCATCCTCATGGCGGGCGCGGCGCTGGTCGCGCCGATGCTGCAGGCGCTGTTCGGCTATCCGGTGCTGCTCGCCGGGCTGCTGACGTCGCCGCGCGGCGCGGGGACGATGGCCGGCATGCTGCTCGCCGGACGATTGACCAAATATGTCGATCCGCGCGTGCCGATCCTCACCGGCATGGCGCTGCTCGCCTGGTCGCTCTGGATGATGACCGAATTCGATCTGGGCATGGACCAGCGCCCGATCGTCGTCAGCGGCCTGATCCAGGGACTCGGCTTCGGGCTGGTCGTGCTGCCGATGAACCTGCTGGCGCTGTCGACGCTTGGCGGCGCGCTGCGCACCGACGCCGCGTCGCTGTACAATTTGATGCGCTCGATCGGCGGGTCGATCGCCATTTCGCTGATGACCGCGCTGATCGCCCGCCAGACCCAGGTCAGCCATGCGGCGCTGGGCGCGCATCTGTCGCAGACGCGGCTGCCGTTTCTGGGCCAAGGCCTGTTCGAACAGCTCGGCTTCAACGGCGAAGCGATCACGGTGATGATGAACGCGGAGGTCAACCGCCAGGCGGTGATGATCGCCTATATCGACGCCTATTATGTCATGATGTGGGCGGCGGTCGCGGTGATCCCGCTGATCCTGGTGATGAAGCGCTCGCGCGCCGACGGTCCGCGTAACGATGTGGTGGTGGACGCGCATTAGCCTTCGCGCCATAGGGCGGGCGAACCCGCATCCGAGGAGGCAGCAGCGATGAGCGAAACCAGCCTCTCCGATGCGCCTGCGCCCGAAACTCAGCTCGACGAGGACGATCGGCTGCGCCCGGCCTTCGTGCGCGACGTGCTGGCGGCGGTCGAAGCGGGCGACGACGGCCGCGCGCGAGACCTGGTCAGCCCGCTCCATCCGGCGGATCTGGCCGACCTGTTCGAGCTGACCCCGCCCGAACTGCGCGGACCGCTGACCCGCGCTTTGGGCGATCTGGTCGACGCCGACGTGTTCGCCGAATTGAACGAGCACGTCCGCGAGGAAATGGTCGACGAGATGGACGCGACGCAGGTCGCCGACATCGCCGCCGAGCTCGATACCGACGACGCGGTCGCGATCATCGAGGACATGGAGGCCGACGATCAGGCCGCCGTGCTCCGCGCGCTCGACCCCGACGACCGCGCCGCGATCGAAGCCGCGCTCTCCTATCCCGAGGAATCCGCCGGCCGCCTGATGCAGCGCGAGCTGATCGCGGTGCCCGAACATTGGACCGTCGGCCGGACGATCGACTACCTCCGCGAGAATCAGGAGCTGACCACCGACTTCTGGGAAATCTTCGTCGTCGATCCGGCGCACAAGCCGATCGGCACCTGCGCGCTGTCCTGGGTGCTGCGCACGCCGCGCAGCGTGCCGATCGCCGACGTGATGCAGCGCGATCAGACGCTGATCCCGGTCGATATGGATCAGGAGGAAGTTGCGCTGCGCTTCCAGAAATACGCGCTGATCTCCGCCGCGGTGACCGATGACAGCGGGCGGCTGGTCGGCATGATCACCGTCGACGACATCGTCCACGTCATCCAGGAAGAAGCGGGCGAGGACATCACCCGCCTGTCGGGCGCGGGCGACGGCGATATTAACGAACCGATCCTGGAGACGGTGCGCACGCGGCTGACCTGGCTCGTCGTCAACCTCGGTACCGCGGCGATCGCGGCAAGCGTGGTCGGGCTGTTCGAGGGCGTCATCGCCAAGTTCGCGCTGCTTGCGGTGCTGATGCCGATCGTCTCGGGCATGGGCGGCAATGCGGGCACGCAGACGCTGGCGGTGACCGTGCGCGCGCTGGCGACCAATCAGCTGACCAGCTCGAACACCTGGCGGATGATGATCCGCGAATTCCGCATCGCGCTGTTCAACGGTTCGGCGCTGGCAGTGCTGATCGGCGGCGGCGTCGCCCTGATCTATGGCAATCCGCTGCTCGGCGGGGTGATCGCGGCGGCGATGGTCATCAACAATCTGGTCGCCGGCTTCTTCGGCATCGCGGTGCCCGTGATCCTCGACCGGCGCGATGTGGACCCCGCCGTGTCCTCGGCCGTTTTCGTGACCATGGCGACCGATGTGATGGGGTTCTTCAGCTTTCTCGGCCTGGCCACGCTCGCGGGGCTGGGCGGGTGACATGCTCCATCTGACCAAGGTCGGCTACGGCGCGCAGAGCCTGGAGGAAGTGCTGGGCTGGTTCGCGGATCGCCCGCCCGAACATGCCCATGTCACGCGCCACCGCCCCAAGCGCCACGAGGAAATCGCCGGGCAAGGCTCGCTGTTCTGGATCGTCAAGCACCGCCTTGTCGCGCGCACGCCGATCCTGCGCTTCGAAGAGGCGGAGGACGGCAAGACCGCGATCATCCTCGATACGCGGATGGTTCCGGTGATTCCGCAGCCCAAACGTGCGCATCAGGGGTGGCGCTATCTCGAGGCTAGGGACGCCCCGCCCGACGCATTTGGCGGAGAGCTGGGGGCACTCCCACCTGCACTCGCGGGAGAGCTGCGAACGCTGGGGCTGGTATAGCCGCGGCAAGCAGCGCGGGCACCCCCGCCGCCTTGCCGCACAGCACGCTGGCCGACCCCTCGCGCTTCACGGTGCAGGCGGCCTGGCCATAGATTGTGGCGCTGCCGGTGCCTTTCACGCCAAGTTGCGCCGCGCGTGATACGCTGGCGGTGAGCGTACCGCTGCCGTTGAGGGTGATCTTGGCGTCGGCGATGGTCAGCCGTGTGGCGTCGAGCGTGCCGCTGCCGCGCGTTTCGAGCGTGCCGTTGCGGGCCTTGCCGGCAAGAGCCATGGTGCCCGTTCCGGCGACGATCGCGGTCAGGCCGTCAGCGGCGACGGCGCCGATCGACAGGCGCCCCGAACCATCGAGCGTGGCGCGCGCATCGTTGCCGCCGATCCGGTCGATGGTCAGCGTGCCCGATCCCGCCAGCGATGCGCGAACGAGCGTGCGGGTGACGAGTGTGACGCGTGCGGGCTTGGCGTCGTTGGCGTCGTCGGTCGCGCGGATCACCGCGATACCCTCTTCGACGTCGACGCGGACATGGTCGAGCGCGCGCGTGTCACCGCTCAGCTTCCCCGCCGTGCCGCGCCCGGTGGTGACGGTGACGGCGAATGGCCCTTCGACGCGCACGCCATCGAAGTCGGTGACGGTCAGCGTGCGCTCGGCGGCGATGGCGGGCTTGGCGAGCGCGAGCAGGACCAGGGCGATAAGGCGCATGCCCCGTCCTGCCACATGATGGTTAGCGGGGGCTTAAGGCGCGCAGCGCACCTCGCCCGAGCCGCGCTTGTCCGACTGGCAGTTGCCGGTGCCCCTGATCGTCACGTTCCCCGAGCCCTTGAGCACGATCTTGGCCGATTGGCTGGCGTGCGCCGCCACGTCGCCCGATCCGCGCAAGTCGACCTGCGCGGTTTCGGCGATCAGCCCGGCCGCGTCGATTTCGCCGGAGCCGGCAAGCTCGACTTCGACGTTCTTGGCTTGCCCCTTCGCCTTGAGGTCGCCCGACCCCGCCACCGACAGCCGCGCTGCCTGCGCCATGATCCTGGCAACGGTTAGGTCGCCCGAGCCCTTGAGCACGGCGTCGAAGCGGTCGCCGGCGCCCCGATCGACGACGAGGTCGCCGCTGCCCTTGAGGTTCGCGCCATGGATCGGCGCGGCAACCGTGACGGTAACATTGACGTCCTTGCTGCCGCGGTTCCAGCCGAAGATCTGGATCTTGGCGCCGCTCTCACGCGTGACGACCAGCTCGCGGCCCTGCAATTCGACCTCGATCTTGTCGAGATCGGCATTGGGCCCGGTGGCGACGATCGAGGGCGAACCGCCGGTGACCACGCGGACATTGTCCGGACCGCTCAGCGTCACCTGGTCGAAATTGCCGGGAACCGGAAACGTCCGCGTACCGGTGCTGGTGTCGCCCGCCGCCGCGTTACAGGCGGACAGCGACGACAAAGCGACAAGGGCAACAAACATACGCATACGATACGGCCTCCGACTGTATTACCGCAGCAATACAGTCGGAGGCCGTGAGTTGCAAGCGCGAAATGGCTTAGGCCGCTTCGACCGTCTTGTTATAGATCGCCGCCGCGGCGCGGAGGATCGTGTGGATCTTCTCCAACGCCGCCTTCTCGTCAGTCTGCTCCATCGCCGCCAGCTCGCGGGCAAGACGCGAGGCTGCGGCCTCGAAGATCTGCCGTTCGGAATAGCTCTGCTCGGGCTGGTCCTCGGCACGGAACAGGTCGCGCGTCACTTCGGCGATCGACACCAGATCGCCCGAATTGATCTTGGCTTCATATTCCTGCGCGCGCCTGGACCACATCGTGCGCTTGACCTTGGGCTTGCCCTTGAGCGTGGTCAGCGCGTCGTCCATCTGCTTGTTCGACGACAGCTTGCGCATCCCCGCGCTTTCCGCCTTGTTGGTCGGCACGCGCAGCGTCATCTTTTCCTTTTCGAAGCGCAGCACATAGAGTTCGAGCGGCATGCCCGCGATCTCGGACTTCTGCAGCTCGACCACGCGGCCGACCCCGTGCTTCGGATAAACGACATAATCACCGACGTCGAAAATAAGCGCCTTGGCAGCCATTAAAGACCCTTCCTTGAGGTGCAGCATGTCCTGCTCCGGCGGACTAAATCCGTCCGAAACAGCGCGGCGAACCCTTTCGTGGCAGACAGAACAGCGAGGGATTCGCGCTGCTTGACGTGAGTTATACACGCTTTGTCATAAAATTGCCAGAGAGTGCCGGAATTAGGCCGTTTCTCCGCGCGTATGTCGCGCCGTGGCAGCGCGAACCGAAGGCGTGCAGGCTCGTCCGCTGATCAGTCACCCTGGCCAGGCTCGGGGGAGAAGAACTTGTCGTACTTCCCCTCTTCGCCCTTATGCTCATCGGCGTCCGCGGGCGTCTGGTCGTTCTTGCGCGTGACGTTGGGCCATTGCGCGGAGAAGGTAGTGTTGAGCTCGAGCCACTTTTCCAGCCCGTTCTCGGTATCGGGCAGGATCGCCTCGGCGGGGCATTCGGGTTCGCACACGCCGCAATCGATGCACTCGCTCGGATTAATGACGAGCATGTTCTCGCCCTCGTAGAAGCAGTCGACCGGGCACACTTCGACGCAGTCCATATATTTGCACTTAATGCAGGCGTCGGTGACGACGTAGGTCATGGCTCGGTTCCCTGAATGCCCTTGAAGGTGCGTTAGGATTGCCGGAAAACAGCGTCAATCGGAGAGCGGTTGATGCGAGACGTTCGCATCCTCGATCAACGCTGCCGCCTCGGCAGGCGGTCCGCGGCGCGCGGGCAGGGCGAGAATGCGCAGCGCCCTGATCCGGTCGCGGTGCAGCAACGTGAGCACTTGGCCCGGCGCCACGGGCTGTGCGTCGCGTTCGATCCGCTTGCCGTCGAGGCGGAGGTGACCCGAGACGACCAGCTCTTGCGCGGCCGAGCGCGTCCTGGTCAGCCGTGCGAAAAACAGGAATTTGTCGATCCGCATTCAGCGGGCGAGCGCCGCCAGCGCGGCGAAGCGGTTGCCCGGCGCAGGCGGTTTGGCCTCGACGCGCTTGGCGGGGCGATAATGCCATCGGCTGCCTGCCTGGCGAAATCCGGCGGCGCGGAGCAGCGCCGCAAACGCATCGGCATTGACCCCCATGGACGTGGCGAGCGCCGGATCGGGCGCGAAACCGGCGGCGGCGCGCTGGTCGTGCAGCGCGCGCAGAATCTTTTCGGCGACATCGATCCGCACCCATTGCGTGCCGAAGCGGCGAAAACCGAGGCGCTGATCGGGCGAGACGGTGGCTCCCGCCGGGGCGATCGGCGGCAAGGCGTGTCCAGCCGCGGTCAGCAGTGCGGCCAGCAGCGGCTGGGCGCGCGCCTTGAGCAGCCGGGCATCGAATAGATCGAGCTGCCCGATGGTCAGCCCCGCACGCCGCAGGATTTGCCGATCGTCGGGCGTCAGGGCTTCGACCGCCCTGGCGACGTCTTCGCGCGCGACGAAGCCGCCACTGGCCGCCAATGGGGCAAGCACGGCGCGGACGCGCGGCGGGGTTTGCGGATCGGCAGCGGCGCCCGCCATGTCGGTCAGCGGCGCGAGCAAACGGGCGACCTGCTCATCGCGCCAGCGGCTCAGGCGTTCGACGATATGTGTGCGGTTTGCCTCGCTGAGACCGTCGAGCGCGCGGTCGAGGGTGATGCGTGGCGCGGTCAGGGTTTTGCCTTTGGCCAAAGCCGCGACGGCATGTCCGCGCCAAACAATCTCCCCTCCCTTCGGGGAGGGGCAGGCGCGCAGCGCTGGGGTGGGCTGAGAGATCACGCTCAGCCCACCCTGCTTGGCTAAGCCAAGCTGCCCCTCCCTAAAGGGAGGGGATAGGCTGAAGTCGCCATCGTTCGCCGTGCTCAATTCTACAGCGCGTGCGCTCCGCACCCGCCCCAAAGTCCGCTCCGCCGCCGCCAGCAATTGCTTGCGGTCACTCGCCGGCGCCGCCGCATCGACGCGAAACGCAAAACCGTCGAGGTGCCCGAGCAACTGGTCCTCGACCATCACCGCGCCATCCTCGCCCACCCGCACGTCGAGCAAAGCCAGATCGCGCCCGATCGTCTTCATCAGCACGCTGGTCCGTCGGTCGACGAAGCGCTCGGTCAGCCGCGCGTGAAGCGCATCCGACAGCCGTTCCTCGAGCGCCGCCGCGACGCCCGCCCAATGCGCCGGATCGGCGAGCCAGTCGGCGCGCTGCGCGGCATAAGCCCAGATGCGCGCGGCGGCGATGCGGCCGCCGATCGTGTCGATATCGCCGTCGACGCGGTCGAGCCGGGCGATCTCGCCCGCGACCCACGCCGCCGGAAGGTGGCCGTCGCCTTCGCTCAGATGCTGGAACACGCGCTGTACCAGCCGCGAATGATGTTCCGGCCCCGCCTTGCGGAAATCGGGCAGCGAGCACGCCGCCCACAGCCGCGCGACCATCGTATCGCCGCGCGCGCGATCGCCGGTCACGGCGTCGTCGGCCAGCCGCTTGAGCACCGCCAGATCGACCGCCTCGGGCGCCGCGCGCAATTCGGGCCGGTCGGGCGGTAACTCAAGGCTGGCCACCAGGTCCGCCACGCTGCTGAAATCGAGCGCGCTGTTGCGCCAGTTGAGCGTTTCGACGCGGGGCATGCGATGCGCCTCGATCGCCTCGACCTCTTCGGGGCGGAAGGCATTGGCGGCGTCCTCCCCGCCCAGCGAGCCGAACGTGCCGTCGCGCTGGTGCCGGCCGGCGCGCCCGGCGATCTGCGCCATTTCGGCGACGGTTAGCCGCCGCCGCCGCCAGCCATCGAATTTGGTGAGGCCGGCAAAGGCGACATGGCTGACGTCCATGTTGAGCCCCATGCCGATGGCGTCGGTGGCGACGAGATAATCGACCTCGCCCGCCTGAAACATCGCCACCTGCGCGTTCCTGGTGCGCGGGCTTAGCGCGCCCATCACCACCGCTGCCCCGCCGCGCGCGCGGCGCAGCATCTCGGCGACGGCATAGACCTCCTCGGCGCTGAACGCGACGATCGCGGAGCGCTTGGGCAGCCGCGACAGTTTCTTCGCGCCGGCGTAGCTCAGCGTCGAGAAGCGCGGGCGGCGGGTGATTTCGGCCTTGGGCACCAGCTTGCGGACGAGGCCCGCGATGCTGTCCGACCCGAGGATCATCGTCTCCTCGCGTCCCCGTGCGTGAAGTAGCCGGTCGGTGAACACATGGCCGCGTTCGGGATCGACACCCAGCTGCGCCTCGTCGATCGCGACGAATGCCGCCTCTCGATCGGTGGGCATCGATTCCGCGGTGCAGATCAGCCAGCGCGCGCCGGACGGCATGATCCGTTCCTCGCCGGTCAGCAGGCCGACCTCCTTGGGTCCCTTGATGCCGACGACGCGGTCGTACACCTCGCGCGCCAATAACCGCAGCGGAAAGCCCATGATCCCGGACGCATGACCGCACAGCCGCTCGACCGCGAGATGCGTCTTGCCGGTGTTGGTCGGGCCCAGCACGGCGGTGATCTTCGGGCCGAACATGCGGGCGAATGTCGTGCCTTGCGCGCCCCCGCGCAAGTTCTAGGTTGCGCGGGAATCCGGAGAGACCTCATGAAGACCGCGCTCGTCACCGTTGCCGCCCTGATCGCCACACCCGCCGCCGCGGCGCTGCCGGTGGGCGCCAAGGCTCCGGACTTCACGACCCAGGGCGCCAAGGCCGGCAAGGTCTACAATCTGCGGCTCTCCGACGCGCTCAAGCGCGGTCCGGTCGTGCTCTATTTCTTCCCCGCCGCGTTCACGCCGGGCTGCACCATCGAGGCGCATGAATTCGCCGAGGCGACCGACGATTTCGCCAAGGCCGGCGCGACGGTTATCGGCATGGCGGGCGACAGCATCGACAAGCTCGCCAGATTCTCGGTCGAGGATTGCCGCAACAAATTCGCCGTGGCGACGGCGACGCCCGAGGTGATCAAGGGCTATGACGTGACGCTGCCGCAGCTGTCGACGCGGTCCAACCGCACCTCCTATGTCATCAGCCGGGGCGGGCGGATTGCCTATGCCTATTCGGACAAGGCGCCCGAAGCGCACATCACCAACACGCTGGCGGCGGTGCGCGCGCTCAGGAAGTAAGCATTGCTTAGGGATGGCCGGCTAAGCTCGCCATCATGTGGCCTTTCACCGGAAAGCGTATCTTTGCCAGCCGCTGGTGGGCGCTCGCCTTCGCGGCGTTCGTCTGCTGGCAGGCGGTGGAGGTGGCGGGCAGCGCGGGCGACGCGACGAACCAGGCCGATGCGATCGGCAGCGCGCTCGGCACCAACCAGACCGAAATGATCGGGGGCACGCTCAGCAACGGCTGAACGCACCCCCGGAACGAATCAGAAGCTTATTTGGTCACGTGCTTCGACAGATGCTTGTTCATCTCGAACATCGAGCATTTGTCGGTGCCGAAAATCTTCTTGAGATTGGCGTCCGCCAGAATCTCGCGCTTGTTTTGCGGATTCTGCAGATTGTTCTTCTTGATGTAATCCCACACCTTCGAAACCATTTCGCCGCGCGTGACCTGGCCCTTGCCGATCACCGCTTCGAGATCGGACGACGGGTTCATCGGCTGCTGGAGCGCGTTCGGCTTCTTTGTCGGGGTCGTGGCCATCAAATCCTCCCTGGGTAGTCCCTGTTCAGGCACCCCTAGAGGTGCGCTGTAACGCTGGATGTGCCCGAGAGCGCGTCGCGTCAAGCGTCGAGGTCGCTTGCCACGCCTAAATCGAGCTTGACGGAGAGCCGCGGGGCGCTTTCGCTGCCGTCCCCGGCGGCGATGGCCAGCTGATCCGGGTCGGCGGCCAGCTGCAGCAAGGCGTCGCGGATGGCGGCGGCCCGTTCGCTGCCGAGCGAGCCGGGGCCGTTGCCGATGATCGTCGCCTTGGCCTGCGGATAGGCGGTCAGGATCTGCAGCAGCACTTGCAGCGCCGGCCTGTCGTCTTCGCGCAGCGCCGCCGAACCGGGGTCGAAGCCAAGGCGGTCGAAGACGAAGGTACGCGGCGCCGCAGGCTCGGTCGCCAGCCACGCCGCCAGATCGTAGTTGAGCAGCACGCTGCGGTCGATCACCAAACCGCTGGGCAGCTCGATCGGCGGATAGGAGGATGGTCCCCGCTGGCGCGGCCTGTCGGGCGAGCGTTCGACGACCGGCGTCGCGGCGACGAGATCGCTGATATCCGGCCGGCTCAGCAGCGTCGCGGCGACGGCGACGACAGCCACCAGCGCCAGCGCGCCGCCGACCAGCAGGCCGGTGCGCGGCGGCTTCACCGCGCCCGGCAGCACGGATCGCGTGTCCGCGCCCGGCGTGCGCCACTCGGTCATGGGCGCGAGCGGCGCTTTGGGCTTGGGCGGACGTTGCTCGAACGTCGGACGATCGTCACTATCCATCGCATCCCCCCATGGCGCGCGCGTGATGTCACGCGCCTCCGCGCAAGGCAATTCCGATCACGGCAGGGCTGGCTTCGGACCGCAATTGATCGGCTGCGCATGCTTCGGGCGGCTTGTCCGGGCGCCAGCGTGCGAAGGTCGTGCCGTGACGGAATTTACCGCCCGCGGCATGGTCGTAGCGCACTTCGGCCACGCGAACCGGCTCGAGCGGGATCCACTCTTTCTCGACGCCGCGGTTCCAGCGACTTGGCCCGCCCGGTGCATCGCCGGTGAAGCCCGGGGGCGCCGCGATCGCGCGCAGCTCCCGAGCCAGCGCATGCCGGTCGAGCGGCGCCAGCGCCGAGGTGAAGCCGACATGGTTGAGCTTGCCGGCGCCATCGTAAAGCCCGAGCAGCAGCGAGGCGACCGAGCCATCGGCCTTTTCGCGAAAGCCGCCCACCACGCAGTCCGCATCGCGCCAGTTCTTGATCTTGAGCATCGCCCGCGCGCCGGGCTGATAGGCGTCGTCGCGCCGCTTGGCGACCACGCCGTCGAGCGCGCCGCCCGCCCTCGCCAGCCATTTCTCGGCCATCGCGCGATCGCACGTCAGCGGTGACAAGCGCAGCACCGGCGAGCGGTTCGCCGCCAGATAGCGTTCCAGGGCACCGCGCCGCGCTTCCAGCGGTTGCTCGAGATCGTCGAGCCGGTCGAAGGCCATGAACAGAGCCGGCGTCTCCGCCGCCAGCCTGGCAACGCGGCTCGCCGCCGGGTGCAGCCGCATTTGCAGCGCGTCGAACGACAGATGCCGGCCCAGCGGGATGACCAATTCGCCGTCGAGCACCACCTTCGGCAAATCGGCCAAAGCTGCCGCCACATCGGGAAAGTAGCGCGCCAGCGGCTTGCCGGTGCGCGAAAACAAAATCGCCGGACCGCGGCCGACGAACGCCAGGCAGCGAAACCCGTCCCATTTGGGCTCGAATTGCCAGCCGCCGCCATCGGGCAGCGCCTCGACCGCCTTGGCCTCCATCGGCAGGAACGGTGCCTCATCCATCCTCCCGCAACGATCCGCAGCTTCCAGGCGTTGCATCGGGCATGACGATCGGCTGGAAACTCGACGCCGGTGAGCGCGACGCGCTGCTCGCCAAATACCCGCCCGCTTATGACCAGGTCGTCGCCGATCATGTCACGCTGCAATCGGATCATGGCGCGGGCACGCCCGAATTGCCGCCGCCGGCGCATGCGCGGATCGTCGGTTGCGCGGACGACGGCGCGGGCTGTCAGGCGATGGTCGTCGAGGTGGCGGGCACCAGCCAGCGCCCAACCGGTGGCACCTTCCATATCACCTGGTCGCTCGCCGCCGGCCGCCGCGCCAGGGAGTCCAATGACGTCATTGCCGAACGCGGCTTCACGGCCGTGGACGACGATACGCGGATTACATTGGCCCCTCACGCCTGGTGATCGTTTCCTCCAGCGTGGCGACGACCACGCCCATTTTCTTCACCGTCAGGCGGTTGTCGGCATAAGTCGTGTCGGGCGCGAGGCTGAGCCATTGCTCGACCGCGCCGTCCTTCGACGGATATTGGATATGCAGCCGGTCGCCTTCGACGGCGGCGGACACCGGGCCGGTGGCGGTGGTCAGCGTCCCCGCATAACGCCCCGGCCCGGCGCGCTTGAGCCGCCATTGCCGCTCGCTTTTCGCGCCGTCGCGGACGTCGATCTTCTGGTCGATTACCAGCGTGTCGCCTTCGACGCGCCCGACGCTGTCGACGCTGACCGACTGATAATCCTTGGTGATGATCTTCAGCTGCCCGTCGCCATGCGAGCGGCCCGCGAAGAACTTGAAGGGATCGAACACGGGCGAGGCGTGCGCGGCGGGCGGCGCGGCGCTGCACGCGGCGAGCGCGAGCGTGAACGCGAGGGGGAGCGAGAGTTTCATCGCGTGGCGAACGGTTGACGGGATGAAACGGGTACAATCCGTCATTTTCCCCTCCCGCTCGCGGGAGGGGCAGGCGCGCAGCGCCGGGGCGGGCAGTGCGGCGCCCGGCCCACTCCGCGCTTCCTGGCGAGAGGGGAGCTAGCCACTATTCCTCAGCGCGGTGGCGATGGCGTTCAGCGACAATTGTATCCCCTCGGCTATCCGCACATCCTCCTCGCCCGCGCGGTGGCGCTTGAGTAATTCGATCTGCAACAGGTTGAGCGGCTCGATATAGGGCAGCCGCAGCCGGATCGAGGCGTCGAGCGCGGGATTGCGTTCGAGCAGCCGCGATTGCCCGGTCACCGCGAGCAGCTGGTCGCGCGTCCGCTCCCACCCATCGCGGACGCGCGCGAAGATCGGCGCCCCGTCCTCGCCCGCCAGCGCGGCGTAACGCGCGGCGATGCGCATGTCGGACTTGGCGAGCACCTGCTCCATGTTCGCCAGCACCGCCGCGAGGAACGGCCAATCAGCCATGTCCTTGAGCAAGGCGCGGTCCTCGAACGACGCCAGCGCCTCGCCCACGCCGTACCAGCCCGGCAGCATCACCCGCGCCTGCGCCCAGCTGAACACCCAGGGGATCGCGCGCAGATCCTCGATCGCGTCCGATTTGGTGCGGCTGGCGGGACGCGAACCGATCTTGAGCGTGGCGATCTCCGCCACCGGCGTCATCGTCCGGAAGAACTGGCGGAAACCGGGCGTGTCATAGACCAGCCCGCGATACGCCTTGAACGCCGCACCGCTGATCGCGTCCATCGCCCCGGCAAAGCGCCTCGCATCGGTCTCCGGCAGCGTCGGCGGCGCGAGCGTCGCCAGCAAGGTCGCCGCCGCCATCGCTTCCAGATTGGTCCGCGCCGCTTCGGCCGAGCCGTATTTGGCGGCGATCACCTCGCCTTGTTCGGTGATGCGGATACGCCCGCCGACGGTCCCGGGCGGCTGGGCGAGGATCGCCGCGAAGCTCGATCCCCCGCCGCGCCCCACCGCGCCGCCACGCCCGTGGAACAATTGCATCGCAATGCCCGCCTCGGCGAACACCGTCGCCAGGTCGAGGCTCGCGCCGTACAGCCGCCAGGTCGAGGTCAGGTAGCCGCCATCCTTGTTCGAATCCGAATAGCCGAGCATCACCTCCTGATGCCCGCGTGCGCGGGCGGCCTCGGCGACTTCGGGCAGGCCGAGCCACTCGGTCATGATTCCCGGCGCGGCGTCGAGGTCGCCGATCGTCTCGAACAGCGGGATCGGCATGACCTCCGGCAGCCCCGCCTCGCGCAGCAGCAGCGTCAGTTCGAGCAGGTCGGACACGCTCGCCGCCTTGGAAATGATCGCGCGCTCGATCGCCCGCGGGCCGTATCGCGCCCGCGCCGCTGCCGCTGCGGCGAAGATCGCCAGCTCGCCCGCCGTCTCGTCCGCATAGGCATGGCGCGGCAGCGTTACCGGGCGCGGACTGGCCAGCACGCTGCGCAGCAAGGTGGCGCGCGCGGCCTCTTCGAGGCCGAGATAGTCGCTCTCGATCCCGGCGACGTCGAGCAGTTCCGCCACGGTCCGCTCATGCACGTCGCTGTTCTGCCGCAGGTCGAGGCTGGCAAGGTGAAAGCCGAACAGTTCGACTGCGCGGATCAGCCGTGCCAAGGCGCCTTCGGTGCGCAGCGCCTGCGCCTGTTGCGATATCCCGCGCGCCAGCACCAGCAGGTCGGCGCGCAGCTCTTCGGGCGCGGCATAGGCCGCCGCGCGCGTCAGGGCGGACGGCCTCGGGCACGCCTTGCCGGTCAGCGCGGCGAACGTGGCGCACAGCCGCGCATAGATCCCGGCAATCGCGCGGCGATAGGGCTCGTCCGACCGGCTCGGCGCATTGTCGCCGCTCGCTTCGGCGAGCGCCTGCACATCGGCATCGACCTCGGCCAGTTCGCGCGACACCGACAATTGCGCGCCAAGCGCGTCGACCTCGGCGAGATAATGACCGAGCACCGCCTCGCTTGCCCGCCCCAGCGCCATGCCCAGCGACTCCGCGACCACATTGGGATTGCCGTCGCGGTCGCCCCCGATCCAGCTGCCCACGCGCAGGAATGGCGCGGTGCGCTGCCCCAGCGCGCGGTCCCAGCGCAGGTAAAGCGCGGGCAGCACCGGCAGGAACACGTCGCGCAGCCAGGCGATCGCCGTGTCCACCTCGTCGGCGACGTACAGCCGCTCGCGGCGCAGCGGGCGGGTCAGCCACAGCAAGGCGATCTGCCGCGCGATCGCCTCGGTCACCGGCTCGCCCTGCGGCGTCTCTTCCGCCCCCGCGTCACGCAGCCGCATCAGATCGGCGATGCGGTTGCGGTGGTCGATCATCGACTTGCGCCGCACTTCGGTCGGATGCGCGGTCAGCACCGGCATGATCAGCGCGCGGCCCAGCGTCTCCGCCACTTTTTCGCGGCCGATGCCGTCGCGCTCCAGCCGCTCGAGCGCCTCTGCCACGCCGATCGCGCTGTCGTTGGTCCCGCCTGCGCGGTCCTCCGCCAGATTGGCGAGCATCGAAAACAGCATGAACCCGCGGGTGAAGGCGAGCGTGCTGTCGAGATCGAGTGCATCGAGCCCCGTGTCGACCGCATCGGCACCCGCCACCCCGCGCGCCCGGTCCACCGCCGCGCTACGGATATATTCGGTGCGGCGGAACAGCTCGTCGCCGCCTTGGTCGCGGATGACATCGCCCAGCAGCTTGCCGAGGAAGCGGATGTCGGGATTTTGCGAAAGGGTTTTCGATTCGGAGGCCATCTCGGCGGCCATTGGCAAGGCGGGCCGCTCCCCGCCAGCGCTTCGGGCGATTTCTCTGTCCTACACCGCCCGCATTCCTGTAACCACGCGATTATGCCTGTGCCGATCCTTCGCTGCCTGACCGCCGCGAAGACCCCGAAAAGGGGCAAATCGAGGCAACGTAGGCGATACTTTCGATACTTCCGCGCTTCTGAGGCAGGACATTGATGCTGTTCGACGGCAACCTTACGGCCGCCCGGCCGAGCTTCGTGACGCACCTCGAATGCTCGGAAACGGGCGAGCGCTACCCGGCCGACCAGGTTCACGGCCTCAGCCGCGCGGGCAAGCCGCTGCTGGTGCGCTATGATCTGGAGGGCGTGCGGAGCGCGTTGAGCAAGCAAGCGCTCGCGGCACGTCCGCGCGACCTGTGGCGCTGGCGCGAATTGCTGCCGGTGCGTGACGCGGCGAACATCGTCAGCCTCGGCGAATGCGAGACGCCGCTGATCCCGCTGCCCCGGCTCGGCGCGCGTCACGGCGCGGCCGCGCCGATCGTCAAGGACGAAGGCCGCCTGCCCACCGGCAGCTTCAAGGCGCGCGGGCTGGTCATGGCTGTCAGCATGGCCAAGGCATTGGGCATCGCGCGTATCGCCATGCCGACCAACGGCAATGCCGGTGCCGCGCTCGCCGCTTATTGCGCCAAGGCCGGCATCGAAGCTTATGTCTTCTGCCCCGACGACACCCCCGAAGTGAATGTCCGCGAAATCGCATTGCAGGCCGCCAAGGTGTGGCGCGTCAACGGGCTGATCGGCGATTGCGGCGCGATCGTCGGCGCGGGCAAGGAGGCGATGGGCTGGTTCGACCTGTCGACGCTCAAGGAGCCGTACCGGATCGAGGGCAAGAAGACGATGGGGCTGGAGCTGCTCGACCAGCTCGGCTGGCAAGTCCCCGATGCGATCTTCTATCCCACCGGCGGCGGCACCGGGCTGATCGGCATGTGGAAGGCGTTCGGCGAGCTTGAAGCGCTCGGCTTCATTGGCCCCGAACGCCCGCGCATGATCGCGGTGCAGGCGTCGGGCTGCGCGCCGATCGTTCGCGCCTGGGAAGCGGGCGAGCGCCACGCCGCCAAATGGGAAGACGCACACACCGTCGCCGCCGGCATCCGCGTCCCCGCCGCGATCGGCGACTTTTTGATCCTCGACGCGGTGCGCGACAGCGGCGGCCTGGCGATGGCGGTCGACGACGCGGAGATCGTTGCCGTGCGCGATCGGATCGCCGCCGAGGACGGGTTGCTGCTTTGCCCCGAAGGCGCCGCCACCGCCGTCGCCTGGGAACAGGCGGTCGATCGCGGGCTGGTCGGCAAGCAGGACCGCTGCGTCCTGTTCAACTGCGCCACCAGTCTCAAATACCCGATGCCCGAGGCGGAAGCCTGGCTCGATCGGCACCAGCCAATCGACTGGGAGGCGCTGCGATGATCAAGAAGTATTGGCACGGCTTCATGAACTCAGCGCGCGTTACGCCCGCCGAATACAAGGCCAATGTCGATGCGATGAACCTGTTCTTCGGCGCGGTGCTTGGCGTCGTGATGGCGAATACCGACCATCTCGATGCCGTCGCCTTCGCGCTGACCCTGTTCGTCACCGCGACGATCGTCGTGTCCATCCTCTATGTCGCCTCCAGCGAACGCCGCGTCGCCTATGCGCTGTTTTCGGCGATCCTCATCGGCTTCCTGCCCCGCATCCTCGAAAAGATCACCGAAGTTCCGGATGCCGCCCCCGCGCACCTCCAGCCCGCGCTCGCGGTGTGGCTCGGCTTCGTCGTCTTCACCGAACTCCTGCCGCGCAAAGCTGGATCGTCGTGATGCCCCTGCGAGCCGTTCAACCGATCAGGGCATGCACGCGGTCGCGGACAGCGTCGAGCTCGGCACCGGTGGCCCGGCTTTTCGGCGTTGCCTTACGCGCGCGCCAATCGAGCGATCTCACCTGGTCAGCCAGCGCGACGCCGTCCCGGCTTCCCGCGATGGGCACTTCGAACCGGTTTCCGCGAACGCGCGTCGTCAGCGGCACGCACAGCATTCGCCCGCTCGGCCGGTTGTACCGCTCGGACGACAGGACCAGCGCGGGACGATGACCGGCTTGTTCGTGTCCCGCTTGCGGATCAAAGTTGAGCCACACGATGTCGCCAGCTTCGGGAGCCCATCCCGCGGCTACCAAATTTCGCTTCCCTGCGGCGGCCCGAAATCGACCTCGTCTTGTGCGGTCTCCGGGGATAAACCGTCCACCAGCCAGTCCAATGTTACCTTTTCAGGCGCAACGGCTTCGATGACCAGCCGACCATTGTCTTCCCGGACGGTAACGGGGTCGTTTATTTTCAATCCTGCCGCATTGAGCGCCGCACCGGGCAAACGCACCGCAGCACTATTGCCCCACCGGCGCACATGCATGGACATCACAGCTCTCCGTAGAGCCAATGTATCTACCTTATGCGGCATTGCTGGTCAATCACAGTCGGCCGGTGATCGCCGCCGTGCGTCGCCGCTGGTGCGAGGAACCGAGCCCGATCGCCTCGCGGTATTTGGCAACGGTGCGACGGGCGAGATCGAAGCCTTGGCTCCGAAGCAATTCGACCAGCGCGTCGTCGCTCAAAATGGCATCTGGCTTCTCTTGAGAAATCAACAATTTGATCGCCGCCTTGACCGCCGTCGCCGACGCCGCCTCGCCATCGTCGGTGGCCACAGCCGAGGCGAAGAAGTAGCGCAGTTCAAACGTCCCCAGCGGACTGCCGAGATATTTGCCGGTCACGGCACGGCTGACGGTCGATTCGTGCATCGCGATCGTCTCGGCGAGCCGCGCCATGGTCAGCGGGCGCAGGCCGGAAACCCCGTGGCGGAAGAAGTCCTGCTGGTGCCTGACCACCTCGCCCGCCACCGCGAGCAGGGTCTTGCGCCGCTGTTCGAGCGCACCGAGCAGCCAGCGCGCGCCGGTGGCGCATTCGCTCAGCCACGCCCTGGTCTTGTTGTCGTTCGGCAAGCCCTTGCCATAGCGCGGATCGAGCGTGATCGCCGGCAGTGTCCCCTGATTGATCTCGACGACGAACCTGCCGCCGCGCTCGACCACGAACAGATCGGGCTCGACCGTCTCGGTGCGTCCGCCGCCAAAGCGCAGTCCGGGCTTGGGATCGTAACCGCGCAATTCGCGGATCATGTCGGCCATGTCCTCGTCATCGACGCCGCACAGCCGCTCGAGCTGGGCGATGCGTCCGGCAGCAAGCAGGTCGAGATTGCCGATCAGCATCTGCATGCACGGATCGTAACGGTCGGCCGCCTGCGCCTGCAGCGCGAGGCATTCGGCGAGATCGCGCGCGCCGACGCCCGCCGGGTCGAACTTCTGAACCTCCTGCAGCACGCGCTCCGCCTCGCGCGAGGAAATCTTGAGGCGCTGCGCGATCACCGGCAGCGGTTCGGCGAGGTAACCGGTGTCGTCGATGCAATCGATAATCGCGCGGGCGACGATCAGGTCGGCGCCGTCGAGCACTTCGCCCGCCTGGCTGATCAGATGGTCGCACAGGCTCCCGTCAGCGCAGGCGACCTGATCGAAATCGAAGCCTTCGTCACCGCTCGGTCCATCGAGCCGCGACGCGTGATCAACCGTCTCCTCCGACCAGCCGAGATCGAGCGGCGCATCGTTTCCGGCATCGCCGTGATCGACCAATGCTTCCATCCGCTCGGGCGGCGCGTCGTGCTTCGCCGCCGCTTCACCGCCGCCATCGTCGACGACGAGCATCGGGTTGCGTTCGATCTCCTCCGCCACCGCCGCGGCCAGCTCGGCATTGGTCAGCGTCAGCAGCCGGATCGCCTGTTGCAGCTGCGGCGTCATCGCCAGCGTTTGCGACTGGCGCGCATCGAGGCGGGGGGCGAGGCTCACATGGATTGCTTAGACGGGCATCCTCACGATGGGGAGCCTCAATCCCCCCTTTCGTCATTCCCGCGAAGGCGGGAATCCATCTGCTCACCTCGCCAAGTGCGGTCTGGAGAGCAGATGGGCTCCCGCCTTCGCTGGAGTGACGAGGTTTGGCTAAAGCGAGAAACTTTCGCCGAGGTAGAGCCGGCGGACATTCTCGTCGGCGACCAACGCATCGGGCGAGCCGGCGAACAGCACCTGCCCGTCATAGATGATGCAGGCGCGGTCGCAGATGTCGAGCGTTTCGCGGACATTATGATCGGTGATCAGCACGCCGATGCCCCGGTTCTTGAGCTGGCAGATCAGGTCGCGAATGTCCGAAATCGAGATCGGGTCGATCCCCGCGAACGGTTCGTCGAGCAGCATGATCGACGGATCGGCGGCCAGCGCGCGGGCGATTTCGGCGCGTCGCCGCTCGCCGCCCGACAGCGCGGTGGCCATCGAGTCGCGCAAGCCATCGAGGTGGAACTCGCCGAGCAGCTGGTCGAGCCGGGCATTGCGGGTTGTCTTGTCGGGTTCGGCCAGTTCGAGCACCGACATGATGTTCTGCGCCACGGTCATGCCGCGGAAGATCGAGGTTTCCTGCGGCAGGTAACCGAGCCCGAGGATCGCGCGG
Organism: uncultured Sphingomonadaceae bacterium; assembly: GCA_964246315.1. Lineage (GTDB taxonomy): Bacteria > Pseudomonadota > Alphaproteobacteria > Sphingomonadales > Sphingomonadaceae > Sphingomonas_O. Next base: position 3,008 of record CAXTPT010000015.1, on the reverse strand, counting down.
CGGTACATCGGCAGGCCGGTAATGTCCTCGCCGTCGAGCAGGATCCGTCCCGAATCGGGCTTCACCAGTCCCATGATCGAATAGAAACAGGTCGTCTTGCCCGCGCCATTGGGGCCGAGCAGCCCCAAGACCTCGCCGCGCGCGATCGACAGCGAGACGTCGGTGAGGACCTGGCGGCGGTCATAGCTTTTGGCGATCGATACCACCGCCAACCCCTCGCGGGTGTCCGGCGCGGCAATGGCACGATCGAGGGTGGCGACGTCGGCCATTGGCGGGCGTTATTGGCCGGTGCGTTGCGGCACGGTGAACCGCCCGGTGACGCGTCCGCCCTGGCCCGTCACCGTCGCGCCGCCCGCGGCCGATCCGTCGACCACCGACCGGCCCGTCGTCAGGTCGATGACCAGCCGTCCGCCGCGAATGATGTTGCCGCCCTGGTTGAGCGTTACCCCGCCGAGCATGGTGATGATCCGGCGGTTGAGGTCGTAGATCGCCGAATTGCCGCGCGCGGTCTGATCGGCCTTCCTGACGGTCACGCCGCCGGTCGCGTCGAGCCGCTGGATGTCCGGATTGCCGCCAGCGCCGCCGCTGGCATAAGCGACGGTCAGGCGCGAAGCGTCGAGCGTCATGCCGGCCTGCTCGACATGCACGTTGCCCGCGAACACCGCGCGATTGGCGCGGTCCTGCACCTCGATGCGGTCGGCGGCGACGTCGACCGGGGCGTTGCTGTTGTGGTTCTTGAGCGCCTGCGCACCGGCCATTGCCGGCGCGAGCAGGAGCGTCACGGCGAGGAGCGGGCGCATCACCGCCCCTTGGCCGCGCCCTGCACGATGTGCAAGCGCGCGCCGCCTGACAGCGCGACCGTGCGGCTGTTGAGATCGGCGCTCATCCGGTTGCCGGAGAAGGTGCCGAGCGGCATGCGCCCCTGCACCGGCTGGTTGCTGGTCAGCGTCTTGGCCGGCAGGCTCGCGAGCACGTTCCGGGTCTCGAGCCGATATCCGCCCTGCGACTGATAAGTCATCGCGCCGTCGATCTGCAGCTGCCGCTGGTCCATGTCGTAATGCGCATTGGGCGCGCGCAGCACGCCGGACCCGTCGTCCAGCTGCATCCGCGCCTGCAGGTTGTTGAGCTGGACCACCGGCACTTTCGAGGTCGCCTGCACCGCCGATCCGGCGTCGAGGCTGAACGGGCGGCCTTGATCGTCCGTGCCGCGATAGCTGGCGCGGGTCAGGCGCATGCGTTCCTTGGCCATGTCGACCTTGTCCTTGGCGAGGACGAAGCTGATTTCGTTGCGCTTGGCGAGCGGCGCGACGACCAGCACTGCCACCAGCGCGCCGATGATCACCGGCAGCACGCGGTTGAGCGTGCGGATCATGCGATCGTGCGACCCCCCCGGCCGCGCCCAGACGCGGCGCGTGTCCCGCGCTTGGATGGCGAGTTCAGACATGCGCGAAAATGTCGGTCTCGGGCCAGCCCGCCAGATCGAGCGCCGCGCGCGCGGGCAAGAAGTCGAAGCACGCCTGCGCCAATTCGGTGCGGTTCTCGCGCGCCAGCCGCACGTCGAGCGCCTCCTTCAGCCGGTGAAGGTAGCGCACGTCCGACGCGGCATATTCGCGCTGCGCGTCGTTGAGTTCGGGCGCGCCCCAATCGGACGATTGCTGCGCCTTGGACAAGTCGGTCTGGAGGATTTCGCGCACCAGTTCCTTCAGCCCGTGGCGGTCGGTATAGGTCCGCACCAGCCGCGACGCGATCTTGGTGCAGTAAACCGGCGCGGCGACGACGTTGAGATACGCCTGGATCGAGGCGATATCGAAGCGCGCGAAGTGATAGAGCTTGATCCGCCCCGGATCGGCCAGCACCGCCTTCAGATTGGGAGCGGCATAAGCGCTTTGCGGGCCGAAGCGGACGAGATGCTCGTCGCCCTGGCCGTCCGAAATCTGCACGAGGCACAGCCGGTCGCGTCCGGGCTGCAGGCCCATCGTCTCGGTGTCGACCGCCACCGGCCCCGGGGCGAGCACGCCCGCAGGCAGATCTTCTTCGTGGAAATGAACCGTCATGCCTTTTCCTTCCGGCGGCGAGCCCAGATGTTGAGCCCCTCGACCGCGCCGGAAAAACCCATCGCGGTGTAGATATAGCCCTTGGGAACGTGCACGCCGAACCCTTCGGCGATCAGCACCATACCGATCATTAACAGGAATCCGAGCGCGAGCATGATCACACTGGGATTGCGCGCGATAAAGTCCCCGAGCGGATTGGCCGCGACGAGCATCATCGCAACCGAAATCAACACCGCGGCGACCATCACCGGCAAGTGATCGGTCATGCCTACCGCGGTAAGGATCGAATCGATCGAAAAGACCAGGTCGAGGGCGACGATCTGCGCGATCGCGGCGGACATGGTCAGCCGGGCGGCGCGTTTCTCACCATGCGCACCATCGGTGCCGCCATCGACACTATGGTGGATTTCGCGCGTCGCCTTCCACAGCAGGAACAGCCCACCGGCGATCAGGATAAGGTCGCGCCATGAAAAGGCAGTCTCGAATTGCGGCTCGCCACGCGCGCCGGTCGCTCCGGTAAGGCCGAGATCGAACACCGTTTGCGTCAGTCCGACAATCCAGGCGATGGTCGACAGCAGCACCAGCCGCATCCCCAGAGCCAATCCGATGCCCAGGCGACGAACTTCGGCCCGATTGGCTTCGGGCAGCTTGTTCGACAGGATTGAAATGAACACCAGATTGTCGATTCCCAGCACCACTTCCATCACCACCAGGGTGACGAGCGCGAGCCACGCGGCAGGGTCGGCGGCAAGGGTGAGGAGGTCGGCCATAGCGAGCAGGCCTAGTGGCACAGGCGGCCCTTTCGGAAAAGGCTCGCAGACGCTGTGGTTTTGCTCTACGCCTCGAGTCTGGCGCTCTAGGTTTTGCGCCGCGAATCGGCCTGTCCCGCGTCCGGGGCAACGGTTCGGCAGAGGTGACGGCGGGCGAGCAGACGGGAATACGAGAATTAATATG
>CAXTPT010000014.1:0-58873 GCA_964246315.1 uncultured Sphingomonadaceae bacterium | reverse complement strand
TATTCTCGCCGCCGCGGATGATGATGTCCTTCTTGCGGTCGACGATGAACAGGTAATTGTCCGCGTCGAGATAGCCGATATCGCCGGTGCGGAAGAAACCGTCGGCGGTCATCGCATCGCGCGTCGCCTGCTCGCGGTGCCAATAGCCCGAGAAATTGGCCACCGAGCGGATGCACACTTCGCCCTTTTCGCCGGTCGTCAGATGCCTGCCGGCATCATCGATGATCGCCAGCTCGACCAGCGGGCGCGACGCGAAGCCCGTCGAATTGGGCTTGGCGAGATAATTGGTCGAGAAATTGCCCGCGCCCACCGCGTTGGTCTCGGTCAGCCCGTAACCCAGCGAAGGCCCGCCGGGCATTTCGTCGGCGATGCGCTTGACATGCTCGGGCGGGCGCGGCGCACCGCCCGCCGCAAAGCCCTGCACCGACGACAGATCATATTGGTCGCGGTCGGGATGGTTGAGGATTTCCCAGCTCATCAGCGGCACGCCGGTGAAGTTGGTGATCTGCTCCTGCTCGATCAGCTGCATCGCCTGCAAAGCGTCCCATTTGGGCATGAACACCAGCTTGCGCCCGATCGCGAAGCTGACCAGCAGCATCGGGATTTCGCCCGTCACATGGAACAGCGGCACCGTCAGCAGCATCGCATGCGGCGGGGGATTGGGTTTGATCGTGCCGTCCTCGGTGCCGATGCGCAGCAGCATCAGCGCCATGGCGATATAGTTGAACGCGCCCTGCACCACCGCGCGGTGCGTCGAATAGGCGCCCTTGGACTGGCCGGTCGAGCCGCTGGTGAACAGGATGGTGGCGAGGTCGTCGCCCGTCAGCGCAGGCAAGTCCGCCGTGTCCGCGCGCATCACGCCGGCCAGCGCCTCGTCGATCGGCTTGCCCAGGTCGACCGTGACCAGCGTCGCCGCGGTCGGACGGCCGTGCTGCGTCAGTCGCGCGGCGCGCGGCGGATCGGCGAACACCAGGCTGCAGCCGACATCGGCGATGCCGTCGGCCAGTTCGCCCCCCTGCCACCAGCCGTTGAGCAGCACGGCGATGCCGCCCGCCATCAGCGTGCCCATGTACAGCACCACCCAGGCGGGGGCGTTGCGCATGGCGATGCCGATGCGGTCGCCCTTTTGCACATTATGACCGGCGATCAGGCCGTTCGCGACCTTGCGCGCGGCGGCATAGGTCTGGGCGAAGCTCAGCCGTTCGCCGCCATCGACAAGGAAAACGGTATCGCCATGCTGCTGGCAGAAATGCCCGAAATAATCGGCCAGATTGGCGGGCGCGGCGGCGATCATCGGCACGGTGACGCCCGACGCCAGCCGGTGCTCGGCAAGCGGCAGCGGGCCGCCGGGGCCGGTCAGGTCGTCGATCGCCCCGCGCACGCGCAGGTCCAATTCGGTGGGCATCCGGCTCGCTCTCGCTCTCTCGCTTGGTCTTTCGCCAATCGCCTCTGTATGGAGCGCGAAACGTCAAGGGGAAAGCCTTGTTTCTGAACCTCGCCGCCGATGCCATCCGCTGGGCCGATCTGGGTCTCGATCCGGTCGCGCTCGATCTCGGCTTCTTCCAGCTGCGCTGGTATTCGCTCGCTTATATCGCCGGGATCGTCCTCGGCTGGTGGTATCTGACGAGATTGCTGGTCCAGCCCGGCGCGCCGATGGCACGGCGGCACGCCGACGACCTCGTCTTCTACGTCACGCTGGGCATCATTCTTGGCGGGCGGATCGGCTATGTGCTGTTCTACCAGCCGTCGATGATCTGGCGCCCGCTCGATCTGCTCAAGCTGTGGGAGGGCGGCATGTCGCTGCACGGCGGGCTCGCCGGGGTGCTGATCGCGCTCGTGCTGTTCTGCCGCAACCACCGCCTGCCGATGCTGCGCGTGTGCGATTACGTCGCCTGCGTGGTCCCCTTCGGGCTGTTCTTCGGGCGCATCGCCAATTTCGTGAACGGGGAGTTGTGGGGCCGCGTCACCAGCGTGCCCTGGGCGATGCGGTTCAATGAAATCGTGCCCGATACCGGCGCGGTCTTTCTCGGCCCGCCGCGCCATCCGAGCCAGCTTTACGAGGCCGGGCTGGAAGGCGTCGTCCTGTTCCTCGTCCTCAACTGGATGTTCTGGCGCAGCGATGCGCGCTACCAGCCGGGCCGCCTCGTCGGCACCGGACTGGTGCTTTACGGCCTGTTCCGCACCGGCCTCGAGACGCTGCGCCAGCCCGATTACGGGCTGGAAAACAATTGGTGGGGCCTGACCATGGGCCAGACGCTCAGCGTGCCGATGATCGTCGTCGGCCTCTACCTCTTCTTCACCGCCAAGGGGCGGCGCGTGCGGGTGGAAAGCATCGCCGGGCAGGCGAGTGTATCTTAACCCTCCCTGCGAAGCGGGGAGGGAAATGCGACCGCAGGGAGCGAGGGAGAGGTGAGTAGCGTGAGATCACGCACGGTCACCTCTCGCTGGCGCTGCGCGCCTGTCCCTCCCCGCCTTCGGCAGGGAGGGTTATGAACACCCTTCCCGAACGCCTCGCCCGCGCCATCGCGCTGGCCGGGCCGATCCCCGTCTCGCAGTTCATGGCCGCCGCCAACGCCGAATATTATGGTTCGGGCGTTCCGCTCGGTCGCGATTTCGTCACCGCGCCCGAAATCAGCCAGATGTTCGGCGAGATCGTCGGTGCCTGGGCTGCGGATCTATGGGCACGCGCAGGCCGGCCCGACGCCGCGTGGGTCGAACTCGGCCCCGGCCGCGGCACGCTTACCGCCGACGCGCTGCGCGTGCTGGGCAAGGCCGGCTGGCAGCCCCAAATCCACTTCGTCGAAACCAGCCCCGCCCTGCGCGTCGAACAGGCGGCGCGGGTCACCGCCACGCAATGGCATGACGGCGTCACCACTCTCCCCGACGATCGCCCGCTGATCGTCATCGCCAACGAATTCTTCGACGCGCTCCCCGTCCGCCAGCTGATCCGCACCGTCACCGGCTGGCACGAACGCCTAGTCGCCTGCCAGGACACGCTGTTCCTCCCCGTTACCGGCAAGCCCGTTCCCGACGCGGTGATCCCCCCGCCGCATCGCGACGCGCCGGTCGGCAGCATCCTCGAAGTCTCCCCCGCCGGCGTCGGCGTAATCAAGCAACTCGCCGCCCGCCTGCACGCGCAGGGCGGCGCGCTGCTCATCGTCGATTACGGCTACACCGGCGGCCCGCAGCCCGGCGAAACGCTGCAGGCGGTGCGCGACCATCAATTCGCCAGCCCGTTCAACGCCCCCGGCAGCGTCGACCTGTCCGCGCATGTCGATTTCGCCACGCTCGCCGCGGCGGGCATCGCCTCGGGGCTCGCGGCGCACGGCCCAGTCGCGCAGCGCGACTTTCTCGGCAGCCTCGGCCTCGACGCCCGCGCTGCCGCTTTGGCCGGACGCGATCCTGGCGTCATGGCGGCACGCCACCGCCTGATGGGCGAGGACGCCATGGGCACGCTGTTCAAGGCGCTCGCGCTGACCTCGCCCCGCTGGCCCGAACCGGCGGGCTTCGCATGATCGACACCGTCCACGCCGCGAACCTCCCCGTCCCGCACGGCTTTCTCGGCCGCACCGGCGGCGTGTCGGCCGGCGCGCTCGCCAGCCTCAATTGCGGCATAGGCTCGGACGACGATCCGGAGCGGATCGCCGAGAACCGCCGCCGCGCGGTCGACGCGGTGGCGCCCGGCGCAGCCCTGCTTGGCGTCTACCAGGTCCATGGCGCCGATTGCGCCACCGTGACGTCGCCCTGGGCGGAGGCCGACCGCCCGCCCGCCGACGCGCTGGTCACCGCCACGCCCGGCCTCGCGCTGTCGATCCTCACCGCCGATTGCGCGCCGGTCCTGTTCGCCGATGCCGGGGCGCGCGTCATCGGCGCCGCCCATGCCGGCTGGAAAGGCGCGCTGGCCGGCGTCACCGACACGACGATCGCCGCGATGGAAGCGCTCGGCGCGCGACGCGAGAACATCGCCGCCGCCATCGGCCCGTGCATCGCGCAATCGAGTTACGAGGTCAGCGCGGATTTTGCGGACGGCGCCATCCCCGACGATTTTTTCGCGCCGGGCCGCCCCGGCCATCGTCAATTCGATCTTGCCGGCTACATCGCGCACCGGCTCACTGCGGCCGGCATCGCCTCGGTCCACTGCCTCGCGCAGGACACCCTGTCGCAGCCCGGCCGCTATTTCTCCTATCGCCGCGCGACATTGGCGGGCGAAGCGAGCTATGGCCGGCAGATCTCGATCATCGCACTGGATTGACCATGCCCGACGAAGCCGAAGCCACCGCCACGCCGCATCGCCGCCGTCCCAAGCCCGATATCCTCGCCATCGACAACCGCCGCCTGCGCCCCGAAACGCTGATGATGGGCCACGGCTTCGATCCGGCGCTCAGCGAGGGGTCGCTGAAACCCCCGATCTTCCTCACCTCGACCTTCGTGTTCGAAAACGCCGCGGCGGGGAAGCGCTTCTTCGAAGGCATCACCGGCAAGCGCCCCGGCGGCGCCGAAGGGCTGGTCTATTCGCGCTTCAACGGCCCCAACCAGGAAATCCTCGAAGACCGCCTCGGCCTGTGGGAGGATGCCGAGGACGCGCTGGTGTTCTCCAGCGGCATGTCCGCCATCGCCACGGTGATGCTGGCGCTGGTCCAGCCGGGCGACGTCATCGTCCACTCCGCGCCGCTCTACGCCGCCACCGAAACGCTGATCGGCCGCATCCTTGGGCGCTTCGGCGTCAAATGGGTCGATTTCCCCGCCGGCGCGACGCGCGCGGAGATCGACGCGGTGATCGCCGACGCAAGGTCGCAGGGCCGCGTCAGCCTCGTCTATCTCGAAAGCCCCGCCAACCCGACCAACGCGCTGGTCGATGTCGAGGCGGTGCGCGACGCGCGCGACGCGGCCTTCACGGGCGACAAGCCGCCGATCGTCATCGACAACACCTTTCTCGGCCCCCTCTGGTCGAAACCGCTGCGCCAGGGCGCGGACCTCGTGCTCTACAGCCTGACCAAATATGCCGGCGGGCACAGCGATCTCGTCGCCGGCGGCGCGGTCGGCGGCGCGGCGCTGATCAACACCGTGCGGATGATGCGCAACACCATCGGCACGATCACCGATCCGCACAGCGCCTGGATGCTGTTGCGCAGCCTCGAAACGCTCGAATTGCGCATGAGCCGCGCGGGCGAGAATGCGGCCAAGGTCTGCGAATTCCTGCGCGGGCAGCCGCAGGTCGAATCGGTCGGCTATCTCGGCTTCCTCGAACCCGGCAGCCGCCAGCGCGACATTTATGATCGCCACTGCACCGGCGCCGGCTCGACCTTCTCGCTCTATCTCAAGGGCGGCGAGGCCGAATCCTTCCGCTTCCTCGATGCGCTCAAGATCGCCAAGCTTGCGGTCAGCCTCGGCGGCACCGAGACGCTGGCCAGCCACCCCGCGGGGATGACGCACCTCTCCGTGCCGCAGGAACGCAAGGACGCGCTGGCGATCGGCGACAATCTCGTCCGCATCTCGGTCGGGGTCGAGAATGCGGACGATCTCATCGCCGACTTCGATCAGGCGCTGCGGGCGATCTAGACCAGCACCGCCACGCTTATTTCGTCATCCCGGCGCAAGCCGGGATCCACCTCTCCACGCTTGGCGCCGCCAAACGCCGATGCGTGAACCCCGGCGCGGTGGCCGGAGTGACGCTTTTTAGTTCGCCGCCAGCTCGCGGTCGTACTTGCTGTCGCGCAGCGGCACCGTCGCCGGGGCGAACTGGTCGCGGTCGTCATCGTCGATCACGTCGCGTCCCAGCTGCGCAGCGTCGCCGCCGGTGATCAGGTCGCGTTCGAACAGGTCGGAAAACGCATTGGTGCGCCACGCCGCGAACAGCGCGCCGGCAATCGCCGCGCCGGCGACCGCCGCCGTGCCCAGCGCGATATTGCGGTTCGAAAAGTCGACATCGGGGATCAGCCCCTTGGCCCGGTTCTTCGCCTGCACGCGGCGCTTGGCGGTGCCGCTGGTGAATTCGCCATTGGCGGCGCGCTTGGGCGTGCTGTCGGAACGGGTGCTGCGCTTGCGGGTGTTGGTCGCCATCATCGGTCTCCTCTAGGAATGTACCGCGAGACAACGGTCGAGGCGCCGAGGGTGTTCCGTCGCCTTGTGCCAGCCGATTTCCTGACCAGTCCGGTTATGCCGCCAATTTGAGCCGCTCGATCTCTCGCGCGAATTCAAATCGGAGCTGATTGGCCTCGTCCTCCGGCAGCCAATTGGCCATGTTCGGGAATACAATTTCCCAGACGCGTGCTTCCTTTTCGGTCCATGGCATGCGCGCTGCGCCGCGCGCCTGATCAAGCGCGGCATGGAGCTTTTGGCGGACGCGGTCGGGACTGGGCGCGATGTCGGGCTGGCGCACGTGCGGAATACGGCCCTCGCCGTCACCGAACAGACTTTGCTGACCATGGCCAAACAGGTCAGTCATCCGCCGCTACCGCCTCCGCTGGCGCCGTATCGGGAAAGCCGAGCCGCACGCGCGTCAAACTATTCGCCAACGTATCGGCCAAGACAAGATCGGCCTCGTCAAAACGGTGGATAAGTTCGGCGATGCGCTGCGCGACGTCCTTCATCTCGAGGAAGAACTCGTAAGTCGCAGGCTGGCCTTTGCGCCCGTCGAGCCAGCGCGGCAGGACACGGTACCCGCTGACCGCGAAGTCCCACACCCCCTGCGGAATGCCCGACACGCGCCCGCGCCCGTCGGGGGCGAGGATGATCTGGCCATCGGCATACCGAATCGTCTGAACAGTGTCGCCGTCGGCGGTCTGGGTTTCGAGCTTGGCAAAGCCGGGCGCGGTCGCCGCCGCCTTGCGCGCGAAAGTTTCGACCGCCCTGATCTCGCGCCCCACCGCGACCGCGCGGGCGAAGACCGCCGGGTCGGCGGGAAACGGAATGTGAGGGAAGGTGTCCTCCAGATCTTCGGCGAAGCGACGGGTGTAGGAGGTGGCGGACAGCAGCGCGAGGATCGCGTCGAAGACGTCTTCGGGCGTGACCGGCGCGCCATAGGCTTCGCCGAGATACGCGATGAGGATGGGTGAAAGGTTGTGCGCGTCGGGCCCGGCGCGGCGGTCATAGAGCGGGAAGGCGTAGCCGCCGCGAGCATTGAAAGAATCGTAGTCTGGCAAGAGCGCATTGCACCAAGCGCCGGGGCCTTCGTTCGTGCTCGACTTCAACGCCTGAATTCCGAGGTTGGAGCGGCCCCATGCGTTTTGCAGCTCCGGCCCTGGTCTTTGGAGCAGCGCCAGATCATTGTAGAGCCATCGGCGATCCAACAGCCGGAACATGTAATGCTTACTTTTGGACTGATCGAATTTTGGATCAGCACGCCCAGCAAGTCGGCGAGCAACGGCTGCGGGCAAGTCTTCTGATCGGACGGAGATGAAGGCGGTATTGTCGCCAGATTTCATCCCGGACTTATAAAATTCGAATACTTCAGTGAGCGAAAGCCACTCGCCATTTGAAAACGGTGCGGGGCGCAGATCGTCGAGGGCTACACGGTCGATCAGAACAGGATCGGCAAGAACACCTAATTCAGCTGCCGCCGTTAGCCAATCGAGCTTCGCTTTGCGGGCGAGCAGATCGTGAAACCAACTGTCATTATATTCCACGCTCGCCAGCGCACCCTCGGCCTTCGCGCCGGTCGCCACGCCGATCAGGATCGCGGTGCCGACCTGGATGTTGAACACTCCGGTATCACCCGCCACGTCACCGCGCACCCCGGCCCGCACATCGCCGCGCAGATCGACAATCTCGATCCGGTCGAAGCGTTCGCGCATCATCTTGCGCAGTCCGGCATAGGGTTTTCCGGTGAGGAACTTGCGGTTGGTGATAAAGGCGACAACGCCGCGCTTCGGCGCATTGTCCGCCTCGAACAATTTCCACAGCGCCCAGCGCCAGAAGGCGACCGACAATTCGGGAAAGGTGTTGAGCTGATTGCCCCAGCCCGCATCGCGCACGGGCTTTTTCAGATCGTCCCACAGATCGTCCATCCAGCGGCCGACCAGCGTCTCGTTCTCGCCCGTCTCCAGCCGCCGGTAGGGCGGGTTGCCGATGATCGCGAGGATCGGCTGCTCGGCCTTTACGCGGTTTGCTTCCACCCGCTCGTCTCGGATCCCCTGCGCGACGAAGCCGAGAGGTCCGGCTGGTGCATCACTTCCGGGGCGAGAAAGTGTGTCCGCGAGATAGATGCCGAGGCGCGGCAATTGCGGCGGCTGCCAGTCCGCCTTGGGCTCACCCGTCGCCGGATCGAGCGGCGGGCGGGTCAGCGTGTGGTGCAGCCGGTAATGCGCGACGGCATAAGGACCGATCAGCAATTCGAAGCCGTAGAGCCGCTTGGCGAGATCGGTGAGCGCCATCGCCGCCTCGGCCTCGCTGCCGCTATCGGCGAGCACCTGCGCGCGCACCCGCTCGGCCACGCCCAGCGGAAAGGTGCCGGTGCCGGTCGCGGGATCGAGGATGGTCACCGCCTTGTCGCGCAGTCCGTCGGTGCCGAGATGATCCTTGAGCGCGCGGTCGAGCGCGCCGACCATGTAGCGGACGACCTCAATCGGCGTGTAATAGACGCCGTAGCGCTCGCGCGCCGCCGGATCGAAAATCTGCAGGAAGTCCTCGTAAAAATAGAGGATCGGGTCGCGCCCCGCCGCGTCGACGGCAAGGATCGCGGGCGCGAAGCTGTTGACCGTATCGCGCATCAAATCGAAACCGATGTTCAATTCGTCCGCCACCTCGGCCAGGCTGAGCACGCGCAGCGCGGTTTTCATCAGCGGATGCTCTTCGGGCATCTTCTCCCACGCATTGGTTTCCACGGGCTGACCGCTGCCTTCGCGCACCAGCAGCATGCCGAACGCCAGTGTCTGCGCGAAGGCGGCGGCAAACAGCGCATCGAAATCCTTCGATGCATAGCCGCCCGCTTCGGGATGCGCGTAAAGCACGTCGCGATAGGTGTCGCGCACTTGCAGCAGCGGATGATCGGCGGGACCGGAGACGTGCAGCTCGCCGACACGCTCTTGCACGCTCGACCGCACATAGCGCGCCGAATGCGCGAGCAGGGCGGCCAATTCCTTGGCGTTGGCGGCGACCGGCGGTTGCGCCTGGGCGAGCGTGGTCAGGAGCGCGAGGAACGGCGCTGCGTCATGCGCGTCGATCAGCGCGTCGGCCTTGGCATCCGATAGATTCGGGTCGAGCGCCTTGGCGGGGACGATGGTGGCTTCGCCGAGCGGCTCGCTTCGGTCGAACAGATGAAATTCGATGAAATTCGACGCGGCCCAACGTGGCAGTTCCCGCAACCGCTCATATTGGCGCTTGTCGTGCGGCGTCTTCCATCCTTCGGGATCGGCGGATTTGGCGGGCGCTTTCAGCTCGATGAAAGCGCGCGGCGGCTGGCCGGGCAGGATCAGCGCGATGTCCGGTCGCCCCGCTCCGGGCTTTATATATTCGGGACTGACGATCAGCGCAGGCACAGCGTTCAGCGTCGGCAGCAACGCGGTAAGCAGAGCCTGAAATGCCGGGGCCAGCGCCGGTTCCGAGACATCCGGATTGGCCAGCCGCTGCTTGCGTATCGCCAGCGCATAAATCTTGAGCATCTCTGCAGCCATGGCCCCTCCTGCTGCGAGGCTTAGTGGCGCGCGCGTCCGACTGGCAAGCGGCATCACCCTTCGCTACAGCGCCCCGCGTGACCAGCATCACCCCCGAAACCGTCGCCGAACACGGCCTGTCGCCCGACGAATATGACCGCGTCCTCCACGCGCTGGGCCGCGAGCCGAACCTCACCGAGCTCGGCATCTTCTCGGTGATGTGGTCCGAGCATTGCTCGTACAAATCGTCGCGGCTGCACTTGAAGAAGCTGCCGACCACCGGCCCGCAGGTGATCTGCGGCCCCGGCGAGAATGCCGGGGTGGTGGACATCGGTGACGGCCAATGCGCGGTGTTCAAGATGGAGAGCCACAACCACCCGTCCTATATCGAGCCCTATCAGGGCGCGGCGACCGGGGTCGGCGGCATCCTGCGCGACGTGTTCACCATGGGCGCGCGGCCGGTCGCCAACATGAACGCCTTGCGCTTCGGCCGGCCCGATCATCCGCGCATGAAGCATCTCATCGCCGGGGTGGTCGCGGGGATCGGCGGCTATGGCAATTGCGTCGGCGTGCCGACGGTGGGCGGGGAAGTGAACTTCCACCCGGCCTATGACGGCAACATCCTCGTCAACGCGATGACCGTGGGCGTCGCCGAGACGGAGAAGCTGTTCTTTTCCGCCGCGTCGGGCGTGGGCAATCCGATCGTCTATGTCGGCTCGAAGACCGGGCGCGACGGCATCCATGGCGCGACCATGGCCTCGGCCGATTTCGGCGCGGATGCCGAGGAAAAACGACCCACCGTCCAGGTCGGCGATCCGTTCACCGAGAAACTGCTGATCGAGGCGTGCCTCGAGCTGATGGCGTCGGACGCGATCGTCGCGATCCAGGACATGGGCGCGGCGGGGTTGACCTCGTCCTCGGTCGAAATGGCGTCGAAGGGCGGCGTCGGGCTGCGGCTGGACATGGACGCGGTGCCGCAGCGCGAGAGCGGCATGACCGCTTATGAGATGATGCTGTCGGAAAGCCAGGAGCGCATGCTCATGGTGCTCAAGCCGGGCCGCGAGCGCGAGGCGGCGGCGATCTTCCGCAAATGGGAATTGGACTTCGCGGTGATCGGCGAGGTCACCGGCACCGGCCGCATGGTCCTCGTCCATGGCGGCGAGACGGTGTGCGACATTCCGCTTGGGCCCCTCGCCGACGATGCCCCGCTCTACGATCGCCCGCACGTCCCGACCGCCAAACCCGCTTCGATCGCCGATGCGCCAGAGAGCAGCGACATCGTTGCAGACCTTAAAAAACTGATCGGCTGCCCCGATCTCGCCAGCCGCCGCTGGATCTGGGAGCAATATGACCAGAAAGTGGGCGGCAACACCGTCCAGCCGCCCGGCGGCGACGCCGCGGTGGTACGCGTCCATGGCACCGACAAGGCGCTGGCGATCACCACCGACTGCACCCCGCGCTATTGCTTCGCCGACCCCTATGAAGGCGGCAAGCAGGCGATCGCCGAAACCTGGCGCAATCTCTGCGCGGTCGGCGCGACGCCGCTCGCCGCGACCGACTGCCTCAACTTCGCCAACCCGCAGAACCCCGAGACGATGGGCCAATTGGTCGGCTGCATCGAGGGCATGGCCGAGGCGTGCCGCGCGCTCGATTACCCGATCGTCAGCGGCAACGTGTCGCTCTACAACGAAAGCAAGGCGACCGGCGGCGGCTCGGCGATCCTGCCGACGCCGGCGATCGGCGGGGTCGGGCTGCTCAAGGACTGGCGCAACACCGCGACCATCGGCGGGATGAACGCGGGCGACGATCTGTGGCTGGTCGGCGAACTGCCGGGCCACCTCGGCCAGTCGCTGTGGCTGCGCGAACTGCACGGCCGCGAGGACGGTCCGCCCCCGCCCGTCGATCTGGCACTCGAGCGCCGGCACGGCGATCTCGTCCGCAGCCTGATCGAGGACGGGCTCGTCACCGCCGTGCACGACCTCGGCGACGGCGGCCTCGCCATCGCGCTGGCCGAAATGGCCATGGCCAGCGGGCATGGCGTCACGCTGCCTCACGACCTCCGCCTTACTGGACCCGCGTTTTTCGGGGAGGATCAAGGTCGTTACGTTATCGCAACGAACAACAGCGACCCAGTCGTTCGGGCGATGGCCAAGGCAGAGGTGAAGCATGTCTTCCTCGGCTCGGCGGGCGGCGATAGTCTGCTCGATCAGAGGATTGCCGACCTGCGCGCCGCGCACGAGGCGTTCTTCCCGGGCCTGATGAACGCGTGAGCGTGATCGGAGCGATCGAGACGGGCGGGACCAAGATCCTCGCCCGCCTGTTTGATGACACCGGCACGACCCTTGCCGAAGGCCGCTGGGACACGCGCGACGGGCAGGGCGCGGGCGACGATCTGCTGCCGTTTCTTGCCCGGCATGGCGCGCCGGCCGCGCTGGGCATGGCCGCATTCGGACCGATCGACATCGATCCCCGGTCGCCGACCTATGGGCAGATGCTGCCGACGACCAAGCCCGGCTGGACCGGCGTCAACGTCGCGCGGCGGCTCGCCGATCAACTCGGCTGCCCCATCGCGATCGACAGCGACGTCAACGCCGCCGCGCTGGCCGAGGCGCGGCTGGGCGCGGGCCGCGGCTTCGATCCGGTGTGCTACGTGACCGTCGGCACCGGCATCGGCGGCGGGCTGTACCAGGCGGGCACGACCTATCGCGGCGTCACGCACCCCGAAGTCGGTCATATTCTCGTCCAGCGCATGGCGGGCGACACGGCCGACAGCGTTTGCGGCTATCACGGCCACTGCGCCGAAGGCCTCGCTTCGGGCCCCGCCGTCCGCCGCCGCCTCGGCGACCGCGAGTTGGCCGGCGCGCCCGAAGTCGCTGCGCAAACCGCCGATTATCTCGCGCAATTGCTCATGGCGCTGACGCTGACCTGGTCGCCCGCGCGCATCGTCATGGGCGGTGGCGTCATGACGGCGAGGGGGATGCTGGCGCGCGTCCGCGAGAGTTTCGCCACCACGCTCGGCGGCTATGGCGTCGGCGACGCCGCACCACGCGCCGATTATATCGTTGCGGCCGAGCTCGAAAATGCCGGGCTGGAGGGCGCGGCGATCATGGCGCGGGAATTGTCGGAGAAGAACCACCCCTAGCCCCTCCAGCAAGGGCTGGAGGGGAATGTCTTCACGAGTGCAATCTGTTCCCCTCCACGCCTTCGTGGAGGGGTTAGGGGTGGTTCTTACCCCTCACCCCCTTGTGCATCGCACAAAGCGCCGTCAGTCTGTACGCCAATGGCCGCGGCATTCGATGAAATCTGGGGCAAGTCGGCGGGCAAACGTCCGCGGCCGGGTTTCGAAGCGCTTGGCGAATGGCTCGAAAGCACGCCCCCAGCCGAACTCGCCCGCCGCCAGGCCTCCGCCGAAGCGACCTTCCGCCAGCTCGGCATCACCTTCGCGGTCTATGGCGACGAGGACGCCGCCGAGCGCATCATCCCGTTCGACATCGTTCCGCGCGTCTTCACCCATGGCGAATGGCAGCGCCTGTCGCGCGGGCTTGAGCAGCGGGTGCATGCGCTCAACCTGTTCCTCGACGACATTTACGGCGCGCGCAAGATCCTTGCCGACGGCATCCTGCCGGCCGAACTGATCATGACCAACCCGCAATTCCGCGCGGAAGTGGTCGGCAGCCGCCCGCCGCACGGCGTGTGGTCGCACATTTGCGGCATCGATCTCGTGCGCACCGGCCCCGATGATTTCTGGGTGCTGGAGGACAATGCCCGCACGCCCTCGGGCGTCAGCTACATGCTCGAAAACCGCGAGGCGATGATCCGGCTGTGCCCCGAGCTGTTCCGCCGCCACCGCGTCCGCCCGGTCGACAGCTATGGCGACCTGCTGCTCGAAACGCTCCGCTCGGTCGCGCCCGAACGCGCGGGGGCCGATCCGGTGGCGGTGATCCTCACCCCCGGCCGGTTCAATTCGGCTTATTACGAACATAGCTTTCTGGCGGACTCGCTGGGCATCGAGCTGGTCGAGGCGGCGGACCTCGAAGTCGATGACGACATCGTCTGGATGCGCACGATCACCGGCCGCGTCCGCGTCGACGTGATCTACCGCCGCGTCGACGACGATTACATCGATCCGCTGGTCTTTCGCCCGGATTCGATGCTCGGCGTGCCCGGCCTGATCGCCGCCTATCGCGCGGGCAATGTCGCCATCGTCAACGCGCCGGGCACGGGCATCGCCGACGACAAGGCGATCTACAGCTACATGCCGGAGATCGTCCGCTATTATACCGGCGAGGACGCGCTGCTGCCCAATGTTGAGACCTTCCGCTGCCGCGAGCCCGCCGCGCTGAGCCACGTGCTCGCCAATCTGGAAAAGCTGGTGGTCAAATTGGTCGACGGTTCGGGCGGCTATGGCATGCTCGTCGGCCCCACCGCGAGCGCGCAGGAGATCGAGGACTTCCGCGCCGCGCTAACCGCCGAGCCGCACCGCTACATCGCCCAGCCGACGCTCGCGCTGTCGACCGTCCCCACCCTCACCGACGCCGGCATCGCCCCGCGCCACGTCGACTTCCGCCCCTTCGTCCTGACCGGCAGCCAGCGCACCTGCATCGTCCCCGGCGGCCTGACGCGGGTGGCGCTGAAAAAGGGCTCGCTGGTCGTCAATTCGAGCCAGGGCGGCGGGACGAAGGACAGTTTCGTGCTGATGGGGGAGGAGGGGGAGGCGTGAAAAGAAGAGTCGCCACCCCCGTTCGCTGCGCGAGTCGGCCCTCCACGAAGGCGTGGAGGGGATTCAAATCGCGAGCGCCGCTAATCCCCCTCCACGCCTTCGTGGAGGGGTTAGGGGTGGTTCTTCCTGGTGAGCTCACTTCATGAGCTTCGCCCGCCACCTCCGCAACAACGCCACCGAGCAGGAACGGCTGCTTTGGTGGTCGCTGTCACGGGTCCGTCCGCGGTTCACCCGGCAGTTGCCGATAGGCCCATTCGTCGCCGATTTTGCCTGTCGTCGCGCGCGAGTGATCGTCGAGCTCGATGGCAGCCAGCATGTCGACAGCGCCAGTGACGAGCGTCGTACATCGTTGCTAGCGAGTGACGGCTGGCGTGTTTTGAGGTTCTGGAATGCAGAAGTTCAGGACAATGCCGAAGGGGTCGCCCGAGCGATATGCGAGGTCGTAGCCACTCGTTTGCCTGAAGGCGAGGTGGTTGAGTTTGTTTCGTCAGCGGCAGGACGTCAGCGTCAGCCAAGAACACGAACAAGGGAAGAAAGACCACCCCTAACCCCTCCAGCAAGGGCTGGAGGGGAATACCAGCCGCTCGCTAATACGTCTTTCCCCTCCACGCCTTCGTGGAGGGGCGACTCGCGCCCGCTTGGGCGCGGCGGGGGTGGCAAGTCATGCTGAGCCGCGTCGCCGCCTCACTCTACTGGCTCGGCCGCTACATCGAACGCGCCGAATTCACCGCGCGCTTGGTCGAGGCCACCGTCCGCCTCGACGCGCTGTCGACGCGGCCCGCGGGCGAAGTCGCCTGGGCCAGCGCGCTGTCGGTGATCGAGGTCGACAAGGCTTTCGCCGCGACCGGCGAAAAGCTCAGCCCGCGCAACGTTGGCCGCTTCCTCACGCTTCACGCCGATCAACCCGGGTCGGTCGTCTATTGTCTCGATCGCGCGCGCGACAATGCCAAGGCGGTGCGCACCGCGCTGAGCCGCGACGCCTGGTCGTCGATCAACCGCGCCTGGCTGCTGTTCCAGGGCCGCACGTCCACCGGCGATACGCAGGCGATGCTCAGCCTGGTGGCGCAAGCGCAGGCCGAAACACGCGGCTTCGAAGGGGCGATCGGTCGGATGCTGCGCAATCCGGCATCGTGGTTCATCCGCCTCGGCAGCGCGATCGAGCGCGCGGACAATGCGGCGCGTCTGCTCGACGTCAAATACCATATCCTGCTGCCCGAAGGCGAAGCGGTCGGCGGCACGGTGGACCGCGACCAATGGACCACCATCCTCCAGACTGTGGCGGCGGTGAACGCCTATCGCTGGCTGTACCGCGAGGGGCTGAAGCCTTGGTCGGTCGCCGAGCTGCTGATCCTGCGCCGCGAGATGCCGCGCTCGATCGCCGCGAGCGCGGAGGAAGCGGTGCTCCACTTGAACGCCCTCGGCAAGGAAACCGGCTATCAGGGGGAGGCCGACCGCCTCGCGCGGCTGCGCCATGCGCGGCTCGGCGATACCGGCATCGACCAGATCGTCGCGCAAGGCCTGCACGAATATCTCGACGAAAGCATCGCCGATACCGCCGCGCTCGACCGTGCCATCTCCAAGCAGTTCCGCTTCGCATGAGGCTGTCGATCGATCATCACACGCGGTACAAATTCAGCGTACCCCAGTCGCGCGTGGTGCAATTGCTGCATTTGACCCCGCTCGATACCGAGGGGCAGACGGTGCTCGACTGGCGGATCGACGTCGATTGCGACGCGCGGCTGCGCGAAGGCGCTGACGGCTTCGGCAATCACACCACGATGCTTTACGTCGATGGACCGGTCGAGGCCCTCGCCATCACCGTGCGCGGACAAGTGCTGACCGAAGACATGGCTGGCGTCGTCAAAGGCGCGCATGAGCCGCTGCCGGCCATTTTCTTCACGCGCTCCAGCGCCGCGACGGTGGCGGGGGAGGCGACGCAGGCCTTGGCCCGGCAGGCGCGCGGGTCTGACCCGCTCGAACGCGCGCACCGGCTCAACGGGATCGTGGCGCATGCGGTGACCATCGAGGGCGGCCGTTCGGAGACGGTCCTGACGCCGGACGACATTCTCGCCCGCGGCCGCGCCACCGTCCGCGAAGCCGCGCAGCTGATGGTCGCGACCGGGCGCGCCGCGGGCTTTCCGGCCCGCTTTGTCTCCGGCCATTCGCTGCACGGGCCCGACCGCGAGCGCCGCCGCACCGCCCATTATTGGGCCGAACTGCATTTGGGCGCGATCGGCTGGGTCGGCTTCGATCCTTGCGCCGGGGCCAGTCCCGATGAAAGCTATGTGCGCGTCGCGGTGGGCGTCGATCTCGCCGATGTCACCCCCGTCGCGGGCACGCGCATCGGCGGCGGAGTGGAGGAACTCGACGTGGCGGTACGCGTCGGGGCACAATGACTTATTGCGTGGGGATCCTGGTCGAGGCGGGCCTAGTGCTTATCGCCGATACGCGCACCAATGCCGGCGTCGACAACATCTCGATGTTCAAGAAGCTGCATGTGCTGTGCGAAACGTCCGAGCGGCAGATTTATTGCGCCAGCGCGGGAAGCCTGTCGGTGACCCAGTCGATGCTGTCGATGCTCGAGGAGGGCCTGCCGCCCGAAGAAGCCGGCGGCCGCTCACGCACCGTCGCCGCGCAGGCAACGATGTTCCGCGTCGCGCAACTGGTCGGCGAAGCGTTGCACGCCGCCCGGGACAATGTCGCCGCGGCAGTGGCGGGCACCAGCATCACTCCCAGCGGGTCGCTGCTCGTCGGCGGGCGCATCGGGAACGAGCCGCCGGCGCTGTTCCAGATCTATGCCGAGGGCAATTTCATCGAATGCCAGCAGGATGCGCCGTTCCTGCAGGTCGGCGAGCGCAAATATGGCAAACCGATCCTCGACCGGGCGATCAAGTGGGACACGACGCTGCCGCACGCGGTGAAACTCGCATTGCTATCGTTCGACTCGACGATCCGCTCCAACCTGTCGGTCGGCCGCCCGCTCGACCTCGTCGTCCTGACCAACGGCCAGCGCGAGCCGATCCACCGCCGCATCGAGGAGGACGACGCCTATTTCGACGCGCTTAGCGGCGAATGGTCGCGGCTGTTGGCGGAGGCCACCTCGGAAATCGAAGACCCCCCTTTCATGCGCCCCGGCGCGGCAAAGGAAATCCCGCCCGAGATCAAGCCGGTAGCGGACAAGGTCGCCCCCGTCGCGGATAAGGTGAGCTAGCTCTGTCAAAACCATGTCGCCCCTGCGCAGGCCGGGGCCTAGATGGGCTCTCCACCTGCAGGTTCGTTTCTAGCTGAGAGCTTATCTGGGCTCCTGCCTGCGCAGGGGCGACATCTCAGGGTCTTCAGCGCCCCGTCTGCGCCCGGTGCATCAGCTTCGCGTCCGCCAGGCACAGCGCCATCATCGCCGCGACGACCGGCGCACCCCTGATCCCGACGCACGGGTCGTGCCGGCCCTTGGTGGCAATCTCCGCTGCCGCGCCGTCGCGGTCGATCGTCTCGACCGGCGTCAGGATCGAGCTGGTCGGCTTGAACGCCACGCGGACCACCACCGGCTGGCCGGTCGAAATCCCCCCCGCGATGCCGCCCGCGTGATTGGCGAGAAATTCGGGTCCTGAGCCTGTCGAAGGATCGCCTGGCCGCATCGCATCGGCATTGTCCTCGCCGCGCAGCCGCGCCGCGTCGAACCCGTCGCCGATCTCGACGCCCTTGACCGCGTTGATCGACATCATCGCCGCGGCCAATTGCGCATCGAGCTTGTGGTACAGTGGCGCCCCCCAGCCGGGGGGTACGCCCGTCGCGATGCACTCGACCACGGCCCCCAGCGAAGATCCCGCCTTGCGCGCCTCGTCGACCCGCTTCTCCCATCGCACGGCCGCTTCAGCATCGGCGCAAAAGAAGGAATTCCGCCCGATTGTTTCGCTATCGAAACGGTCGATCTTGTCACCGCCGATTTCGACCACATGCGCGATGATCGTTAAATTGGGGATCACCAGCCGCGCCACCGCGCCCGCGGCGACGCGTGCCGCAGTCTCCCGCGCCGAGCTCCGCCCCCCGCCGCGATAGTCGCGCAGGCCGTATTTGGCGTCATAGGCATAATCCGCGTGACCTGGGCGGTAAGCCTTGGCGACCTCCGCATAGTCCTTCGACCGCTGGTCGACATTCTCGATCAGCAGGCTGATCGGCGTGCCCGTCGTCCGCCCCTCGAACACGCCCGACAGGATGCGCACCTGATCGGGCTCCTGCCGCTGCGTCGTGAAGCGTGACTGGCCCGGACGGCGCTGATCGAGGAACGGCTGGATGTCCGCCTCGCTCAGCGCCAGCCCCGGCGGACATCCGTCGACCAACGCGCCGATCGCCGGCCCGTGGCTCTCTCCCCAGGTGGAGAAGCGAAAGCTATGGCCGAAACTGTTATAGCTCACGCCAACCCTCCGGAACCGGCACCCAGCCCACGCCGTTCCAGCGGGGCAGCAGAAGGAAGACGCATGACGGCGGTCAAACTCGAACGCAAGCAGGTCGACAAACCCTGGGGCCGCGAACAGCTGTGGCCCGGCTTCGACAACCCGTCGGCTGAAAAGGTCGGGGAAATATGGTTCCAGGCGCCGGAGGGCGCCGACGAGCCGTTGCTCGTCAAATACCTCTTCACCAGCGACCGCTTGTCGATTCAGGTCCATCCTGACGACGTGGCGGCGCAAGCCGCCGGCTATCCGCGCGGCAAGGACGAGGCATGGGTGATCCTCGACGCCGAACCCGACGCGACCATCGCGCTCGGCACCAAGCGCGTCGCCAGCCGCGAGGAATTGAAGGCCGCCGCGCTCGACGGCTCGGTCGTCGATCTGATGCACTGGCAGCCGATCAATGCGGGCGAATTCTATTATTCGCCCGCAGGTACGGTCCACGCCATCGGCGCGGGGCTGACGATCATCGAAATCCAGCAGAATGTCGATCTGACCTACCGGCTCTACGATTACGGCAGCAAGCGCGAGCTGCACCTCGATGCGGGCATTCCCGTCAGCGACCCAGTGCCATTCGAAAAGCCGCCGATCCCGGGCGATGCGGGCGACGGCCGCTACATTCTGTGCGAAGGCGGCAAGTTCGTTGCCGAGCGCTGGTCCTGGACTGGGACGCGGCGGATCGATCTCGGCGACACGCCCGGCTGGCTGATCCAGGTTGGCGGGTCGAGCAGCATCGATGGCAACGCCGTTTCCGCGGGCGACTGTTTCCTGGTCGAAGGCGGCGCCAGCATCACTCCGGGCGACGCCAGTGACATCGTCTTCGCCTATCCGCTCAAGCAGCGGGCGGACCTGTTCAGCGCCTGGTGACGCGCTCCGCGTCGGCGACGGCCGCCGGCGCCTTGCGGTCCATCTGCTGCGGCTTGAGCCCCAAAGCGATGAGCAACGACGACGACACGTAAATCGACGAGTAGGTGCCGACGACGATGCCCAGCATCATCGCCGCGGTAAAGCCGCGCAGCACGTGCCCGCCGAACACCAGCAAAGCGGTCAGCGCGAGCAGGACGGTCAGCGAGGTCATCACCGTCCGCGGCAGCGTCTCGTTGACCGACAGATCGATCAGCGCGCGCATGTCCATCTGGCGGTATTTGCGCATATTCTCGCGGATGCGGTCATCGATGACGATCTTGTCATTGATCGAATAGCCGATGATCGTCAGCACCGCGGCGACGATGTTGAGGTCGAATTCAAGCTGGGTCAGCGCGAAGAAGCCCAATGTCATCAGCACGTCATGACCGATCGCGACGAAGGTCGAGACGCCGAATTGCCATTCGTAACGGAACCAGCTGAACAGCGCGATCAGCAGCACGGCGATGACTACGGCGGCGATGCCATTCCGCACCAGCTCTCCCGAGACCTTTCCCGACACCGTGTCATAGCGCGGGAAGGTCACGCCCGGGTTGGTTGCGTTGAGCGCGGCCTTGACGCGATTGACGACGGCATTGGTTGCGCCTTCGTCGGTCGATTGCGGCAAGGGCAGGCGGATCGAGACGTTGTTGGGCCCGCCGAATTGCTGCAGCGAGGCTTCGCCATCGCCTAATTTGTCGACGGTGGCGCGCACCTCGTCGAGCTGCGGCTTTTGCGGGAACTGCGCCTCGATCATCAGGCCGCCGACGAAATCGACGCCCAGATTGAGCCCGCGCCAGGCGGTCACACCCACCGCCAGCACGGTCAGCAAGGCAGTGAGCCCAAACGCCCAGTTGCGGACGGCGGTGAAGCCGATGTTGGTATTGTCGGGGACGAGTTTCAGCAGGCGCATCAGATGTGCAGCTCCGTGGGCCGCTGGCGGCGCATATAGATGGCGACGAGCATGCGGGTGAAGAACACTGCGGTGAAATAGCTGGCGAAAATGCCGATCAGCAGCACGACGGCAAAGCCTTTGACCGGTCCGCTGCCCAGCAGCAGCATGACCACGCCCGAGATGAAGTGGACGGTGTTCGCCTCGAAGATCGTCCGTGACGCCTCTTTGTAGCCGAGCTCGACCGACTGGACGGGATTGCGGCCACGCCGCTTCTCTTCGCGGATGCGCTCGTTGATCAGCACATTGGCATCAACCGCGGTACCGATCGTCAGCACGAACCCGGCGATCCCCGGCAGTGTCAGCGTCGCTGAGAAGAAGGCCATCACAGCGAGAATGATGAAGATGTTCAGCACCACCGCCAGGTTCGCATAGATGCCGAAGCGGCCATAGGTGATCAGCATGAAGATGATTACCGCGACCGAGGCGATGATCGAGGCGATCGCGCCCGCGCGGATCGAGTCCGCGCCGAGTTGCGGGCCAACGGTGCGTTCTTCGATGACCTTCAAGGCGACGGGCAGCTTGCCCGAGCGCAGCTGAATGCCCAGGGCATTGGCGCTTTCGACCGTGAAACTGCCCGAAATCTGCGCGGAGCCGCCCAAGATCGGTTCATTGATGTTCGGCGCCGACAGCACGCTATTGTCGAGGATGATCGCGAACGGCTTGCCGACATTGTCCTGCGTCACGCGCGCGAACTTGCGGCCGCCCTGGCCATTGAAGCGGATGTTGACCACCGGCTCGTTGGTCTGCGGATTGAAGCCCTGCGTCGCGTCGGTCAGCTCGTCGCCCGAGATAATCGCGCGGCGCTTGACCGCGATCCTGGGACTTCCCAGCGGATTGCCCGGATAAGCCAGCACCTGGCTGCCCGCAGGGGCACGGCCGGCGGCAACATCGGCCGGATTGGCGGTGAGGTCGACCAATTTGAATTCGAGCTTGGCTGTCTTGCCGAGCAGCGATTTGAGCGCCTCGGGGTTTTGCAGACCGGGCACCTGCACGACGATGCGGTTGCTGCCCTGGCGGATAATCGTCGGTTCGCGCGTGCCGAGCTCGTCGATGCGGCGGCGGACCACTTCGGTCGCCACGCCCATCGCGCTTTCGACGCCGGCATCGAGCCCCGCCTGGGTCGGCTTCATGATCACGCGCGTGCCATCAATCACGCTGACATCCCAGTCGCGCTTGCCGGTGACGCCGACCGGGTTGGTCAGCTTGCGCGCCGCCTCGACCGCCGCGTCGAGCTGGGTCGGACTGCGGACGAGAAAAGCCAGCTGACCGTCGGCGGTCGAAATGTCGCTGGCATCGATCGCCAAAGGCTTGGCGCGGCGCAGCTCGGTGCGTACCTGCTCTTCCATCGCGTCGAGCTGTTGCTTGGCGACATCGTTGGTATCCGCCTCGAGCAACAAGTGCGAGCCGCCCGAGAGGTCGAGGCCAAGGTTGATGCGCGGCAGGCGGCCGAGCCCGATCTGCCGCGCCGCGCTCTCAGGCATCAGGCTGGGAATGGCGAGGAACACGCCGATTGCCAGCGTCAGGCAGATCGTCCAGATCTTCCAGCGCGGAAAGTCGAGCATCAGTCGTTCGCCGGTTTGGTCGCGTTCAAGGGCACGACGTCGCTTAGAGTGTTCTTGACCGCCTTGACCTTCATGCCCGGTGCCAGTTCGATTTCGACGGTCGTATCATCGACCTTGACGACCTTGCCCATCAGGCCGCCACCAGTGACGACCTGATCGCCTTTCTTGACGGCTTCGACCTTCGCTTTGTGGCGCTTGGCGGCCTGCTGCTGCGGACGGATCAGCAGGATGTAAAAGATGATAAAGATAAGAACGAGCGGCAGGCTCTGGGCGAGGAAAGCAGCGGTGCCCGATGGTTGCGCACCAGCGGCCTGAGCATAAGCGGGAGGGATGAGCATGGGGGTCTGGACGGGCCTGATTGCGGCGGATGCGGGCGGTTAGCAGAGCCCCAACTGTCACGCAAACCTGCCGGTTTCGCTTGCAGTACGCGCAGATCGACACAATATTGCCGGCATCCCCGGCGATTGGGCCGGGCTTTGGAGTTCGAAAGACATGGCCAATTGGTCTGACCCCCGCTCGACCGTGACGGCGGCCGCCGCGCCGGTCGGCTCGCGCGCTGAAGGCTTGGATGCCGGGCTGCGCGGCTACATGTTGTCGGTCTATAATTATATGGCGTCGGGCGTCCTGCTCACCGGCATCGTCGCGCTGGCGATGGTGATGACGGGCGCCGTGTACAGCCTGTTCAATCCCGAGACCGGCGCGGCCTCGGGGCTGGGCTGGATCGTCATGCTCGCACCGTTCGCGCTGGTGATGATCCTCAGCTTCGGGCAGAGCCGGCTGTCGGAAACCGCCGCCAAGGCGCTGTACTGGTCCTATGCCGCGCTGATGGGCGCGTCGCTTTCGACGTTACTGCTGGTCTATACCGGCACCAGCGTGGCGCAGGTGTTCTTTGCCACGGCGGCGGCGTTCGGCGGGCTGAGCCTGTGGGGCTACACCACCAAGCGCGACCTTTCGGCCATGGGCACGTTCCTGATCATGGGTCTGGTCGGGCTGATCGTCGCGACGGTGATCAACCTGTTCCTGCAGTCGAGCGCGATGCAGTTGGTGATCAGCGCGGTCGGCGTCCTGCTGTTCGCCGGGCTGACGGCTTATGACACACAGAAGATCAAGAGCATGTACTTCCAGGTCGCCGGCACCAGTTTCGCCGGCAAGTCGGTGGTGATGGGCGCGCTGACGCTTTATCTCGACTTCATCAACATGTTCTTGTTCCTGCTGCGGCTGTTCGGCGACCGCCGCTGACGGCATTGCCGGCTCGACGGAAATCGGCCCGGCCGGAGCAATCCGGCCGGGCTTTTTCATGCCGGACCGCCCGCACGACCTGCCTGCAATCGGTCCATTTCGGGACACATTTATGCTGCATTGCACACTTGGCCTTGACCGCAGGCAACGAATCGGCGATGAAGGGGTTGAGTTACGCGGTTGTTAAAGGACGGCCGAAAATGATGCACTCCAATCGGGGGTTTGGGATGATGACGATGTTCAAAAAGCTGGCTCTGACTGCGGCGACGGTGGGTTCGCTTGCCGCGGCTACGCCTTCGCAGGCCGTGATCACGACCTTTGCTGCTTTTAATCCGATGAGCGCCGCGCGCAATGTGCGCTGGGTCCGCTCGGGCACTGCCAATGGTCAGCTGTACACCACGGCGACCGCGGGGTCGAACGTGGCCGGCTCGGTCAATGTGCGGTTCTCGTTCCTGCAGAATTACTTCGTCAACAACAATCTTTTCCAGAACGTCACCGCCAAGTTCACGCTGAACGCGACGACGACCAACGATCCGGCGACGCTGGCCGGTACGCAGCTGACGCAGCAGATCGATGCCGGCACGTTCTCGTTCGTGACGACCACCGCCGGAACCTTCAATGGTCAGGCGTATGGCGTCGGTGCCAATTTGTTGTCCGGCGTGTTTTCCAACGCCAAGTTGACGGGCACGCAGAACGGCACGTCGGCGGGTGTTGAAGACAGCACGGCGGGCGGCAACACCGTGGCGTTCACGTCGGACTTTCTTGATTTCACCCCGACGGTCCGCCGCGACTTCGCGCTGGCGCTGACGGCGATCAACCCGGTGCTGCTGCGCGCGGCTGCCGGTCAATCGGTTCGCACCTTCCGCGCTTCGGCAAGCGGCAATTTCTCGTCGGACCCGGCGCCGTTGATCAATGGCATTCCTGAACCGGCGACTTGGGGCCTGATGATTGCGGGCTTCGGCATGGTCGGCTTCCAGTCGCGCCGCCGCCGCGGGATCAAGACGGTCGCCGCTTAATCTATCGGCCTTCGGGCTGACAGGAAGGGCCGCTCCGGGCATCCGGAGCGGCCCTTTCTTTTTAGAACTCGAGCGCGGCTGGCGAGCTAGGCTGGGCGCACCTCCAGCACGATTTTGCCGACATGGACCCCGCTGTCCATCCGCGCATGTGCCCCCGCCGCAGCGGCGAGCGGGAACACCGCATCGACGACCGGCCGCAACACACCCTCACGAACGTGCGGCCAGACTTTTTCGCCGAGTTCGGCCGTTAGCGCGGCCTTGAAAGCGGCATCGCGGGCGCGCAGCGTCGAGCCGGTCAGCGTCAGCCGTTTCTGCATGATCGCCGGGATGAAAATGTCGGCCTTGGCCCCGCCGAGCACGGCGATCGAGACATGCCGTCCCTCGACCGCGAGACAGGCAAGGTTACGCGGCAGGTAATCGCCGCCGACCATGTCGAGCACCACGTCGCAGCCGCGCCCGCCGGTTATCTGCTGTACCTCGGCGACGAAATCACGGCTGCGATAGTCGATGGCGTGATCGGCGCCGAGCTCCACCGCGCGGGCGCATTTTTCAGCGCTGCCCGCGGTGACGATCACGGTCAGCCCGAACAATTTGCCGAGCGCGATCGCCATCGTGCCGATGCCCGATGTGCCGCCATGCATCAGCAGCGTCTCGCCCGGCTTGGCGGCGCCGCGCTGGAACACGTTGCTCCACACGGTGAACAACGTTTCGGGGATCGCCGCGGCCTCGGTCATCGTCAGCCCCCCAGGAACCGGGAGGCATTGGGCGGCGGGCGCGGCGCAATATTCGGCATAGCCGCCGCCCGCGACCAGCGCGCAGACGTGCTGGCCAAGCAGCGCGGCATCGGCGCCTTCGCCCAGGCCGACGATCTCTCCGGCGACTTCCAGTCCGAAGATCGACGGCGCGCCCGGCGGCGGCGGATATCTGCCCTGCCGCTGGAGGACGTCGGGCCGATTCACGCCGGCTGCCGCTACACGGATCAGCACCTCGCCGGGGCCGAGCGACGGCACCGGCCGCTCGACCGCGTGCAATACCTCCGGACCGCCCGCTTCGCCCGGATCGATCGCCTGCATGGTCATGGGGAGGCTGGTCATGGCAACTCCTTTGCCGGCCACCGTTGACTCAGCGCCGCCCGCGCGCAACCCTCTCCATCATGGACACCGACGATATCGCGCCGCCCCCGCGCGCCGGAGACCCGGTGGCGACGCTCGGCAAGCAGGATCTCGATCCCTTTTCGGTGACGGAACTCGACGCGCGCATCGCCGCGCTCGAAACCGAGATCGCCCGGGTGCGCGCGCACAAGGACCGCGCCGTTAACCATCGCGCAATCGCCGAAACATTATTCAGATGATGACGGGCCGGGACGCCCAAGGTCTTGAGAAAGCCGCAAGCGGTCCCGACATTGTGTTCAAGCGAGGCGGCCTTCTCCGCCTCTACCGGAGCCGCTGATGCCATCTTTCGCCCGCGATCTCGAAACCACCCTCCACAACGCGCTGGCCGCGGCGGCGAGCCGCCGCCACGAATATGCCACGCTCGAGCATCTGCTCCTGGCGCTGATCGACGACGCGCAAGCGGCGCAGGTGATGACCGCATGCGGCGTCGATCTGGGCGACCTCAAACAGGTCGTGACGACCTATCTCGATACCGAGCTCGAATCGCTCAAGACGCAGGGCCAGACCGATCCATCGCCGACCAGCGGGTTCCAGCGCGTCGTCCAGCGCGCGATCCTCCACGTCCAGTCCTCGGGCCGTGACGAGGTCACCGGCGCCAACGTCCTCGTCGCCTTGTTTTCCGAGCGCGAGAGCTATGCGGTCTATTTCCTCCAGCAGCAGGACATGAGCCGCCTCGATGCCGTCAGCTATATCAGCCACGGCGTCGGCAAGGGCGGACAAGCGCCCGAGCAGCGCGAGGTCAAGGGCGCGGAGAGCGAGGAGAAGCCGGCCAAGGGCGACAAGAAAGGCGAATCGGCTCTCCAGCAATTCACCGTCGACCTCAATGAAAAGGCCAAGAACGGCCGCGTCGATCCGCTGATCGGCCGCGGCGCCGAGGTTGACCGGACGATCCAGATCCTGTGCCGCCGATCGAAGAACAACCCGCTTTATGTCGGCGATCCCGGCGTCGGCAAAACCGCGATCGCCGAGGGTCTCGCGCGCAAGATCGTCGAGGGCCGGGTTCCCGACGTGCTCAGGCCCGCGGTGATCTATTCGCTGGACATGGGGGCGCTGCTTGCCGGCACGCGCTATCGCGGCGATTTCGAGGAACGCCTCAAGGCGGTGGTCAACGAGCTCGAGAAGCTGCCGCACGCCATCCTGTTCATCGACGAAATCCACACGGTGATCGGCGCCGGCGCGACCAGCGGCGGGGCTATGGATGCCTCCAACCTGCTCAAGCCGGCTTTGTCGGGCGGGCAGATCCGCTGCATCGGCTCGACCACCTACAAGGAGTTCCGCAACCATTTCGAGAAGGACCGCGCGCTGCTGCGCCGGTTCCAGAAGATCGACGTCAATGAGCCGACCATCGAGGACACGATCAAGATCCTCGCCGGCTTGCGCACGGCGTTCGAGGATCACCACAGCGTCAAATACACGCCCGACGCGATCAAGTCCGCGGTCGAGCTGTCGGCGCGCTACATTAACGACCGCAAGCTGCCCGACAAGGCGATCGACGTGATTGACGAGGTCGGCGCGATGCAGATGCTGGTGCCCGCCAACAAGCGCAAGAAGACGATCACGACGCGCGAGATCGAGGCGGTGATCGCAACGATGGCGCGCATCCCGCCCAAATCGGTGTCGACCGACGATACCAAGAGCCTCGCCAACCTCGAAGGCGATCTCAAGCGCGTCGTCTTCGGCCAGAACGAAGCGATCGAAAAGCTCGCTTCGGCGATCAAGCTGAGCCGCGCCGGGCTGCGCGATCCCGACAAGCCGATCGGCAATTATCTGTTCACCGGCCCGACCGGCGTCGGCAAGACCGAAGTCGCGCGCCAGCTGGCGTCGATCATGGGCATTCCGCTGCAGCGGTTCGACATGAGCGAATATATGGAGCGTCACAGCGTCAGCCGGCTGATCGGCGCGCCGCCGGGCTATGTCGGCTTCGACCAGGGCGGGCTGCTCACCGACGCCATCGACCAGCAGCCGCACAGCGTGCTCCTGCTCGACGAGATCGAGAAGGCGCATCCGGACCTGTTCAACATCCTGCTGCAGGTGATGGACCATGGCCGCCTGACCGACCAGCACGGCAAGACCGTCGATTTCCGCAACGTCATCCTGATCATGACGACCAATGCGGGCGCGGCGGACATGGCCAGCGAAGGCATCGGCTTCGGCAACATGTCGAAGGAGGATGCGGGCGACGAGGCGGTGAAGAAGATGTTCACCCCCGAATTCCGCAACCGCCTCGATGCGATCGTGCCGTTCGGCTATCTGCCTACCGAGGTCGTCGCCCGCGTGGTCGACAAGTTCATCCTGCAGCTCGAGCTCCAGCTCGCCGACCGCGACGTGCACATCAAGCTCGACGATGCGTCGCGCGAATGGCTCACCGTCAAGGGCTATGACAAGCTCTATGGCGCGCGGCCGATGGGCCGCCTGATCCAGGAAAAGATCAAGCAGCCGCTCGCCGAGGAGTTGCTGTTCGGCAAGCTGGTGCATGGCGGCGAGGTGATGGTGCATCTGAAGGACGACAAGCTCGCCTTCGAAATCACTCCCGCCCCGCCGAAAAAGGGCAAGAAGGGCGGCAGGTCGAAGGTTGCCGCCGACGCATGACCGGGCCTGGCGCCGGCGGGTGACGCGTTCATCCGCCGGACATCCCGGTGGGCGCAGCGTTTGCCCATGTTCAGGCTGATCCTCGCTTTTGCCTGTCTCGCGCCTGCCGCTGCGCAGGCCGAGACCGTCCGTTTGACGCCCGAGCAAGCCGAAGCGGCGATCGCGGCGGGTGCGGCGCGCAAGACCCTGGCCGCCGAGACATTGCCCGAGCCGCCCCAGCTCGATCGCGGCGTGCATGGCGAGGTCGGCGTGGCGGTCGGCACCGGCGGCTATCGCGCCTTTCATGGCGTGGTCGGCCTGCCGCTGGGCGAGACCGGCAGCCTGACGCTGGGCTATGGCGAGGAACGCGGCCGAGCGCTTGGCTGGCGCGGCGACTGGTGCCGCGGTCGCGGTGCGGCGGCGTGCGATGTGCGGTTCAACGGCGCCATTCCGGAGCCACGCCGCTGAGGCTTTCTGGTCACAAGTCTCTGATATTCAAGCGTCATTTACTGTTTCTCGTGGATTAACCTTTCTTAACGCGATAAACCGGCCGCGTTGAGGTGGGGACCAAGACATGAAGATGGCTTTTGCCGTCGCGGCTGTTGCCGCGGCGAGTTTTCTGGCCTGCCGCGCTGACGCGGCGACGGTCACGGTGTATAATGCGGCGCAGCTCGACGCGGCGGCGAAGGCGGCCTTGGCGGGAGACACGATTCGCGTCGCGCCCGGCAATTATGGCGCGTTCGAATTCAAGAATCTCAATCCGGCGTCCGCGATCAGCATCATCGCGGCGAATTCGGCGAACATGCCGGTGTTCAGCAGCCTGAAGGTCACCAATTCGTCGAATCTCAAGCTGACGCGCCTAATTGCCTCGGCGCCAGCGCCGGACGAGGCGAACCCGGTGATCTATGCGGCGGTCGTGTCGCGCAGCCATGACATTCGGCTGACCGGCATGGTCATTCGCGGCGTACCGGGCGGCGGGGTCAGCAACGAAGCACGCGGCCTGCGCCTGTCGCAAAGCACGAACGTTACCGTGACCGGCAACAGCTTCACCGAACTGAAGCATGCGCTGATGACCGACGGGTCGACGCGGATGAACATATCCGACAACGGCTTTACCGGCATCCGCATCGACGGGATCATGACCGACGGCGCGAGCGGTTCGACCATCACCCGCAACCGCTTTGCCGATTTCCGGCCCGAAGCGGGCGACCATGCCGATGCGATCCAGCTGTTCAACACCGGCAAT
The DNA here is from genome assembly GCA_964246315.1 of uncultured Sphingomonadaceae bacterium. Taxonomy (GTDB): domain Bacteria; phylum Pseudomonadota; class Alphaproteobacteria; order Sphingomonadales; family Sphingomonadaceae; genus Sphingomonas_O. The sequence continues at coordinate 29,457 of CAXTPT010000014.1, read as the reverse complement.
CCGACCCTCAACCTGACCGTCAGCGACAATCTGATGCTCGGCAGCGCGGAGGGTCAGATGCAAGGCGTCTTCATGACCAATGCGAGCGGCGTTCGCGCGCAGCTCGACCAGATCAAGATCACCAACAATCTGATGTGGGGCACGATGTACAACGGCATCGCCGCCTTTACCGCCAACCGCGTCACCGTGTCGGGCAACGCGCTCTACTCGAGCGCGCTGCTCGAATCCCCAAAAACATGGGTCCGCCTCGACGATGCCGCAAGCGTGACGTCGACGAACAATTATGCCGGCGCCTATCTTTACACCAGTGTCGCCAAGCTGGCCGAAAGCGGCAACGTGCTCGGCCTGCTCGACGTGCTGGCGGCCGGCGCGGTCGCCGAATGGGACGCGACGCATGTCGCGGCGCAGCTGTCGCTGCCCTATTTCGATCCGGAGGGCGCGAACGGGGACGGCGATGCGTTCGCGCCCGGCAAGCTGGGCGCGGCGCGCAAGATGGCATCGTTCGCCGGCAACGCGTCCTTCGCGCCCGCGATCAGCGCGCTGGCGGCGGTCCCCGAGCCGGCCAGCTGGGCCATGCTGATCGCGGGCTTCGGACTGATCGGCGCAATGCGCCGCCGCTTGCAACGCGCGGCGGGGGGACGCATGGCGCGCGGATGAACCGTTCCGCCAATGAAGTGATGCGCGATGTGATCGCATCGGCTGTGGTCGACGCGATCGGCGCGCTCAAGAGTGCGTCCAAGGGTCTGCCCAACAATCTGTTGCGCGATATCGGCGCGATCCACGCCAACACCGCCACGGCGGACCTGCCGGCAGAATTGCGCCAGTCGATCGACGAAAGCGTGCGCGGCGCGCTGAGCAAACTGCTGCGGGAGGGCTATGCCGTGGCCCCGTCGCGGCCCGAGCCGCCACGCCCCCGCCCGGCGCAGGGGACAGTCATTCCGCGCCGGGGCGACAAGGCGCCGCGAGGCGATGGCCCGCCGCCGCGCGGACCCCGGCCGTCCCGGTCCGATGGCCCGCGCCCGCCGCGCGGTGGCGGTCCAGGCAAGGGCCCGCGCGGTTAAAGCAGGCCTGCCGCGCGCAGGCTGACACAGCATTCGCCGTGCCACAGGATATAGTCATGCAGGCGCAAGCCGATCGCGCCGAGCGTCCGGCGCGCGCGTTCGATCGCGTCGAGTTCCTGGCGACAGGGCCGGCACTGCGCGTCGGCTGCGTGGCGCACGATCAGCAGGGCGGCGACATCGTGACGCAGCCCTAACCCGGCGAGATCGCGCAACGGCAGGTCGCCGCGCGATGCCGGCGCCGGCAGGGGCACCCGGGCCAGTTCGCGTCCGCAATTGGCGAGCAGAACGGTCCAGAGCATGGCCTCCCCCATTGAGCCGCAATTTTGCAATGTGCCTCATGCCGCCAGTCCAGTCTGGACGGTTTCGGCTCAAAGACAGTCCATTGTGCGCCCGAACCGCGCGCAGGTGGCAAAGCCATGTTGCTGCCACTATCTTGGGGCATGACAAGACCATGGCCACAGCCCTGACCTTTGAGCGGCCCCGTGCCGAAGCCGCGACCGCGCGGTCGCGCATAGCCGACGATGCCGCGCTGCTGCGCGCGGCGGCGGAGCTGTCGCGCGACCTCAACGGCGTGAAGCCATGGATCTATTGGGGCGATTTCCTCGTCTCGGCGGTGCTTGGCTATGCGGCGCTGGCGGGGGCGATGCTGCTGGCAGGTGTGCCGGCCTGGATCAGCGGCGTGGTCGCGATCCTCGCGCTGTACCGGGCGGGCAGCTTCATTCACGAGCTGACGCACATCAAGCATCGCGATCTGCCGTGGTTCCGCTTCGGCTGGAACGCGATCGTCGGCGTGCCGCTGCTGGTGCCGTCGTTTCTCTACGAAGGCGTTCACAACCTCCACCATGCGCGGACGCGTTACGGCACGGTCGAGGATCCCGAATATCTGCCGCTGGCGCTGATGAAGCCGTGGACGGTGCCGCTGTTCGTGATCGTCTCGGCACTGGCGCCGGTGGCGATGCTGATCCGCTTCGGGGTGCTGACGCCGCTGTCGCTGCTCATCCCGCCGCTGCGCAAGGCCGTTGTCGAGCGCTTTTCAGGGCTGCAGATCAATCCGCTGTTCCGCCGCCGCGCGCCCGAGGGCGAGCTCAAGCGGCAATGGCATGCGCAGGAAGCAGCGTGCAGCGTCTGGGCGATGACGCTGATCGCGCTGGTGGCGACGAAAACCGTTCCCGTCGGGGACTTTAGTGTCTTTTTGGCGGTTGCCGCGGGGGTGATGGTCCTCAACCAGGTGCGCACGCTCGTCGCGCATCTCTGGGACAATGAGGGCGAAGCGATGACCGTCACCGCGCAATATCTCGACACGGTCAACGTGCCGCCGCCGACGCTGCTGCCCGCCTTATGGGCGCCGGTCGGGCTGCGCTATCACGCGCTGCACCATTTGCTGCCGGGCGTGCCGTACCATAATCTGGCAGAGGCGCACCGCCGTATCACCGCCGCGGTCGAGCCTGGTTCACCCTATCACAGGGCGAGCTACGCGGGGTTGCCGGGCTTGGTGTCCAACCTGACGCGCAAGACCTTTATTCCTCGCTCCTGATCAGCACCGCTTCGCCGATCAGCGCGAACAGGACGAACGGCCCCCACGCCGCGAGCCATGCCGGATAGGCTCCCAGATTGCCCATCGCCAGGCCGAAATTGTCCGCGACGAAATAGGCAAAGCCCAGCGCCATGCCGATCACCGCCCGGACGAACAATTGCCCGGTGCGGGCCAGGCCGAACGCCGCCACCGCCGCCAGCAAGGGCATCAGGATCGTCGACAGCGGCCCCGACAGCTTATGCATCAGCGCCGCGCGTTGCGGCACGCTGGGCCGGCCCGCGGCTTCCAGGTCGGTCGTCGCCTGGCGCAACCCGGTAAAGCTCAGGCCGGCGGGATCGATATTGCTCAGCGTGAACTGGTCCGGCCGCAACGCGAAGCCGAAGCGCAGATCTGTCGCCTTCACCACCTTGCCCGTTGCGACGTCGAAGGTCCGGGTGTCGTGCAGGATCAGCGCGCCCTTGTCGTAATGGCTATGCGCGGCTTCGATGGTGCGCAGCAATTGTCCGCCGCTGCGATCATAGATCCTGACGCCGTCAAGCCGCACGGCACTGCCGCGTCCCGTCACCACGGCGGCGTGAATCAGATCGTCCTGGTCGCGCACCCAGACATTGACCTGCCCCTCGCGCCCGGTCGGCATCCGGCCGTAATTGACCGCCTGCCAGCGGTTGAGCGTCGCCGCGGCACGAGGCACGATGCGCTCGTTAAAGGCGAAGGTCAGCGCGGCGACGCCGACGCTGGCGAGGATCAGCGGCGCCAGCACCTGATGCGCCGACAGCCCCGCCGCCTTCATCGCGATGACCTCGCTGTTCTGGTTAAGCGTGGCGAGCGTGACCAGCGCGCCGAGCAGGAAGCAGAATGGCGCAAAGCGCTGGATCAGCTGGGGGATGCGCAGCGAGACATAGGTCAGCAGCTGCGCCTGGCCATTGCCCGCGACGCTCAGGATATTGTCCGATTCGCCGAGCAGGTCGAGCACCTGCAGCACCATGATCAGCACGGTCATCACCGCCACCGAGCGGATCAGGTACATCTTGGCCATGTGCCAGGCGAGCGTGCGCGAGGGGAAGAAATCAGGCACGCGCCGCCCTTCCCGACCAACGGCCGACCCAGCGTTTGATCGCCCCCGCCAGCTTGCCGAAGACGCGCTCCAGCCCGCCGATCGGCTGCCCCCCCGGCACAAACGCCAAGGTGTAGAACATCCAGACGATCAGCGCGGCGAACAGCGCGAAGGGCAGCCACAAGGCGAGCACGGGATTGATGTAGCCCAACCCGCCGACGCCTTCGGCATATTCGTTCACCTTGTGATAGGCGACGACCATCACGATTGACAGGAACACGCCCAGCGCGGAACTCGACCGCTTGGGCGGCACCGCCAGCGCAAGGCCGAGCAATGGCAGCAGCAGCATGATGGCCACTTCGACCATGCGGAAATGGAAATTGGCGCGTGCTTTGTCGCGCTTCAGCTCGTCCGCCGCGTCATCCTTGGCGGTCCGGACCAATTGCGGCAGCGTCAATTCGCGGTCGCGTTCGCCCGGCGCACGAAACGTGCCGATCCTGGGCAGATCGATCGGCAGATCGTGAGCGCTGAAGGCGAGGACGCGCGGGGAGGCGAATTTCGGGCTATCCTGCACCAGCGTCCCGTTTTCGAGCCGTAGGATGATCGTGTCGGGGTCATCGGTGGCGAGGAACGTGCCACGCTCCGCCGTCACCGCCACATCGGTGCCGTCGGCGCGGCGGACATTGACGAACATGCCGGTCAGCTCACGGCCCTGATCCTCGCTCCGTTCAATGCGCAGCGTCAGACTCTTGCCCAGGCGGGTGAATTCACCGACCTTGATCGACGCGCCGAGCTGGCCTGACCGCAGCTCGTAGCGCAGCCCTTCATAGGCGTAGCGCGCACGCGGCTGGACGAAGCCGACGATCGCCAGATTCACCGCCGCCAGCACGACCGCATAGATGAACGGCACTTTCAGCAGCCGCGGATAGCCCTGACCCACCGCCTGCAGCACGTCGAGTTCGGTCGACAGCGCCAGTTTGCGGAAAGCGAGCAAGATGCCCATCAACAGCCCGATCGGAATGCCCAGCGAGAGATATTCGGGCAGCAGATTGGCGAGCATCCGCCACACCACGCTAACCGGACCGCCTTCCTGCGCCACAAAGTCGAACAGCCGCAGCATGCGGTCGAGCACCAGCAGCATCGCCGCGACGACGAGGCACGACACCAAGGGCACGATGATCTGGCGCGCAATGTAGCGGTCGGTGGCGCTCAGCAAGTTGGAACCAGGCCCTTTCCGACCATCATTTCGCCGTAAACAGACCCCATCTAGCGGCGGATGACACTGAAGCACAGCCTTGCCTGCGTCGCTCTGGCGACGATCGCCGCGCCGGCCGCCGCGTGCGATGGTCCCGCGCTGCTGGTCAAGGTCGAAGGCCTGCGGAACCGCAGCGGCGAAGTTCGCGTGCGCGCCTTTGGTGGCGATCCAAAAACCTATTTCGACAAGAAATACGTCACGGCCGCGATCTACAAGAAACCGCCGGCAAGGGGCGCGGTCGATTATTGCCTGCCGGTCAAGCCGGGCGTCTACGCGATCGATGTGCGGCAGGACGTGAATGGCGACGGCAAGACCGGCGCCGCCGACGGTGTCGGCATTTCGGGCAATCCGAACATGACGATGCTCGACATCCTCTTCAAGCGCCGCCCGCCGAACAACGTGGTGCAAGTGCGCGTCGCGCAGAACGTGGCGGTCGTGCCCGTTACCGTGCGGTATCGGGGCTGAGCATGGCGACGGTTGCGCTCCTGTCGAACCCGACCTCGACCGGCAACCGCGCCTTCCTGCCGCGCATTCGCGAATATTGTGCGCGGCATTCGGACATCTTCCATTACGAAGTCGAGGCGGTCGAACAGATTGACGACGCGCTGGCTTCGATCGCCCGGGTCCGCCCGCGCGTGCTGATCGTCAATGGCGGCGACGGGACGGTACAGGCGGCGCTGACGGCGCTGCATCGCGGACGCCAGTTCGGCGACGCGCCGCCGCCCGTCGCGGTGCTGCCCAACGGCAAGACCAACCTGATCGCGCTCGATCTCGGCTGGCGCGGCGATCCGGTCGAGGCACTCGACCGCATCGTCGCGATGGCCGATGGCGGTATCGAGCCGCATGTGGTGACGCGCGAGCTGATCGAATTGAGCGAGAATGACGCCCCGCCGGTGCTCGGCATGTTCATGGGCGGCGCCGGGTTGGCCGACGCGATGCTCTACTGCCGCAACCACCTCTATCCGCTTGGCCTGCCCAACGGGTTGAGCCATGTGCTGGCGACGCTGGCGTCGCTGTTCACTGTGCTGACGGGGATGACCGCGCGCTTCCTGCCCAAGACGCCCGAATCGATGGAGGTGTCGCTCGGCAGCGGGCGGCGTGAGGGGCGGTTTTCGATCCTCATCGTGACGACGCTCGAGCAGATGCTGGTCGGCACGCGCGCCGACACCGGCGCTCGAGGGCTCAAGCTGATGGCGGTCGACCGCTCGGCCTTGGCGGTGATCCGCGCGCTGTTCGCCGGCTTCACCGGCCGCGCGGGCAAGCAGCAATTCACCGGCGTGCATATCGATCATGGCGACCAGATCCGCATCGAGAGCGACGCGTCGGACGTGATCCTTGACGGCGAAATCTTTCACGCCGCGCGCGGCCGGCCGATCACCTTGCGCTCGACCGCGCCGATGCCGTTCCTGCGCCTCGCGGCGTGACCGAACTGGAGACGCTCGTCTCGGACGAGCTGGCGCAACCGGTCGATCCGCGCGTGAGCGTCATGGCGGCGGCGATTGCGGCCAGGCATCCGGGCACAGTCGCGGTGCTGTTCTACGGCTCCTGCCTGCGCGACGCGACGCTTGGCGGCATGCTCGATTTTTACGTGATCGTGGAGGACTACGCCCGCGCCTACGACCGGCGCTGGCTGGCGGCGATCAACCGGCTGTTGCCGCCCAACGTGTTTCCCTTCGCGCAGGGCGGTCTCAGCGCGAAATATGCAGTGCTCAGCTTGGCCGACCTGCGGCGCGAGACGACGGCCGACGCGCGCGATCCCTCGACCTTCGCCCGCCTCGCCCAACCGATCAGGCTGGTCCATGGCAGTGCCACGGCTATCCTGCCCTTGATTGCGCAGGCGGTGCAGACACTGCTGACCGTGACGCCGCGCGCTGGCGATGACCGCTGGCGCGCCGCCTTTGCCGCCACCTATGCCAGCGAATTGCGCGCCGAAGGCGCCGCACGTCCCGGCAGCATCGTCGACGCCGAGCCGCAGCGGTACGAAGCCCTGTCGCGGGCGGTCGGGGAATTGCCGGACCGAACCAAGCTGTGGCCGCGCCTGCGCCGCTGGAGCAAGGCGCGTCAGCTGGCCAAGCTGGCCAAAGCGAGCCTGACGTTCGCGGGCGGCATCGACTATCTTGCCTGGAAGATCGCGCGGCACTCGGGACAGCCGGTCGCGATCGCTCCTTGGCAGCGGCGGCATCCGCTGCTTGCGGCGCTCGTCATGCTGCCGCGGCTGATGGCACGCGGGCAGGTGCGCTAAGCGCGGCCTCGATCGCGTTGCCCAAGGCAGCGACGGTAAACGGTTTGCGCAGCACCGGCACGCCCTGCAGCGCCTCGACCTCTTCCTCTTCGGCGAAACCGGTGACGAACAGGAACGGCAGGCCGGGCCGCTCCGCCGCCGCCCGTGCGCGGATTTCGGGGCCCGTCAGGTCGGGCATCATCACGTCGCTGATGACCAGTTCGGTTTCGCGATGTGCAGCGAGCGCCGCGAGCGCGTTGTGCGGCTCGCCGCACGGGATTGGCTGATGACCAAGTTCCTCAAGCGCCGCCGTCGTCGCCGAGAGCACACGTGGATCGTCCTCGACCACAAGGATGCGGCGTGAGACGGGCGCTGCGACCATCATCGCTGCGCCCCGATTCACGACCTCGACCGCGCCTTCGCCGCGCGGGAACAACAGCGACACGAGCGTCCCTTCGCCTTCGCGCGAATCGATCTCGATCGTCCCGCCCGCCGCCTGCATGAAGCCGTGGATCTGGCTCAGACCAAGGCCGGTGCCGTGATTGAGCGCCTTGGTGGTGAAAAACGGTTCGAAAATCCGCGCGACGACCTCCGGTGGCATGCCGATGCCGGTATCGAGCACCGCAACCTGCACGTATTCAGCACCGTCGCGCATGACGTTGGCCGTGCTCAAGGCCAATGACCCGCCGCCGGGCATCGCGTCGCGCGCGTTGACCGCCAGGTTGAGCACCGCATTCTCGAACTGGTGCCGGTCGACGGTGATCGGCCATATGTTTTCGGACCGCTTGATCCGCACACGGATGGTATCGCCAATCACGCGGTCGAGCAGCTGTTCCATGTCGCTCAGGACCGCGCCTGCGTCGGTCGGCAGGGCATTGACCGGTTCGGCACGGGCGAAGCCGAGCAAGCGCCGGGTCAGTGCCGCAGCGCGCTCGGCACCCTCCATGGCATTGTCGAGCGATTGACGCACCGCTCCGGCGCTGGCGGGCAGTCGTCGCCGCGCAACGTCGATCCCGCCGACGACCACGGCCAGCATATTGTTGAAATCATGAGCGATACCGCCCGTCAGCTGACCGATCGCTTCGAGCTTTTGCGCCTGGCGCAGCTTTTCCTCAGCGGCTTCGCGCTCGGACATTTCGTGACGCAACTCGGCAGTGCGTTCGGCCACCGCGATTTCCAGGTCCGCGCTGCGCTCCTCCTCGTCCTCTCGTTCGCGCTGCGCCTCGAGCATCCGCCAGGCGAGCAATGCGGCACCGAGTGCCAGCAAGCCACCAATCAGCGAAAGTGCGGTCGTCACCGAATTTGACCGGCCGATGCGCGCCTCGGCGGTCTCGGTGCGCGTGTCCAGCAACGTGCGTTCGTTCGCGACGATCGCATCGAGCAGTCGCGAAATCTGGGCGACACTGGCCGAGCGCCCGGCGTCATAAAACAGGCTCAAGGCCTGCGGGTTTTGGCCATAATTTGTGCGCAACGCGACGTCTGCGAGCTCTTGTCCACGGGCGTTGTAAACCTCGCGCAGCTGGTTGATCAGCCTTTGGGTCGGCGGATCGCTGACCGCCCGGTCGAGCGCTTCGATCTCCGCCGCCGCCCGCCGCCAGCCGTCGAAGTAAAGACGGCCGAAGCGCTTTTCGTCTTTACCGCTGATCACGAAGCGGCCGAGCATCGCCTCGGACTCGCCGATCGACGCGTCGAGCTGGCGCGCGAGGATCATAACCTCATAGCTGGACTGTTGCCGGGCGATGGCGGCGTCGCGCTGACGGATCGAAACGTTGAGTACGACCACCAGCGCAATCACGATCAGCGCCGCAATCGCGCCCGTCGTGATCGCTATACCGGTTCGCCACCGCGATGTTGCTCGGTCCTGCAAATGCCCAACCCCTGCACCCGTAATCGCCGGTTTACAGTTAACGGATGGTTATTAACAGGATCAGCTCGGCAGCGCACCGCTTGCCTGCCCCGCTTTGCGGAAGGCGTCGATAATCACATCGACTTCTTCACGGCTGTGCTCGGCGCACAGCGAACAGCGCAACAGGAACATGCCGGCCGGCGTCGCGGGTGGGCGGGCCAAGTTCACATAAACGCCGTGTTCGAGCAGGGCCTGCCACGTCGCCACCGCTTGCGCCTGATCGGTCAGGATCACCGCGATGATCGCCGACTGCGCGGTTTCGGTGCCGAGCGTGTAGCCCATTTCGCGCAATCCGGCGTGGAGGATGCGGCTGTTTTCCCATAAATGCGCGCGCTTGTTTCCGGCATGCATCAGCTTGCGGATCGAGGTCGCCGCCGTCGCCACCACGCTGGGCGGCAGCGACGCTGTGAAGACATAGGGGCGGCAAACGAGGCGCAGGATTTCGAATTTGGGATGGTTGGAAACGCAGAAGCCGCCGACCGTACCGACCGATTTGGAGAAGGTGCCGACGATGAAATCGACATCGTCCGAAACGCCCTGCTCCTCGAACACACCGCGGCCGTGCTCGCCGAAAAAGCCCATGCCGTGAGCTTCATCGACCAGGATCATGCAGTTATCGTGCCTGCGCACTGCCGCAACCATCTCCGGCAGCGGGGCGATATCGCCGAGCATCGAATAGACGCCTTCGAGCACCACCAGTTTTTGCGCCTCGGCGGGCAAGCGACCGAGGCGCTTATCGAGGTCCTCGACGCTGTTGTGACGAAAGCGGACGATCTCGGCATCGCCAAGGAAGCAGCCGTCATAGATCGAGGCATGGCTGTCCGCGTCGATGATCACATAGTCGCCGCGTCCGGCAAGCGTCGAAATCACCCCCAGATTGGCCTGATAGCCCGTCGAGAAGACCATCGCACCCGAGGTGCCATAGAATTCCCGCAAAGCGTCCTCGCACTCCCGGTGACCTTGATACGTGCCGTTAAGCACGCGGCTGCCGGTTGTGCCGCTGCCGAATTTGTCGAGCGCGTCCTTGCCCGCCTGCACCACGTCGGGGTCGAAGGTCATGCCCATGTAATTGTAAGTGCCGAGGAGGATGGTGTCCTTGCCCTGGATCACCGCGCGCGTCGGCGACGTGACCCGGTCCATGACGATGGAAAACGGGTCCCGCACGCCGGTGGCAAGCAGCGCCTCGCGTTCCTGGATTAGCGGATCGAATTTGCTGAACAGATCCTTAGGCTCGCTTACTTCGGCCGGAGTATGCCCGTCGGCGGCGGTGTCGATCGCGTCGCTCACGACTTCAGCCTGTCTACGGCATCGACCAGCTGACCGACGGTCTCGATCTCTGCCTGCATGTTCATGGTGATGAGGATGTCGAATTCATCCTCGATCGCCGCGACGAAATCCATCACGGTCAGCGAGTCCCATTCAAGGTCGCCGGCAAAGGTCGTCGCGCCGGTGACGGCGACCTGCTTCTTGTTGAAGGGTTCGATCTGAGCTTTGATGGTGTCGAATGTGGCATTGCGGTCGGCCATGGGTGGAATCCTAAAAGCAGGGCGTCACCCTGCCATGCGAATGCGGCAGCAACGCGGCGGCTAATAGGCCTTGGACGAGACCGCCGCGAATGCCGTCTTGGCGATAATGTACAAGTCAAACGGCACCGACCAGTTTTCGATATAATGGAGGTCGTGCTCAAGCCGCCGGACCAGCTTGTCCTCCGTATCGGTTTCTCCGCGCCAGCCCGAGACCTGCGCCCAGCCGGTGATGCCGGGCTTGACGCGGTGGCGCGCGGCATAGGTCGACACGACGTCCTTGAACTCGCGGCCGCCCGCCTTGGTGGTCGCCGCATGGGGACGCGGGCCGACCACCGACATGTCGCCTTTCAGCACGTTGATCAGCTGCGGCAACTCGTCGATCGAAGTCGCGCGAATGAACCGCCCGACCCGCGTCACGCGCGGATCGCCCTTGGTGGCCTGATTGATGCCATCATATTCGAGCCTGTCGATGCGCATCGAGCGGAACTTCCAGATCAGGAAGTGCTGGTTGTTGAAGCCTTCGCGCGGCTGCTTGAAGAAAATCGGGCCGGGGCTGTCGAGTTTGATGGCGATGGCGGTCGCCACCATCAGCGGCGCGGCAAGGACCAACGCGATAATGCCAATCACCACATCCTCGGTGCGCTTCAAAATCTGGTCGGTGCCCGAAATCGGTCGCTCGAACAGCGTCATCAACGGCACGCTGTCGAGCAGCACCATCGCGCGTTGCGAAAACATATAGGCGACCAGATCGGGCGCCAGACGGATACGCACCGGGGTCAGCGACAGCGTCGTAACGATATCCTTGATGCGCCGCTCTTCCTGCCACGGCAGCGCGATGATGACCTGCTCGATCTCGCCCTTGCGGATATCCTCGACCAGCTGGTTGAGCCCGCCGCGCAGCGGGACATTGCTCTGCGGCGGCGGCAGGCGGGATACGCTGCGGTCATCATAGATGCCAACCAGATCGATCGTCACACGGCTGGAGCCGAGAATATGCCGGGCAATGCGCCAGCCCTGTTCGCTGCCGCCGAAAATAGCCACGCGCTGATTGAACACGCCGCGCGACCGCGCCGAGCGTAGCAGGATCGTGGCGAAGCCGCGCGCGAAGACCAGCCCGGCAAGGCCCGATACGAACCAGGCGACGAGCCACGCGCGCGAGAAGGTCGCAGACAATTTGAGGAAGAACGCCGCGCCGATGACGAAGCCAATGGTTACGAACCACGCCGTCAGCAAGCGGCTCCACGCCACGCGCATCGAGAAGCGGGCGTCAAGATCGTAAGCGCCCGTCAGTTCGGCGAAGGTCGCGAAGAAGGTCAGCGCGAGGAAAATCGTGCCGCCATAGCTGCGCGCGCGCTCCGCGGTGAGATCGCCGAGCAGCAACCACCAGCATAAGGCCGCCGCGCCGAGCAGCACCAGCACCTCGACCGCAACCAGTACCAGCGAAGACAGTTCGAGCAGCACCGGCACGCGGCGATGCTGCGGCCGGGCAGTTTGCTCTACGGCTGAGCTCTCGACCTCAGACACGAGCGGGCGCACCGCCCGCGGCGGTGAAACGCGTGCCGAGTAGAACGCGGCGTCCCTCCGGACCGATATTCGCGATCATCGCGCGAGCGAACATTTCGTTGACCGCGTCTCCGCGAGCCTCGTCCTGTGTCAGCGTCGACATGCGCACGAGCACGCCATCGGCGACAATGCCGTCGAGCGCGTTGCGAAAACGCGCGGTGCGTTGCTCCCCGCCGGTCAGCGGCAGATATTCGCCCAGGCGCGTCCAATACCAGATTTGCTCGACCCGCTGGTCGAGCCGGGCAGTCAGGCGCCGCACCGGCACGGCCGCATCGCCGCCCAGCGGGATCGCACGATTGCCGCCATCGTAAATCGAGAAGCCGACCGCCGGGTAGCAGCTTTCGGGACGATGCAGTTGCAGCTGGTCGCTCTGCGTCCCGCCATAAGCGATCAGCAGCATCACGACATCGCCGTCATCGGTCTGGAAGATCCGCTGGGATGTCTGGCTGTACAGCCGGTCGGCCAAGCTGCCCTTGGGCGATGGGGCGATGACGCCGGCGCCGGCCAGCGGCGCAAAGCCAGGCAGCCGATGCGGGATCATTGCGTCAAGCTTGCGGTTGCCGAGCAGCGACACCTTGTGCCGCGGGATCAGTGCCTGCGCGGCGCCCGCGACGCCGACAAGTCCGGCGCCGAGCAGGAAATCGCGACGATCAGGCAAGGCTGTGCCTCTCGCTGCGCTTGACCGGGAAGCGCTGCAGCACCGAATCGATCAGCATGATCGTCAGCAATGCGGTAATGAAGGTGAGCATGCCCGCAGTGTTGTGCAGATAGCCCTGCGCCGCTTCGTCGCCGACGAAATAGGTCAGCAGCACGAGGATGATCACGCGGACCATGTTGGCGAAGATCGCGATCGGCAGGATCAATGCGGCAAGCAGCAGCGCGTAACGCACCGTCGCCTGATGCAGGATGTAAACGTAGAACAGCCCGATCGCGAACAGGCTGGTCAGCGAATTGAGCCCCGAGCAGGCGTCTTCGACCAGCAGCTGATATTGGGCCACGTACATCACCACACCCTCGCGCACGACGGGCATGCCGAGGCCGCTGAGGATTTGCGTGACGGAAGCCGATACCCATTCCTTGAGCGAACCCGTCAGCCGGTCCTGGAACCAGCCGGGCAGCGGCGCGACGAAATAGAGATAGAGCAGTGCAAACCACAATCGGCGGCACACTTCGGCACCATAAAACAGGTAGAAGATCACCTCGCCGATGAGAATGGTCGCGCCGACCTGGATGACCAAAAAGCCGAACGCCTGACCCGCGATATAGGCGGTCGCGCCAAACAGCCCGACCGGCAAGGCAACGAGCATGGAGCCCGGGCGGCGATGCTCGCGGAGCACCTCCTTCTGACTGAAGAACAGCCATAGCCCGGTCGCGAGGATGATCGGCCCCTGGATGCCCGCCTCGGTCGTCCAGTTCTCCCGCGCCAGCACGATCAATGTCGGAATGATCAGCACGGCCAGTCCGAGGGCGAGCGGCCAGCGGGCGATAGCCGCGTCGACACCCGGCGGACGTTTGGCGGCGGCAGTGGTCATCAGGCGCTGATCAGCACGGAACCTGCGATGGTCGCACCGTCGGCCTTGAGCGCGTTGCTCAACACCTCGATGTCGCGAATATAGCTGCGGTCCTTGCGCGCCACGATCAGCGCATAGCCCGCGACACTGGCGACGCGCTGCGCGTCCGCACTGCGGTTCGACGGCGCCGTGGTGAAGATCGTCAAATCATGTTCGCGCAGGAAGCGGTTGGCGATCGATGCAAAGCGCGCGCTGCCCATCGCTTCCACGCCTGCTGCCGGATCGCGCCCGGCGGTCACGATCGACAGCGTCGGCAGCGGCATCTGCCGCACGATATCGCTGGCATCGACATCCTCGTCGATCAGCGCGTCGCTCAGTCCAGGATCCGTTTCGGGCAGGCCGAACATCGCCGCCAGACGCGGATGGCGCAAATCGGTTTCGACCAGCAGCGTGCGGATCTCGACCTGCGCCAGCGCGACCGCCAGATTGGCCGCGACGAAGCTCGCCTGAGCCGACGGTGCAACGCTGCAGATCGCCAGCGCGCGGCGTCCCATGCGCACATGCTGCGCGATCAGGCGGGTGCGGACCGCGCGGATCGCTTCCGCCGTCATGCCATGCGGCTCGGTCAGCAAAAGGATCGAACGCGTCGGATCCTCATGCTCGGGGATCGCGAAATCAACGCGCGATTCGTTCTCGATGAGCTCAGCCATCTAGACCGCCTCGGGTGCCGGCAGCGCAGGATGCGCCCGGCCGAGCGACGGCAGCCAGCGGCGCGGCTGTTCGGGCAGGTCGAGATGAACCTCGGCCAGCACCGGCGCGCCCGCCGAAGTTTCCAGATCGCCCGCGGTCCGGATGCGGCGCCCGAGCATTTCGACCAGCAGCGCCAGGCAGATGCCGAGCACCAGGCCGAAGCCCGTCGCGGCGGCAATGATCAGCGGCTTGTTCGGAAAATCGGGCTTTTCGCCCGATGTCGCGGTGCCCATCGCGGTCAGGCCCGTTTCGGACACGTTGGCCGAAAGGCGAAGCTCGCCGGCGCGGTCTTCGATCTTCGACAGTTCCTGACGCTTTTGTTCGATATCCCGCGTCATCTGCTGGATGCGATCGATTTCGGGGCTGCGCGCGATGACCCTGGCCTTTTGGCGTTCATATTCGGCATTGATCGCCGCGCCGGGATTGCCGCTGCTGACCGGGCCGCCCGCCGCCGCGCGCTCGCGTGCCGCTGCTTGCTCGAGCACCGTACGCTGGCGCTGCAGCGCCTGGAAGGTCGGATGATTTGGGCCGAGTGTCTGGCCGGCCTGCGCGATCTGCTGTTCGATCGTCGCCAGCTGCATCTGCGCCGGACCGGCGGTTTGCGGCAGACGCATCTGCGGCGTCGCACCGAGGGCCGCCGCGCTCGCCGATTGCGCCGACAGCGAATCGAGGCGAGCCGATTCGAGATCCATGTTCGCCGCGTTGAGCACGATATTGTGCTCCTTGGCGTAACGCGCGCGTTCGGCTTCGGTCGATTCGACCAGGCGCTGCGCGTCTTCGCGCTGTTGCTGATACCAGTCGGCGGTCTTGCCCGCGGCCTCACGGCGCAATTGCAGGCTGACATCGACATAGGTGTCGCGCAGCACCGTCGCGATGCGCCGCGCGGTGTCGGGATTGGACGATTTGAACGTGATCTCCATGATGTTGGAGGCCTCGATCAACCCGGCGTCGGTGTTGCGGATGATCTCACGCGCCAGCCAATGGCGGATATCCTCGCTCTGGCTCTCGACCGAATTCTGGTAGCTTTGAATGATCGCCGGGTTGCCCGCCCAGCCGAGCCGGTCGACCACGGGCTCGGCCACCTGATAGTCCTTGATCAGCTCGATCTGCGTCCGGGTATAGGCGCGCAGGAATTGATTGCCGAGCACCTGGCCCGTCACCGGGTCGGGCTTGATAACATCGAGCATGACGCGCGCCCGGCCGGTGTAGCGCTCGGGCAGAAGCTCGGCAGTGACGGCCGCCGCGATCACGCAGCTGAGCAGCGCCGCAAGCACGATCACCCGCCGCGCCCACAGGATCTGGAAAAACTGGATCAGGCTCAATGTATCAACTCCTCAACCGCGCAGTGCGGCGAACCCCCGAATGGGTATCAGAACAGCCGTTCGCCAACGACGATCGTATCGCCCGGCTGGACCTTTTCCTCGAGCGACAGCTTGATCTGCTGACCCTTGCGGAAAATCTTGACCTTGCCCTGCGAGCCATTGGGCGTCAGCCCGCCCGCGCGGCCCAGCGCGTTGCGGATCGAAAGATCCTTCTTGGTCGGATAGGCACCCGGGGCATTGACCTGACCATAGATATAGAAGCTCTCGGCCACCGGTGCGAAGATGCGGTCGCCCGGACGGACAATCGGATCGCTGTCCGGCAGGCCCAGCGCCACCGACGAATAGGTCAGACGCTGTTCCTGGCCCGCATCGTTGCGGATGACGATTTCGTCATTGCTGTCAGCGCGCAGCCCGCCGGCCCGGGCGAGGATTTCCGACAGATGATATTCGCGGTCGACCGGCTGCAGCCCCGAATTGGCGATCGCGCCAAGCACCGTCACATACCGGCTGGCGAAGGACACGATTTCGACATTGACGATCGGCTTGGCGTAATAGCCGCCCTTGTCGAGCCGGGCAGCGACGGTGCGCGCGAAAGCGGTGCTGTTTTCGCCGGTCGCTTTGACATCGCCAACGAACGGCAGCGCGATCGTGCCGTCTTCGCGGATGCGCGAGCGGGTGGTGAAGTCGTTCTGGCCAAGCACGCGGACCTCGATGGTGTCGCCGGGACCGAGCAGATAGCTGTCCTCGCTCATCGAATTGGCGGCCGCAGCCGGCGCGGCGGCGGGCGACGTGGCGGTTTGCGCGGCGAGCGGCGCTGCGATCAGCAGCGCTGTAACGGTCAGTAGGTTCTTCATCATCAGCCCCAATGCTTTAATGCGTCTTAATGAATTCTGAGTGTTAGCGCTAATATCCGCGCATTATAGTTGAAGATGGGCAAATCGCCGCGCCGGCGGCGCCAGGTCGCCCCTAGATCGAACGAGACATGGCGCGCTGCATCGTACGAGGCAGCGACGTTGATCGAGCGCGTGCGATCATTGTTATTGCCGACGAAAACCGGCGCCAACGGCGATTGGGACAGGCGGCGGCGCGTCGATTGCAGCCCAGAGCTCAAATTGATTCGCTCATTGAGCTTGTAGGTCAGGCCGAGATCGAAACTGTCGACGATCGAATAATTGACCCCGAGCAGGTTGGACTGCTGCACGGCGCGGGCGAGGCCGACATAGGCGCTGGCGCGCGGCGTCGTGTAAGTCAGCGAGATATCGTAAGTGCCGCCGCTGAAGCCGCGCACGCCAGGCGTGTTTGATTCGACGCGGGTGACGCCGCCGCCGATATGCCCTTTGATCCGGCCGAATTGCCGGTCGACGCGCAGACCCGCGGCGTAGCTCTTGGTGATCTCGTGGCGGCCATCGCCCAGGAAGCGGTTGTCATAGACGCCGCGCCGGTAGTTGGTGTAGATGCCGACATTGCCGATGGCCGGACGGTTCAGCCCGATTTGCGCACTGTATGTATCGGCATGATAGTTCCCGAACTGGCGGAACAGGTCAGAATTTTCGACATCGTCGTGCGAGTAACCAAGGCTGGACGAAATCCCGCCCGCGCTGCCGCAGCTGATCCCGACGCTGGGTGACCAAAAGGTTTCGCGGTTGCTCCCCCGGCCCGTCGTGCTGAACAGGATGTCGTCGAGATCGCTCTGGCGGCGCACATAGCTCAGCTGCCCATTGGTCGTGCACGAACCCCGCGAATAGGACCCCCCTCCGGTCAGGTTGATCCGCTCGCGGTTCAACTGACGGTTATATTTGTAGAAGTCATAGCCGACCAGACCGGTCAGGAACACGCTCTGGCGGCCGATCGGGCGGACGATATTGACCGCCAATTGGGGCGAGCTGCGGTAATCGTCGCGATGCCGGCCGGCGGCCGTCGGCACATTGTCGGGAAGCCGCAAAATGTTGTCATCATATTCGAGGCGCAGCTGCGGACTGAGCGAGAACTCCCGCTGCGGCGCCTGTTGCGCGAACGCCGCGCCGGGCGCGAGCGCGACCACGGCGATCACGGGCAACCCGCCAGCGAGGGACCGTCCTGCGGTCATACCCATGATTTCCCTGAAACGCATGCTGGCGCGCATAGCCCGAGCGGCAGCGGAAACAAAGCGCCCGACCGTCCG
Source organism: uncultured Sphingomonadaceae bacterium (assembly GCA_964246315.1). Taxonomy (GTDB): domain Bacteria; phylum Pseudomonadota; class Alphaproteobacteria; order Sphingomonadales; family Sphingomonadaceae; genus Sphingomonas_O. The sequence goes on along the minus strand of CAXTPT010000014.1, from coordinate 11,593 downwards.
ATTGCGGCACAGTGCTGCGTTTGCCGCGCGTCCCGCGGCACGATAAGGGCTGCGGCGACAGGCGATAGCGGCGCGAGGACAAGATGCAGACGGTCTATGACTGGGTGACGGTAGCGATATTCGCAGGCATTATTGTGATATTTCTGCAACGGTCGTTCGACGATAAGGGCACGCAGGATTCGATCTGGTCGTATTTGCCGCCGTCGATCGGCTGCGCATTGGCCAATTATCTTGGCAACGAAGCGCTGAAGGGAAACGGCGATTGGCTTCACGCGCTGGCGGTTGTGACGATCGCGGCGGTGCTCGCTTACATTTATTTCGTGATTAAGCCCGATTGGGCGACGCGCTAAGGCGTTCGGGTAACGAAAGGACGGGTTTTGAGCTTTATCGATACCATGCGCGGCTGGTTTTCGCCGGTTCGCTCCGACGAGGAAACGGACGGCCTTGAATCGGCCACGCCGGTCATGCGCCGTATCGAGATCCGTGCGTCCGAACCCCGCGCGCGCCGTGTCCTGCCCACGTTTCGCGGCATCATCAACCGCCCGCGCACGACGAATCAGAACGAGGCCCGGCTCGATCGCACCCGCGCGCAGGTGCGCGACGTTTTCGCCCCCACGCAGCCCGTGACCGACGAACGCACCTTCGCCGGCCGCACCAAGGTCTTGAAACACCTGATCGAGGTGATCGAGCACCGCATGAGCCATGTCGTCATTTTCGGCGAGCGCGGCATCGGCAAGACTTCGATCCTGCACATCCTGCACAAGCTTGCCGCCGACTCGGACTATACCGTGCTGCACAGCACGTGCGGCGCGCGTTCGGAGTTCAGCTCGACCTTCCGCACCATGCTGAAAGGCGTGCCGCTGCGCTTTCACCAGAGCGTGTCGCCGGCTACCGAGCGCGGCGATCAGGCCGGCGGCCTTACCAGCCTGCTGCCCGCAGGCGAATTCGATGCGCGCGAGCTTAGTGAAGTTCTGTCGTCGATCACCTCGACCCGCGTGATCATCCTGCTCGACGAATATGACCGGGTCGACAGCGAATTGTTCCGCCAGTCCATTGCCGAATTGATCAAGAACCTGTCGGACGCCGCCGCGCGGGTGCAATTGGTCATCGCCGGCGTCTCGCCCAACCTCGACGAACTGATCGGCTATGTGCCCTCGATCCGCCGCAATATCATCGGCGTGCCGATTCAGCGGCTGGGGACCGATGAGGTGCGCGAAATCCTGCGCATCGGCGAAGAAGCCAGCGGGCTCAGCTTCACCACCGGGGCGGCGGCGATGGTCGAGCAGCTCGGCAATGGCTCGCCCTATCTGGTCCGCCTGATCGCCTATCACAGCTCGATGATCGCGCTTGATGCCGGGCGCTACGACGTGCGTGAGGAAGATGTCGCGACTGGCCTGGAGCGCATGGTCGAGGAAACCGAGGCGCGCTTGCCGGTGCTGGTCGCTCAGCGCGTCCGCATCGCCGATCCCGGAATGTATCCGCAGCCGCTCGCCGAACTGGCCGCGATGGCCAGCACCCCCAACGGCTGGTTCTCGCTGGATGGACAAAAGCCCTCCCCGCAAGTCAGGGTGCTGATCGAAACCTTTACGAGCGCGGGGCTGCTCGAACATCGGCGCGAGCCCGCAGGCGAGGGCGACGCGCTTCATTTCGTCGACGAGGGCTTGCCCAGCTACTTGTGGATGCTGGCCGCGCGCGCGTCTCGACAGGTGTCGGCAGCGGCCTGACATCATGAACATCACGATGATCGGGGCGGGCTATGTCGGTCTCGTCTCCGGAGCGTGCCTGGCCGATTTCGGCCACCGCGTGACGTGTGTCGACCTCGATCAGAGCAAGATCGACGCGCTGCATGCCGGCCGCATGCCGATCTACGAGCCAGGGCTCGCCGAGCTCGTCTCGGCCAATGTCGCCGCCGGGCGGCTGCATTTTTCGACCGACCTTGCCGAAGGCGCGCGCGAGGCGGAGGCTATCTTCATTGCCGTCGGCACGCCGTCACGACGCGGCGACGGCCATGCCGATCTAACTTATGTCTATCAGGCAGCGCGCGACATTGCCGCGATCGCCACGCGGCCGCTGGTCGTCGTCACCAAATCGACCGTGCCCGTCGGCACCGGCGATGAGGTCGAGCGCATCTTCCGCGAGGATGCTCCCGATGTCGACGCGCAAATTGTCTCCAACCCCGAGTTCCTCCGCGAAGGCGCGGCGATCAGCGATTTCAAGCGCCCCGACCGCATCGTCATCGGCACCGAGGACACGCGCGCCCAGACGGTCATGCGCGAAATCTATCGTCCGCTTTATCTCAATCAGGCGCCGATTCTCTTCACCGGGCGGCGTACCGCGGAGCTGACCAAATACGCCGCCAACGCGTTCCTCGCGACCAAAATCACCTTTATCAATGAAATCGCCGATTTGTGCGAAGCGGTCGGCGCGGACGTGAAGGATGTTGCGCGGGGCATCGGGCTCGACAACCGCATCGGCCCCAAATTCCTCAACGCCGGCCCCGGCTATGGCGGGTCGTGCTTCCCCAAGGACACGCTGGCGCTGCTCAAGACCGCCGACGACAATGCCTCGCCGATGCGGATCGTTGAGGCGGTGGTCGCGGTCAATGACAGCCGCAAGCGGGCGATGGGCCGCAAGATCGTTCAAGTGCTGGGCGAAGAGCCACGCGGCCAGCGCGTCGGCCTGCTTGGCCTGACCTTCAAGCCAGACACCGACGACATGCGCGAGGCGCCGAGCCTGGCCATCGTTCAGAGCCTGTTGGACGCGGGGGTGGAAGTTCGCGCCTATGATCCCGAAGGTATGGACGCTGCCCGCGCGCTGATGCCCGACATCGGCTATTGCGACAATGCCTACGCCGTCGCCGATGGCGCGCATGCGGTGGCGATCGTCACCGAATGGAACGCCTTTCGCGCGCTCGACCTCAATACGCTCGGCCAGCGCATGGCCGAAAAGCGTCTAGTCGATCTGCGCAATATCTACGATCCAGCCGAAGTCCGCCGGCTGGGCTTCGATTATATGGGAGTGGGGCGCGGCTAGACGGACAATTCCGCTTCAAGCCACGTCATCAGCGCGGCCGGATCTGTCGTCGCCATCCGGATCGGTCTGCGACGCGCTTCAGCAATTGCCTCGCCCAGGTTACTGACATCGTCGCAGCGGACGATCAGTCCGCGATCGACAAATGCCGCGACGATTTCCTCCTGGTGCCCATCGTAAATTTCCCTGAGTGCGAACGACCGGGGCACCGCGATCACGCGGCAACCATTTTGCAGCCCGGTAATCAGCGAACCGGTGCCGCCGTGAGTGATCACGACCTCGGCCTGACGGAGAATGCGCTTCATCTCATCGAATGGCAGCGTTTCGTGCTGCTCCAATCCGTCGGCGATCACCGGCACCACACCGCCATCGCCCGTCTGCACAATAACTTGCTCGGGGATCGCACCGGATGCCTTCAACTCGACAACCGCGTTGGTCAGCCGGCCGAATGGCAATGTCGCACCTACGGTCGAAAATATCAGCGGTTGCTTGGCTGGCGGCGCGCTGTCGAGCAAACGGAACGGATCAAAGAGTCGCGCGTGCGGCCAGCGTTTTGCAACACCCGCGGATTGGACGATCACATCGTCCGCCAACGGACCGACCAGCCGCCCGAATTTCGACGGCCTGTCAAATCGCGCAAAGGATTCGATGTGAATGATCCTGGCGCCTTGCAGCTTGGCAAAGATGCAGGTCCAGAACATCGACGCGGCCCCCGTGGTGATCACCACATCGGGCCGTCGCCGGCGTACCGACCGCCAGGATTGGCGTAGATTATCGAACGCGCCGCCGAGCATCCTAAGCGGATGGCCGATGCGCGCCTGACCCAATGTGTAATGGCGCACGAAATCGACCGGAGCCCGCGCTGTCAGACTACGTCCCAGCGCGGTATCCTCGGTAAGAATGTAGGAGTCGAACTTCGACCAGACGGGTTCGAGATCCAGCAACTGCCGTAAATGCCCGCCACCCGAACCCGCAAGACAGATTTTCGGCGCTTGATTTGCCATGATCGTTCCGATTCGCGCGTGGCTCTATCCTCGTTCAGCCTCGGGGCAAGCGTTCATCATCTTTTCGTTTTGCCGTGGCTACGCGCCAACCTATAGAGCCGCGTTCCTTATCTGGGGTGAAAGATGATGATGGTTGGCACGAAGCGCCAGTTGCTCGCGGCGGTGGCGATGTCGCTCGCAGTGGCAGGCTGCAAGAAGGGCGAGGACAAGGCTGTCGCGCAAGGGCAGGTGGTGGCGGTGGTCGACGGCAAGGAGATCACATCGAGCGAACTCAACGCCGAACTGCAAGGTATGAACGTGCCGAGCAACGAACAGGCGCGTGAGCAGGCCAAGAACGCCGCGCTTGATGTGCTGATCAGCCGGACCATCCTCACCAACGTCGCGCGTGAGCGCAAGCTCGATCAATCGCCCACCTACATCATGCAGAAGCGCCGCGCCGACGAGGCTCTGCTGGTGCAAACGCTGCAGCGTGAGATTGCCAGCAAGGTGGCCGCGCCGACCCGCGCCGAGGCGATGACCTTTATCAACGCGACGCCCGAACTGTTCGCGCAGCGCAAGGTCTATTCGCTTGATCAAATCGCGTTTGCGGTGCCGCAGGGCAATACCGCGCTGCTCAAGAGCCTTGAGCCGCTCAAGACAATGGAAGCGGTCGAGCAGCAGCTCATCGAGTCGCGCGTCCGTTACCAGCGTGCCAACGGCAAGCTCGACACCATTCAGGTCGATCCGAACCTGATGAAGCGTATCGCGCAACTGCCAGCCGGAGAAATCTTCGTCCTGCCGAACAACGGCGCGCTGGTCGCGAACCAGATCACCAAGGTCGATGTCGTGCCGTTCCAGGGCGATCAGGCGATCGATTATGCGATGAACTATCTGCAGAACAAGCGGGTGTCGGAAGCCGCCGACAAGGATTTGAAGGCGCGCATCGAAAAGGCCCGCAAGGAAGTGCGCTATCAGCCCGGCTATGGCCCGGCCAAGGGTGCCGCGGGCGCCGCGCCGGCGCCGAAGCCCGCCGGTTAAGCCAAATAGGGGGGATCGAGTGGCGGCGATCAACGCGTGACGCCGTCGCCGACCCTGTCCCGGGTGCTGAAGGGTGAGCTGTGCGCGGGCTGCGGCTTGTGCGCTTCCATAGCGGGCGACGCGGTGACGCTCGAGCTCGCCCCACCGGGCTATTTGCGCCCGCGCCAGACCGCGACGATCGCCGCCGCAGCCGAGCGCCAGATTGCGCGCGCCTGCCCCGGTTCCGAAGTCGCGCCATGGGGACACGGTGCCGATATCGACCCTGCCTGGGGACCGCTCGGCACCGTCGCGACCGGGCATGCGACTGACGATGGCTTGCGCCACAAGGCCTCGTCGGGCGGGATGATCTCGGCGTTGCTCGATCACGCGCTGGCCAGCGGGCTGGTCGATGCCGTGGTTCAAACGCGCGCCGACACCATCGATCCGGTCGGCAACATCATGGTGATCTCGACGACGCCGGAGGAGGTCGCGGCTTCGGCGGGGTCGCGCTACGCGCCGTCCGCGCCGCTGAGCGACATCGAGGCGCTTCTCGCCGATACGCGGCGCTACGCCTTTGTGGGCAAGCCCTGCGATGTGTCCGCTTTGCGCCAGCTCGGCACGCTCGACCCGCGGGTTGCCGAACGCTTTCCGGTCATGCTCGCTTTCTTCTGCGGCGGCATTCCCAGCCGCGCGGGCAGCCATGCGGTGATCCGCGCAATGGGCTATGAGCCCCCGGAAGTGACCGCCTTCCGCTATCGCGGCAATGGCTGGCCGGGCCAGGCACGCGCCACCCGTGCCGATGGCAGCTATGCCGAAATGAGCTACGCCAAAAGCTGGGGCGCGCACCTTTCGGGCCATGTCCAATTCCGCTGCAAAATCTGTCCCGATGCGGTTGGCGGCGTCGCCGACATTGCCTGTGCCGATGCCTGGTATGGCGGCGAAAGCGGCTATCCGCAGTTCGACGAGGCGGCGGGGCGCAGCCTGGTGATCGCGCGCACCACCGCCGGCGAGGCGCTGCTCGCCGGCGCCGTCGCGGCCAAGACCGTCGCGATCGAACCGCTCGACCCGCGCGAGATCGATTTGATGCAACCGGCGCAGAAGCGGCGAAAGGCCCTGCTGGTGGCGCGTTACGCCGCGCTGTTCGCGACGCTCCAGCCGCGGCCAACGGTGCGCGGCCTTGCTGTGTTGCGCGCCGCACGGATGACCAGCCTCCGACTGTCGGCGCGCAATTTCCTCGGCACGGTGAGCCGGGTGGTGCGTGGCAGGAAATAGCCGCACGCCGTGAGGAGCATGATGCCCTGGCCCGCGGGTCGGCGGATGGCGCTGGCTTGCGCCGTCCTCGCCACTCTTCCCTTCTGGTTCGTCACGATCCCGCCATTGACCGACGTGCCCGGCCATATGGGCCGCGCCGCGATCGCCGCGGGCCAAGACGATCCGGCATTCCGCGCGCTGATGGGGTTCGTCTGGCATCCGGTGCCCAACCTCGGCGCCGATCTGATCGTCGAGGCGCTCCGCCATGCAGTGTCGATCACCCGCGCCTACTGGCTGGTAGCGGCGGCGATCCCCGCCCTGTTGACTGCCGGCGTGTTCGCGGTGGCGCGGGCGCTCAACCGCACGGGGGCGGCGGCCACCGGCTGGGCGCTGGTATTTGTCTGGAGCTTTCCGTTCAACTACGGCTTCCTCAATTACCTGCTGGGCGTCGGGCTCTCCTTGCTTGGCTTTGCGGCGTGGGTGCGGCTCGACGCGCGGCCGCGGCTGCGCGAGGCGCTGACCTGGCTCACCGTGCCGCTGATCTTCCTGTGCCACGCGATCAGCGGCTCGATGTTCAGCCTGTTCGTCGCCTCCCGCGAATTCGCCGCGGTCGAGCGGCTCGATCGGCGCGACATCCTGGCCTTCCTGCGGCGCCTCCGCCCGCTGATCGCCGGCGTGGCGATCATCGTCATCTGGCGGTTGAGCACGCAGACGATCGCCGGGGTCAACGAAATCGGCGTGCGGCAAAAACTCAACGCGCTGATCATGGTGCTGCGCGACCAGAATATCGTGTTCGATATCGGCAGCCTGATCGCGGCGGTGGCGGTGGCGGTGACCGGCTGGCGGCGCGGGGCGCGGGTCAACCGGGCGGTGGTGCCGGCGATGCTGTTCCTGATGGCGCTGTTCGTGGTCATGCCGTCGCGGCTGTCGGGATCGCATTTCGCCGACATGCGGCTGCTGCCGGTCATCCCGCTGCTGTTCTTCGCCGCGCAAGACTGGTCGCGTGTGCCGCCAAGCTTGGCCCGGGGCGTCGCGATGAGCGGTTACGCGCTGTTCGCGGCGCGGCTGGCGGTCACCGCCTTCGGCTTTGCGGCTTACGAACGCGATTATCGCGCGCAGCTGGCGGTGTTGCCGCTGATTCCCGCGCATTCGCGCGTGATCGTGTTGAGCGAGAGCGCGTGCAATGCCGCCAAGCATTGGCGGTCCGACCGGCGCGGGCATTTGGGCGAACTGCTGGCGGTCTATCGGCAGTCGTGGAGCAACGGTCAGTGGGACACCGATGGCGGTCATTTGACGCAGGTGCGCTGGCGGCCCTCCGCTGCCTTCTATCACGATCCGTCACAGCATTTCTGGTCGGTCCAATGCCTCAAGCCCGGCGTTCCCGACCGCTGGTCGTTCGCCGACGCGATGGGGCAATTGCCTTATGGCCGGTTCGATTATCTGTGGCTGATCGGCGCTCATCCCGCCATCGCGGCATCCGAACGGCTGTCGCCGGTGTGGACCGGACCGGGCGGCAGCATCCTGTACCGCGCCACCGCCAACGCAAGCAGCGCGACGCCGGTGCCGATCAGCCAACCGCCGAGCACGTCGCTCGGCCAGTGAACCCCGAGCACGATCCGCGTCAGCCCGACGAGCACCGCCACGCCCGCCGCCAGCCAGGTGCGCCAGCCGCCGCCGCTGAGCAGGGCGAACAGCAGCAGGATGGCCATGGTGTTCGACGAATGCCCGCTGGGAAAGGAGGCATCGGTCGGCAAGTCGAGCCACGGCACGATCTGCGGACGGACCCGGCCGAACTGCCCCTTGAGCAAGGCGGTGAGCAGGATCGAGGCGGCGCTGCCCGCCAGCAGCACCAGTTCCGCCCGCATCCGCCGCCGCCACAGCATCACCGCGCCGGTCGCGATGAGCAGCAGCGGGCGGACGCCCGGATCGCCGAAATGGGTGATCGCCAGCGCGATCGGCCCAAGCCCGGCCTGCCGCGCGGGCAAGGCGATGGCGCGCATCAGGGCGATGTCCCAGCTGCCCGGCAGACCCCTGACCAGCAGGCCGAGGACGATGGCCAGGGCGATCAGCAGCCCGCCCCAGACCGCCAGCGTCAGCGGCCGGGCAATACGACCACGCCCCCCTTGATCACCGTGTCGACATGTTCGAGCACGCGCACATCGGCCAGCGGATCGCCCGATACCGCGATGATGTCAGCATATTTGCCCGGCGCGATGCTGCCGACATTGTCGCCATGGCTGCCCAGCGCCTCCGCGGCGCTGGCCGTCGCCGCCCGGATCGCCTGCAGCGGGGTCATGCCCCATTCGACCATCTTGGCGAACTGCCTGCCATTGTCGCCGTGCGGATAGACGCCGGCGTCGCTCGAAAAGATCATCGGCACCCCGGCGCGGACCGCGCGCTGGAAGGTCTGGCGCTGCTTGAGGCCGATCGCCTTTTCCTTGTCGAGGCTTTCCTGCTCGGTGCCATTGGCGGTGCCCGTCGCGAGGATGTAATCGTCGTTGTAGATGTCCATGCCGAACCAGGTCTTGCGCTGGACGGCGAGCCTGATCGTCTCGTCGGACGCGAGGCTGCAATGTTCGATCGTGTCGACCCCGGCGAGGATCGCGGCGCGGATGCCCTCATCGCCGTGCGCGTGCGCCGCGACCTTCATGTGCAGCATGTGCGCCTCGTCGGTGATGGCGCGCATCTCCTCCTCGCTCAGCTGCTGACCGCCGACGCTGTCGCCCAGCGAGAAGACCCCGCCAGTGGCGCAGATCTTGATCACCTGGGCGCCATATTTGTGCAGCCAGCGCACCTTGGAACGCCCTTCGGCGGGTGAGTTGACGGTCGAGACTTCAGCACGGTCGCGCGACGGCGGCAGACGGTTGTCGTCGCAATGCCCGCCCGTCGCGCCGATGGCATAGGTCGCGGTAACGATGCGCGGGCCGGGCACCCAGCCGCCATCGACCGCTTCGCGCAACGCGACATCGCCGAAGCCGTCGGACCCGACATTGCGGACCGTGGTGAAGCCCGCGTCGAGCGTCTTCCGTGCATTGGCGACGCCCACCGCGGTCCAGAACTGATCGGTATATTTGAGTGTCTGATAGCCGCCGACTTCGGCCAGACTGGTCAGATGCACGTGCATGTCGATCAGGCCGGGGAGCAAGGTCTTGCCGGGAAACGCCATGACTTTGGCATTGGCAGCGGGCGTGCCGCCGCTCTCGACCCTGGAGATGCGCCCATCGACGACGGTGATCATCGGGTTGGCGACGTAGCGCCCCGCGGCGACATCGAGCATCCGATCGGCGGTGACGATCACGGTTTCAGCCAGCGCGGAGACCGATTCGCTGACCGCGAAGAGCGCGGCGGCTGCGGCCAATCCGCGCCGGAAGTATCGAAAGTATCGCCTACGTTGCCTCGATTTCGTCTCCCGGTGCGGATTTGCGTGAGGCGCGGCGACGGGCTTTTGCGAGTGGCTCATGCCGCGCGTTGAAACACAGCCGTCCCTATTAGGACAGTCCTTTTTCGCTCAACCCTTCAACGGATCGTGGCCCCAGTTCATCAGCGAATAGCGCCACGGGCTGTCCTTGACGTCGGCCTTGTGCGCCGGCCCCTGCGCCATGTGGCGGCCGACATAGGCCACGACCTTGGCCATATGCTGGTAATCATCGTCGGTCAGCTCGGCCTTTTTCTTGCGCTTGATCTCGATGATCCGTCTGCCGGAGGCATGGCCGACGCTTTCGCCCGATCCCTTGCCGTCCGCGCCCTTCCAGCCGACTTTCCTGGACTCGGCGGTGTCGAGGAATTTCTCGATGGCGGCCGGGGTCATGTTCACCGCCTGCTTGAACGCGGCATAGGTTTCGGCGTGCTTTTGGTCGGTCTTGTCGGGCATGCGGGGGCAACTATCGGCCGCGCCCCGAGGTTCCCAACCCATGTCGCCCCGGCGCAGGCCGGGGTCCGGATAGGTCCTTCACGCGCTGGTCCGTTTCGGCCCTGAGGCTTATCTGGACCCCGGCCTGCGCCGGGGTGACAGATCGATCGCTTAAATGTGCAGCACCTTGCCGTCCGCCGCGAGGACGCTTTCGTGCATCATCTCGCTCAGCGTCGGATGCGGGAAGACGGTGTGGGCGAAGTCCTCGGCGATCAGCTCGGCGGTCTTGCCGACGGTATAGCCCTGGATCAGTTCGGTAACCTCGGCGCCGATCATGTGCGCGCCGAGCAGTTCGCCGGTCTGCGCGTCGAACACGGTCTTCACGAACCCTTCGGCCTCCCCCAGCGCGATCGCCTTGCCGTTGCCGATGAAGGGGAATTTGCCCACCTTCGTTTCGTAACCTGCTTCCTTCGCCTTGGCCTCGGTCAGGCCGACGCTGGCGACCTGCGGGTGGCAATAGGTGCAGCCGGGGATGTTCCTGGGGTCCATCGCGTGCGGATGCTGGCCGGCGATATGCTCGGCGGCGATGACGCCTTCGTGGCTCGCCTTGTGCGCCAGCCAGGGCGGCTGGGTCACGTCGCCGATGGCGTAGAGCCCGGGGACGCCGGTGCGGCACATCGCGTCGGTCTTGATGAAGCCGCGGTCCATCTGCACGCCCAGCGCCTCGAGCCCGATATCGGCAGTGTTGGGGACGATGCCCACCGCGACGATGGCGTGGCTGAACTGATGGTCGGCGGCCTTGCCGTCTTTGGTCTTGATCCTGGCGGTGACGCCCGACGCCGAGGCTTTCAGAGCCTCGACGCCCGCGCCGGTGAGGATCGTTATGCCGAGCTTTTCGAGTGATTTGTGGAGGAAGGCGGAGACTTCGGCATCCTCGACCGGGACGATGCGGTCGAGCATTTCGACGACGGTCACCTCGGCGCCGAAATCGCGGTAGAAGCTGGCGAATTCGATGCCGATCGCGCCCGAGCCGATGACCAGCAATTTGGTCGGCGTCTCGGGCGGGGTCATCGCATGGCGATAGGTCCAGATGCGCTTGCCGTCGGCAGGGGCGAAGGGCAGATCGCGCGCGCGCGCGCCGGTGGCGACGATGATGTTTTTCGCCTCGAGCTGGGTTTCACCCTTGTCATTGGTGACGGTCAGCTTGCCGGGGCCGGTCAGCTTGCCGGTGCCCATGTGCACGGCGATCTTGTTCTTCTTCATCAGGTGCGTGACGCCCTGATTGAGCTGCTTGGCGACGCCGCGCGAGCGCGCGACGATCTTCGTCATGTCGAAGCCCGGCGTGGCGCTGAGGCCATAGGCATCGGCGTGCTGCATGTTATGATAGATTTCGGCCGAGCGCAGCAGCGCCTTGGTCGGGATGCAGCCCCAGTTGAGGCAGATCCCGCCGAGCAGCTCGCGC
>CAXTPT010000013.1:35721-59587 GCA_964246315.1 uncultured Sphingomonadaceae bacterium | reverse complement strand
TACTATTCTTCGGTTCACGAATGACGAGGTGCGTTACAATCTGGACGGCGTCGTTCGCCACATTGCGGAAACGCTCGATCCCACCCCGCTCGCTGCGCGAGCTGCCCCTCCCGCAAGCGGGCGGGGCGTTAAGCAAATACCACATCCACCCCGCCTGCGGGCAGAACAGGCTGACGAAATCAGCCAGGGTGGGGCCGCGTGACCTACGACGCCGTCATCATCGGCTCGGGGGCGGCGGGGCTGACCGCGGCGCTCAATTTGGCGCCGCATCGCCAGGTCGCGGTGCTGGCGAAGGGGGGGCTGTCCGAGGGCTCGACCGCCTGGGCGCAGGGCGGGGTCGCGGCGGTGCTCGAGGAGGGCGACAGCTTCGAGAGCCATGTCGAGGACACGATGATCGCCGGCGCGGGGCTCAACAACCGCGCGGTGGTCGAGATGGTGGTGGAAGGCGCCCCCGCCGCCATCGCGCGGCTCGAGGAGCTCGGCGTGCCGTTCAACACCGAAGGCGGCGCACTGCACCTGACGCGCGAGGGCGGGCATTCGCACCGCCGCATCGTCCATGTGAACGACGCGACCGGCTGGGCGATCCAGCAGGCGCTCGAACGCGCGGCGCAGGCGCATCCCAATATCACCCTGCTGACCGATCACGCCGCGATCGACCTGATCACCGGACGCCATGCGACCCGCTATTCGGGCGACGGGCACGTCTGGGGGGTTTACGCGCTCGACCGCAAATCGGGCGAGGTCGAGGCGATCCTCGGCCGCGCGACGATCGTCGCGACCGGCGGGGCGGGGCGGACGTATCTCTATTCGACCGCGCCAAGGGGTGCGACGGGCGACGGCATCGCCATGGCGTGGCGCGCCGGGTGCCGCATCTCCAACATGGAATTCATGCAGTTCCACCCGACCTGCCTGTACAACCTGGAGGTCAAGAACTTCCTGATCACCGAGGCGGTGCGCGGCGAGGGCGGGCGGCTGATCAACCCCAAGACCGGGCGCCGCTTCATGCCCGATTACGACGCGCGCGAGGAGCTCGCGCCGCGCGATATCGTCGCGCGCGCGATCGACGCCGAGATCAAGCGCGACGGGCTCGATTACGTCCATCTCGACATCAGCCATATGCCGCCCGAGTTCGTGACGGGGCACTTCCCGAACATTTACGAGAAGCTGATCGGGCTCGGCATCGACATGACCACGGGCCCGATCCCGGTGGTGCCCGCCCAGCATTACACCTGTGGCGGCATCCTGATCGACACGCATGGCCGCACCGATTTGCCGGGGCTGTACGCGGCGGGCGAATGCACCCAGTCGGGGCTGCACGGCGCCAACCGGCTGGCGTCCAACTCGCTGCTCGAATGCTTCGTGTTCGGCGAGGCAGCGGCGAAGCATATATTGGCGAGCGAACGCGGCGACCCGCCGCCGATCCGCGCCTGGGACGCCAGCCGCGTCACCGATTCGGACGAGGAGGTCGTCGTCCAGCACAATTGGCGCGAAATCCGCCGCTTCATGTGGGACTATGTCGGTATCGTCCGCACCACCAAGCGGCTCGAGCGCGCCGGCCACCGCATCGCCACGCTACGGCAGGAGGTCGCCGATTATTACGGCAATTTCCGCGTCACGCCCGATCTGATCGAGTTGCGCAACCTGGTCGAGGTGGCAGACCTGATCGTGCGTTCGGCGCTGCACCGGCATGAGAGCCGAGGGCTGCATTACACGCGCGATTACCGGGCGACGCTGCCGGTGGCGGAGGATACGGTGCTCGTACCCTGAATAGGTCGTGCTCGTACCCTGAATAGGTCAACCCTGCCTGCGCAGGGGCGACATATCAGCTTTGCTGACTAGCGCCGTGGCAAAGCCACGTCGTCGGTCCTTGCTAGGCAAGGCCGGCCGGCATGCGCGCTGTCTTCGCCGAAGCTACGCTTCGGCTCGCGCGCTTATGCTAGCGCTTGAACGGATCGAACAGCGCTTCCGCCGCCGGCTTGGGCTCGGCTTCGCCGCGCGCCACCGCTTCGGCGTAGCGCGCCGCTTCGTCGCGCTCGCGCTGGAGCTGCTCGACCAGCGCGGCGCGGTCGCCTTCGATGCGCGTGTCGGGCTGGGCTTCGATGCCGGCCGCCTTGGCCGCCTTGGCCACCGCCGCGTCGAGTTCGCGCTGCGAGGTCAGGCCGAGGGTCACCGGATCCTTGGGCGTGATGTTGACCATGTTCCAGTGCGACTTGTCGCGGATCGCGGTGATCGTGTTGACCGTGGTGCCGATCAGCTTGCCGATCTGGGCGTTGGTCACTTCGGGGTGATTGCGGATGATCCAGGCAATGCCGTCGGGCTTGTCGGCGCGCTTCGATACCGGCGTATAGCGCGGGCCGCGGGTGCGCGTCGCGGATTCGGGCTCGCGATCCATCCGGAGGACGTAATTGGGATCGGCCTGCCCCCGGTCGATCTCGTCCTGCGTCAGTTCGTGGCTGCGGATCGGATCACGGCCGGTGAGCTTGGAGCCCGCCGTGTCGTCGGCGATCGCCTGCACCTCGAGGATGTGCAGCCCGCAGAACGTCGCGATCTGGTCAAAGGTAAGCGCGGTGTTGTCGACCAGCCAGGCGGCGGTCGCATGCGGCATAAGCGGCTGGGCCATTTCGGCAATTCCTGTACGAAAGATACGTAAAGGGCCGCCCCTTGCCGGAGCGGCCCGTGAACCTTGCGCCTAGCGCGCGCCGCCCCCCAGGGCAAGCATGCAACTCAGGCGGCGGCGCGCTGGCGGATCGGCGCGAGGGCGGAGAGGAACTGGCGGGCGCTCGCGTCCCAGCTGAATGTGGCGCCGTGCGCGGCAACGGCGGCGCGGTCGCAGGCGAGCGCGCCGGCGATCGCGCGGTCGAGATCGGCGTCGAGCACGCCTGTGCCCGGCGCCACGACATCGACCGGCCCCGGCACCGGAAAGGCGGCCACCGGAGTGCCGCAGGCCATCGCCTCGATCATCACCAGGCCGAACGTGTCCGTGCGGCTGGGGAAGACGAACACATCGGCCTGGCCATAAGCGGCGGCGAGCGCGGCACCCTGCAGCTTGCCGAGGAAATGCGCGGCCGGATAGCTGCGGCGCAGGCCGTCCAATGCGGGGCCATCGCCGACCACGACCTTGCTGCCCGGCTGGCTGGTATTCAGGAATGCCTCCAGATTCTTTTCGACCGCGACGCGCCCGGCATAGAGCTGGATCGGGCGCGGCAGGCCGGCAAGGGCGGCAAGCGGCTCCCGATCGGGCCGGAACTGCTCCAGGTCGACGCCCCGGCCCCACAGCCGGGTATAAGCGATGCCGTGCGCGGCAAGGGTTCGCCTGAGCGTCGGGGTCGAGACAAATACGGTGTGCGCGGGCGCGTGGAACCAGCGGATATATTTCCAGGTCCAGCGCGTCGGCACGCCGGTGCGCGCGGCGACATAATCCGGAAAATGGGTATGATAGGCGGTGGTGAAGGGGATGCCGCGCGCCAGGCACCAATGGCGCGCGGCGACGCACAACGGCCCTTCGGTCGAGAGGTGGATGGCGTCGGGCGCGGTTGCGGCGATATCGCCGCCGACCCGCCGCGCGCCCGCCATGCTCAGGCGGATTTCGGGATAGGTCGGGCAGGGCAGCGAGCGGTAGCGGTCCGGCGCGACGATGCTGACCCGGTGGCCCAGCCGCGTCAGCTGATCACGCGTCGCCTCCAAGGTGCGGACGACGCCATTGACCTGCGGCGTCCAGGCATCGGTGACGATGGTGATGTTCACAACGCGACGCTCATGCGGCGATCCGCAGCGGCGCGGGCGCATCGCGGCGGGCAATCTCATCCGCCCAGTGCAGGATTTCCATCCGGCCGTCGAAATGTTCGACCAAAGCGGTGCAGCTTTCCACCCAATCGCCGTCATTGTAGTAGGTTACGCCGGCGATCTCGCGCATTTCGGCATTGTGAATGTGGCCGCAGACGACGCCGTCGACGCGGCGCATCGCCGCTTCGTGCGCGACGACCTCCTCGAAGCGGGAAATGAACGCGACGGCGTTCTTGACCTTGTGCTTGGCGTGCTTCGACAGCGACCAATAAGGCAGCTTCAGCCAGGCGCGGACGCGATTGACCGCCACGTTCACCCGCATCAGCCATTCGTAGGCAAAGTCCCCGACAAAGGCGAGCCAACGGTGCGCCAGCATGATCGCGTCGAACTCGTCGCCATGCAGCACCAGCAGCTTGCGCCCGTCGGCGGTCTCGTGAATCGCCTTGCGGCGGATCTCGACGCCGCCGAAACTCATACCGGTGAACTGGCGGAACATCTCGTCGTGGTTGCCGGGGATGTAGACCACGCGCGTGCCGCGCTTGGCGCGCTTCATCACCCGCCACACCACGTCGTTATGGCCGGCGGGCCAGTAAAACCGCTTTTTCATCCGCCAGCCGTCGATGATGTCCCCGATGAGGAAAAGCGTGTCGCTATCGGTCGTATCGAGGAAATCGATCAGCAGCTTGGCATTGCAACCGCGCGTGCCGAGGTGAACATCGCTGATCCAGATCGTGCGGAAGCGCCTGCGCGTGCCGCTTATGGTCGCCGAAACTCGTTCCATGCCGCGCGCCCCCGGTTGGAGCGCTCATAACGGCAGAATGTTACGGCGATTTGCGACTTTTATGGCGGGACAGTGACGGCGGCTATGCCCGTGGCTCATGCCGTGCATGTCTATGGAGATATTCGACTGCACGATCGATCCAAACACCTCCTCTTTCCGCAAAAGCGAAAGCGATCCGCATCCTCACCAAGTGTTGAATGTAAGCGCACGGACCTCGCGTTGGCGGAAGACTTATCTTGAGATTTGCTTTTCCAGCCAAGCCGCCGCGGCGTCGGGCGACTGCTTCTCGCCATCGACCATCAAGTTCGCGCGGCGCATCAGATCGACGGGGATCGTCCCGGCCAGCGGCCGCAACATGGGCACCAGCCGCCGGTCCTTGACCAGCAACAGAGCGTCGTATCCCGGCAACGCACCTTTCGGATCGGCGAGCACGGCTAGCCCGTCCGCCGCGATCCGCCCGTCGGAACTGAACGCCGAAATCACGTCGGCATCGCCCGATTTGAGCGCGTCATACATGAACGTGGGAGCAAAGGCGCGGGTGGCCTTGAAGTTCAGGCCATAGGCCAGCTTGAGCGCCGCCCATTCGGGCCGATCCAGGAATTCGAGATCGCTGCCGAGCGTCAGGCGGCGCGTATCGAGATCGCCGATCGTCCGCACGCCGGGGCGTGGGCGCATGGCGAGGGCATAGGCGTTTTCAAAACCGAGGCTGCCGAGGCTGGTAATACCCCGTGCCGCCGCCCACTGGCCGATCAGCCGGTCCATCCGGGCGGGCGGCGGGGTGTCCTTGCGCGTCATTTCATTGGCCCAGATGGTCCCGGCATAATCGACGTAAACATCGATCTCACCCGATTCGAGCGCACGGAAAATCACCGCCGAACCAAGGCCTTCGCGATAGGCCACGCGGTAGCCCGCCGCCTCCAGACGCCGCCCGATCAGCCGCGCGAGAATGAATTGTTCGGAAAAATTCTTGGCGCCGATGGTCACGCGCTTGTCCTCGCGGGTCTGGCTCACGAGCAACGCGAGCGGTACCGCGATGAGGAAGCCCAGCGCGCTCCAGGTCAACCATTTGCGCCGCCGCTTCGCGCCCGTCTCGGCGAGCGCCAGCAATCCATCGACGACTAACGCCAGGGCCGCGGCGGCGAGGCAGCCGGCCGTGACCAGCACCCAATTCTGGGTCTGCAGTCCGGAAAAGATCATGTCGCCGAGGCTCGGCTGGCCGATGGTGGTGGAGAGGGTCGCGGCGCCGATGGTCCAGACGGCGGCGGTGCGGATGCCGGCCATGACGCTGGGCAGCGCCAGTGGGGCTTCGATGAAGCGAAGTTTTTGGCCCACCGTCATGCCCATCGCATCGGCGGCTTCGCCGACCGAATGGCCGATGCCCAAGATGCCCAGCGCGGTATTCCGGACGATTGGCAGCAAGGCATAGAGAGTCAGCGCGAGCAGGGCGGGGAGAAAGCCGAGCGGCGACACCGACAAGCCTTGGGATCGCACGAACAGCAGGATCGGGAAGAACAGAGCCAACAATGCGAGGCCGGGGATGGTCTGCACCAGGCTGGCAAAGCCGAGGATGAAGCGGCCGAAGCTGGGCTTGCGCGTGGCGAGCACGCCGGCAGGGAGGGCGACGAGGACAGCGAGCGCGAGAGCGGCGGCGCTAAGCAGGATGTGCTGCGCAAGCAGCGGCGGCAAGCGAGTGAGGGTTTCGGACCAGGTCACCTAACCCTCCCTGCGAAAGCGGGGAGGGGTAGCTTGCGAAGCAAGCAGGGAGAGATGAGTTTGTTCGCGACAGGGGGTCACCTCTCCCTCGCTCCCTTCGGTCGCATTTCCCTCCCCGCCCTCGGCAGGGAGGGGTTCAGGAGTTCGGCTTGCCGCTTGGGCACCGCCACCAGCGCCTGCGCCGCCTCGCCGCCCTCGCCCGCGAGCAGTTGCGCAGGCGTTGCGTCGGCGGCGACCTGGCCCTTGTCGAGCACGATGATGCGGTCGGCGAGGAGCAGCGCCTCGGCCATGTCGTGAGTCACCATGATCGTGGTTAGGCCGAGATCGTCGTGCAGCTTGCGCACGCGCTGGCCGAGCGCGTCTCGGGTCACCGGGTCGAGCGCGCCGAATGGCTCGTCCATCAGCATCAGTTTCGCACCCGTCGCCAGCGCGCGGGCGACGCCGACACGCTGTTGCTGTCCGCCCGAGAGGGTGACGGGCAGGCGGTCGCTAAAATCTTCGGGCAGGTCGACAAGTTTGAGCCATTCCGCCGGATCGATCATCCGCCCGCCGAGTCGCGGGCCAAGCGCGATATTCTCGCCCACGGTCATGTGCGGGAATAGGCCGACGTCCTGGATGACGTAACCGATCGCGCGGCGCAGTTCGATCGTGTCGGCGGGCGCATCGGCGACTTCGGCGGTGCCGGCATCGGGCACGACTAGCCGGTTGACTGTACGGATCAGCGTCGACTTGCCCGAACCCGACCCGCCGACCAGCGCGACGAACGCGCCTGCGGCAATCTCCAGATCGATCCCATCAAGCGCCGCGACGCGGCCGTAGCGCTTGGTCACGCCGGCAAATCGAACCGAGGGGTTGCCTTTCGCCACGGATTGGCTTGTGAAGGTCGCAAAGAGGGGACGCAATGGCGCACGCAATCTTCATCACCGGCGGCGGCTCGGGCATCGGCCGCGCGACGGCGAAGCTGTTTGCGGCCAAAGGCTGGTTCGTCGGGCTCGCCGACATCAATGACCGCGGCATCGACGAGACCGGCGCGATGCTGCCGCAGGACATGTGGTCGAAGCATGTCATGGATGTGCGCGATTCGGACGCCTGGGACGCGGCGCTCAAGGACTTCGCTGCGAAATCGGGCGGGCGGCTGGACGTGTTTTTCAATAATGCCGGGATCGGCACCGGCGGGCCGATCGCCGAGGCGCCGGTCGACGAGATCGAACGCGTCATCGCGATCAACCTGACCGGTCCGATCTTGGGCGCGCGGGCCGCCTATCCCTATCTCAAGACGACGCAAAATTCCGCTATGGTCACCACCTCGTCAGCGGCGGGCATCTATGCCGGGCCGAACATGGTCAGCTATTCGGCGACCAAATTCGGCGTCCGCGCGATGACCGAAAGCCTGAACCGCGAATGGGCCGCCGACGGGATTAAGGCGCGGACGATCATGCCCAGCTTTATCGACACGCCATTGCTCGATACGACGTCGCGCGCGTCCAATTCGTCGTTCCGCGACGCCGTGCGCGAAGCAGGGCTCGAATTCACGCCGGTCGAGCAAGTTGCGCAGGCGGTATGGGACGCGGCGCACGGCAAGCGTGTCCACACGATGGTCGGTAAGACCGCCCGCCGCCTGAAATTCGCCACCCGTTTCGCCCCCTGGCTGCTGCCCAAGGGGCTTGTCGACAAGAAGGAAGACACATGAAGACTTTGATTGCCCTTGCACTCGCCGCGACTTCGACCGCCGCACTGGCCGCGCAGGAACGGTTCACCGTCATGACCGTCAGCGGCAAGAATGTCGGCCATATCTGGGCCGATACCAATGGCGGCACCACGACGATCGATTACGACGTCAAGAATAACGGGCGCGGACCGACGTTCAAGGAAACGCTGAGCGTGGATGCACAGGGCGTGCCGACGCGCTGGGTGACGCAGGGCACGACGACGTTCGGCAGCAGGGTAGGGGAGACGTTCGAACGGCGTGGCACCCGATCGACCTGGACCGACTCGACGGGCAAGGGCCAATCGGTGCGGCCCGGAATCTATGTCGCGCAAAACGGATCGCCTTATTCGAACGGGGTCTATGCCCGCGCCTTGCTCGCCCGGCCCGACGGCAAATTCGCAGCATTGCCCGGCGGTGAGCTGACGCTCGAGAAATTGGAGCCGTTTGCGCTGAACGGCAAAAGCGGAGCGATCGCCGCGACGGTTTATGCCGTGGGTGGCATTCAGCAATCGCCCAACCTGATCCTGCTCGACGCGAACGGCACGCTGGTGGCGGCGATCTCAACCTACGCCAACGCCATCCGCGAAGGCTATGAGGGCGAGAACGACCGGCTGGTCAAGCTCGCCGAGCGGCTGTCGAACGAACGTCTCGCCCGTATTCAGAAAGAAGGCGCGCACCGCTGGGCGGCGCCGATCCGCATTACCAACGTGCGGGTGTTCGACCCGGTCGCCGAAGGGCTGAGCGATCCCAAGGACGTGATCGTCTCGGGCCGCCGCATCGCCGCGGTGCTGCCGGCCGGGAGCAAGACGACGCCGGGTGAAGTGATCGTCGACGGGGCAGGGGGCACGATCGTTGCCGGCATGGTCGAAATGCACGGCCATATCGGTGCCGACGATGCGCTTGCCAACGTACTCGCGGGCGTGACGACGGTGCGCGATCTGGGCAACGACAATGAAGTGCTGGCGAGCCTGATCGACCGCATCGAGCGCGGCGAGGTCGCCGGCCCGCGGATCCTGCGCACCGGCTTCATCGAGGGGAAAAGCCCGTTCAGCTCGAACAACGGCTTTGTCGTCGACAGCGAAGCCAGGGCGCTCGAGGCGGTCCGTTGGTACGCGGCCCGCGATTTCATCGCGATCAAGATCTATAATTCGATCGACCCCAAATGGGTGCCGGCAATGGTCAAGGAAGCGCACCGGCTCGGCTTGCGCGTCCAGGGGCATATCCCCGCCTTCACCAATGCCGATGCGATGATCGACGCGGGCTATGACGAGCTGACGCACCTCAACCAGCTCGCGCTCGGCTGGGTGATCAAGCCCGACGAGGACACGCGCACGCTGTTCCGCATTACCGCGCAGCAGCGGCTGCCGGGCCTCGATCTCAATTCCGCGCCGGTACAGGCGACACTGGCGCGATTGAAGGCCAAGGGGATCGGCCTCGACGACACGTTCGTGATCCATGAATGGCTGTTCAAATCGCGCAACGGCCAGCCGCAGCCACAGGTCGCCGACGTCATCGATCACCTGCCGATCGGCGAGCAGCGCGACGCCCGGCAGGCGGTCACCGACCTGGCGACGATCGGCGGGGAGGCGAATGCCCAGGCGACCTTTGCCCGCCTGACGGAGATCATGCGCGCGCTGAAGGACAATGGCACGCCGCTGTTCCCCGGCACGGACATGGGCGGCAGCTTTGCCTATCACCATGAACTCGAATTGTATCAGACGCTGGGTTACACTCCCGCGCAGATCCTGCGCCGGGCGACGCTTGATATGCAGAAATATCTGGGGCGCGATCAGAGCCTGGGGTCGGTCGAGAAAGGCAAGCTTGCCGACTTCTTCTTGGTGCCCGGCGATCCGACCAAGGACTTGAAAGCCATCAAGCGCATTGCGATGGTCGTCAACGACGGCGCCGTCTATTTTCCGAGCGAAGTCTATCCGCGGATCGGCATCAAGCCTTTTGCCGCGGCGCCGAGGGTGACGCAGCCCAAGGCGGCCGAAGCCGATGCGGTCCCGCATGGCGCGGATGTCGAGCATGGCGCGCATTTCGAATGAGCGACTGGCGCGCGGAATTGCTCGACCGCGTCCGCATGCTGGCGTCCGCGGCGCTGCCCGGCGTCAGCGAAACGCGCAAATGGAAGAAGCCGTCGAACCCCGATGGCGTGCCGGTGTGGGAACTGGACGGCATCCTGTTCACCGGCGAAACGTACAAGGACAAGGTCAAGCTGACGTTCGCCAAGGGCGCTTCGCTGACGGACCCGGCGGGCCTGTTCAACGCCAGCCTGGACGCCGGCACGCGGCGGGCGATCGATCTGAGGCAGGGCGACACGCCCGACGCCCAAGCCTTTCAGGAGCTGGTACGTGCCGCCGCTAGGGCGAACGCCAAGTCCTGAAGTCGGACGGCGGCTCGCCCGATTAAAGTTGCGTTCGTCGGTATGGGCGCCAAGCTTGGCGGGTGGAGAAGGATGAGAGGGCGATATTTGCGTAGGCTGATTTTGGGGCTGGCCGGTGCAGCGCTGCTGCTGCCGGCCGGCGGAAGCGCGGCACCCAGGCGCAAGGGACCGGTGTTCAAGATGCCGCCGCTGACCAATGCGCAGATCGACGACGCGCTGCAGATCACCGGCACCGATGTCGACGCGCGCAAGACGCGCAGCCGCATGACCGTGGCGGTGACCGTCAATGGCCGGGGACCGTATCGCTTCGTGGTCGACAGCGGCGCGGACAGCACGGTGATCGGCACCAAGGTGGCCGAGGCGCTGAAGCTGCCGCAGGGGACGCCGGTGCTGCTCAACGGCATGACCGATTCGACGCGCGTATTTCGCGTACTGGTCGACGAACTCGGCATCGGCAACGGCACGATCTACAATCTCGAATTGCCGGTGCTGCGCGAACGCGATCTGGGCGCGGACGGAATGGTCGGCATCGACGCGCTGGTCGAACAGCGGCTGATGATGGATTTCGAAAAGCGCACAGTACGCGTCGAGGATGCGCGGATCGTCGCGCCGAGGTTGGACGGTGAGATCGTCGTCACGGCGCGGCGGCGGCGCGGCCAGTTGATCCTGACCCAGGTCAGCGCCAATCGCCAGTCCGTCGATGCGGTGGTCGATACCGGATCTGAAATCACCGTCGGCAACCTGGCATTGCGCAAGAAGATCATCGGCAAGGACCCCAGCAAGGTGACCACCGTCGCGGTGACCGGGGTGACGGGGATCAGTACCGATTTGCAGGTCGCGCGGGTCGCCGAGTTGAAGCTGGGATCGATTACGCTGCGCGACGTGCCGATCGCCTTTGCCGATCTGCCGCCGTTCGAGGTGTTCGGGCTGGACAAGCAGCCGGCGCTGCTGCTGGGGACCGACATTCTCGAGAACTTCCGGCGGATCGGCCTCGATTTCAAGGCGCGCAAAGTGCGTTTCCAGTTGAAGAAATGCGGCATCACGGGGATCGCGATCAGTTCGTCCTATTCGTCCTCCCTGACGCGGATGTCCTCGGAAAACCGCGAGGTGTGCAAGCCTTAGCGGCGCGTCAGATAGCCATCATATTCGGCACGCCAGTGGCGGCGCCCGCGTTCGGCAGCGGAATGGGGCGACGCCATGATGGCCACGATCGAGGGACGGAGCAGCGGGCGAATGACCTGCATGAAGCCGTAACCGTTGATCGCGGTGCGCTCGAACGGGCCGGTCATCACCGCATCGAAGCTTTCCGCGGCGGCGTTGCGCGCAGCTTTCGAAGCAAGCGTCGGAAAGTCGATGCCGATCGAGCCGCCGATGTCGAGGCGGCCGATCGTGCGTGCGGCGAGCCTGGCGCCCACGATGGCGAGTTCCTCCGCCGGCACCGCGCCGTCCATATCGATCAGTGTCATTGCCTCGGTCGTGTCGAGCCACAGGCGGACGCCATCGCCATCGACCCGGCCGTTTTCGGCTTGCTCGATCAATTCGCTCCAGCCCGCGGCTTCAAGCGCATCGGGCTGGTAAGGCGACAGCATGTCACCGCCCAAGATTTCGGCGAGCGTCGGTGCGGCGGCGGGGGCCGCTTCGGTGATCCGAACCTTGGTCAACTTGGTCGAGCGCGGCGTCCACACGCGTTCGCGGCTGACTTCGACGGTCAGTGTCTGTCCCGGCCCGGTCCCCGCTGGCGGGCGTGGCAGATAAAGCTCGTTGCCCTGAGCATCGGTGAGGATCGCGGCGGCGGGACGCGCGCCGGCGTTGACCCGCTGCGGGCTTTGCCAGCGTGCCGCAAGCACCGTGCCCAATCGCGGGTGATCGTCGCCCTTCAGCGCGATATGCGCGGCGAGAATCGCGTCGCCTTCGATCAATGCGGCGCGGTCGGCGAGTGGCGATTCCTCGACGATCCAGCGTGCGGTCACAGGTCGAGGCCGCTGGCGATCAACAGGTTGCGCGTCTCATGGAGCGGCAGCCCGACGACCCCCGAATGGCTCCCGCGAAAGTCGCGGCAATACGCCTCGGCATAGCTTTGCAGCGCATAGCCGCCCGCCTTGCCGCGCCACTCGTCGGACGCCACATAAGCGTCGATCTCACGCGCGGTCAGCGGCTTCAGCGTGACCAGCGATTCAGACAGCCGTTCCCGCAGCTTGCCCGCCGCGTCGACCACCGCCACGGCGGTGAGCACGCGGTGGCGGCGGCCGGACAGTAAGTACAAGCATGCGCGTGCGATTGCCTCGTCCTCGGCCTTGGGCAGGATGCAGCGGCCGGCGTGAACCACGGTATCGGCGGCGAGGACGATCTGGCCCGGATGGCGCGGGGCCACCGCCAGCGCCTTTTCGCGCGCGAGGCGGCGGGCATGATCGCGCGGCATTTCACGGCCGAGCACGCTTTCGTCGACATCCGCCGGGTCGACGGCATCGGGCACCACCCCGATGCGCGCGAGCAGAGCAAGCCGGCGCGGGCTGGCGGACGCGAGGACAAGCATGCGCGGCGCTGTGAACGCACGCGCGCGCCGTGTCGAGGTCAGTTGCCGCCCGGCTGAGCCACCGGCCCAGGCGCGACCGCCGGATCAGGCCGTTCGCTGGCCGACGCCCGCAGCCCGCCATAGCGCAGCTTCGGTTCGAACTTGATCCCGGCGCAGGCCACCGCGCGCTCCTTGGCCTTTTCGGCCGGCTTCGCGGAACTGCCTTCGTCCGCCAGATCGAGCGGCAGCGAACGGCACGCATTGCGCGCCAGCCCGAGCAGGGGATCGAAGGCGACCGGCGGGATATCGCGCGGCAGCGCCGGCGGTCCCTTCGGATGCCTCAGGCTTGTCCGCTCCAGTCCCAGGCAATCGACCGCATCGTCCACGGTGTCGATCGTCTTGGTGGCAGGGCACGCCGCGAGCGCTTCGACTTCCAGGGCGGAGCGGTACGCCGCGGCGCCGCGATGCACGCCGTCGAGCGACGCGGCAGCCAGCCGCAGCGCGCCGAACGCCGCCGCCATGATGTCGCCCGATCCCGAAGCCTCGATGAACTTCGCCGCCTGACGTTGCGGCAGGGCGGCGATGACCAGCCGCCCGATCTTATATTCGAGCTGCGGCAGGTAAGCCTCGAAATTGGCGGCGAAGGCATCGCAGCTGCCTGCAGCGAGCCAGGCCCCGGCCGGATCACGAAGGCTCGGGCACAGAACCGCAGCCGTCGGTGCCCCGCCGGCCGGCGCCGGGTTCAGATCGTGCTGATAGACCTCGCCCGCCATGAAGTTGAGCTGATCGACCGCGTTCTGCTGATATTTAACGAAAGCGTCGCCGTCGCGCCCGTCGCGCACGCTGGCCATGCCGACGCGGCTGGCCAGC
Source organism: uncultured Sphingomonadaceae bacterium (assembly GCA_964246315.1). Lineage (GTDB taxonomy): Bacteria > Pseudomonadota > Alphaproteobacteria > Sphingomonadales > Sphingomonadaceae > Sphingomonas_O. Next base: position 45,834 of record CAXTPT010000013.1, on the reverse strand, counting down.
GAGACGATGATCGCCGCGCGCAGCAATTGCGCTTGCTTGCCGGCACGCGCGTCGAGGAACTTTTCGTCCATCTTGTAGCCGGCATAGCCGCCGGGGTGGCGCAGCCCCTGGGTAACCGCCTGACATCCCGCCGTGGCGAGCAGCGCGGCATAACCGGCGGCCCGAAGCCTATTGTGCATTGTTTTCCCCCTTCAAAACTTCGGCCGCGCGACCCCCGCCAGACGGCACCGGTCCGGCGCATCCTCGATCTCGTGAATCTCCTCGACGCAGACCTCGGCGCTGCCGGAATTGCGGACGCGATCATCGGCGCGATAGAAATAGTCCGGCGTCAGCAGCGGCAGCACCGCGTCGTTGACAAACAGGAACAGCTTGCCGTCCTGCTGTGCGGTGAATTGCCAGACATAGGCGATGCCGGGGACGTTGCCTTTCGGCTGATGCGCGTCGATGCGCACCGCCTCGCCCAGCCGCTGGATGGCGATGCTGGTGCGGTCTTCGAACGGCGCCCGGCAATCGCGCACGCCCAATGCGCCGCAGAGGCGATAGGCCCGCCGCTCGACCGAATACAGCCATGAATCGCGCGGTTGCGTCTCGCGAATCTCGACCAACGGCTCGAGCCAGCCGGCAAGCACGACGCGGCGGAACGTCGTGAAGGCGGCGATCACCGCGCGCGACATTCCGGGGAAGGCATCGGTGCCGCGGCCCGTCCAGGCCATTTCGGTGGTGCCGTCACGCGGCGGCGCCAGCGGCACCGGGCTCACGCCGGAGCCGCCCCCGGCGCCGGCGAGCCTGCCGGCGAGATAGAGCCGGTAGCGGCGGTCCTTCTTCACCTGGACGCCGGTCGCGAAGCACGGATTATCGGCGGTGAAGGGCGCCAGGCTGCCGTCCGCCCGGGTGACGGTGGGCGATTTGCCGGGCGCGCAAAATTCGGTGCGCTCGGCGCTGACCAGATTGATCTGCGCCAGGCTGACGAGCCCGACATAGAACAAGGCGGCCAGAATGCCGAGGCCGCAGACCGCGGGCAGAAAGCCCCATTTCCAGAATTGAAGCACCCGCTGATACGGATAACTGTTGCGCATTTCGCGGAGCCGCGACGGCCCGGAGCGCGGGGCATCCTGGCCATCGAGCGCCGCCCACCAGGCGCGGCGGGATTCGTCGCCCAGCTGCCGCGCATGCTTGGTCATGATCGCGCTGACCAGCCACAGCGCCAGACCGATCAGCGCGAACAGCCAATTGTACCGCAGAAAGGCCTCGTACCATGGCATGGCCAGGCCGGGGACCACCGGGCGGAACCAGCCGATGACCACATCGACGACCCAGCGCGAGTCGGTTTCCGGCCGGAACGGATCCGCCGGGCGGAACAGCGGCGATACCACCAACACCGCGGTGAGCAGCAGCGAGACGTAATAAAGCACCCGGCGGCGCCATACATTGTCCCACAGATCTTCCTGCGCCTCTCCGCGCGCCAGGCGGACCTGGGGGTCGGCCAGGTTGACCAGCGACTGCGCCAGGCCCTGCGACGCGGTGTTGACATCGACCACCGTGAAATCGCGCGGCAGGGTGATCGGCGCGTAATTGTCATTGCCCGTGCCGATCCGCTCGATCACCGAGGCGTGCACGTTGACGCCGGTGAGCAGGCCTTGCGGGCGATGCGGCTTTTCGCCGATCGTCGGATCGCGCAGGATCAGCGTCTCGTCGAAGCCGACGGTGTCCGGCACGGCCTTGTGCAGCAGCGCCGCGATCTTGCGCGGCTGATAGCGGTAATAGACCCCGCCGCCCTTGCGGCTGTCATGGATCGGCCCGAACGGATTGGCGAAGCTGCGGATATCGCGAACGCGCTCCGGGATGAAGCGCAGGCGCGTCCCGATCTGGTCGATCATCCACCGCAAGGACACGTAGGACAGGCTTTCGTCCGGATAGCCGCCGCCGACATCGGAATGCATGCCCGCGAACCAAACCTGCTGCAGCCGCGAGCCGAACCGGGCCCTGGAGGCGGGGTCGCGGGCCGGTTCACGGGCCTTGCGCGCTTCGGCCACCTCGTCCCACAGCAGCGGCCAGAAGCTGTCGCGTTCGTCGTCCAGCGCCAGCGCATGCCGCGCGGCGAGGACCTTGTCGGGCAATTCATAGTCGGTCATCGTCAGCGGCCAGACATATTTGTCGATGCCGCGCGTGATTTCGGAGATCGGCCCGCCATAGGCCGCAACCGTATCCCACACCCCGACGAAATCGACGTCGGGGCGCTGCGGCTCGCCGGGCACGGGCAATTGGGGCGAAAACTTCCTGACCAGCCATCGCAAGGCATTGCGAATGCCGACGACGATCAGCCAGAACAGCGGAATGACGTCGGGGGCATTGCGGTCGGTAAAGCGGTAGAACGCGTCGGCGCTGTTGACGGCCAGTTCGCGCTCGTCGCGATAGGATACGATCCCCTGATCGCAGATCAGCGCGACGAGCAGCCGGATGGTGAAGGCGCCCCGGCTGAAGCCGAAGGCGTAGATCTCATCGCCGTCATTGTAGTTGCGGCAGACGAACCGGTAGAGATGCAGGACGTTGCGCCGCAGCCCGAAGCCGAAAACGCCGCCCAGAGCCGCCAGCAATTTGACGCCCGAGGTGCCGACCCCATTGTCGTAATAGGCGATCTGGGTCGGCTGGCCCAAGGGGTGCGCGCCGAGATCGAGCGCCTGGTACAGGCGAAAGACATTGGTCTTGAACAGCTTGCCGCTGCTGTTCCCCGTTCCGTCGGAAAAGACGATGATCCGTTTGGGCAGCGGGGTGCCATCGGACGCCAGCGCCAGCGGCGCCGGCGCATCGGCGCGCGCCGATGGCGCGGCTTCCGCCGGCCCGTTCTGTTCGGTTACGTCATCGCCCATTCGACCCCCCGATTCGAATGCCCCCGGGGGCACTGTCTCGCTTCAAAACGGGACGGTCAAGCGCTTCGCTCCGTTATCGACGCAAACCCGGCCGCCGATGCGCCGGATCGGAGCCTGGCCGAACCGCGGCGATCAGAACAGCCCCGCCACCTCGCGCTGACCGACCGTCGGGTTCGCCGGCGTCAGCAGCTCCCGCCGTCCCGCCGATTGCGCGCTTTGCTCACCCGCGCCGATCGCGGTGCACGGCTTGCCCTCGACAAAATCGAGCGCGGCGCGCAGCGAGGGTTCGAGCGGGTCGCCCAATTGCCGCGCCGGATCGTCGCCCGCGCGGCAGGTGACGGGCACGGTCGCGGCCAGCCCGTCGAAATAATTGGCATTGCCGCTGCCATTCTGCGTCGCGAAGGCGATGACGCGCAGCCGGTCGTCGCACGCCGCCTTGTCGATGGCGATCTGACCGACCGGCTTGCCATAGGTGTTGGCGCCGACCAGCGCCATGTTGGTGCCGAGATAGGGCACCATGCCGTTGATCACGAGCTCGCTGGCCGAGGCGGTGGCGCCGGTGCCGATGAACGCCAGGCGGGTCGGCGCCACCGATTCGCCGCGCGGCTGGAAGAAGCGCGTGACGTTGCTGGACGATTTTTCGGTGCGGAAGGTCTGCTTGTCGAAAATCTCGCTGGTGAAGCGGTTGCGGCCCAGCAAGTCGCCGATCAGCTCGGCCGTCGCGACCAGCCCGCCGCCATTGTAGCGCAGGTCGATCACCACTTCGGTGATCCCCTGGCTGCGGAAACCGGCAAAGGCATTGCGCAAGGTTCCGTCGGCGGTCGAGATGAAGGTGCGCAGGTTGATATAGCCGACCTTGTGCCCGCCATCGTCGATGGTCTTGACGCCATAACGGCTGCTCAGCGGTTCGAGCGTGTAATTGGTTTTGGTGACGGTCAGCGTGCGCGTGCCCGCCGGGCCGACGACGCGGAGGACGCGCGTCACGCCGGCGGTGGTCGGGCCGAAGGCGTTGGTCACGCCCGCCGTGCCTTCGCTGGCGATGATCGCGCTGACGGTGCGCAGATCGGCGGTGGACGTGCCGATCGCATCGATGCGGTCGCCGCGGTCGATCCCCGCGGCATAGCCCGGCGCGGTTTCGAAGCTCTCGGTGATCGTCGCGGTGCCCGATGCCGCGTCGCTCGCGACGCGGAAGCCGAAGCCGGCGCTCTGCCCCGAATTGTAGAACGCATTCTCGTCGGCGATCGACGTCAGATAGGTGAAATAGCGGTCGCGCCGCTGGCTGCGCGCGGTGGCGGTGAGCGCGTCGATATAATCGCCGACCGTGCTGTAGCCCGAGGGGCTGAGCGAGGCGGGCAAAGTCTCGGGGAACAGATACCATTCGTTGAGCACGCCCGCGGCCCAGTTTTGCCGCTCGACCAGAGAGCAGCCCGCGCCGGTCTGCGTGCCGCCGCCGGCCGTGCTGCCGGTCGAGGCGGTCGAGGACGAGCCGCCGCCCCCGCCGCATGCGGCGAGCGAGGCGAGGGTGATTGCCGAGACGAACTTGCGGAAGAGCTGCGTCATTCAAAGAATCCTTTGTCTACGCAATGACTTAGCAGATTTTAACACTTCCAAAAACCCTTCGTCATTGCCGCGAAGGCGGGAAGCCATCTCACGACCTCTGCGCAGGTCGCGATGTACGGGAGATGGACCCCGGCTTTCGCGGGAGTGACGATAGCGGGTCTATCCGCGTAAAACGGCTCCGAGCTTGACGGCGGCCGCCACGATACGATCGGCGATGGCCTTCAGATCGGCTTCGGTGAAGCTTTGCTCGGCAGGCTGCAAGGTCACTTCGACCGCCAGGCTGACCTGCCCCGCGGGCACGCCCGCGCCGGCGAAGCGGTCGAACAGCCGGGCGGACGTGATCGCCGCCTTGTCGGCGCCCCTGACCGCGCGGACCAGCGCGTCCGCCGCCACATCGGCGGGGACGAGGAAGGCGAAGTCGCGCCGCACCGCCTGGAGCGCGCTCGGCGTGTAGGCGGCGCGGCCGCCACTGCGCGCGGCGGGGACGGCGTCGAGATGGATTTCGGCGGCGGCGACGGGGCCGTCGAGGCCGAACGCCCTGGCGGCCGCCGGGTGGAGCATGCCGAAGCTGGCTAGCACGGTCTTGGGCCCGAGGCGCAATGTCGCCGACTGGCCGGGATGGAAATGGTCGCCCGCTTCGCCGAGCACCTGCAGATTCTCGACCGGCGCGCCGGCGGCGGCGAGCAGCGCGAGCGCCTCGGCCTTGGCATCATAGGCGTCGAACGCCTGCGCCCGCCCGCTGGCCCAGCCGCGCGGGGTCTTGTCGCCGGCCAGGACGATGCCGACGGTCGGGCGCTCCGCCTCCGCCAGATAGCGGCGGCCGATCTCGAACAGCCGCACGCTGGTTTCGTCGCGCGACAGATTGCGCCGCGCGGCGGAGAGCAGGCCGGGGAGCAGCGACGGACGCATCGCCTTCAAGTCTTCGGAGATCGGATTGGCCAGCGTCCAGGCCGCGCCGCCGAATGCTGCCGCCTCGGTTTCGCCGACGAAGCTCCACGTCACCGCTTCGTTGAGCCCGCGCGCGGCGGCGGCGCGGCGGACGCGGCCCTCGCGCTTCTGCGACGCGGTGGCGGTCGGCCTGGCGACGCCGTCGGGACGCGGCAGCGCGACCGAGGCGACCCGGTCGAGCCCGGCGATGCGGACGACTTCCTCGACCAGATCGGCGGGGCCATCGACGTCGCGGCGCCAGGTCGGGACGCGCACGTTATTACCTTCGACCACGAAGCCGAGGCGGGCGAGGATGTCGCGCTGCTCATCGGCGGGCAGCTCGACGCCGCCGAGCCGAGCCGTCAGCGCCGGATCGAATGGGACGATCTTCCGCTCGACCGGCGGCTGGCCCGCGCGCGTCACCGCGCCCGGTGTCCCGCCGCAAATCCCGACGATCAGGCCGGTGATGATCTCGACCGCGTCGTCGAGAAACGCCGGATCGACGCCGCGCTCGAAACGCGCGCGTGCATCGCTGGTCAAGCCCAGCTTCTGTCCGGTCAGCGCGATGCGCTCGGGCGTGAAATAGGCGATTTCGAGCAGCACGTCGGTCGTGCCGTCGGTCACGCCCGAATGTTCGCCCCCCATGATGCCCGCGATGTCGTGGACCTGCACATTGTCGGCGATCACCGTCATCCCGGCGGTCAGCGCATACTCCTTGCCGTTAAGCGCAGTGACGGTTTCGCCGTCATGCGCGCGGCGGGCGACGAGCGTCCCGCTGAGCTTCGCGGCGTCATAGACATGGCTCGGGCGGCCGAGATCGAACATCACGTAATTGGTGATGTCGACCAAGGCGGAGATGGGCCGTTGGCCGATGGCTTTCAGGCGCCGTTGCAGCCAGTCGGGGGACGCGGTGTTGCGGACGCCGGTGATCGCGCGGCCGTAAAGGGCTGGACAGCCCTCGGGATCGGTAATCGCCACCAAAGCGCCGTCGTCACCGCCGCGAAGGCGGGGGTCCACCTCCCGCGCCGTGTCATTCGCGCGCAGGTCAGCAGATGGATTCCCGCTTTCGCGGGAATGACGAACCAGGGGTTTTAGACTGCCGAGGCCCGCCGCCGCGAGATCGCGCGCGATGCCGCGCACGCCCATGCAATCCTGGCGGTTGGGGGTGACCGCGACGTCGAATACCGGGTCGCTGCCGGCGTAATCGGCATAGGCTGTGCCGACCGGGGCGTCGGCGGGCAGCTCGATGATGCCGTCATGCTCGTCACCCAGGCCGAGCTCGCGCGACGAGCACATCATGCCGAAGCTTTCGACCCCGCGGATCGCCGCCGCCTTGAGCACCATCCCATTCGCGGGCACCGTCGCGCCCGGCGAGCCAAGCACGCCGACCAGACCCGCGCGGGCATTGGGCGCGCCGCACACCACCTGCACGGGGCCATTGCCGGCATCGACGGTCAGCAGCTGCAGCTTGTCCGCCTGCGGGTGCCGTTCGGCGGTGAGCACGCGCGCAACGGTGAAGCCGGCGAGCTGCTCCGCCGGATCGTCCACGCTTTCGACTTCGAGGCCGATCCTGTTGAGCGTGTCGGCCACATCCTGCGCCATCGCGTCGGTGACGAGGTGCTCCTTGAGCCAGCCGAGGGTGAATTTCACAGCCTCTCTCCGTTTGTCCCGAGCGCAGTCGAGGGACGTTCTCGCGCCACGGAAGGTGCCTCGACTTCGCTCGGCACGAACGGGTGTGGGGGCAGAAGAGCGATCATGCCGAAATCCCCCGGCTGAGCGTGGGTACATCGAGCGCGGCGAAGCCGTAGTGACGCAGCCAGCGCATGTCGCCGTCGAAGAACGCGCGCAGATCGTCCATGCCGTATTTGAGCATGGCCAGGCGATCGACGCCGACGCCGAACGCGAAGCCCGAGTAACGCGCCGCGTCGATGCTGCAATTGGCGAGCACGCGCGGGTGGACCATGCCCGAGCCGAGCAGCTCCATCCAGTTCTCGTCGCCGCCGAGGATGCGGCGGCTGCCCTGCCACGAATAGCCGACATCGACCTCGACCGACGGCTCGGTGAACGGGAAATAGCTGGGCCTGAGGCGCAGGACGATATCGTCGCGCTCGAAGAACGCGCGCAGCATCGTCTCCAGCGTCCATTTGAGGTGGCCGAGATGGATGCCCTCATCGATCACCAGCCCCTCGATCTGGTGGAACATCGGCGTGTGCGTGGCGTCCGAATCCGAACGATAGACGCGGCCCGGCGCGATGATCCGCAACGGCGGTGCCTGCGTCGTCATGGTGCGGATCTGGACCGGCGAAGTGTGGGTGCGGAGCAGTTTGGCTGTTTGATTTTCCGCATCCGCCGTGGCGGGAAAATAGAAGGTGTCGTGCATCGCCCGCGCGGGGTGCGTCTCGGGAATGTTGAGCGCGGTGAAATTGTGCCAATCGTCCTCGATCTCGGGCCCTTCGGCGACCGCGAAACCCATGTCGGCGAAGATTTCGGCGAGTTCGTCCATCACTTGCGACACGGGGTGGATGGTGCCGCGCGGGAGTTCCGGCGCGGGGAGCGACAAATCGAGGCGTTCGGACGCCAGCCGGGCGTCGAGCGCGGCGCTTTCGAGATCGCTCTTGCGCGCGGCGATCGCAGCGGTGGCGGCTTCGCGCAAGCCGTTGAGGCGCGGGCCTTCGACCTGGCGCTGTTCGGGGGTCATCTGCCCGAGCGTCTTGAGCAGGCCGGTGATGCTGCCCTGCTTGCCGAGCAGCGCCACGCGCAGGCTCTCGACCGCGTCGAGGGTGCCGGCGGCGGCGATTTGGGATTCTAAATCTTCAACCTTCACTTCGTCATTCCCGCGAAAGCGGGAATCCATCTCCCGCATTGTCATCATGCGATCCGCCTCGACGGAAGCGCATCAAAGCCAAGATCGACCGCTAGGTCGCGCCAGTGAGGATTGCCAGCTTCGATCAGTTCGATCTTCCATTGACGCTTCCATTTCTTGATCTGCTTCTCGCGGAGTATGGCGCCTTCCATCGTCGCGAACTGCGCGAACCAGACGAGACGCTTGACCCCGTGCTTCGCGCTAAAGCCTGGCAGGACTTCGTCACGATGCTGCCACAGCCGCCCCATCAAATCGCTCGTGACGCCGCAATACAGCGTGCCGTTGCGATGGCTCGCGAGAAGATACGTACATGGCTGGAACTCACGCTGCATCTTGGGGTCCGGAGATGGATTCCCGCTTTCGCGGGAATGACGAGGCCGGGAGCGGAATAGCAAAAGGGCGCGGACGGCAAGCCGTCCACGCCCTGCTGCGCACCCGTTACGAAGGTTGCTTATGCCGCTTGCGGCAAGGCAGCCTTCGCCTGCGCGATGATGGTGCTAAAGCTTTCCGCTTCGTGCATCGCGATGTCGGCCAGGACCTTGCGGTCGAGATCAACGCCGGCGAGCTTCAGGCCGTGCATGAACTGGCCGTAGGTCAGCCCTTCCATACGCACCGCGGCGTTGATGCGTTGAATCCACAAGGCGCGGAACGAGCGCTTGCGGACCTTGCGGTCGCGATAGGCGTATTGCCCGGCCTTCTCCACCGCCTGGCGGGCGATGCGGATGGTGTTCTTGCGGCGGCCATAATAGCCCTTGGCCTGATCCAGGATCCGCTTGTGTTTCGCGTGCGTCGTAACGCCGCGCTTGACGCGTGCCATCTACCCGGCCTCCCTATTTGAGGCCGTAGGGCGCCCACAGGCGCACCGTCGGCGTGTCCGCGTCCGACAGCACGGATGTGCCGCGGTTCTGGCGGATGTATTTAGCATTGTGGCTGATGAGGCGGTGGCGCTTGCCGGCGACCCCGTGCTTCAGCTTGCCGGTCGCGGTGACGGTGAAGCGCTTCTTCACCCCGCTCTTGGTCTTGAGCTTGGGCATTTTCGTCCTTTCGGTGCGACGTTCGAAACCGCCCTGGCAGCCCTTTCAGCCAGGCGATTCGTGGTAGACCGTCGTGTTGAAGCGGCGGCCTGTAGTGGCGGGCGGGGGAAAAGGCAAGGAACCGGGCGCGTGCGACGCTCGTTGGATGCCGGATGGCCGAACCCGAGCAACCGACCGCCGCGCCCGAAGCAGACGCCGCTGCGCCGGCGGACCGGACGGACCAGACCGCCACGGCAAGCGACCAGCCCGCGCGCAGCCGCTGGCGGCGGACGCCCGTATGGCTGCGCGTCATCCTCGGCTTCTTGCTGGCGATCTTTCTCGCCTGGCTAGTGCTCTACATCACCAAGGGCCGTTTCCTGAAGCATCCGTTCGAACGCATCGTCGGCAAGCAGATCGAACGCGAGGTGAAGGTCGCGGGGGATTTCCAGCTCTATTTCGACTGGATCAACGTCAAGTTCGTCGCCGACGGCCTGAGCGTATCGAACCCCGCCTGGCGCGGCGGTCAGCTGTTCACATCGAAGCATATCGACACGCGCCTGCGCACCTGGCCGCTGATCCTGGGCCGGCGCGAATTGATGTGGCTCAATCTCGACGGCGCCAAGGTCGACCTGGCATGGGATGCCACGCACAACCGCAACACCTGGACGTTCGGCGATCCGAACAAGGCGGGCAAGCCGTTCGAGTTTCCGCATATCGAACGCACGTCGGCGGTCGGCTCCCATGTCGACTATCTCGACCCCAAGATGCGGCTCGAGGCGCATATCGACATCGCGGCGGTGACGGGCCAGCAGAAGCGCATCACCAACGACATCCGCTTCACCGGCAATGGCAAATTCAACGGCAAGCCCTTCCAGCTGAAGGG
>CAXTPT010000013.1:25618-35711 GCA_964246315.1 uncultured Sphingomonadaceae bacterium | reverse complement strand
TTTCGCCTAAGGTCTTGTTAGGCGGCGGCGAGAACAAGCTGACGCTGCAGGCGTGGGTCGCGGGGCAGACGGTGACCGTCGACTGCACCCTGCCCGGGGCGACGGTGATCGACGGCGCCAAGCTGGCGACCACCGCGCGCGGTGACAATATCGCGCATCTGTTCGACTTCATCGGCGTCGCGGTGCCCGAGACGCGCGCTTACCGGCTCGCCGCGACGATGGTGAAGCAGGGCGGCAATTACGATTTCACCAGTCTGCGCGGCGTGTTCGGCGCGAGCGACATCGCCGGCCGCCTCAGCGTCAAAACACCCCAGAATTCGGGCGAGCGGCTGTACATGAGCGCCGACCTGCGCACGCGCACGCTCGACATCCTCGATGCCGGGCCGTTCTTCGGCTGGAGCCCGCAACAGGCGGCGAAGAGCGGCGCGGTGGTCGGCACCGTCGCCGGCACGCCGCGCGTGCTGCCCGACGCGCCGCTGCGGATTGAGGCGATCAAGAAGTTCGACGCCGATGTGAAATACCGCGTGACGACGGTGCGCGCGAAGAACTTCCCGATCAGCAATATCGGGCTGACGCTCGACCTCGATCACTCGCTGTTGAAGCTCAGCCCGCTGACCTTCGACGTGGCGGGCGGCAAATTATGGTCGGACATTTCGATCAACGCGCGCGTGCCCGCGGTGATCACCAGCTACGACATCAAGCTGTCGCCGACGCCGATGGGCAAGTTGCTGGGCCGCTTCGGGGTCGAGGAAAGCGGCACGACCGGCACGATCAGCGCGCGGATCAAGATGACCGGCACCGGCGACTCGGTGCGCCGCAGCCTGGCGACGTCCGACGGGCGCATCGCGGTGGTCGTCCCCAAAGGCCAGCTATGGACCCGCAACATTCAGCTCGCCGAGATCGATGTTGGAACGTATGTGACCAAGCTGCTCGGCAAGAAGCTGAAGAAGCCGGTCGACATCAATTGCGGGCTGGTCGCCTTCACGGTGCGCAACGGCATCGCGGCGGCGGACCCGATCCTGATCGACACGACCAAGAACGTGATCATCGGGCGCGGCGGCTTCTCGTTCCGCACCGAGGCGCTCGACCTGGCGTTCCGCGCCGACGGCAAGACCTTCTCGCTGTTCTCCGGCCAGTCGCCGGTGGGCATTAACGGGGTGTTCGCCAAGCCCGGCTTCCAGATCATCAGTCCGCAATTGCTGACCCGCGCGGGGGCGGGGCTCGGCCTGCTCGCGGTGGCGCCCCCGGCCGCGGTGCTGGCGTTCGTCGATGTCGGCGATGCCAAGTCGGCCGCCTGCGGACCGGTGCTGTCGGCCGCCAGTGCCGCGGCGCAGAAAACCACCAGCGGCAAGCCGCGCGACGATGTCGGCAAGGGTTCGACCGCCAAGTCGGAAAGCGGCAAGACCACCCATGAGGAGCGCAAGGATCAGCGCAAGAAGTTCCTGGGCATCTTCTAGGAACGCGGGCTGTGCAGTCCCTGTAACGGCCCGCCGATGATCTTCGCGCGCGCGACCGCCGCGGCGCGGATCAACGGATGCGGCATGGTAAGGTAGTCGCGCGGGCTCATCCCCATCGCCTCGCGAAAATCGTGGCTGAATTGCGCCTGGTCGTAATAGGCCGGATCGAGCGTTTCGATCCAGCGCAGGTCGGGCTCGAGCAGCACCCGGGCCAGCGTCCGCAGGAAGCGCTGGCGCTTGAGCAGCTTTTGCGGCGGAAATCCGAACACCCGGCTGCACAGCCGCGCGAGCTGCGGCGCGCTCAGCCCGACATGCGCGGCGAGGCGGCCCGCGCTGTTCATCGCGGGATCGAGCAGCGCTTCGTTGATCGCGACGATCGTCGCGGCATCGCGCACCGGCCGGACCAGGCGCGAGAGATGACCGTCGAGCGCCGCCATGTCGGCGGGCCGGGATATCGCCGCCATGGCCTCCGCCAGCGGCAGGAGATGCGCCAGCGCCGGATCGGCCTCGACATCGACGATGCGGTCGGCATAGCGGGAGGCATCGACGCCGATGAGCGCCGCCCAGCCGAGCGGGACGATGCCGACGCCGACGAATTGATGGCCGCTGCCGTACAGGTGCATCGCCCTGCTGAGCTGTCCCGTCAGCGAGACGCGCGGAGCGGCGCCGCGCGGGGCGCCGGTTTCGGCCCAGTCCCAGCCGCCATGCTGCCGCACGCGCAGCACCGCCCATTCGGGGGCGAGGCAATCATAGGTCTCGCCGCCACAGGATTGCGTCATGAAGTGATAGGTCGAGACATAAGGCTGCAGCGCGGGCGCCGCCTTGCTGAAATCGATCGTGAACCGGCCGTCGTCGCTCAAGCAAGGATATCCAGGACGTCGTCGAGCCGGGCGGGGTCGCCCAAGGCGATGACGTCCCCCTTGCTGTCGCGGCTTAGCGGGTCGCCCGCCCAGTCGCACATCGTCCCGCCGGCGCCTTCGACCACCGGCACGAGCGCGGCGAAATCATGGAGCTTGAGATCGGTTTCGATGACGATGTCGACATGGCCCGAGGCGACCAGGCCGTAATTGTAGCAATCCCCGCCCCATACCAGCCGCCGCCGCGCGACCTGCGCCGCGAGCGCCATGAAGCGGTCGGCGTCGCGGTCGGCGAACATGGCGGGGCTGGTCGTGGCGAGCACCGCATCATCGAGCCCGGCGCAGGCGCGGGTGCGCACGGGCTTGCCGTTGAAGGTCGTCGGCTGGCCGACCGCCCCCACCCAGCGTTCGCGCGCGACCGGCTGATCGATGATGCCGAGCACCGGCCAGCCGTCCTCGAGCAAGGCGATCAGCGTGCCGAAGATCGGCCGGCCGACGATGAAGCTGGTCGTCCCGTCGATCGGATCGAGCACCCATTGCCGCCCGCCGGTCGCGGGCTTTTCGCCATATTCCTCGCCGACGATGCCATCGCGGGGCAGTTCGGCCTCGATCAGGCGGCGCATCGCGGCCTCGGCGGCGCGGTCCGCCGCGGTGACGGGCGAGGCGTCGTCCTTGGTTTCGACCCGCAGGCCGGCGCGGAACAGCGGGCGGATCGCCTCGCCGGCGACATCGGCGAGGCGCTGCGCCAAAGCGAGGTCGGTGTCGCGCATCAATCGAACAGCGAGCTGACAGAGCTTTCGTCGGCGATCCGCTTGATCGCCTCGGCGACCAGCGGGGCGATGGTCAGCAGGCGGATCTTCTCCGCCTCGTCCCCGCCTTCGGGCAACGAGATCGAATCGGTGACGACCATTTCGGCGAGTTCGGACCGCTCGACCCGCGCCACCGCGCCGCCCGAGAGGACGCCGTGCGTGACATAGGCGACGACGTCGACCGCCCCGGCCGCGCGCAGGGCGGCGGCGGCGTTGCACAGGGTGCCCGCCGAGTCGACGATGTCGTCGATCAGCACACAGAAGCGGCCCTCGACGTCGCCGATGATGTTCATCACCTCGCTCTCGCCCGCGCGCTCACGGCGCTTGTCGACGATGGCGAGGGGGGCGTTGGCGAGCCGCTTGGCGAGCGCGCGGGCGCGGACCACGCCGCCGACGTCGGGCGACACGACGGTCAGCTGGTCGGTCGGAAAGCGCGCCTGGATGTCCGCCGCCATCACCGGCGCGGCGAACAAATTGTCGGTCGGGATGTCGAAAAAGCCCTGGATCTGCCCCGCATGGAGATCGACCGAAAGCACGCGGTTGGCCCCCGCGACGGTGATCAGGTTGGCGACCAGCTTGGCCGAGATCGGCGTGCGCGGCCCCGGCTTGCGGTCCTGCCGCGCATAACCGAAATAGGGGACGACGGCGGTGATCCGCTTGGCCGACGCGCGCTTCAGCGCGTCGATCATGATCAGCAGCTCCATCAGATTGTCGTTGGCCGGGAAGCCCGTCGACTGGAGCACGAAGACGTCCTCGCCGCGGACATTCTCCATCACTTCGACAAACACCTCCTCGTCGGCGAAGCGGCGGACATTGGCGTCGACCAGCTTGACGTCGAGATAGCGGGCGATCGCCTGCGCCAGCGCCGGATTGGCGTTGCCGGTGAGTAATTTCATGTTCGCGACCCCAGAATCCCCTGCCGCGATGTTCCCTAGAGTGAGGGTCGCCGCTAGGGCAAGCCTATGGCCGACAGACTAACGATCGCGCTGGCGCAATTGGGACAGGCCGTCGGGGACCTGCCCGGCAATGCCGACCGGATGCTCGCGGCGCGGGCGAAGACGCAGGCGGACCTGATCGTATTCCCCGAAATGGAGCTGGTCGGCTATCCGGCGGAAGACCTGGTTTTGAAGCCGGCGGTGGCGCGGCGTTCGGGCGAGCAGGTCGCGCGGCTGGTCGCGGCGTCGAACGATGGCGGGCCGGCAATGCTGGCCGGCACGATCGAGCGCATCGCCGACAAGGTCTACAACGTCATCCTGCTGATCGAGAACGGGCGGATCGCCGGCCGCACGGTCAAGCACGAGCTGCCCAATTACGGCACCTTCGACGAAAAGCGCGTATTCGCCAGCGGCCCGCTGCCCGAGCCGATCGAATTCAAGGGGGTCCGCATCGGCGTGCCGATCTGCGAGGACATCTGGTTCCCGGCGGTTTGCACGCATTTGCGCGAACGCGGCGCCGAATTCCTCATCGCGCCGCACGGCAGCCCGTACGAGATCGACAAGGACGATCTGCGCGTGGGTGGCGTGGCGCGCAAGCGCGTCGCGGAAACGGGCTTGCCGCTGGCGTTGATCAACCGCGTCGGCGGGCAGGACGAACTGGTGTTCGACGGCGCGGGCTTCGTGCTCAACACGGATGGATCGGTGGCGCATCAGCTGCCCGATTGGGAAGAGCATTTACGCGAAACAGTGTGGGAGCGCGGATCCGAAGGGTGGCGTTGCCTCCCCGGCGAGATCGCCCAGCTCGACCCGCATCCCGCCGACACCTATCACGCGATGATGATCGGCCTGCGCGATTATGTGAACGCCAATCGCTTTCCGGGCGTGGTGCTGGGGCTGTCGGGCGGGATCGATTCGGCGCTGTCGGCGGCGGTGGCGGTCGACGCGCTGGGGCCGGAGCGGGTGTGGTGCGTGATGCTGCCGTCACGCTACACCGCCGATATCTCGGAAAGCGACGCCGCCGAGTGCGCGCGGCTGCTTGGCTGCCGGCTCGACACCATCCCGATCGCGCCGGCGATGACCGCGTTCGACACGATGCTGACCGGGGTGTTCGATGGCCGCGCGCCCGATTTGGCCGAGGAAAATATCCAGGCGCGCATCCGCGGCGTCACGCTGATGGGGATCAGCAACAAGTTCGGCCACATGCTGCTGACGACCGGCAACAAGAGCGAGATGTCGGTGGGCTATGCCACGCTTTATGGCGACATGGCTGGCGGCTATTCGGTGCTCAAGGACGCGTACAAGACGACGGTGTTCGCGCTGTCGCGCTGGCGCAACGCGAACATGCCGCGCTGGTCGCTCGGGCCGCAAGGGCCGGTCATGCCCGAGCGCGTCATCACACGCCCGCCCTCGGCCGAACTGCGTGCCGACCAGAAGGACGAGGATTCGCTGCCGCCCTATGACGTGCTCGACCCGATCCTGATGGGACTGGTCGAGGAGGAACTGTCGGTCGGAGAGATTGCCGAGCGCGGCTTCGACCGCGAAACCGTCGCGCGGATCGAGCGGCTGCTCTACGTCGCCGAATATAAGCGGCGCCAGGCGCCCCCCGGCGTCAAGCTGGGCAAACGCAATTTTGGACGAGACCGGCGCTATCCCATCACCAATGCGTTTCGCACGTTGTAACGCTTGACGGCTGTATCGTTACGCGATTCAGCCATGCGGTGATTGTCAGCTTCCAGCAGAAAGGACCGAAGCCGCTTTACAACACTGGATCGACCAAGGGAATCAACGCGGCCCACGCCCCAAAGCTGCTCAGTATTTTAGCCGCGCTCGATGCCGCAGCGATGCCGGAAGAACTGGCTTTGCCATCCTATCGGCTCCACCCCTTAAAGGTACATTACGCGATCATTGGTCGATCTGGGTGAATGGCAATTGGCGCGTGACGTTTCGCTTCGCCGGCACCGATGTCGAACTTGTCGATTATCAGGATTATCACTGAGGGCTGTGCAATGATGAAAACTCCTCCTCATCCGGGCCACATGCTGCGCGACGATGTGCTTGCGCCGCTCGGCTTGGGCGTATCCGCAGCCGCGCACAAACTCGGCATGTCACGCGTGGCTTTGTCGCGCGTACTCAACGGTCGCGCGGCGATCAGCCCCGATCTTGCGCTGCGGCTCGAAAGCGCGGGTGTGAGCACCGCGCGATTTTGGATGACGTTGCAGACCAATTACCAGTTAGCGCACGCCCGGACCCAGCCACCGCGGATGGTTGAAAAACTCGCCGCATGACCGAATTGACTCGCTTTGCGCCGTCACCCACGGGTCGTCTTCACGTCGGCAATCTGCGGGCGGCGCTGCACAATTGGTTATGGGCCCGGAAGCATGGCGGGACGTTCGTGCTGCGGATCGACGACACCGATCTGGCGCGGAGCGAAGAGCGGTTCGTCGAGGCGATCCGCGCCGATCTCGACTGGTTCGGTCTGACGCGCGACAACGAGGTGCGCCAGTCGCAGCGGTTCGACCTGTACGAGCGCGAGTTTGCGCGGCTGCGCGATGCGGGCCGGGTCTATGCCTGTTACGAAACGCCCGAGGAGCTCGACCTGCGGCGCAAGGTGCTGCTCGGGCGCGGGCTGCCGCCGGTCTATGAGCGCAAGCCGGAGGGCGCGCCCGTGCCACAGGGCGTGGCGCCGCATTGGCGGTTCAAGCTGGATCATGACCAACCGCTCGCCTGGGCCGACCTGATCCGTGGCCCGCAGGCGTTCGATCCCGCCAAGATCAGCGATCCGGTGATCCGCCGCGCCGACGGATCGTGGCTCTACTTGTTCCCCAGCGTGGTCGACGATATCGACCTGGGGGTGACGACGGTGGTGCGCGGCGAGGACCATGTGTCCAACACCGCGGTGCAATTGCAGATGTTCTCCGCATTGGGCGCGGCCGCGCCGAATTTCGCGCATGAGGCATTGCTGACCGGCACCGAAGGCAAGCTGTCGAAGCGCCTCGGCAGCCTCGATTGCGACGTGCTGCGCGAAGAAGGCATCGAGCCGCTGGCGCTCGCCGCCCTGCTCGCGCACCTCGGCACCAGCGATCCGGTCGAGCCGGTTACTTCCCTGCGGCCGTTGATCGAGGGGATCGATTTTTCCCGCTTCGGGCGGGCGCCGGGGCGCTTCGACCTGGCGGAGCTGCAGACGCTCAACGCCAAGACGTTGCACGCGCTGCCCTTCGCCGATGTCGCCGCGCGTATTCCGACCGACGAGGCGACGTGGCTGGCGGTGCGGCCAAACCTGACGCGGATCGAGGACGCGGACGACTGGCTGGCGGTGATCGCCGGTCCGGTCGAGCCGGCCGCCGCCGCCGAAGACCTCGACTATCTCGCCGAAGCCGCACGGGTGGCGGCAAAGCTCGATTGGGCCGGCGATCCCTGGCACGCCCTCACGGGTGCGCTCAAGGACAGCACCGGCCGCAAGGGCAAGGCGCTGTTCATGCCCTTGCGTCAGGCGCTGACCGGCCGCGATCATGGACCGGACATGGCGGCGCTGCTGCCGCTGATCGGGAGGGAGCGGGCGCTGCAACGGCTCTCTGCCCCGCAAACGCGTCCGGGCTGAGCCGGTCGCGCCCGCTCCTTGCGGCCGGCGGGCGTGCCGGAGGAGGAAGGACGGCCTTCGGCGAGCTTGGGGCGAGCGCTATAGCGGCTGGCCCGCCAACCGCGCCTCGATCCATTTCAGTCCGGCGAACCAATCATCGATCCGCGCATGCGCTTCGGGGGCGGGCGGTAGATGCTGAAGCAAAGGCTCGGCGACCATGTGCAGCCGGAACGTCTCCGGCGCATGTTCCGCGACCGAGGCGTGGTGCTGCGGCAGATCGTCGACGAACACCGTCACGCTCGGCCGGTAGGCGTCGATCAGGCGGCGTACGGGCGCGCCCTTGCCGCCCTGATTGCAATGGACCGGCAGGTCGATGCCGAGCGCGCGCAACTGGCCGGCGCGCGCGCCCTGATGTTCGTCGAGCAGGTTGGTCAGCACGACGACATCGGCCTGCTGCTGCAGCGCGGCCAGCGCTTCCTTCGCGCCCGGCACGAGCGTTTGGCGCGGCATCTCGGTTTTGAAGAAGCCGTTGAGCAGCCCCCACATCTCCATCCGCTCGAGCGGCGCGCCGGCGCGGGTCAGCGCGGTGGAGAAATCGCCGCCCGCCATCGAGAAATCGACGCCATGCGCTTCGTCGAGCCATTCGCGGAAATGGCTGACCATGTGCAGCAGCACTTCGTCGCAATCGGTGATGACGAGCGGGCGCACCCCGTCCCGAGCCTGGGAAAGGGTCATCGCAATGCTTCCCGCGCGCCGAGCAATTTGATCGGCGAGACCTGGAGCGCTTCGGCGCAGGCGATGAGGTCCGCCTCATTGCCTTCGAGGAAGTCGATCACCGCCCGCTGGGTCGGGCTCTCGCCGATATGCGCGCGTAATGTATCGGCCTCCAGACCGGTCAGCGCGAGCAGCCGCTGGGCGCGCCGCTCGTCCTGCAACGTCCAGACCAGCGCTTGCAGCACAAGCGCGCTCGCTTCATTCGAATCCATGCGTTATCCTGGTGCTCAACAAGGGGAACGGTCGGGTGGCAAAGACGGTCCTGGTTGTCGAGGATAACGACCTCAATCTGCGGCTGTTCTGCGATTTGCTCGCCGTCCACGGCTATGCGGCGGAAGGCGAGCGCGATGCCCGCGCGGTGATGGCCCGCGCGCAGCAGCTGCGGCCCGACCTGATCGTCATGGACATCCGCATGCCGCACATCACCGGCATCGAGCTGACCGACGCGATCCGCCACGACCGCACGCTCGCGGCGACGCCGATCATGGCCGTGACCGCCTTTGCCGGCGCGGACGACGAGGCCCGCATCCGCGCGGCGGGGGCCAACGACTATGTCACCAAACCCGTCACGCTCGGCCGCTTCATCGCTTCGGTCGAAGGGCTGATCGGCACCGCCGCCTAGCCGCGCCCGCGGTAGCCCGGCACGTCCTGCGGCGGCAGCCACAGCCCCTCGGGCGGCGGGCCCGATTGCCAGAACACGTCGATCGGGATGCCGCCGCGCGGATACCAATAGCCGCCGATGCGCAGCCAGTGCGGCGCCATTTCGGCGAACAGCCGCTCGCCGATGCCGACGGTGCAATCCTCGTGAAACGCCGCATGATTGCGGAAGCTGCCGAGGAACAGCTTGAGCGACTTGGATTCGACGATGGTCCCATGCGGAGCATAGTCGATCACCAGATGCGCGAAATCGGGCTGGGCGGTGACCGGGCAGAGCGAGGTGAATTCGGGCGCGGTGAAGCGGACGAGATAGGGTCGCCCGGGGCGCGGGTTGGGGACGTAATCGAGCACCGCTTCATCGGGCGAGGTGGGGAGCGCGCTGGCTTGGCCGAGATGCTTGGGGGTCATCGCTTACTCATCGCTAAGGTGACAAAGGTGACGGGACGTCATTCGAGAAACGCCCCTGTCGCCACGCCGGTTTGCCGATTCCCGTCCGGATATGACGAGGCCGGGGTGTAGGACAGCTATTTCTGCGCCGCCGCTCCGATCGCATCGGCCAAAGCGGCGAAGCGCCGGGCGAGGGGGCTCGACTTGCGCCAGACCATGCCGAGCGTGCGCGCGGGCTGCGGTTCGGCGAAGCGGCCGACGCTGACATGGGCGAGGCGCGTCTCCACGGGCACCGCCATCGCCGGGATCAGGGTGACGCCCATTCCCGCCGCGACCATCTGGACGATCGTCGTCAGCGAGGAACCGTCGAGCGCGTCGCGCGCGTCGCTGCTGCGCATGTCGCAAAAGCTCAATGCCTGGTCGCGGAAGCAATGGCCTTCCTCGAGCAGCAGCAGGCGCGCGCCGCGCAGGTCCTGCGGCGCCGGGACGGGGCTGGCGGCGTCGCCGGCGGGCCGCACGAGGACGAAGGGTTCGGTCAGCAGTTCGGCGCAATCGAACGCGGCTTCGTGCACCGGCAGCGCGAGGATCGCCGCGTCGAGGCGGCCGTCATGCAGATCGGCGACTAGATTGGGGGTCACCG
>CAXTPT010000013.1:0-25608 GCA_964246315.1 uncultured Sphingomonadaceae bacterium | reverse complement strand
ACCGTCTCCCGCACCTTCACGTCGAGGCTGGGCCAGCGGTCCGCCAGCGCGGCGAGGATCGTCGGCAGGAGGTAGGGCGCGACCGTCGGGATCACCCCCAGCCGCAATTCGCCCATCGACGCATCGCGCGAGGCGCGGGCCATGTCCTCCAGCTCGTCAATCTCGCGCAGGATCGCGCGCGTGCGGCGGACGAATTCGGTGCCGAACCCGCTCAGCCGGACAGTGCGCGCGCCGCGTTCGAACAAGGGGGCGCCGATCGACTCCTCCAGCTCGCGCACCGCCACCGACAGCGCCGGCTGCGACACCGCGCAGTCGCTCGCCGCCTTGCCGAAATGGCCGGCCCTCGCGAGCGCCTCGACATAGCGGAGCTGGCGGACGGTGATGTTGCGCATAGGCTCACCTTATCACGCCCATAACAAATCGCCATTTCCGATTATCGCCGCGAACGCCTAGGCGAGTCGCCAACCCATCAGGAAAAGGATGCCCGCCATGGCCGATTATGAAGACAATGAAGCGTCGGGTTGCCCGATGAGCGGCGGCGGCCAGCCGAAGATCCGCTCGCTGCTCGGCCGCACCAACCGCGACTGGTGGCCCGAGGCGCTGCCCGTCGACATGCTGCACCAGCATGGCGTGTCGCCCGACCCGATGGGCGAGGACTATGATTATGCCGAGGCGTTCTCGAAGCTCGATTACGCGGCGCTCAAGGCCGACCTGACCGCGCTGATGACCGACAGCAAGCCGTGGTGGCCCGCCGATTACGGCCATTACGGCCCGTTCATGATCCGCATGGCGTGGCACGCCGCGGGCACCTATCGCGTCACCGACGGCCGCGGCGGCGCGGGATCGGGACAGCAGCGCTTCGAGCCGCTCAATTCCTGGCCCGACAACGGCAATCTCGACAAGGCGCGCCGCCTGTTGTGGCCGATCAAGCAGAAATACGGCAAGCATATCAGCTGGGCCGACCTCTACATCCTCGCCGGCAATGTCGCGATCGAGAGCATGGGCGGCCCGACCTTCGGCTTCGGCGGCGGGCGCAAGGACGTGTTCCAGTCCGAAGGCGACACCTTCTGGGGCGCCGAGGAAATCTGGGTCAATCAGGGCGCGCAGACGCGCATCACCGAGGACAATGCCGAGCTGGAAGGCCCGCTCGCCGCGATCCAGATGGGTTTGATCTATGTCAATCCCGAAGGCCCGGGCGGCAATCCCGACGCGCTGCAATCGGCGCGCGACATGCGCGCGACCTTCAGCCGCATGGCGATGAACAGCGAAGAGACGGTCGCGCTCACCGCCGGCGGGCACGCCTTCGGCAAGGCGCATGGGGCCAAGCCCGGCGAGACGTTCGGCAAGGATCCGGCGTCCGAAGCAGTGCACATGCAGGGCATGGGCTGGCTGACCGACAGCGAGGAGATCGGCCGCGGCCACATCACCACCAGCGGCATCGAGGGCGCATGGTCGAACAACCCGACGCAGTGGGGCGGCGATTATTTCCGCCTGCTGTTCAAATATGATTACAAGCTGGTCGAAAGCCCGGCGGGCGCCAAGCAGTGGACGCCGATCGATCCCGATCCGGCGGACATGGCCCCCGACGCGCGCGACCCGAACAAGCGCGTGCCGACGATGATGACCACGGCGGACATGGCGCTGAAGATGGACCCCGAATTCCGCGCGATCTCGGAACGCTTCCGCGACGATCAGGCGGCCTTGGACGACGCGTTCGCGCGCGCCTGGTTCAAGCTGACGCACCGCGACATGGGGCCGAAGATCCGCTATCTCGGGCCCGAAGTGCCGGGGGAGACCTTGATCTGGCAGGACCCGGTGCCCGCGGGGACCGCGCCGTCGGACGGCGATGTCGCGGCGTTCAAGGACAAGGTGCTGGCGAGCGGGCTGAGCGTCGGCCAGCTGGTCAAAACCGCCTGGGCGAGCGCCTCGACCTATCGCAAGTCGGACCATCGCGGCGGCGCCAACGGCGCGCGCATCGCGCTGACGCCGCAAAAGGACTGGGAGATCAACGAGCCGGCCGAATTGGCCACGGTGCTGGCCAAGCTCAATGAGCTGCGCGGCGGCTTGAGCCTTGCCGACGCGATCGTGCTGGCCGGATCGGCAGCGATCGAGCGGGCGGCGAAGGACGCGGGCTTTGCGGTTGAGGTGCCCTTCACCGGCGGGCGCGGCGACGCGACGCAGGACTGGACCGAGATCGAGAGCTTCAAGTGGATGGAGCCGCAGGCCGACGGCTTCCGCAACTATTTGAAGACGCGTCAGCCGGTAAAGACCGAGGAATTGCTGCTCGACAAGGCGTCATTGCTCGGCCTGTCGGGGCCGGAAATGACCGTGCTGCTCGGCGGGCTGCGCGTGCTCGGCGCGAACCATGGGGACATCCCCGAAGGCGTGCTGACCGAGCGCAAGGGGCAGCTGACCAACGATTTCTTCGTCAATTTGCTCGACAACGACGTGTTCTGGGACCTGGTCGATACGGCGAGCGACGAGGAGTTCATCGGCTATGACCGTCCTTCGACAGGCTCAGGACAGGCTCAGGCGAAGACGGAAAAGTGGCGCGCCACCCGCACCGACCTGATCTTCGGCTCGAACTCGCAGTTGCGAGCGACGGCCGAAGTCTATGCCGAGACGGGCAATGAAGAGAAGTTCGTCAAGGACTTCGTCAAGGCTTGGGTCAAGGTGATGGATGCGGATCGCTTCGACGTGACGAGCAAGCCGGTGACACAGCAGGTGGCGAGCTGAGGTTGTGCGGGCGGCGCCCGGAGGGTGCCGCCCAACTACCGTCTCGCTAAGACAGATTCCCGACGTCCTGTTCGAGGTCGTGGACTTCGCGCGAGATCAACTTGCTAAATTCTAGATCGAGGCTCTCAACACTCATCGCGAGAACTTCAGGCAGTTTGCGACCCCCTAATGTTGCAACTGCCTGTTGCTTCTCAGCTAGTGAGTACAAATCAAAGTTTGGAATGTATGCGGTATTTTGCAAATTGTGACGAATCTCGTGGTAACTTTTCAAGAATCTCTTGACGCTTTTTAATTTTTCTTGCGGGAATTTCACACGAGAAAGCTGTCGGGTTAAAAAAGCGTCGAGATGAGCTAGCTGTTGCTTATTCTCTGAATGTGAAAAAAACATCATCCACCCGCGCCGCTTCTTATCTACAATACATCCCGTGATTTTAAGGTTGAGTCTGAATAATGTCCTGTCGGCATCTTTGCGATAATAATAGTCCGTAGTGACCTTTAATAGATTACGGAACATCCTCCGATAAGATGATTCTCTGATTGATATCTTGTCGACGCATATATGGTAACCCAAAAAGTCAACACCGTCCTTGACCGGAGAAATCACGGTCTTTCCGATCGATCCCTTAGGGTGAGCGACTAAACCACGAGCTTTCAATGAGCGTGAAGTACGTTCTAACCACTCATCAGCCTCTTTGGTGTCGCAGATGATTAGGATGTCATCCACGTATCGAAAAAACGAAACCGGAAGCTTCGCAAATTTAGCGTCGAAACCAAGCATATAGATCGCTGCTAATGCGCCAGAAATACTCAGTCCTTGTGGTATCCCCTTTTCTGCACACTCCTCCACTTCGCCGGTGCACGTCTTAACAGCCTTCATACAAATGTCGTGTATGACCCCGGACAGCTTTTGACGTTTTAATTCGCGCGATAAAATCTTGTGTGACAGACTCGGGAAAAAGTCCTTGACGTCGAGCCGAACAAAAGACCGGCCTTCGGGAGGGCTAGACGCGATCGCACTTACAACACCCTTCACCAATGCGTGGGGAGATTGTCCGATTGACGCGGGCACGTTGTCGTGAAGCGCGTAACATGCTGCCCGAAGCGTGAGCCGATCCCGTACCGTTGGAATTGAAATCTGCCTCGGGGGGCGTTTTGATCCCCGCAACAGAAGTCGCTCTTTGTAGGTTGTGAATGAGTAAGACGATTCTGCAACCTTGCGCTCTATAAGCGCCGCCTCTTCCGCTAATATATGCCAGAAATGCGGGACTCGAATTCCATCCTTTCCGGTGGCCTGAGACCTAGCGATTTTAGATCGAAACAAGTTTTCTAAATATGACCGCTTAAAGTAGCCTTCCAGCGTTAATGGCTTACCGCCAATATCCAATAAATCGAGCAAACTAACCGACATGGGTGGGTGGTGCTAAACTAATCCATCTGAAAAGGATAACGACGGGGCCTGCTACGAAGATGCCCATCCATATCAGCCGGAAGACCCGCCTAACCACAACCGAGGCCATCTTATACCCAGTGATCGAGACTGGTCCGGACGCATTCTCTAAAGATTGCCCTCGCACATAAGCATCGAATAACATATCGTCATAGTCGCTCTCAATCTGATTTTCGTACCTGCTTAAAACGTCCGCATATCTCGGCATCTTAGTTTCGACGCTATCCCCGTCTGCGTAAATGGCTTGCAATTCCAGATAGCAGCGACGGTAGTCGTCAGCTCGCGCCTCATGCCGTTCAGCGGCAATGTACAACGATAGCCCAAAGACGGCTACCGAACCGATAGCGGCGATGACGTTGAAGCTGGGTATCGTGAAGCGGCCCGTCAGATCAAGGAGCGAGACGGCGATTAGAAGGAACGAGTACCAAGACAGCAAGAAATTCCAAAATCTCGCAAGCAACCGCAAGCGAGCTTCAGACGTCATCCGACTTTTGTAAGTCAGATAAATTCGCTCCTGCGGCTTCATATCAAAGTGTTGGTGGGCGCAAACAATGAATCACTAATTCCTCGATGAAGAAAGCCGAAGCTGAAACAAGCTCAAAAATAAGCACAACCCCGCCTAAGCGGCGCTAATGGCCGAGGCCATTCCGCCCACCGTCTGCGGTTATATGCAAGCCGCGGGGCGTATCAAGTGCCCGTACTTCTCAGCTCTCACGTCACCAACCGCTGCAACGTCGCCAGCGTGTCCGCTTCCGCCGCAGGCTTGTCTTGCCGGATGCGGTGTATCCGCGGGAAGCGCATCGCGACGCCCGATTTGTGGCGCTTGGACAAATGCACGCTGTCGAACGCGACCTCCAGCACCATGGTCTTTTCCACTTCGCGCACCGGGCCGAACCGTCCCGTCGTGTGGTTGCGGACGAAGCGGTCGAGGAATTTGAGTTCCTCGTCGGTGATCCCCGAATAGGCCTTGCCGACGGGGGTCAGCGCGGGCTCCCCGGTTTCCTCGTCCACGCCCCAGCAGCCGAAGGTATAGTCGCTGTAATAGGATGAGCGGCGGCCGTTGCCGCGCTGCGCGTACATCATCACGCAATCGGCGGTCAGCGCGTCGCGTTTCCATTTGTACCACAGCCCGGTGCGGCGGCCCGCGGTATAGGGGCTGTCGCGGCGCTTGAGCATGACGCCCTCGATCGCCGCGTCGCGCGCGCCGGCGCGGATCTCCTCCAGCGCCTCGAAATTGTCGGCCTCGATCAATTGGGAGAGGTCGAAGCGGGTGGGGTCGAAGCGCGGCATGAGGGCTTCGAGGCGGGCGCGGCGTTCGGTCCAGGGCAGGGGGCGGAGGTCCTCGGCGCCGTCGAACAGCGCGTCGTACAGGCGGACGAAGGCGGGATAGTCCTCCAGCATCCGCTTGCTCACCGCTTTGCGGCCGAGGCGTTGCTGGAGCGCGTTGAAGCTCGCGGCTTCCCCGCCCTGGAATTCGCCGCGCACCATCAGCTCGCCGTCGAACACGCCAGGCACCGTCACCGCGCCCGCGACATCGGGAAAGCTGCCCGTCACATCGTCGCCGGTGCGGCTGTAGAGGCGCGTCTGGCCCGCCCCATCGCCATCAAGCACATGGACGATCTGGACGCGGATGCCGTCCCATTTCCACTCGGCGGCGTAATCGGCGAGCGACACGCGCAGTTCCTCGAGCGGGTGGGCGAGCATGAAGCTGCGGAACACCGGCGTGTCGGCGGCGGTGGGCTGTTCGCTCTTGCCCTCGGCCCAGTCGAAGATCGGCGCATAGGGCGGGCCGATGCCGTGCCACACCTCCTCGACGTCCTCGATCGCCAGCCCGAACGCCTGCGCCAGCGCGACCTTGGCGAGGCGCGCGGTAACGCCGACGCGCAAGGCGCCGGTGGCGATCTTGAGGAGGGCGAAGCGCTCGTCGGATTGGAGGCGGTCGAGATAATCGGCGAGCACGGCGGGGGCGTCGGAGCGGGAGAGGCTGGCGAGGCGCTCGACGACGGCGCGTAACGATAAGTCCACGTTACCCCCGCGAAAGCGGGGGTCCATCTCCTGGCCATCCGAAGCGCGGTCGGGCCCGGAGATGGATTCCCGCTTTCGCGGGAATGACGAGTGGTTGGGTTCGAACCGCGACGGCCACAGCAGCGCCACCGTCTCCGCGCTGTCGCCGACATAATCGCGGCTCATGCGGTAGAGCACCGGGTCGACGCGTTCCTCGACCAATGCGCGGATCAGCGCGGGCTTGACCGCGGGCAGGTCGAGCTCGCCGGTCAGCACGCCCAGCGCATAGCCGCGGTCGGGATCGGGCGTGCATTTGAGGTAATCGCCGATCAGCGCGACCTTGGCATTGCGTCCGCGCGTGTAGATCAGCCGGTCGATCAGGTCGGCGAACGCGCGCATGACTAGACGGTTTCGGGGGCGGCCATCGCCCGGATGTGATCGGCGAGCTGGCGGCTGGCCAGGTTCTTGCCCTTGGCCTCGACCTCGACATCGGTCCAAGCGAGGTGGCGCGCGACGAGATCGTTGACGCGCGCGTTCCACATGCCGTGCGAATGCGCGCGGAGATGGCCTTTCTTGTGGCCGTCGGCGAACAGCGCGGGCAGGTCGGGCAGGCCGTCGGGCAATGTGGCGAACAGCGTTTCGGGCGACACCGAGATGTGCGCGGCGGGGCGGGTGCCGCGCCAGCTTGCCTTCAGGCGTTCGACGCGCGCGTCGTCGGGCTGCAAATACGCGCCATGCGAGTGGATCCAGTGGTGATGGAAATCGACGACGATCGCGACCTTGTCGGCGACGGGCAGCAGGTCGTCCAGCCCGAAGCTATGCTCGTCATTCTCGAGCGTCAGCAGGTCGAGAATGGCACGCGGCAAGGCGTCGAGACCGGTCTTGAGCCCGTCGAGCCCCGCCGCCGCCGCGCCGCCATGGACGTTGAT
This sequence comes from uncultured Sphingomonadaceae bacterium, assembly GCA_964246315.1. Taxonomy (GTDB): domain Bacteria; phylum Pseudomonadota; class Alphaproteobacteria; order Sphingomonadales; family Sphingomonadaceae; genus Sphingomonas_O. The sequence continues at coordinate 18,492 of CAXTPT010000013.1, read as the reverse complement.
GAACGCGCCGTGCGGATGCCAGCCGCCGCCATAGCCCATCAAGGCCATTTGCCGCTGGTGATCGCGCAGGTCGCGCACCGCATTGGCGAAGGCGTCGGGGCGCAGCGTGGCGATGACCGCATATTGGCCGGGGTGCATCGCCAGCCGGACGTCGCCCGCGCGCGCCGCCTCGCCCGCCGCCGCCAGCCGCCGGTCGATCAGCGCGCGCAAGTCGGCATCGCGCCAATAGGGCTCGGCCGCCGTGTGCGACCAGCCGGGGAACATGCCCGAGACCATGCGGAACATGCGCTCCTCGCGCGGCAAGGCGGCGACGAAGGCGATCTGCCGGTCGAGCGCGTCGAGATTGTGCTGCGCGATTTCGGCCAGCCGGTCATAGGCGCCGGCGGGCGTCTGGCGGGCCAGCCAGCTCATCGTCGCGGTGCGCATGTTGTGCGCGGCCTGCGCCTCGGGGTCATCGAGCAACAATTGGCAGCAGAAGCCGAGACGTCCTTCGATCATGCGCCTGCCAACGCGCGAGGTTGACTTTCCGTGCCTTGGACGGCATTGGCGCGCGCTTCCCCGTTGATTCAGATTCGAAGGCATTCCGGTCATGGCCAAGCCAGCCACCGTCAAGATCAAGCTCGTCAGCTCGGCCGATACCGGCTTCTTCTATGTGACGAAGAAGAACCCGCGCACCAAGACCGAAAAGCTGTCGTTCAGCAAATACGATCCCGTCGTGCGCAAGCATGTCGAGTTCAAGGAAGCCAAGATCAAGTGACCGAGGCCGCTAGGCCGTAGAGCCATCCCGGCCCTTCGACTGCGTGCAAGGCAGGCGCTCAGGATAAACTCCGGCCGGGATCCATTTCTCCACGGGTACCGGCCAAGCGTTGCAGCGTGGACCCCGGATCAAGTCCGGGGTGACGATTGGGCTTGAGCGCCCCATTAAACGGCAATTCGCCCCTAGGCGGTTTGTTTACATTCTTGTAGGTAAGTCGGCATCATGGCCACGATTCCCCATCATCATCCTGTCGGCATCGTGCCCGGCGACATCGATTTCATGGGGCACGTCAACAATGCGCGCTATCTGAACTGGGTACAGGACGCGGTGGTGGCGCATTGGCAGAAGATCGCCCCGCCCGCGGCGGTCGCGGCGCATGCCTGGGTCGCGCTCAAGCACGAGATCACGTACCGCAAGCCCGCCTTCCTCAACGACGAGGTGATCGCGACGACGGTCCTCGAAAGCTTTCAAGGCGCGCGGGCGTTCTACAACACGCTGATCAGGCGCGGCGAGGAGGTGCTCGCCGAGGTCAAGTCGAGCTGGTGCTGTCTCGACGCCAGGACGCTCCGCCCCGCGCGCATCGCGCAGGATTGGGCGCGCCATTTCTTTCCCGATTGATCTGATCGTCCGGCGGCCGACCGTCCTGGCTTGACCGGCGCGGAGGGTGTGCGATTGGCTGGGGAGGTGAGCGCTTCGCACCCTTCCGCTTTGCGCCGCTTCCTGGCGTCCGAGGCGGCGGGCGGCATCGTTCTGATGGCGGCGGCGGCCTTGGCGCTGATCGTCGCCAATTCGCCCCTCAGCGCGCGCTATTTCGCGGTGCTCGCGGCCCGGGCCGGGCCGCTCAGCGTCATGCACTGGATCAACGATGCGCTGATGGCGGTATTCTTCCTGCTCGTCGGTCTGGAAATCAAGCGCGAATGGACCGGCGGCCAATTGGCGCGCTGGGGCGACCGCGCGCTACCGGGGATCGCCGCGCTGGCAGGAATGGCGGTGCCGGCGGCGGTTTACCTGCTGGTCGCGGGCAGCACGCCGGGTCTGGCGCGGGGCTGGGCGATTCCGGCGGCCACCGACATCGCCTTCGCGCTCGGCGTGCTGGCATTGGTCGGAAAGGGCGTGCCCGCCTCGCTCAAACTGTTCCTGACAACGGTGGCAATCGTCGACGATATCGGCGCGGTGGCGATCATCGCCCTGTTCTACTCGGGCGCGCTGCATTGGGGCGCGCTGGCCGCGGCAGGCGTGATCTTCGCCGCGATGTTCGCGCTCAATCGCACCGGAACGAAAGCCCTGTGGCCCTATCTGACCGGCTTCGTCCTGCTGTGGATCGCGGTGCATGAATCGGGCGTGCACGCAACCGTCGCCGGGGTGCTCGCCGCCTTCGCCATACCGGTGGACCGCCGGGTAGGTAGCTCCCCGTTGCACAGGCTCGAACACGGCCTCGCGCCATGGGTCGCGTTCGGCATCGTGCCCTTGTTCGGCTTTGCCAATGCCGGCGTCAGCCTGGCGGGGCTCGGCCTGGCCAGCCTCGTTGCGCCGCTGCCGCTGGCGATCGCGCTGGGATTGTTTGTCGGCAAGCAATTGGGGGTGTTCGCGGGCGTGCGCCTGAGCGTCGCGCTCGGCCTGGCGCGCAAGCCCGAACAGGCGAGCTGGCGGCAGGTTTATGGCGTCGCTTTGCTCTGCGGTATCGGCTTCACGATGAGCCTGTTCATCGGCGGCCTCGCCTTTGCCGATCCCGTCCATGCCGATGCCGTCAAGATCGGCGTGCTGGCCGGGTCGACGATGTCGGCGTTGGCCGGCGGCGCGCTGCTCAGGACAGCCGGGGGACGCGCAGGCGGCTGAGCTCGATCTTGGTGCAGCGGTCGGCGACGACCTTCAGCCCTGCCGCTTCGGCGCGCGCCTCGGCCGCGGGATTGCGGATGCCCAGCTGTAGCCACACCGCCTTGGCGCCGGCGGCGATCGCTTCGTCCACCGCCTCGCCAGCGGCTTCGGGACGGCGAAAGATGTCGACCAGGTCGATCGGCTCGCCGATCTGCGCCAGCTCGCGCCAGATATATTCGCCATGGACGTGCTCGCCGGTGATCTGCGGGTTGACCGGCAGCACGCGGTAGCCGTGCTCCTGCAACGCGGCCATCACGCCGTGGCTCGGCCGGTCGGGCCGGTCGGACGCGCCGACCAGGGCGACGGTGCGCGTTTCGGCCAGCAGCGCGGCAATATCCTCGTCAGACGTCAGCGGCATCAACGGTCTCCAGCCAGCGGACCAGTCCGGCCGCCACGCCTTCGAACGCCGCGACTTGCGCGAGCGTTCCCGCATCGCTCGCCTCGCGGATCGCCATCGCCAGCGGGATGCGCCCCAGAAAGGGCAGGCGCATGTCCAGCGCCGCCGATTGCGCGCCGCCGCTGCCGAACGGGTCGCTGGCCTCGCCGCAATGCGGGCAGGCATAGCCCGACATGTTCTCGACCAGCCCGATGATCGGCACGCCCGCCGCGACGAACAGGTCGATCGCCCGCGCCGCATCGATCAGCGCCAGGTCCTGCGGCGTCGATACGATCACCGCCCCCGCGGGCTTGTGCTTCTGAATCATCGACAGCTGCACGTCGCCGGTGCCGGGCGGCAGGTCGACGATCAGCAGATCGCTGTCGCCCCAATCGGCATCGATCAGCTGGCCCACCGCATTGCCCGCCATCGGTCCGCGCCAGGCGAGCGCCTTGCCCGGTTCGACCAGCTGACCCATCGACAGCATCGGCACGCCGTGCGGCGACATCACGGGTTCGAGCTGCTGCCCCTTGGCGGCCGGGCGCACCCCCTCCGTCGCCAGCAGCCGGGATTGGGACGGACCGTAAATGTCCGCGTCGATCAGCCCGACATTCCGGCCCTGCCGCTTCAGCGCGAGCGCCAGATTGGCCGACACGGTCGATTTGCCGACCCCGCCTTTGCCCGATCCGACCACGATCAAGCTGCGCCCCTTGCGCTCGGCGGTCTGCATGATCCGCACGCCGGTCACGCCGTCCACGGTCAGCAGCGCAGCCCTGACCGCCGCTTCCAGCGCGTCGCGCTCCGCCGCCGCCAGGCCGCCGACATCGAGGATCAGGCTCGCCCGCCCGTCCTTGAAGCGCGGCGGGGCGGCGCGCGTGCCAATGGCGGGAATGGCGGACAGGGCCCTGGCGAGGCGCGTTTCGATGGTCATGGTGCCGTGCCTTAGCCGTCCCCTGTAAGTTTCGAAAATCCGCCCTATATCCGCATCTGGATATGACCAGCACGGACGGGGCGGCTTTGCACAACGGCGCGATGATCAGCGAGGACGGCCCGTGGGGCGGCCGGGACAAGGACGGCGACAAGCCCGAAGGCCCGCGCAATCCCTGGGATCTGCCCAAGGGCGGCAGCAAGCCCGGGCGCGTGCGCGGCAAGCCCGCGGTCGACGATCTGGTGACCAGGCTGCGCGGACTGGGCGGCGGCGGCTTCGGCGGCGGCCTGCCCGAACTGCCCGGCCGCGGATTATGGGGTTATGCGGCGCTCGCCGTGGTCAGCCTGTTCCTGATCGTCACCAGCGCGCATTCGATCGGCCCGCAGGAACGCGGCGTCGTCACCCGGCTCGGCCGTTACGCCTATACCTTGCAGCCCGGCTTCCAGATGACGCTCCCCGCGCCGATCGACCGGGTGCAGGTGGTCAATGTCGAGAATATCCGCTTCATCGACATTCCCGAAGGCGCCGGCGAAAAGCTGGTGCTGACCGGCGATCAGAACATCATCAACCTCGATTACCGCGTGCGCTGGAACATCAAGTCGCCCGAGCAATATCTGTTCCAGCTCACCGATCCCGACCGGACGATCAATTCGGTGGCGGAAAGCGCGATGCGCGCCGCCGTCGCCAACATGACGCTGAACGAGGTACTGGGCCCGGGCCGCGACGCGCTCGGCGCCGAGGTGGCGCTCAGGATGCAGGCGCTGCTCGACCGCTACAATGCCGGCATCCGCATCCAGGGCGTCGCCGTCCAGCGCGCCGATCCGCCCGACGCGGTCAACGATGCGTTCAAGGACGTCACCGCCGCGCAGCAGGATGCGCAGGCCAGCACCAACCAGGCCAATGCCTATGCGCAGCAGGTGCTCGCCAAGGCGCAAGGCGAGGCGGGGGCCTTCGACCGCGTCTATGTCCAGTACAAGTCCGCGCCCGGCGTGACGCGCCGCCGCATGTATTACGAGACGATGGAGAAGGTGCTGGCCAAGACCGACAAGACGATCGTCGAACCGGGCGTCAGCGCCTATCTGCCGCTCTCCGCGCGGCCGCAGGCGGCACCGCAGCCGCAGCCGCAGGGAGGCCGCTGATGCTCGAGCGTTTCGGCCGGGGTCCGATCGTCGCGGCGATCGCCGCCATCGCCCTCCTCATTCTCGCCTCGGCGACCTTTGCCGTCGTGCCGGAAACCAAGCAGGGCGTGATCCTGCGCTTCGGCCAGCCGGTGAAGGTGTTCAACGTCTATCACGCCGGCGAACGCTTCGGCACGACGGGCGCGGGCGTCTTGTGGCGCGTGCCCTTCGTCGATTCGATCGTGTGGGTCGACAAGCGTGTCCGCGACGTCGACATGGAGCGGCAGCAGGTCATCTCGACCGACCAATTGCGCCTGAACATCGACGCATTCGCGCGCTATCGCATCACCAACCCGCTGCGCATGGTGATCACCGCGCGCACCGAGGAAAACCTGACCGACGCGCTCAAGCCCAATCTCGGCTCGGCGCTGCGCAACGAACTGGGCAAGCGCCGCTTCGCCGAATTGCTCAGCCCCGAGCGCGGCATCGTCATGAACAATATCCGCATCGGGCTGGACCGCGTCGCGCGGCAATATGGCGCGGAGATCGTCGACGTGCAGATCAAGAAGGCGGACCTGCCCGACGGCACGCCGCTGACCGCCGCTTACGACAGCATGCGCTCGGCCCGCCAGCAACAGGCGCTGACGATCCGTGCGCAAGGCTTCAAGCGCGCCCAGATCATCCGCGCCGATGCCGATGCCCAGGCCGCGGGCATTTACGCCGCGGCGTTCGGCAAGGACCCCGAATTCTACGATTTCTACCGCGCGATGCAGTCGTACGAGCGGACCTTCGGCACCGACGGCACCACGCCGCAAGGTGGTGCGTCGATCATCCTGTCGCCGAGCAACGAATATCTCCGGCAGTTTCGTGGTACCGGAAAATGACCCGTTCAAAATCCGTTCAGCCGTGCCGCGCGAGCAGCCGCGGCAACAATTCCTGAGGACATGCCCCTGATGCGTTACGCCTATCCCATGACCGCCCTGGCTCTGGTCGCCGGCACCGCGGCGACGATGATGCTGCAGACGCCCTCGGCCGCGCAGACCGCGCAGAACGAACCCGGCGCGATCTCGGCCGCTGCCCCCAAGGCCGGCGCGCCGATGAGCTTTGCCGATATGGTCGCCAAGCTGCAGCCCGCGGTGGTCAACATCTCGACCACCAGCCAGGTCAAGGTGGCGCAGAACAATCCGTTCGCCGGCACACCGTTCGGGGACCTGTTCGGCTTCGGCCAGGGCGGCGGCAACGGCCGCCCGGTGACGCGCGAGCAGACCTCGCTCGGCTCGGGCTTCATCATCTCGCCCGACGGCTATATCGTCACCAACAGCCATGTCGTCTCGGGCGGCCAGCCGGGCGGCAGCGCGGTTGGCCAGATCACCGTGACGCTCAACGACCGCAAGGAATATACCGCGCGGCTGATCGGGCGCGATCCGACCTCTGACCTCGCCGTGCTCAAGATCGACGGCGCCAACCTGCCTTTCGTCCGCTTCGGCGATTCGGCGCGCGCGCGCGTCGGCGATTGGGTGGTGGCGATCGGCCAGCCCTACGGCTTGGGCGGCACCGTCACCGCGGGCATCGTCTCGGCCATTCACCGCAATTTGCAGGGCGGGCCGTCGGACCGGTTTATCCAGACCGACGCCGCGATCAATTCGGGCAATTCGGGCGGGCCGATGTTCGATCTGAACGGCAACGTCATTGGCATCAATTCGCAGATTTTCGCTGGGCAAGGCGGCGGCAATATCGGCATCGGCTTCGCCATTCCGGCGGAAATCGCCAAGCCGATCGTCGATACGCTGCGCAAGGGCGCCAGCGTCCAGCGCGGCTATCTCGGCATCCAGATCCGTCAGCTTGACGCGGGGATCGCCGACGCGCTTGGCCTGCCCAAGGGGCGCGGCGAACTGGTCAATTCGGTCGAGCCGAACCAGCCCGCCGCGCGGGCCGGCATCCGCTCGGGTGACGTCATCGTCCGCGTCAACAATCGCGAGGTCAATCCCGACGAGAGCCTGTCGTTCATCGTCGCGAACCTGCCGGTCGGCAGCCGCGTGCCGATCGAATTGATCCGCGACGGCAAGCGCCAGACGGTCACCGCGACGCTCGTCGAACGCCCGTCCGAGGAACAGCTGGCCGGTTTCAACCGCCCGCAACAGGATGACGATCAAGGCTTCGGCAATGGTGGCGGCGACGACGATCAGCAATCGGACAACGTCGCCGCGCGCAACGCGCTCGGCCTTTCGGTCCAGCCGCTGACCCCCGTCATCGCGCGTCAGGTCGGCGTGCCCGAGGACACACGCGGGGTGGTCGTCGCCGGGGTCGATGCCGATAGCGACGCGGGGCAGAAGGGCTTCCGGCGCGGCGACGTGATCCTGTCGGTCAATCAGCGCCCGGTCCTGACCGGCGCCGACGTCGCCGCCGCGGTCAACGCCGCCCGCGCCGCCGGCCGCACCAACGTCCTGCTCTACGTCCGCCGCGGCAGCGCCCAACCGCTCTACGCGCCGATCAAGCTGAAAGCGCGGTAAGCGCTGCATCACAGCCTTTATTCGTCACCCCCGCGCAGGCGGGGGTCCATCTGCTGACCTGACCAGGCGCGGTCGTGGGAACAGATGGATTCCCGCTTTCGCGGGAATGACGAGTGCGTTGGTGGGTGGTTCAGCGCTCTTGGTGCGAACCCCTTTTTCTTCACCGTTCACGCGCCTACGCTGCGATACATGACCAGCATCTTTATCGGCGCCAGCTCCGGCGGCGCAAACCGCCAAGCGCTCGAACTCAAGCGCGCCAACCGTCACGGCTTGATCGCGGGCGCCACCGGCACCGGCAAGACGGTGACGCTGCAGACCCTTGTCGAAGGGCTGTCGGCGGCCGGTGTGCCGACCTTCATCGCCGATGTGAAGGGCGATCTGTCGGGTATCGCCATGGCTGGCTCGCCCACCGCCAAGACGCATGAGATTTTTGCCGCGCGGTCCGCTGACATCGGCAACGCCGATTGGCGGTACCACGACAATCCGGTGCAGTTCTGGGACCTGTTCGGCGAACAGGGCCACCCGGTGCGGACCACGGTCAGCGAAATGGGGCCGTTGCTCCTCGCGCGCTTGCTGGATTTGAACGAGGTCCAGGCGGGCGTGCTCGAGATCGCCTTTCATGTCGCCGACAAGGACGGGCTGCTGCTGCTCGACCTTGACGATCTCGGCGCGATGCTCACCGCCTGCGCGGAGCGCGCCGACGAATTGACGGTGACTTACGGCAACGTCTCTAAGATGAGCGTCGGCGCGATCCAGCGCGCGCTGCTGCAACTGCGCAGCCAGGGCGGCGAGCATTTCTTCGGCGAGCCCGCGGTCGACCTCAAGGATCTCATTGTGCTCGACGACGGCGGCCGCGGCGTGGTCAACGTGCTCGCCGCCGACAAATTGATGGCGAGCCCCAAGCTCTACGCCACTTTCCTGCTGTGGCTACTCAGCGAATTGTTCGAAACGCTTCCCGAAACCGGCGATCCGGACAAGCCGGTGCTGTGCTTCTTCTTCGACGAGGCGCATCTGCTGTTCACCGATGCGCCGCCCGCGCTCCTCCAGAAGATCGAGCAGGTCGTGCGGCTGATCCGGTCGAAGGGCGTCGGCGTCTATTTCATCACGCAGAACCCGATCGACGTGCCCGATACCATCGCGGCGCAGCTCAACAACCGCATCCAGCATAAATTGAACGCCTTCACCCCGCGCGACCAGGCGGCGGTGCGCGCGGCGGCGACCACCTTTCGCGCCAATCCGGACGTCGATGTCGCCACCGCGATCACCGAATTGAAGATCGGCGAGGCCTTGGTGTCGCTGCTCCAGCCCGATGGCTCGCCCGCGCCGGTGCAGCGCACGCTGATCGCCCCGCCGGGCAGCCGCGTCGGCCCGGTCACGCCGGAAGAACGCAAGACGTGGATCGACACCGACGGCATCGGCGCCAAGTATGACGAGGCGATCGACCGCGAATCGGCGGAGGAAATCCTCAAGGCCAAGTCGGACGAAGCCGCCGCCGCCACTGCCGAGGCCAAGGCTTCGACCGATGCGGCGAAGGCCGCCGCGATGCAGGCGAAGCTCGATGCGCAGGCCGCCAAGGCGGCGGCGCAGGCCGCGCTCGCCAACGCGCGGGTCAAAGCCCAGCAAGACGCCGCCGCGGCGCGCGAAGCCGCCCGCCTCGCCCGCGAGGCGGCCAAGCCCTCACTCACCGACAAACTGATCCAGTCCGCCGCCCGCTCCGCTGCCTCGTCGGTCGGGCGCCAAGTCGCGGGCAAGCTCGGCGGTCAGCTGCTGCGCGGCATCTTGGGCGGCTTGTTCAAAGGCCGCTGATTTTCCTGTCCTACAGGCGGGCGGTTATGAGAAGCTCGAATACTGACCTGTCGCCCCTGCGCACGGACGGGGCCAAAATAATCTCTCAAGTCGACACGCAGTCCAGTGCGGAAACTCCATCCGGGCCCCTGCCTGCGCAGGGGCGACAGGCTTGGACCAACAACGCAGCATTTGTGAATCGTGTGAATCAGTGAGCGGGTTCGCCCGCTGCCACGGACATGCATCGGCACGAACCAACCGTGCAGGTTGATGTCCCCCACAGACATGAATCGATTAAATCAGCGTCCCTCGCGCCGTCCCAGCAGCCGTAGGCGCAGCGCATTGAGCTTGATAAACCCTTCCGCGTCGCGCTGGTCGTAGGCCCCGGCATCGTCCTCGAACGTCACGATGTCCGCCGAATAGAGATTGTGCTCGACCGGCGACTTGCGCCCGACCACGGTCGCCGACCCCTTGTACAGCTTCAACCGCACCGTCCCGGTGACCTGCTCCTGACTTAGGTCGATCGCCGCCTGCAGCATCCGCCGCTCAGGGGTGAACCAGAAGCCGTTATAGATCAGCTCGGCATAACGCGGTGCGAGCTCGTCCTTGAGGTGCATCGCCCCCTTGTCGAGCGTGATGCTCTCCACCCCGCGGTGCGCGACGTGCAGGATCGTCCCGCCCGGCGTCTCGTACATCCCGCGCGATTTCATCCCCACGAAGCGGTTCTCGACCAGATCGAGCCGGCCGATGCCGTGCGTCTTGCCCAGCTCGTTGAGCCTGGTCAGCAGCGTCGCGGGCGACAGGCCCTCGCCATCGATCGCCACCGCGTCGCCGCGCTCGAAGTCGATCGTGATATATTGCGGTGCGTCGGGCGCCTCTTCCGGGCTGTTGGTGCGCGAGAAGACGTAATCGGGCACCTCTTCCCACGGATCCTCGAGCACTTTCCCTTCGGACGAGGTGTGCAGCAGGTTCGCGTCGGTCGAAAACGGCGCCTCGCCGCGCTTGTCGCGCGGGATCGGGATCTGGTGCGCCTCGGCAAAGGCGATCAGCGCCTCGCGGCTGGTCAAATCCCATTCGCGCCACGGGGCGATGACCTTGATGTCGGGGTTGAGCCCGTAATAGCCCAGTTCGAAGCGAACCTGGTCGTTGCCCTTGCCCGTCGCGCCGTGGCTGACGGTGTCGGCGCCGACCAGTTTGGCAATCTCGATCTGGCGCTTGGCGATCAGCGGGCGGGCGATCGAGGTACCGAGCAGATACGTGCCCTCGTACAGCGCATTGGCGCGCATCATCGGGAAGACATAGTCGCGGACGAATTCCTCGCGCAGATCCTCGATGAAGATATGCTCTTCCTTGACGCCCATCAGCCGGGCCTTGGCGCGCGCGGGCTCGAGCTCCTCGCCCTGACCCAGATCGGCGGTGAAGGTGACGACCTCGCACTGGTAGGTCTGCTGCAGCCATTTGAGGATCACGCTGGTGTCCAGCCCGCCCGAAAAGGCCAAAACAACACGCTTGATCTCGTTCATCACCGACTCCGGATTCGCAGGGGGCGGCGCTCCATACGTTTGGCGGCGTCAGGATGCCAGTGAACAAGCCCGGGCCGGTCGGCGTTCAACTTCGATACAGGATCGAAACAGTAATGCGCCGCATCTTTTGGTGGGAGGTATCGATGAAACTGTTCCTGTTTGCCGCGGCAGCGACCGTGGCCTTTGCCGTGCCGACGTCAGCGCAGCTGCATGACAATGCGGGCAAATGGGCCCAGCCGACCACACGTGCCGAAGCCGAAGCCAAGGCAAAGGCCTATTTTGCCGATCGCGACACCAACCATGACGGCTTCGTCACGCCCGAGGAGATCCGCGCCGGCATCGAAGCGCGCATGGGCAAGATGCAGGACATGGCTTTCGACCGGATGGATACCGATCGCAACGGCGCGATCAGCCGCGAGGAATTCACCGCCCGCCGCGGTGGCCCGGGCCGCCCGCGCATCGCCGAGCGCCGCATCGAACGCATGTCGCCCGATGGCGCCAGGGGTGGCGCCGCGCCGGGCAAACGCGAAATGCGCGTAATGATGATGCACAAGGATGGCGCGGGCGGCGGGCACGTGATGATGATGATGATGACCGACACCGACAAAGACGGGCGCATTTCCGAGGCCGAGGCGGTTTCGGGCGCGCTCAAGATGTTCGACCAGACCGACACCAATCGCGACGGCATGGTGACGATGGAGGAGCGTCACGCCGCGATGCAGGCATGGGGCGCGAAGATGCGCGCGCGGATGGGCGACATGCCGCCGCCGCCGCCTCCGCCGGCGGGCTGATCAGGCCATCAGGCCGAGGACCAGCAACAGCGTCACGAACCCGGCGAGGACGACGGACGAGGCGATGAGCAGCGCCGTCGTCCGCCACAGGGCCGACCATCTGCCAAGCAGATAAGCCCCTCGCAATTGCACGAAAAGATGCACGGGGAACAGCAGCAGTAGCCACCAGGTCGCGACGCCGGTCGTGGCGATGAACGCCATGACGATCAGCAACAGCATGATCGCCGACAGCGAATAGGTCACGAAAATCGCATGATCGTAAATGTGCACGTCGCGCCGCAAGGGGAACATGAGCCACATGAACGGCAATGACAGCACGATCAGCGCCCAGGCATATTTGTACGCGCTCGATTGCAGCTTGTAGAGCAACAGCTTGGGATTCTTGACTGCTTCCTTGACGCGATCGTCGAGCAGCTTTGATCCGGTATTGATGTTGATGTTGTCGTCGTCGATTTTGCCCTCGCCCATTACATAGCTGTCGGCCTTCTCAAGCCCCGCGATATCGTCGCGTTCGCTGGCGATGCGCCGGTCGAGCTTCGCCGTAGGCTGGCCTTGCTTGACCGCCTGCTCGCGTTCGGCGAGCAGATCGGCCAGATCGGTGCGGCTTTGCGCGAGCGGCACCGCCGTGCTGACGTTGATATTGTTGCCGCCCGTCCGGACCGGCCCGCCGACGGTTTCGAACACCGCAAAGGTCAGGAATACGGCAAACAGGAACAGCGCCATCGGCGACACGAAGCGCGCGCGCTCGCCGTGGATGTAGCGGCGCGTCAATCGCCCTGGTTTCAGCGCGAGCATCGGCAGCGTGCGCCACACCTTGCCCTCAAAATGGAATACGCCGTGCGCGATCTCGTGCCCGATCCCGCCGATCGAGCGGTGGACGTGCGCGTTCTGGCCGCAGACGTGGCAAAACCCGCCCTGCAGCGCTGTGCCGCAATTGGCGCAGGCACCATGTCCTTCGCCTGCTGTTTCGCCATGTCCAGGCTCCACCGCGCGCCCGATCACCGCGCCCGTCAGAACATCACCCGCTGCTTCGACCCCGCCCATGTCATCCGTCCGTTGCCCCGGCACTGCTTCTCGCGCAGAGCCTTGCCATGAGCAAGCGCCGGGTTAAAACGCGGCAGTAACATTATATCATGGAGGGCAGGATGCGAAACTTCGCACTGGCGTTACTGGGTGGGATGATGTCGACGGCGGCGATCGCCGATGAGGGCATGTGGACGTTCGATGCGTTTCCCACGGCCAAGGTCAAGGCGGCTTACGGCTGGGCGCCCGACCAGGCATGGCTCGACCGCGTGCAGAACGCCGCGGTGCGCCTGACCGGCGGCTGTTCGGCGAGCTTCGTCTCCGCCTCGGGACTGATCCTGACCAATCATCACTGCGTCGTCGGCTGCCTGCAGAACCTCGCCACCGCGCAGGATGATCTCGTCGCCCAAGGCTTCAACGCGCTGACGCGCGAGCAGGAACGCAAATGCCCTGGTCAGCAGGCCGAGGTCGTCACGTCGATCACCGACGTCACTGGCGACATCAAGGGGGCGATCGGCACCGCCACCGGCGCCGCACTGGCCACGGCGCGCGATGGGCGCATCGCCGAGCTTGAAAAGGCCGGCTGCGCCGACACCGCGACGACGCGCTGCCAGGTCGTCAGCCTGTTCGGCGGCGGGCAGTACAAGCTCTACAAGTATCGCAAGTACAGCGACGTGCGGATCGTCTGGGCGCCCGAGTTCCAGGCGGCGTTCTTCGGCGGCGATCCGGACAATTTCAACTTTCCGCGTTACGCGCTCGATGGCTCGTTCCTGCGCGCCTATGAGAATGGCAAGCCGGTCGCGACGCCCAAGCACCTGACCTGGACCGCGCGCGCGCCGCAGGAGGGCGAGGCGACCTTCGTCGTCGGCAATCCCGGCTCGACGCGGCGGCTGATCACCGACGCGCAGCGCGAGGCGCAGCGTGCGGTCGCGCTGCCGACCAATCTGCTGCTGATCAGCGAGTATCGCGGCCGCCTGATCACCGCGATGCAATCCGACCCCGCCAAGCTGCGCGAGGGCCAGGACGAACTGTTCGGCTATGAGAACAGCTACAAGGCGCTGCTCGGCCAGTTCCGCGCGCTCAACGATCCGGCCTTCGCGTTGGGTCTTGCCAAGAGCGAGCAGGAGCTGCGCGCGAAGAATGCGGGCAATGCGGCGATCGGCGATCCCTGGGGCCAGACCGCGAAGGCGATGAGCGATTACGACAAGTTCCGCTTCGAATATCTGTTCATGAGCGCGCGGCCCGGCTGGTCGTCCAAGCTGTTCGACTATGCCGAGAAGCTGGTCACCGCTTCGGAGGAACGCGGCAAGCCCAACAACCAGCGTCTGCCCGGCTATTCGGATTCGGCGCTGCCCTTGCTCGAGAAGACGCTGCTCGATCCCGAGCCGGTCTATCCGTGGATGGAGGAGATCAATCTCGACTTCTGGATGTCCAAGACGCGCGAATATCTTACCGCGGACAGCCCGGACGTGAAATTGCTGCTGGGCAAGGACAGCCCCCAAACGCTGTCGCACAATCTCGTGGCGGGCTCGAAGCTGGCTGATCCGGCGGTGCGGAAGGCCTTGTGGGACGGCGGCGCGGCCGCAATTACGGCGTCGAGCGATCCGCTGATCGTCCTCGCCCGCAAGCTGTCGCCGCGCAATCGTGAACTGTTCATGCGCTATCGCTCGGAGGTCGACGCGCCGATCACGCAGGCGGGCGCCAAGCTCGCCGACGCCCGCTTCGCGGCTTACGGATCAGACCTCTATCCCGACGCGACGTTCACACTGCGCATCAGCTACGGCAAGGTTGCCGGCTGGGATGAGCGCGGCACGCCGGTGCCCTATATCACGCGTATGGGCGGCGCGTTCGACCGCGCCACCGGGCAGCAGCCTTTCCTGCTGGCGAAGGCGTTCGCCGCCAATCAGGCGAAGATCGACCCCAGCACGCCTTTCGATTTCACCACCACCAACGACATCATCGGCGGAAATTCGGGTTCGCCGGTGGTCGACAAGGCGGGCAACGTGATCGGTGCCGCGTTCGACGGCAACATCCACTCGCTGGGCGGGAATTTCGGTTACGACCCGGTACTCAACCGCACCGTCGTCGTGTCGACCGCCGCGCTGCAGACGGCGGTGGATAGGCTCTATCCGAACCCGGCGCTGGCAAAAGAGTTGAAGAGCGGGAGCTGAGAAGAACCACCCTAGCCCCTTCCACGAAGGCGTGGAGGGGAATGCACCACTCGTGCCGAAATTCCCCCTCCAGCTCTTGCTGGAGGGGTTAGGGGTGGCGGCTTAAATTCGCCTCAGCCGCCGCCAGATAATCGCGCGTGATCGGCAGGGCGTGCCGGTCACGCGCGAATTGCAGCTGGTAATTGCACAGCCCGCCATCCTCGAACGCCGTCGCCGCGCCCGCGAGATAGAAGGTCCACATGCGATAGAAGCGCGCGTCGTACAGCGCTTCGATCTCCCTGCGCCGCGCCAGCGTGTTGGCATACCAGGCCCGCAGCGTCAGCGCGTAATGCAGCCGCAAGGTCTCGATATCGGTGGCGATCAGGCGGAACGGCTCGCTCGCCGCGACGATTTCGGACAGGGCCGGGATATAGCCACCTGGAAAAATATATTTCTGGGTAAAGGCATCGGTCGTGCCCGGGCCGCCCATCCGGCCGATGGTGTGGATCAGCGCGACGCCGTCATCGGTCAGCAAATCGCGTACCTTGGCGAAAAACGGGCGGTAATGCGGCGGCCCGACATGTTCGAACATTCCGACCGAGACGATGCGGTCGAATTTCCCTTCGACCCGGCGATAGTCGATCAGCTCGAACTTGACCTTGTCGCCGGCACCCACCGCCGCAGCGCGTTCGCGGGCGACGCGCAACTGCTCCTCCGACAGCGTCACGCCGAGCACCTCGGCGCCGGTCTGCTGATGCAGATACAGCGCCATGCCGCCCCAGCCGCAGCCGATGTCGAGCACGCGCTGGCCCGGCTGCAGCGCCAGCTTGGCGGCGATGTGCGCCTTCTTGTCCGCTTGCGCCTGTTCGAGGCTGTTCGCCGGGTCGGTGAAATAGGCGCAGCTATATTGCAGGTCGGCGTCGAGAAAGAGGCGGTAAAGCCGCTCGTCCAGATCGTAATGGTGCGCGACGTTGGCCTTGGATTTGCGCTCCCAGTTCAGCCGCGACAGCCGCCCCTTGATCGACCCGATCCCGCGGCCGAGCGGCGAGGCATCCTTGATCGCGCCGCCTTTGTCCCAGCGGTTGTTGCGGCGGATCAGGCTGAGCAGGTCGATGATATCGCCGCGCTCGATGACCAGCCGTCCGTCCATGAACGCCTCCGCCGCGCCGAGCCGGGGGTGCGTGGCGATGTAGCGGCCGACGCCCGCATCGGCGAAGCGCACCGCGACATCGGGCCAGCCGGACTCGGCGGTGCCGAAGCTGCGCGTGCCGCCGCTGTCGGTCAGCGTCAGGGTGCCGCGCTTGATCCCGCGCGCGAGGAAACGATCGATCAGGGCCATCGCGCCGCTCTAACGCTTAAATGCCGGCATACCATTCGTAACCGGCGCCATCTTCCCAATAGCCGCCCTTGCCGCCGCGAATAGGCTTCAGATCGGCTACCGCCTCGATCCGCTGGACGTATTTGGCGTGCTTGTAGCCCAGCTGGCGCTCGATGCGCATGCGCACCGGCGCGCCGTTCTGCACCGGGATCGGCTGGTCGTTGAGCGCGTGCGCGAGGATCGTCTGCGGATGCGCCGCATCGACGCGGTCGATGCTCTCATAATAAGGCGCGCCGTCCCCCATCGTGTCAGCGCACCAGAAGACGACATATTGCGCTTGCGGCAGAATGCCGGCACGGTCGAGCAGGAATTTGAGCGGCACGCCGGTCCATTTGGCGATCGCCGACCAGCCCTCGACGCAATCGTGCCGCGTGATCTGGCTGCGGCTCGGCATCTGCCGCAGCTGGCCGAGCGCGATCTGCTGCGGACGCGCGACGAGGCCGTCGATCACCACCGTCCAGTCGGCAAAGCCGGACGCGACATGGCGCGCGTAATCGTCTCCTTGCGGCATGCGCGTGCCGTTGGCGCGAAAGATCGGCGAGCGCTGGCCGGGGGCATATTCGCGGGCAAGCGCGGTACGGTCCTGCAACAGCCGTTGCAGGCCGTAATTGGCGCGCTCGCCGGCCTCGAGAACGTTGAGGAACTGCGGCGAGTTCGACAAGCGATCGCAACCGGCGAGCAGCGCGGGCGTGGCGGCGATGAGGCTGCGGCGGGTGAGGCGGGTCATACCGCTCCCTCCGTACGGTACCAGCCGGTGATCATCGAGCGGATCTCGTTGACCGGGCCGGCCAGCACCACCAGCACGAGGTGGACGACGATGAACAGCGCGATGCCGGTCATGACGATGAAATGCACCGACCGCACGCTGGCGCGACCACCGAACAGCGCGGTGAGGTGCGTCGCGGCATCGATTCCGGGCGAGAGCGCCAGCCCCGTCATGATGATCAGCGGGAACAGAATGAACAAGGCGATACTGTAGGCGATCTTCTGCAGCGGGTTGTAGGCGTGGCCATCGCCGAAGCGCAGGCGGACATGGTCCTTGATGTCTTGCCACAAGTGGCGCGGCGCGATCTCCGCTTTGGTCAGCGCGACGTCGCGCTGGATATGACGGTTGAGCAGGCCGACGATCAGGTAGGCGAGCAGGCTGAAGGCGAACACCCAGGCGAAGGCGAGATGCCAGCGGCGGCCCAGCGCGAGGCTGTAGTCGCTCGGAATGGTCATCCAGCCGGGGAAGTGCGGCAATTCCAGCCAGGCACGGTCGAAGTTGGCGCCATACTCGCCCCAATAGAGATGCGGGTGCGCGTTGGAGATCATCAGCCCCGACATGATCATGACGATCACCGCGGCGGCGCTGACCCAGTGCCAGATGCGGGTGAACAGATTGTGGCGATAGAATCTCACGACCTCCGCCTTACCGAGTTACGCATAGGCTCGCCAGAAGAAGACGATAGTGGTCGCCCCCGTAACGATCAGGGTCCAAGCGCGGACGAGGGGCAAAGGCAGCGTCTTGCCCAAATGCGCGCCGAGCCAGCCGCCGATGATCGCGCCGACCAGCATCGGCAGGCAGGCAAGCCAGCGGACCATGCCGCACGCGATGAACACGAACGCCGCGGCGAGATTGGCGATAGCGAGCATCAGCGTCCGCGGCGCGAACATCGCGCGCGGGTGCGCGCCTTGCAGCAGCCCGTACACCGCGGTGGTGATCAGCCCGACCCCGCCGCCGAAATAGCCGCCATAGACGCCGAGCACCACCTGCACCGTCTTGAGCGTGCCCGGCCCGATGCTGACGCGCCGGTTGAGCCAGGCCGAGGCGCGGCGCCCGAACGCCATGACAAAAAAGGCGAAGAGGAGCAGCCAGGGGATGATCAGGTCGAACGCGCGCGTCGGCGTGAGGACGAGCAGGATGCTGCCGATCAGTCCGCCGACAAAGGTGCTGATCGCCAGCGTGCGGATCGGGATGCCGCCGAGCGGCGCGAGCTCGTCGCGATAGGCCCAGGCGCTTGCTCCCGCGCCGGGGAGCAGCGCGACATTGCTGGTCGCATTGGCGATGTTCGCGGGCAGGCCGAGCGCGATCAAAGCGGGCAAGGTGGCGAAGGTGCCGCCGCCCGCGAGCGCGTTCATCGCCCCGCCGACGGTGCCGGCGGCGAGGGCGAGGGCGAGCTGGTTGAGGGTCATTGCGCGCCGCGATACACGAAACTCGTTGCGATGCGCGCGCTGCTTCGCAACTAGGGTGGGGTGAATGTCCTCGACCGCTACCGCCAGCTCGTTGCCTCGGGTG
>CAXTPT010000012.1:0-64400 GCA_964246315.1 uncultured Sphingomonadaceae bacterium | reverse complement strand
CGCGCGTCGGCAAGACGGTGATGCTGCAGAACATCGCCAAGGCGATCACCGACAATCACCCCGAAGTGTTCCTGATCGTCCTGCTGGTCGACGAACGCCCCGAGGAAGTCACCGATATGCAGCGCTCGGTGCGCGGCGAAGTCATCTCCTCGACCTTCGACGAACCCGCGACGCGCCACGTCCAGGTCGCCGAAATGGTCATCGAAAAGGCCAAGCGGCTGGTCGAGCACAAGAAGGACGTGGTCATCCTGCTCGATTCGATCACCCGCTTGGGCCGCGCCTACAACACCGTCGTTCCTTCGTCGGGCAAGGTGCTCACCGGCGGCGTCGACGCCAACGCGCTGCAGCGGCCCAAGCGCTTCTTCGGCGCTGCGCGCAATATCGAGGAAGGCGGCTCGCTCTCGATCATCGCCACCGCGCTGATCGACACCGGCAGCCGCATGGACGAAGTCATCTTCGAGGAGTTCAAGGGCACCGGCAATTCCGAAATCGTCCTCGACCGCAAGGTCGCCGACAAGCGCGTCTTCCCCGCGCTCGACGTCGGCAAGTCGGGTACGCGCAAGGAAGAGCTACTCGTCGAAAAGGGCAAGCTGTCGAAGATGTGGGTGCTGCGCCGCATCCTCATGCAGATGGGCACGATCGACGCGATGGAATTCCTGCTCGACAAGATGAAGGATTCGAAGACCAACGAGGACTTCTTCAGCTCGATGAATTCCTAACCCTTCCCTCCCTGCTTTAGCGGGGAGGGACAGGCGGCGTAGCCGCCAGGGAGAGGTGAGTCGGACTGTCGCGGGTACGCACCTCTCCCTCGCTCGCCCCGCTCGCATTTCCCTCCCCGCTGCGCAGGGAGGGTGCTAAGGTCGGTCTAATGCTCGCAATCTGGCACAACATCGTCACCGACTTCGCCAACCTGACCGATCCGTCGGCGCTCGCCGCGTTCGGGCAGGTGCTGATGATCGACATCATGCTCGCGGGCGACAATGCCATCGTCGTCGGCGCGCTCGCCGCGGGCCTGCCGGTCGAACAGCGCAAGCGGGTCATCCTCCTCGGCATCATGGCCGCCTTGGTGCTGCGGATCGTCTTTGCCCTGGGTGTCACCTGGCTGCTCCAATTCGTTGGATTGGTCCTGGCGGGCGGTCTGCTGCTGCTATGGGTCGCGTGGCGGATGTGGCGCGAGCTGCGGCAGGATCAGGACCCCGAAGCCGAAGGGCATCAGAACCTCCGCCCGGCGAGGAGCTTTGCCGCCGCCGCCTGGTCGGTGGCGTTGGCCGATGTCAGCATGAGCCTTGACAACGTCCTCGCCGTGGCCGGCGCCGCGCGCGAGCATCCCGGCATCCTCGTCATCGGCCTGTTGCTGTCGGTTGCGCTAATGGGCCTCGCCGCCAACCTCATCGCCAAATATATCGAGCGTTACCGCTGGATCGCCTGGTTCGGGCTGGCGGTGATCGTCTACGTCGCCGGCAAGATGATCTGGGAAGGCTGGCACGAAGTTGCGCCGCATGCCGCACGGCTGGTTGGGGGATAAGCCATGAAATTCACCGTCGACGTCGATTGCACGCCGCAGGAAGCGCGCGCGTTTCTCGGCCTGCCCGACATGGAATCGGTTCACGAAGCCTATCTCGGCCGCATCAAGGAGGTCATGCGCGACGGCGTCACCCCGGCGATGGTGCAGGAGATGTTCAAGAGCTGGTCGCCGATGGGCGATGGCGCGATCAAGCTGTGGCAGGGCCTGTTCGACGGCATGACGCGCGGTGGCGGGACGAAGAGTGGCTGAGCATCTCTCCCCTCCCGCTTGCGATTTTGGGACCGTGCCTGCCCCCGGCAGGCTCTGAATCACGCGGGGCGTGATTCACCCCGACATGGGTAGGCGCAAAGCGCCGGGGCGGGCTGGTGCAGCGTCTCTCGGCCCATCCCGTTCGGCTGCGCCAAGCTGCTCCCTGAAGGGAGGTGGGAATGAGCGCTGACACCATCTTCTCCCTCTCCAGCGGAGCCCCGCCCGCCGCGATCGCAGTCGTCCGCATCAGCGGACCCAGCGCTATATCGGTCGTTAAGTCATTGACAAAAAAGGATTTAACTCCCCGCCACGCCACCCTCGTCGCCCTGCGCCACGACAGTGTCGAACTCGATACGGCGCTTGTCCTGACCTTCCCCGCCCCCGCCAGCGCCATCGGTGAAGACGTGGCCGAACTCCACCTCCACGGCGGTCGCGCCACCGTGGTGGCGGTGCTTGACGCTCTCGCGCAACAGCCCGGCCTGCGCCCCGCCGAGCCCGGCGAATTCACCCGCCGTGCCTTCGCCAACGGCCGCCTGGATCTGAACGAGGCCGAGGGCCTGGCCGACCTTCTCGCCGCCGAGACCGAGACGCAGCGCCGCGCGGCGCTGGCGATGGCGGGGGGCACGTTGACGCGGATGATCGCCGCGTGGCGGGCGCAGGTCATCGACGCCGCGGCGCGTCTCGAAGCCGCCATCGACTATGACGGCGAGGACGATGTCCTGCCCTGGACGGAGCGCGAAAACGATCTCGACAGGCTCGCCGCCGAGATCGCCGCCGCGCTTGCCGCCCCGCCCGCCGAACGCCTGCGCGATGGCCTGCGCGTGGTCATCGCCGGTCCGCCCAATGCCGGCAAGTCGACGCTGTTCAATGCGCTGGCGGGTCGCGAGGCGGCGATCGTCACGGCGCGGGCCGGCACCACGCGCGACATCATCGAGGCACCCATCCGCCTTGGCGATGCCGCGCTGCTGCTCACCGATACGGCCGGGCTGCATGATGCGAGCGACGACGGCATCGAGATTGAAGGCATGCGGCGGGCCGAAGCGGCGATCGCCGCGGCCGACATGGTCCTGTGGCTTGGCTCGGCGGGTGACGCGCCGCCGGGCGCGATCCAGATTGGCGCCAAGGCCGATCTCGGTGGCACGGGCGCCGGGTTGCGGCTTTCTGCACAGTCGGGTGAGGGCATGGCCGAGCTGCGCGACCTGCTAGTCACAAAAGCGCGCGCGGGCCAGCGTGAGGACGGTCTCACACTCAATCAACGGCAACGGAGCGCTTTATCGGAGATCGTTGACCATCTCCGTGCTGCCGCCACGGTCGAGCCTCTCTTTGCTGCCGAGGAACTCAGGCTGGCGCGAATGGCACTCGATCGGCTAGAGGGACGCAGTGGCGTCGACGATATGCTCGACGCACTGTTCTCGCGCTTTTGTCTGGGCAAGTGATTGTTTCCACGTGAAACAATTTGATGTAATCGTTGTCGGCGGCGGCCACGCGGGCGTCGAAGCCGCTTGTGCCGCCGCACGCCGTGGCGCTGCGGTCGCGCTGGTCATATTCAATCCACGCATGATCGGCGCGATGTCATGCAACCCGGCGATCGGCGGCGTCGGCAAGGGTCATATGGTCCGCGAGCTCGACGCGCTCGACGGCGTGCTCGGCCGCGCCAGCGATGCGGCGGCGATCCATTACCGCATGCTCAACCGCTCCAAGGGCCGCGCGGTTTGGGGTCCGCGCGTACAAGCCGACCGCAAGCGCTTCGGCACGTTCGTGCGCGACGCGGTCGCGGTCCATCTCCCCTCCCGTTCACGGGAGGAGCAGGCGCACAGCGCCGGGGTGGGCAGCATCACCGTATTGGCGGGAGAAGCGGCCAAGCTGATGGTGGACGCCGATCGCATCACCGGCGCAACGGTCAGTGGTCAGCACCTTACCGCCTCCAGCGTCGTCCTCGCCACCGGCACTTTCCTCGGCGGCCGTCTGTTCCGCGGTGAGGAGCGTTTCGCCGGAGGCCGCATTGAGGAACGCGCCGCCACCGCGCTCGCGGGCTCGCTGCGCGATCTTGCTCTCCCCCTTGCCCGGCTCAAGACCGGTACGCCGCCGCGGCTCGACGGCCGGACCATCGACTGGAGCCGCCTGCCGCGCCAGGAATCCGACCGCGATCAATGGACCATGTCGCCGCTCGGCCGTCGCGTCTTGCCGCAACTCCACTGCGCGATCACCCGCACCAACACTGCCACGCACGATGTCATCCGTGCCAATGCCGGCCGCTCGCCGCTTTATTCGGGTGATATCGAAGGCGCCGGTCCGCGCTATTGTCCCTCGATCGAGGACAAGGTCCGCCGCTTCGGCGACCGCGATGGCCACCAGATTTTCCTTGAGCCCGAGGGGCTCGACACGCATTTGATCTACCCCAATGGCATCTCGACCTCGCTGCCGGTCGATGCCCAGCACGATTTTCTCCGCACCATCTCGGGGCTCGAATCCGTCGAGATCGTCGCGCCCGGCTACGCCGTCGAGTACGACCATATCGACCCGCGCAGCCTCGGCCACAATCTTGGCGTGCGCACCATTGCTGGCCTGTATTGCGCTGGCCAGATCAACGGCACCACCGGCTATGAAGAGGCCGCGGCGCAAGGCCTGGTCGCGGGCGCCAACGCCGCCGCGCATGCGCTCGGGCTCGATCCGCTGATCCTCGGCCGCCACACCAGCTATATCGGCGTGATGATCGACGATCTGGTCCTCGCCGGCGTCAGCGAGCCCTATCGCATGATGACCGCGCGCGCCGAGCATCGCCTCGCCTTGCGCGCCGACAATGCCGTCACCCGGCTACACGCCGCCGGTCTGGCTGCGGGTCTGCTAGGACCGGAGCGCCGCGACTGGGGCGATCGTCGGCTCGAGGCTTTGGCGGCGGGCGGGACGGACGACGATACCCGCGCCGAACTCGCCGAGGACGCCGCCTATGCGCCCTACATCGCGCGAATGCAGACAGAGCTTGCCAAGCGCACCTCCAGCCATGTTGCGCTTGATCGCGTCGTATTTTCGGCGGTGCCTGGCTTGTCTAATGAAATGATCGAACGACTCGAATGTGTTCGCCCGGCAACCCTACAGCAGGCCGAGCGCATCCCCGGTATCACGCCCGCCGCGTTGACAGCGATAATGGTCCACGCCAAGCGCGCCGCATGAATGTTTCACGTGAAACATTGTCGATGACCGCTGGCATGAATGTTTCACGTGAAACATACGAGTGCTTGAGCATTTATGTCGACCTTCTACTCGCCGAGAATGAACGGCAAAATCTGATTGCCAAAACCTCGGTGCCTGACATCTGGACGCGCCACATCGCCGATTCGCTCCAGCTTGCCGCTTTGGCTCCCGCCGCGAAATCCTGGCTAGACATTGGCACCGGCCCCGGCCTTCCCGGTCTTGTCATCGCCATCGCCACGCGCGCGCCAATGCTGCTCGTCGAGCCCCGCCGTTTGCGGACGGTTTTCCTCGAACGCGTGATCGAAACGCTTCACTTGCGCGATGTTCGCGTAATTGCCGCGACGCTCTCCCACGTAAAGCCGGCCCCATTCGACGCGATCACCGCGCGCGCGGTTGCACCGCTCGACAAATTGTTCGCAATGACGCGCGCCTTTTCGCATGTCGAAACCGTCTTGGTCTTCCCGAAAGGCCGGTCGGCGGCGGAAGAGGTGGCATCGGCGCAGCGAACGTGGCAAGGTCGCTTTGAAATCATTCCCAGCCGCACCGATGCCAGCGCCGGCATCGTCGTTGCGCGGGATGTGCGGCGGAGGGGCAGTTGATTCGCATCGCGATCGCCAATCAGAAAGGCGGGGTCGGCAAGACCACTACCGCGATCAATTTGGCGACCGCGCTGGCCGCCACGGGCCAGCGCGTGCTGCTCGTCGATCTCGATCCGCAGGGCAATGCCTCGACGGGCCTCGGCATCCACGCACCCGACCGCATACGCTCATCCTACGAAGTGCTGACCGGCGACTGCGCCTTGGTGGACGCGGTGATGGCCAGCAAGGTGCCGCGTCTCGATCTCGTGCCCGCCACGGTTGATCTGTCCGGCGCCGAAGTCGAGCTGTCGCATGCCGAGCGCCGCACGCATCGGCTGGCCGACGCCCTGGCGTCCGCGCCGCCGCGCTGGGACATCATGCTGGTCGATTGCCCGCCCTCGCTCGGGCTGCTGACGATCAACGCGCTTGTCGCGGCGCAGAGCCTGATCGTGCCGATGCAATGCGAGTTCTTCGCGCTCGAAGGCCTGTCGCAATTGCTGTCGACGGTCGAGCGCGTGCGCGGCGGGCTCAACCGCGATCTGCACATCCTCGGCGTCGCGCTAACGATGTACGACCGCCGCAACCGCCTGACCGAGCAAGTCGCGGAGGACGTGCGCGCCTGCCTCGGCGACACCGTGTTCAAGACGGTGATCCCGCGCAACGTGCGGCTGTCCGAAGCGCCGAGCCACGGGCTGCCGGCTCTGATCTACGACCTGCGCTGCAGCGGTTCCGAGGCCTATCTCGCCCTTGCGCGCGAGGTCATCGGCCGCTTGCCGCGCCTCAAGGAAGCCGCCTGATGTCGGACGAAAAGCGCCGCCCGCTGGGGCTCGGCCGCGGCCTGTCCGCGCTGCTTGGCGAAGCGCAGCCGGCGGGCGCACCCGAAGGTCAGTTGCGCGACATTCCCGTCGCCTGGATTCACCGCAATCCGTATCAGCCGCGCCGGCATTTCGACGAGGCCGCGCTCGACGAGCTTGCCGAATCGATCCGCCGCCACGGGCTGCTGCAGCCGATCACGGTGACGTCGATGGGTGGCGACGCTTACGCCATCGTCGCTGGCGAACGCCGCTGGCGCGCCGCGCAGCGCGCGCGGCTCGACACGATCCCCGTGGTGATCCGCGAGGTCGCCCAGCAGGAGCGCCTCGAAATCTCGTTGATCGAGAACATCCAGCGCGAGCAACTCAACCCGTTCGAAGAGGGCGATGCCTATAACGAGCTGATGAGCCAGCACGGCTTGACGCAGGACGAGGTCGCCGAGGCGGTCAAGAAATCGCGCAGTCACGTCGCCAATCTGTCGCGGACCGCCCGGGCGGCGGATCAGTCGCTGCGCGACCTGGTCATCGCCGGCAAATTGTCGATGGGGCACGCGCGTGCCCTGCTCGGCTACCCTTCGGATCGCGCGCTCGAACTCGCCAATGAGGCGATCGCCAAGGGCTGGAGCGTCCGGCAGATCGAGAATATCGCCAAAAACGGCCGCAATGCCGCCGGTAAGGGCGGCGCGACCAAGGCGGTCGATACCGATGTCCAGCAGCTCGAGCGCCAGTTGAGCGACGTGCTCGGCCTCAAAGTGTCGATCGACGGCGGCGCCGAAGGCGGTGCGGTTACCGTCAAATATGCGACGCTCGATCAGCTCGACATGATCTGCCAGCGGCTCTCGGGCGAGCGGATCTAGCGCCCCTTTGCGGCGACACGGGCGATCTGCACCAATTCCTCCTCGGCCAGCACCGCGCCGGCAGTACGCCCATCCTTCAGGCGCTCCTCGACCGCGAACAGCCGTTCGCTGACGCGGGCGAGGCGCTCGGGACGCCACAACCGCTGCTGGCGGTGGATCGCCTCGGATTCCGGGCCCTTCAGCCATTTGGGCGGGTTGGCGAGCAGCAGGGCGCGCCGCGCGGCTGCGCGCAGCACCGTCACCGCGCCGGACCCGAGATCGCCGAGCAGCGCCAGCTCGCGCGCGACGCCCGCAGCGTTGCCGTCGAAGGCCGCCTCGACCAGCGCCGCGTGGTCGCCTTCCTGCGCGTCGGCCGACACCGCGTCGAGCGTCGCGTCGTCGAGTTCGCGCGGGCGGTCGGGCGCGGCATCGAGATAAAGCGCGAACTTTTCGGCCTCGCGCTGGATCAGCGCGCGGTCGCCATTGCACATCGCGGCGAGCCGCTCGGCAATGCGCGGCTCGATTTTGAGGCCAAGCGGGCGGGCGATGGCCGCGGCGAGTTCCCCGGCATCGCGGCCTTCGGGCACGAAACTGCGATAGGTCAGCGCGGCCGGGTGGCCGTCCGCAAGCGGCAACAGCTTGGAATCCTTGCGAAATGTCCCAGCAATAAGCGCGACCGGATCGGTCTGCGCCGCCGTGCCGAGCAATTCCTCGACCGCCGCGAAACACTCCTCGCCGCCGATCACCCGGATCCAGCGCCGGGTGCCGAACAGCGACAAGGCGCTGGCCTCGCCGGCCAGGGTACCCGGCTCGTCCCTGAGCGCCCCGCCCTCGATATCGACCCGCTCGGCGCCTTCGCCGAGTGCCGGGCCAAGCCGGGCCGCCAGCGCGCGCGAACCGGCATCGTCATTGCCGTGGAAAACATAGAGCCGGACCGCGGGATCGGCGCGGTCGAGCGCGGCCTCGATCTGCCGGCCGGACCCCGCTTTCACTGGCGCGCCGTCACTTGCCCGTCGTGCGGGTGATGTACAGGCCGATGCGCGCGACCATCTGGTCCGCGACGGTCTCCGCCAGGCGCTCGGCCGCGGTGTTTTCGGCGGCGACCGTGGCATATTCGGACGAAACGATGTCGATGCCGGCATCCGATCCGGCAGTGGCGTCGAGCACGGTCTCGCCGGACGCGGTCTCGACCAGCTGGTAACGGCTGCGCAGCGTGCGCCGCTCGCGCGTCACCGCCTGATCGCGGCGGACGCCGAAGCCTTCGAGCCTGTCGTCGAGCGTGACGACCAGCCGGTAGCGCACCGGCCGTGCCTCTGCGGCGCCCAGCCGGTCGACCAGCGCTGCGTGCACCAGATAGCCGGTCTTGCCCGCGATCGGCGCGACTTCGACCTGGCGCAGCGCCTTGGCCACCGCGCCGCCCTCGCCACCGCTGTAGAGCGGCCGCAAACCGCAGCCGGCGAGCGCGAAGGGCAACAGGAGCAGCGGCGCGCGGATCATGCGACGATGTTGACCAGCCGGCCCGGGACCACAATCACTTTCTTCGGCGTGGCGCCCGCCAGCGCCGTGACGATCTTGGGCGATGCCAGCGCCATCGCCTCCAAATCCGCGCGCGGCGCGTCCTTGGCGGCGTCAAGCGTGTCGCGCAGCTTGCCGTTGACCTGCACCGCGATGGTCACGCTGTCCTCGACGAGCAGCGCGGCGTCGACGTCCGGCCAGGAGGCGTCGGCGACCAGCCCGTCATGCCCGCGCGCGCGCCACGCCTCCTCGGCCAGATGCGGCATCATCGGCGCAATCAGCCGCACCAGCGCATCGACCGCCGCATCGCGCGAGGCGGACGGCGCGGCCTTCTCGACCGCATTGGCCAGGCTATGGATTTTCGCCACCGCCTTGTTGAACTGCAGCGCCTCGATGTCCGCCGCGACCCCCGCCACAGCCTTGGCGGTGGCGCGGTCGAGCGCGTCGTCGGCGCCCGCTTCGCTTCGTGCGCTATCGAACAGCCGCCACAGCCGGTTGACGAACTTCCAGCAGCCCTCGATCCCCGCCTCGCTCCACGGCAAATCGCGCTCGGGCGGCGAATCGCCCAGCATGAACCAGCGCACCGCGTCCGCGCCATAGGTGTCGAACATCGGCTCGGGATCGACGACGTTCTTCTTCGACTTGGACATCTTCTCGACGCGGCCGACGATCGCGTGCTCACCAGTCGCGGCGATGATGCCGTCGACGACCTCCGCCGGATTGATCCATGCGCCGTCGGGGCTTTTATAGGTTTCGCAGGTCACCATCCCCTGGGTGAACAGCCCGGCGAACGGCTCGGCCACGTCGAGCCGGCCGATCCGCCGCAGCGCCCGCGTCCAGAAGCGCGCGTAGAGCAGGTGCAGGATCGCATGCTCCACCCCGCCGATATACTGCCCCACCGGCAGCCAGCTCTCCGCCTCCGCGCGGTCGAAAGGCTGGCCGTCGGGCTGGCTGGCGAAGCGGATGAAATACCAGGAGGAATCGGCGAAGGTGTCGAGCGTGTCGGTCTCGCGCACCGCCGCCGCGCCGCATCGTGGGCAAGCGACATGCTTCCACGTCGGATGCCGGTCGAGCGGATTGCCCGGCGTGCGGAAATCGACATCCTCGGGCAGCACCACGGGCAGTTGCGCGCGCGGCACCGGCACGACGCCGCACGCGCCGCAATGGATCACCGGGATCGGCGTGCCCCAGTAACGCTGGCGGCTGACGCCCCAGTCGCGCAGGCGCCAGACAATGGTGCCCGCGCCCCAGCCTTCGCTTTCCGCGCGCGCGATCACCGCAGCCTTGGCGGCATCGACGCTCATCCCGTCGAGAAACCCCGAATTCACCAGCGCGCCGGGGCCGGTATAGGCTTCGTCGCCCGCGAACGCCGCGCCGGTGTCATCGCCCTCGGCCACCACGCGGCGCACGTCGAGGCCGTATTTGCGCGCGAAGTCCAGGTCGCGCTGGTCGTGCGCCGGCACCCCCATCACCGCGCCCGTGCCATAGTCCATCAGCACGAAATTGGCGATGTAGACCGGCAGGGCAATCGACGGATCGAGCGGGTGAATGGCCTTATGGCCGGTGTCGAAACCCAGCTTTTCCGCCGTTTCCAGCTCCGCCGCGGTGGTGCCGCCCGCTCTGCACAATTCGATGAACGCGGCGGCCTCGGACGACGCGGCGGCGGCCGCCTGCGCCACCGGATGGTCTGCCGCAACGGCGACGAAGCTCGCCCCGAAAATCGTGTCGGGGCGGGTGGAAAAGACGCTGATCGAAGCCAAGGACGGCGCTTCGCCAGGCTCAGGCCGAACGGGTTGGGAAGAGGTCTCGCCATCCGTTGGCCCGGAGCTTGCCGACGGGCCGTCCGTCGGCATCAGCGCAAAACCGAATTGCAGCCCCTGGCTCTTGCCGATCCAATTGGCCTGCATCAGCCGCACCTTGTCGGGCCAGTCCGCGAGCGCCCCCAGTCCTTCCAGCAGCTCCTCGGCAAAGTCGGTGATCTTCAGGAACCACTGGCTCAACTGCTTCTTCTCGACCAGCGCGCCCGACCGCCACCCGCGCCCGTCGATCACCTGCTCGTTGGCCAGCACGGTCATGTCGACCGGGTCCCAATTGACCGCCGACAGCTTGCGATAGACCAGTCCGTGTTCGTAAAAATCGAGGAACAGCGCCTGTTCGTGCCCGTAATAATCGGGCTCGCACGTCGCCAGCTCGCGGCTCCAGTCGATCGCCAGCCCCAGCCGCTTCAATTGCGCGCGCATCGCCGCGATATTGGCGCGTGTCCAGTCGCCCGGATGCACGCCCTTTTCCATCGCCGCATTCTCGGCGGGCATGCCGAACGCGTCCCAGCCCATCGGGTGGAGCACGTCATGCCCGGTCATCCGCCGATAGCGCGCGAGCACGTCGCCCATCGTGTAATTGCGGACATGGCCGATATGGATGCGCCCCGAAGGGTAGGGAAACATCTCCAGCACGTAACTGCGCTTGGCGCCGGGGCGCGTGCCGGCCTTGAAGCTTTCGCGCTCCGCCCACACCCGTTGCCAGCGCGCGTCGGCGTCGCCCGCATTGAAGCGTGTCATGGTCTTCGTCTCGCTCACCGTTCGCCCTGCTTCTTCGTCACAGGCGCACTACCGCTCCACCAACCAATGTCACCCCCGCGAAGGCGGGGGTCCGGATAAGCCCGCAAGCACGAACCTCGCTTCGGCATTGATGGGCATCCGGGTTCCTGCCTTCGCAGGAGCGACATGATGCCCGAAAAGCCTTACCCCGCCACCGCGGTGCGGCGCAGGTCGCGGGCCTTGGTCAGGATGATGTCTTCCAGCTTCTGCACCGTCGCGGCCTGCACCGGCGCGTCGATCCACTGGCTGCCCTGCAGCACCTGGCGGCTGGCGGCGACGCGCAGCGCATCGGCGCGCAGATCCTTGTCGAGCACCGTCACGGTCAGCTTCATCCGCTCGGACGGCAGGCGCGGATTGACGTACCAGTCGGTGACGATCACGCCGCCATTGGAATCGGTCTGCAGCAGCGGCGCGAACGACACGGTGTCGAGCGCGGCGCGCCACAGATAGGCGTTGATGCCGATCTGCGTGACGTTCGACGCGGCGAGATCGGCGCGCGGCAGGTCGCGGTTGCGCGCGCAGCCGGCGGCCAGCGCGGTGACGGTCATGGCGGCGATCAATGCGGGGCGAAGGTTCATTCAACTGTCCTTAAGGTGCGAAGCTGTTGTTAGGAAGTGCGTTAGACGGGCGGGCGGCGCAGGCCAAGCGCCCGAAAGGCCGGGGAAATCTGTGGGGTTGGGGCAACACTTGTACAAAAACGATCATCTTTCGCTCGTCTCGGGGTGGTTGGCGGAACCGACTCCCCTATGTTCCGCTTTGACCTGAACAGGGGATTGCGAGTCGTGACTTTGCGGCGAACAGGTTTGGCGAATGCTGCCGCGGGCGCGGGCCTGCTGGCGCTCGCCCTCGCTGCTGCCCTCTCGCCGGCGCTCGCCCAGCCGCTCGAACGTCTCGTCGCCAAGCCGCGCGTGTCGCTGTCGGCGCGCGGCGGGCTGGGCTCGTTCACCCCGGCCGATGCCGATCCGCGCCTCGTCGCGGCATTGGCGCGTAACAATCTCAGCGCGAACGGGCTGCGCTTCACCCCCGCGGGCGCGAGCGTGCGGCTCAACCGCTCGGTCAC
Organism: uncultured Sphingomonadaceae bacterium; assembly: GCA_964246315.1. Lineage (GTDB taxonomy): Bacteria > Pseudomonadota > Alphaproteobacteria > Sphingomonadales > Sphingomonadaceae > Sphingomonas_O. The sequence continues at coordinate 52,036 of CAXTPT010000012.1, read as the reverse complement.
CGTCGCGGTGCGCGCGCGCGCCGACGGCTCTGCGCTGGGCGGCGATCGCGCGGCCTTGGGCGTGATTCCGGCAACGGTGGGTATCGCGCCGGTGGCCTATAATCTCGGCGCGGCGGTCGGCTGGAAACGGTTTGCGCTGTCGGGCGATGTCGCCAAGATCGATGGCGTGATGGGTGGCCACGAAGCGGTCGATCTCGGCGTCAGCTACAATGCCCGCAAATGGAGCGCGCGCGTCGGCGTCGCCGCCGACCAGCCGACCGGCGTCACCGCCCGCGCGCTGGGCGAATCGAGCAGCGTCGCCGCCGATCTGGGCGGCAGCTATCGCCTGACGCGCAATCTCGATGTGACCGCCGGCGTGCGTTACCGCGCGTCGGATCGCGATCGCCTGACCGTCCGCAACGACGCGGCGCGCGACAGCCAGGCGGTTTACGTCGGCACCGCATTCAAGTTCTAAACCCTATTCCAACGTCATTCCCGCGAAGGCGGGAATCCATCTGCTCTCCTCACCGCTGTTGATAAGATCAGCAGATGAACCTCTGCCTTCGCGGGAGTGGCGAACTATGGGCAAACCCCGTGGCACTTCTGCGTAAATTTTGGCCAGCCTGCGGCTGGCGAGATCGCAGAGGGCGCAGAAAATTTAGAAATGCCCTCACGAACCTCTGCGTCTCCGCGTCCTCGCGCGCGAAGCGCGCCTAAGTCCTTTTACCGAAACGCATCGATCGCCGCCCATCCGTGCAGGCCCAGACCGTTCAGCCGCTTGAACCGCCGGGCATTCATTCCCCCCAAGGCATAAGCCGGCAGCCGCCCGTCAAGCATCAAGCCCAGCCGCACGGGTCCCAGCGGCCGCGCGCCGGGATGTGAGCGAGTGGCGAACACCGGCGAGACGAACACCAGATCCGCCGCTTCGCGCCAAGCGGCCACCAGGTCACGCCGGTCGTGCGCCGCAATGGCCAGCAGGCCTTCACCAAGCGCCATCCATCGCCCGTCGGCTTGCGGTGGCGTCGCCAACAAAGCCAGCCCTCCGCGCCTCCGCGCCTCCGCGCGAAGCCGGTCCAGCAACGCCGCGCGCTCGCCGCCTTCCAATTCGAAATGCCGCACCACCACGCCGCTGCCGCGCGGCAGGCGGCGCAGCGCCGCCACCGGATCGCCGCCGCGCGGGTCGGTGATCAGCCACAGCTGCGGCAGGGTCTGGCGGCGGCGCATCGTGCGGCTATAGCGCCGCCATGCCCGAAGCCGAACAGCGCCTTGCCCATGTCCGCGCCGCTATCGGGCACGCCGCCGCATTGGCCGGCCGCGATGCCGCGGACGTGACGCTGGTGGCGGTCAGCAAGACCCATCCGGCCGAGGCGATCCGCCCGCTGCTCGCCGCCGGCCAGCGCGATTTCGGCGAGAACCGCGTGCAGGAGGCCATGGCCAAATGGCCCGGACTGCGTGCCGAATTTCCGGACGCGCGGCTGCACCTGGTCGGCCAGCTGCAGTCGAACAAGGCGGCCGAAGCGGTGGCGCTGTTCGACGCGATTCATTCTGTCGACCGCCCCTCGCTGATCGCCGCCTTGGGCAAGGCGATGAACGAGCAAGACAAGCGGCCCGACTGCTTCGTCCAGGTCAATCTGGAGGGTGGCGAGGGCAAGGGAGGCTGCGCGCCCGATAATCTGCCCGCGATCCTGACGCAGGCGCGCGATGCCGGACTGCCGGTGGTGGGGCTGATGTGCGTGCCGCCGGAGGGTCGCGAGCCCGCGCCGTGGTTTGCGCTGCTCGCCAAGCTCGCCGACGATCACGGCCTGACCCGGCTCAGCATGGGCATGTCGGGCGATTACCAAATCGCCGTCAAGCTCGGCGCGACGCACGTTCGCGTCGGCACTGCCTTGTTCGGCACGCGATGAAGGTCGGCGCGATCATCTTCGACTTCGATGGCGTACTGATTGAAAGCGAGCACGTCTCCGCCCGGCAGATCGCCACGACCTTGTCCGGCCTGGGGCATCCGACCAGCGTCGACCAGGCGCTCGACGCTTTCACCGGACTCGGCGGCAAGGATTTTCTCGATGCGGTGGCGGCGCACACCGGCGCGGGCATCCCGGACGGCTTCGTCGAGGCCCGCCGCGCCGAGGATGCCCGCGTGCTGGCGGAGGGTGTCGCCGAGGTTGCCGGCGCCACGGCGTTCGTGCGCGGCCTGCCGGCCAGTCTGCCGATCGCCATCGCCTCGTCCTCGACGACGCACTGGCTTCGCGCGCATCTCGACCATCTGGGTCTGGGGCAGCGGTTTGAGCCGCACATCTATTCGGGCCGCGAACACGTCCGCCGCGGCAAGCCCGCGCCCGACGTCTATCTGCATGCCGCCGCGCAGCTCGGCGTGCCGATCGCCGATTGCGCGATCATCGAGGATTCGGTGGTCGGCGTCACCGGGGCGCTCGCCTCGGGCGCGCGGGTCATCGGCTTCGCTGCCGGCCGGCATTGCCGCGACGGCCACGCCGAACGCCTGCGCCAATGCGGGGTGCGCGACGTGGCGCACAGCTTTGCCGAGGTGATCGAGATCATCGGCTGAGCCGCGCGGCGAGGCTCAGTCCAGGTCCTTCGCCGCGCGCTCCAGGACGGCCGCGCAGTCGCTGCCGATGACGTCGCCGTGACTGACGATGATCCGCGTCAGCGCGCGGTCCGCCGCCCAGTTGCGCAACTGCGCGGCAAGCAAATTGGCATCCTTGACGAACATGCGCTTGCCGATGCGCGGCATGCGCGGGCGCTTAACCCCGAAGCCGAGGGCGCGCGCCATGATCTGCGCGCCAAGCCCGTGCGGATGGCGGACGTTGGCGAGGATGTCGTTGACCACCAGCGTCAACCGCCCGTCGCGCACGACCTTGAGCGCGCCTTCGAGCCCGCCGACGCCCTGCACCGGGCAGAAATGCACGTCCGGATCGTCGAATATGTCGCCCGTCGCCGCCACCGGCACCGCCTCGCTGACCGCGTCGCGCGCGCCGGGCGGACACAGCACGCGCGCCTGGGGGTAACGCGCCGCCCAGGCGCGGATGTCGAGCCGGTGGCCGGGGCCGGGCACGATGAGGAACGCGATCTGGCCGAGAGCCTCGAGCTGCGTCATGCCGGCCGGGTCGAGCGGGATCGGGCTCCACACCGCGAGGCGCCCGTTGCTGAGCGCCACAATGGTCATCCGCCGCGGAAAGCGCCCCAGCGGCATGGCGATGTCGCCGGCGACGGTCCAGATGCCGGTATCGACCTGTTCCAGCGCGCCGTGCGGCTGCACGACCCATTTACTGTTTAATTTAGGCATGGGGCGTTCAATGCTTAACGCCCGCAAATGATCCGGATCAGGGGATGTGATGGCCCGTGCGCGCGCGCTTGGTGGCGAGGTAGCCGGCATTGTGCGGGTTCGGCGGCAGCGCGTGCGGCACGCGTTCGGATACGGTGATTCCCGCCGCCTCCAGCTCCGCGACCTTGGCCGGATTGTTGGTCAGCAGCCGCACCCGGTCCTGCTTCAGCAGTCGCAGCATCCGCGCCGCAATGGCATAGCCGCGCGCGTCGACGGGCAGGCCGAGGCGCAGGTTCGCGTCGACCGTGTCGAACCCCTGGTCCTGTAGCTGATAGGCGCGCAGCTTGTTGATCAGGCCGATCCCGCGCCCCTCCTGCCGCAGGTACAGCAGCGCGCCCCAGCCGCTTTCGGCGATCAGGCGCAGCGCCTGCTGCAGCTGCGGCCCGCAATCGCATTTGAGGCTGCCGAAGACGTCGCCGGTCAGGCATTCGCTGTGCAGCCGGACCAGCGGCACTTGTCCGTTGGGCTCGCCGATGACCAGCGCGACATGCTCCTGCCCCGCATCGCGCCCGCGAAACGCGACCATCGCCGCGCCTTCGAACGCCGCCACAGGAAGTTTCGCTCGCGAAACGATCCTCAGGGCATCGGCATGCTCATATGCGCATACTTGTTCGCCGGGAACGGCCACTTCCGCCGGTCCGCTACCCACCACGAACGCCGGCAACAGCCCCGCCAGCCGCGCTAGTTCAAGCGCGGCGCCGGCCGCTTCGGCATCCGCCAGCGGCAGGGCGCGGAACGGCCCTTTCAGCGGCGTTGCCAGATCGAGCGCCGGATCGGCCAGCGCCCTCGCTCCATCCAGGTCGAGCCATGGCGCCCAGTCGACCAGCACACCCTCGCCCGCCGCCTCGATCTGGTTGGTCAGCTTGAGCGTCGCCGCGCGGCTCGCCGACAGCAGCACGCCGCTGGGCGCGAACGCCGCAACCGCGTCATCGTCCGCGGTCTCGATCGCCAGCAGCACCAGGCCGCCGACCGCCACCGGCCAGCCGCGCCGCAACGCATCGATCGCGCGGGCGACGTTCCTGCTCAGAACGCGAACTCGGTAACCAGCGGGACATGGTCCGACGGCTTGAGCCAGGAACGGCACGGCTCGCACACCTTGTGGCTGACCGCCTTGTCCGCGACGGCCCGGCTGGCCCACATATGGTCGAGCCGCCGTCCGCGGTCATTGGCGGTCCAATCCTTCGACCGATAGCTCCACCAAGTGAAGTTGCGCTCGGGCGCCGGGATGAAGCGGCGCCCCAGATCGACCCAGTCGTGCGCTGCCTGCAATTCGGCCAGCGCCGCCACCTCGACCGGCGTGTGGCTGACCACGCCGAGCAATTGCTTGTGGCTCCACACGTCGCATTCGAGCGGAGCGATGTTGAAGTCGCCGGTGAGGATCGTCGGGTGCTCCAGGCCCTTCGCCCACGCGGTCATGCGCCCGACGAAATCGAGTTTCTGGCCGAATTTGGGATTGACCTCCCGGTCGGGCACGTCACCGCCCGCCGGCACATAGACATTCTCCAGCCGTACGCCGTTGGGCAGACGCACGCCCACGTGGCGCGCTTCTTGATTGGCCTGCCAGTCGAAGCGGTCGTCTTCGATCACCGGCACGCGCGCGATGATCGCCACGCCGTAGTGCATCCTCTGGCCGTGCTTGATGACATAATCATAGCCGAGCGCGCGGAACGGCGCCTCGGGAAAGTCGCCGTCGATCACCTTGGTTTCCTGCAGGCACAGCACGTCCGGTGCCTCTTCGCGCAAAAATTGCTCGACGATCTCAATGCGGAACCGCACCGAATTGATGTTCCAGGAGGCGATCTTCACCAGAAGGGATGTAGGCGGCGAAAAGTGTTTGGCAAAGCGCCGCGGTTCAGTTTCATTCATGAACCGGACAGCTTCGTGCGACTAATTCGCAATGCGTGGATCGCGCCGGAGCGTGACGGGTTTTCCCCCTGTTACCCGTCCCCGGCGCGGCCCACGCCAGCGTGACGAACGACTGGTCGGCCCCCGCTCCAAGCCCCCGGAGCGGGGGCCGCTTCGCATAAGCGGCACCGCGCTAAGCGCAGCTTAGCAAGCGAGACCGCGAATGCCGGCCGACCCCAGCTCGCTGAGGTTCGACGGCGCGGTTTTGCCGCGACTGCTCTTACCTCCGCGGCCCACCCACCCGCGGATCGCGCCATTTGAACGTGCTGTCGGCGACGGGGGCATTGAAGCGCTGATTGCTCAGCGCGACTTGCGTGCGGTTGTTCTGCGCGTCCAGCGCGACCCAGCCCTGCATCCGCAACCCCCCCGGCGATGCGGCATCGCGCGCAAAAGCCAGTGTGATCGCGCCGAATTGCGGCCGCTTGGGATCCTTGACCAGCGCCAGCACAATGCGTGGATCGGCCGAGGGGACCACTTTGGCGAAACGCGAAACATCCGCATTGGGATCGAGCAGCACCGCCAGCGGCGACCCGCCGATCGGCCAGCGCGACACCTGCCGCACTGAATAATCGACGAACCATAGCGATTTGCCGTCGGCGACGATCAGGATCGGCACGTTCTGGCCGTACTGGAACCGAATCCTGCCGGGTCGCTTGAGCGTCAGCGCGCCCGTCAGCGTCTTGCCGCTGCGATCGGTCTGCGCGAAACTCGCGGTCATCGTCTGCACCCCGCGCAAATGCGCCTCGACCAGCGCTAGGTCGGACTGCTGGGCAAGCGCGGGCGCAGCGAGGGCGGCAAGAGGGGCGAGATATTTTGAGATCATGCGCTGTCTTTAGCGCATGAATTTGAATAGCGCCTGTCCAGTTACACCCGCATCGGCATCAGCACGTACAACGCCGCCGCCTTGTCGTTCTCCCTGATCAGCGTCGGGGCTGCGGCGTCGGCGAGGTGGACTTCGACATTGTCGCCTTCGATCTGAGCGAGGATGTCCATCAGATAGCGTGCGTTGAAGCCGATCTCGAAACCGCTCGCCGAGTAATCGCCGGGGACCTCCTCGGCCGCGGTGCCGTTTTCGGGGCTGGTCACCGATAGGGTGATGCGGTCGCGGTCGAGCGCCATCTTCACCGCGCGGGTCTTCTCGCTGGCGATCGTGGCGACACGGTCGACGCCCTGCGCGAAGCTCTTGGGATCGATCTTGAGCAGTTTGTCGTTGCCCGTCGGAATCACGCGGCTGTAATCGGGGAAGGTCCCGTCGATCAGCTTGCTGGTCAGCACCGCCGAGCCGAGATCGAAACGGATCTTGGTATTCGACAGCGAGACTTCGACCGTGCCGTCGATCTCGTCGAGCAGCTTGCGCAATTCGGCCACGCATTTGCGCGGCACGATCACGTCGGGCATCCCCTCGGCGCCGTCGGGCCGCGCCACCGTCACGCGCGCCAGCCGATGCCCGTCGGTCGCCGCCGCCTTCAGCACATCGTCGGCGACGTGGAAGAAGATGCCGTTGAGATAATAACGCGTTTCCTCGGTCGAGATCGCAAAGCGCGTTTTGTCGATGATCTGGCGCAGCGTCGCCGCGGGCAGGGCGAATTTGGTCGGCAGCTCGCCCTCGGCGATCACCGGGAAATCGTCGCGCGGCAGCGTCTGCAGGTTGAAGCGCGCCCGCCCGGCGACGACCTGCATCTTGCCCTCCGCCGCCGACAGCGAAACCTGGCTGCCCTCGGGCAGCTTGCGCGCGATATCGAACAGGGTGTGCGCCGAAATTGTCGTCGCGCCGGGCTGGTCGACCTGCGCCTCGATCGTTTCGAGCACTTGTAGGTCGAGATCAGTCGCCGTCAGCTTGATCGTGCCGTCCTCGGCCGCCTCGATCAGCACATTGGACAGGATGGGGATGGTGTTGCGCCGCTCGACCACCGACTGGACGTGACCGAGGCTTTTGAGGAGCGTCGCGCGTTCGATTGTCGCCTTCATCTGGCTGCCGATTCCCCGTGGCGTGAACCCATCCGACTCATGGACAGAAAAAAGGGCCGGGGCAAGCGCCCCGACCCTCTTCTCCACAGCATATTGTGGGTTGGCAGCGGTTAGAAGCGGACGCCGACGCCCGCGAGCACGCCATGACGCGACACGCCGTCCTCATAGTTCGAATAGCGGTACTCGGCCTTGCCGTAGAACTTTTCGCCGAACTTGTGCTCCAGACCCGCACCGACGCGGACGCCGTCGAGATTGCGGCCGCCAAGCGTCGTGGTCGTCGTGCCATTGTTCGACGTCAGGCGAACGCGCGCATTGGTGTAGCCGGCCTTGGCGTAGAGCAGGGTATTCTCGCCCAGCACGGTGCCGATCCGGCCACCGGCATATAGATCGCGGCCGGCCTTCACGCAGAGGTTCGGGTTAGCGGCCGAGCCGGCGCCGTCACAGGCATCGGTGGTCGACCCGGTGGCTTCGCCTTCGATGCCGATCAGACCGAAGCCCGACTGAAAATCGTAACCGATCTGGCCGCCATAGCTGACACCATCCTGATGCTCGCCATCGGCCTGGATACGGTCAAACCCGACAACGGCTTCGGCGCGCGGGCCGGTAAAGGGGGCTCGCTCCTGCGCCACGGCAGGGGCGGCGAGGGCGATCGCGGACACGAGCGCTGCGGCAATAATGGTACGCATGTTATACTCCTTGGTTTTCCCCGTGGCGGGGACCGGTCAAGCGCGCGACGGAGTCCGTTGTTTCATGAACCTCAGCCAACGAAGCGCAGTGTTGCAATTGCGCCACAAGGGGCGAAAGGTTCAGCGATGATTCAGCTCTTGGGCAAAACCTATATCGCGCGTCATGGCGAAACCGTCTTCAACAGCGCGCGGCGCATACAGGGCGAACTGCTGCACACGCCGCTGACCCGCGCGGGCATCGCGCAGGCGGAACGGATAGGCGCGGAGCTGGCCAATCAGCTTGGCTCCAAACCCGACCTCGAATTGTGGGCGTCGCCCACCGGACGCGCGCTGCAGACGTTGGCGATCATTGCTGAGCATCTCGGCCTGGACTGGCACGGCGCGCAACAGGACTCGCGACTGGCGGAGATCGGCATGGGCGGCTGGGACGGGCGCCCCATGGCGGATATTGTCGCCGAGTACGGCAAGATCATCGACGAGGCTGCCGGCGTCTTCATCCAGGTCGCGCCCGATGGCGAAAGCTATGCGCAGGTTGCCGACCGGTTGCGCCCGTGGGTCGCCGAACGGACCACGCCGCGCAACCGGCTGATCATCATGCACGGTGTGTCGAGCCAAGTGCTGCGCGGGACGCTGACCGGCGGGACGGCGCATCCTAATTGCGGAACGCCGGTCGGCAAGCGCCTGCCGCAGGGATCGGTCGCGCTGGTCGAAAACGGACGCGAGACAATCGTCGTGGAAGGAACGGGTGCGTGATCCTGATCGCGGCGGCGGGCGCCTTGCTCGCGGTCAAGGGCGGCTGGGCGGCCTATCGGGATGGCGACGCTTGCCGCGCGGTGGCCGAGCCGGTGCGCCGGACGATGGCCAGGGTGCGGCCCTTTGCTGCCTTGGCAGTGGCACCGGGACGGTCACCGGTGCTGACCTTTAAGCTCGGCCGGCCGTCGCGCGACGCCCGTGCGACGCTGATTGCCGGGGGCCAGAGCTTTGGCTTGGCGGCAGACCGCGACATCGCCCGTACCGCCGATCCGCGGGCCATTGATGCGCTCCGCACGGGACAGACGGTCACCGTCCGCACCCGCGCGGGGTTTGAAATGTATGCCACCCGCGGCGCGCCGACCGCCATCGACGCCGCATTCGCTGCCTGCCGCTGACGGCGCCATGCCTTGCCGCCATTCCGCTGCGGCACTAGCCTCGGCCGATGCCGGCCAGCATCTTCACCAACGCGTCGATCCCCGAAACCATTCAACAGGCGACCGCGCCGGTGTTCTTCCTCGCCGGCATCGGCGCGTTCATGAACGTGATTGCCGGACGGCTGGCACGCGTGGTCGATCGCGCGCGGTTGCTTGAGCCGCAGGTGGCGGATGCCCAGCCTGAAGACCGGGCGCGATTGATCCAGGAGCTGCGCGTGCTTGAACAGCGCATGAGCCTCGCCAGCCGCGCGATCTATCTTTGCACCGCGTGCGGACTGACCGTGTGCCTGCTGATCATCATGATGTTTGCCGAGGAACTGATCCGCTACGATTTATCGCGTTATGTCGCAGCGATGTTCGTCTTCGCCGTGCTGCTGCTCGCGGGCGGGATGGTGCTGTTCCTGCGCGAGACCCGGATCGCGGTCGCGGCGCTGCATGTGCGGCAGGAATTGATCGAACTGGGCGCTCAGCCCACCGACTGACGCCAGGCCTCAAGCGCTTCGTCATAGCTTTGGCGCGCGCGATCGATGGCCGCTTGCGCCTTGTCGCGTGTTTTGCTTTCGGCGGCGGCCAGTGTGCGGCGTTCGGCAGCCAAAGCGGCTTCTTTTTTGTCGATATCAGCGCGCTTGGCATCAAAATCGGCCCCAATCGCGGCCAATTTGGCCTCGGCGCGGTCTAAACCAGTGCGTTGTGGGCGCGGTTTGACGGCTTTTGAGGATGTTTGGGCGGTCTTTTGGCGGGGCTTGCTGTCCTCGCCGTCATCGGTGCGCGTTACCTTGACGACCATGCCGGGCTTGGCAAGCGGCGCCTTGACCAGTTTGCTGTCGGTAACCTCTTCAGCCGCGCCGAGTGCAAACAAGTCGCGCTCGGCACCCCAGGCGCGCAGCGCCGCCGCTTTGCTCGGCGCGGCGACATAGGCGTCGTGGAAGCCGGCGGCGGTGCGATAGACTTTGAGCGCCTTTGCCATCTCAGTCGATCGGCACAGTGGCGCGATAGGTCGGGCCGGGCAGGCGGTCTCGCTGCGCCCCGAATGCCGCGCCGACCGCGCTCCATGCGCCTATCAAGCGCGTCGAACGGAAAATGGTCATTCGCTGCGAGTGGCTTCAGCGCATCAGTGCGCGACCTGCGCGCCGCGTGCGAGGCCCGAGGCAGCCAGCTGATCGTCGATCTGCGCCACCAGCCGATCAAGCCCGGCCTGATCACCCGACTCCGCTCGCGCCACGAGCACGTCCTGAGTATTCGACGCGCGCAACAGCCACCAGCCGTCGAGCGTGTTGACGCGTGCGCCATCGGTGCGATCGACGGTCGCACCCGAGGCCTCGAGCCGTTCGAGCACTTCATCGACCACCGCGAACTTGCGGCTCTCATCGACCTGAAAGCGCATTTCAGGGGTGTTGACGATGGCGGGCATTGCGTCCTTGAGCACCGTGAGCGACCCTCCGAGCAGGCGCACCGCCTGGATCAGCCGTATCGCGGCATATTGCGCGTCATCGAAACCATAATAATCGTGCGCGAAGAAGATGTGGCCCGACATTTCGCCGGCGAGCGGCGAGTCGGTCTCCTTCATCTTGGTCTTGATCAGCGAATGGCCGGTCTTCCACATCAGCGGCGTGCCACCAAGCGCGGAGACCCGGTCGAACAGCGCCTGGCTGGCCTTCACATCGGCGATGATCGTCGCGCCGGGCATCTCGCGCAGGATCGGTTCGGCGAGGATGCTCAGGATCTGGTCGCCCCACACGACGCGGCCCTGCCCGTCGATCGCGCCGAGGCGATCGCCATCGCCGTCAAAGGCGAGCCCGAAATCAAGACCCTTCTCCGCGACGAGTCGTTTGAGGTCCGCCAGATTCCTTTCTTCGGTGGGATCGGGATGGTGATTGGGGAAACTGCCGTCGATTTCGGTGAAAATCGTGTGATGCTCACCAGGCAGTTGCGCGACGAGCTTTTCGATCACGCGGCCGGCGGCGCCATTGCCCGCGTCCCAGCCGATGCGAAACGCCCCGCCGGCATAGCCTGACAACAGGCGCGCGACATAATCGTCCTCGATCGCGTAATCGCTGACCGTGCCGGCGCCGTCTTCCCAGTCGCCCTCCTCGGCGAGCTTGGCGAGGTCCTTGATGTCCGCGCCGAAGAACGGCGCGTGCTGGAGGACCATCTTGAAGCCGTTATATTCGCCTGGATTGTGGCTGCCGGTGATCTGGACGCCGCCATCGACTTCCAGCGTCGCCTCCGCATAATACAGCATCGGCGTGGGGCCGAGCCCGACACGGACGACGTCGACGCCGCTCTCGGTCAACCCACGCACCAGCGCGCGTTCAAGGCCCGGCGAGGATAGCCGCCCGTCATATCCCACTGCAGCGCGCGTCCCTCCCGCGCGCCGCAGCCGCGTCCCGAAGCCGCGCCCGATGGCATAGGCGTCGGGCTCGCCAAGCGTTTTGCCGACGATCCCGCGTATATCGTATTCACGAAGCGCAGTCGGGTCGAAACGGTGGGTCATTCAAAAGCTCCAAAAAAGTCCGTTCGGGCTGAGCTTGCCGAAGCCTGTTTTCCTCCGTGCCGCACGCGTGCGGTGGAAAGAAGGACGGCCCTTTGACCGGCTCAGGGAACGGTTCAAGATAGGATTTCGATCACTTCAGCAACACATCGCGCGCACGATTGATCCGCGCGGCGAGTTCGTCATTGCCGCCCATATCCGGATGAACGCGCGCGATCAGGCGACGGTGTGCTTCGATCACCGTCGGCCCATCGGCGTTGCTCGCGACGCCGAGTAGCCGGGCCGCTTCGTCGCGCGGCATCGGACTGGCGGAGCGCTTGAAGACCAGCCACCCGGCCCAGACCAGCCCGACGATCAGCAGCAGCTTGATCATGCCGCATCGCGCTGTTCGAGCGGCAGGTCGAGCCCGCCGACCATTTCGCGCAATTCCTGCCGCGCGGCGATGTGGCTCATGCCGACATTGTCGATCGCGCCGGTGTCGAGCAAAGTCAGGCCCTTGGGGAACAATTCGCGATAGATTACGCGCTCGCCCAGGCCAGGGATGACGCGGAAGCCGACGCGCTTCGACAATTCGGTCAGTGCCGCGCCGACGCGGACCATGTTGCGCGCTTCCAGATGCTGGAGGCGATTGCGCAGTACCACCCAATCGACCGTGCCGCCATCGGCCTTGGCGCGCAGCTTGCGCAGGTCCCAGATCAGCTCGGCGTAGAAGCTGGGGCGTTTGACCTTGAAGGTTTCGGCATCGACCTGGCCGATCAGGTCGAGGTCGACGAACGAGTCGTTTATCGGCGTGACCAGCGTGTCGGCGAGCGAAATCGCGGCGCGGCCGACGGGATCGTCGCGGCCCGGCGTGTCGACGATGAAGAAGTCCACGTCGCCGGTCATCGCCTCGACGGCATCGGCCAGCGCAGTTTCGCTTTGATCGGTTAGCGCGCGATAGGTCGGCGACGGCAGCGGCACTTCGCGCCGCCGCGAGGTCGCCGCGCGATTGTCGAAATAGCGTGTCATGGTCTGCTGGCGGTGGTCGAGGTCGAGCGCGGCAACGCGCGCGCCCTGCGCGCTCAGCGCGACGGCGACATGGACCGCGGTGGTCGATTTCCCCGTGCCGCCCTTTTCATTGGCGAAGACGATGGCGTGAGCCATGTGCGGTGGCGAACCTTCCGTTGAGCGATTAGGAGCCCGGGCCATAAGCGAAGGCCGTACCCCCATGCAAACCGTCCGCACCTTGCCCGATCTGCGCATCGCCCGCGCCGCGCTGAAAGGCCGTGTGGCCTTCGTACCGACCATGGGGGCGCTGCACGCCGGGCACATGGCGCTGATCGATGCGGCACGTGTCGAGGCGGATCATGTCGTCGCGTCGATCTTCGTCAATCCGCTGCAATTCGGCCCAAGCGAGGATCTGGAGCGCTACCCGCGGCAAGAGGCGGCGGACACGGCGCTCCTCACCGAACATGGCTGCGACCTGTTGTGGCTGCCGCCGGTCGCGGTGATGTACCCGCAGGCCTTTGCCACCAGCGTCAGCGTCGCCGCTGTCGGCCAGCACTTTGACGGCGCGCACCGCCCCGACCATTTCGATGGCGTTGCGACGGTGGTCGCCAAATTGTTCGGGCAGGTGCAACCCGATGTCGCGCTGTTCGGCGAAAAGGATTGGCAACAGCTGGCGGTCATCCGGCGGATGGCGGCGGACCTCGACATGGCGTTGGAGATCATCGGCGTGCCAACGGTGCGCGAAGCCGATGGTTTGGCGCTGTCCTCGCGCAATGCCTATCTTTCTGCGGAGCAACGCGCCGCCGCCGCCGCGCTGCCGATTGCGCTGCACGAAGCGGCAATCGCCATGGCGAACGGCACCTTGCCACCGCTGGCACTTGCCGCGGCCCGCAAATCGATTGTCGCCGCTGGATTTGCCATCGATTATGTTGCGCTCGCCGATAGCGCTCTGCAACCGACTGATACGCTGCCGGCGCGCTTGCTCGCCGCGGCGCGCCTCGGCACGACGCGGCTGATCGATAATGTTCCAGTAACGCTATCGGTCGGCCATTAACCATTTGTTGGATTCTGGCTTTCAAAGTCGCTGGGTAAACAGAGGGTTGCGGCTATGTCCGAAGTCAATTTCCTGATCGAGCGCCGACTGCGCGATGCGGCCAAGGGCTGCCCGCATGCGGCCTATGATCTGGGCGTCGCGTTTTCGAGCGGTACCGATGGCGTTGAGATCGACCTGATCGAAGCGCATCAATGGTTCAATCTCGCTGCGGTCTGGGGAGATGAGCGCGCTGCCGAAGCGCGCACTGAGATTTCGGACGAGATGTCTGCGCGTGAAATCGTCGAGGCACAGCGCCGCGCGCGTGCCCGCCTAGCCATGACGGTGCGTCAGGCCGCCTAACCAAACCCTCCGTCTGCCCTGAGCCTGTCGAAGGGTCGTCCTTCTACGCTTCAGCGGTCGTGCGGCGCGGAAAGTACGGGACTTCGACAAGCTCAGCCCAAACGGGTTTGGTCTCTCTTGAACGGCCCCATCTCGGTCAGCACGTCGATGCCGTGTTCTACCGCGCGAGCTTCGCGTTCGACAAAGTCCGCCACCGCGGCACGAAAGCCCCGATCGGCGATATAATGCGCCGACCAGGTCGGCACCGGCAAATAGCCGCGCGCCAATTTATGCTCCCCCTGCGCCCCCGCCTCGACGCGCGTCAGGCCTAGCCGGATCGCCCAGTCGATCGCCTGATAATAGCATAATTCGAAATGGAGGTAGGGCACGTCCTCGGTGCAGCCCCAATAGCGCCCATACAGCGTATCGTGACCGATGAAATTGAGCGCTCCGGCGACCCAATTGCCCTCGCGCCGCGCCATGACCAGCAGGATCTTGTCCGCCATCGTCGCCCCGATCTGCGTGAAGAAATCACGCGTCAGATAGGGGCGGCCCCATTTGCGGCTGCCGGTGTCCTGATAGAATATCCAGAACGCATCCCACACCGTTTCGTCGAGATCGGCGCCGGTCAGCGCGACGATCTCAATATCGGTCTGCGCCTCGCGCCGTTCCTTGCGGATCGCCTTGCGCTTGCGCGAGGACAGGTCAGCAAGGAAGGAATCGAAATCGGTATAGCCGCGATTATGCCAGTGGAACTGCTGGCCTTCGCGGATCAGCCAACCGGCGGCGCGGAACATGTCCAACTGCGCGGGCTCGACAAAATTGGCGTGGGCGGAGCTGAGCCCGTTGCGCTCGACGACCAGTTCGGCGGTGCGGATCAGTGCTCGCGCCACCGCCTGATCCCTGGTCAGCAGGCGCGGGCCCGGCACCGGCGTGAATGGCGCGGCGATCAGCAGCTTGGGATAATAATCACCGCCCGCGCGCTCCCAGGCGTCGGCCCAGCTGTGATCGAAGACATATTCGCCCTGGCTATGGGTCTTGAGATAGGCAGGCGCATAGCCGCCCGCGACGCCGAGCGGCACCGGCTGCCAGCCGCTTGTCCCGCCGACACTGTCCGATTGCTCCAGCGCGCTGAGAAACGCGTGGCTGACGAACGGATTGGTGTCCCCCGCCGCAGCGGTCCACGCGGCGGCGTCGATCGCCGCGACGCTGTTGCCGATGGTGGCGGTAAATTGGCCCCGTTGGGGCTCTTCAGTCACGAACCGCCACGACCGCGTCGATTTCGACCATCGCGCCGAGCGGTAGGACGGGCACGCCCACCGCCGACCGTGCGTGGCGCCCTGCATTGCCAAAGATGTCGAGCATCAGCTGCGAGGCGCCATCGGCGACCTTGGGCTGCTGCGTGAAATCATCGGCCGAGGCGACGAACACGCCCAGGCGGACGATCCGTTCGATCCGGTCGAGCGAGCCTAACGCCGCCTTCAATTGCGCCAGAACCATCACCCCGCACGCTTCGGCGGCGCGCTTGCCGGTCTCGACATCGGCGGTTTCGCCCAGCCGCCCGGTCATCACCTCGCCGCCCTTGGCGAAGGGTAGCTGGCCCGAGAGATAGGCCATGCCGCCGGCGATCACGACGGGGGTATAGGCCGCGACGGGCGCCGCGGGAGTGGGAAGGATGATGCCGCGCGCGGCAAGCTTGCTGTCGATGCTGTCCGTCATGCCTGCGCACAAGCCGTATGGCGAAGCGCGGGTCAAGCGCCTACATCCCGGATATGGCGATCCTGCCCCGTCCTTCCAGCCCGCGCGCGGCGCTGTCCGATCTCTGGTCGGTGTTGCGCGAGCGCCGCCGTCATCAATGGGGGCTGCTGGCGCTGGCGGCGACCTTCACCGGCGTGCTGCTGTGGATGTTCCTGTTCCAGTTCAACGTGAAGCCCGAATACCGCCCGCCGGACATCGTCTATGTCGAGCAATGGCGCGCCGACCGCACCCGCGGCGATGTCGAGAAGCGGCTGGCCAAGGACGCGCCGGTCGAACAGGCCCGTGCCGAAGAGCTGAAAAAGCTGCAGGCCGAACGCCAGAAACAATTCCAGCGCGTCGCCGACATGATGGGGATCGACTATAAAAAGTGACGCCCCGCGCTGGATGGGCGCGGCGCTGGCGCTCGGCGAGCGCGGGCGCGGACGGACATTTCCCAATCCCAATGTCGGCTGCGTCATCGTCAAGCATGGCAAGGTCGTCGGACGCGGCTGGACCCAGCCGGGCGGGCGGCCGCACGCCGAGGGCATGGCCTTGGCCGAAGCGGGTGAGCTAGCGCGCGGCGCGACCGCCTTCGTCACGCTCGAGCCCTGCGCGCATGCCTCCCCGCGCGGCCTTGCCTGCGCCCCGTCGCTGGCCGAGGCCGGAATCGAGCGCGTCGTCGCGGCGCTCGGCGATCCCGATCCGCGCACCAGCGGCCGCGGCTTCGCCGCATTGCGCTCGGCCGGGGTCGAGGTGATCGAAGGCGTTCGCGCCGAGGATGCACGGCGCGGCATGGCGGGATTCCTGACCCGCCGGGCGCTGGGTCGTCCGCATGTCACCCTCAAGCTGGCCCTGTCGCTCGACGGCTGCATCGCGCTGGCGAACGGGGAGAGCCGGTGGATCACCGGTGAGGCGGCGCGGCGGCATGCGCATGTCGAGCGCGCGCGGCACGAGGCGATCCTGGTGGGGCGCGGGACGTACGAGGCGGATGCGCCGCGACTCGATGTACGGCTGGCGGGATTGGCGGACAGGTCGCCATTATGCGTTCTGCTCTCCACTCGTCATTCCCGCGAAGGCGGGAATCCATCTGCTGACCTGCGCGCAAGAGAACAAGTGCGCGAGATGGACCCCCGCCTCCGCGGGGGTGACGAGATTGATATGGGCGGCAATGACGGCTGGTGTGTGTTGAGGAATGTGGCAGACGTTGCCAACCTTCCCGGCGATCACCTCCTCGTCGAGGGCGGGGCGCAGACCGCCGCGTCGTTTCTCAAGGCCGATCTGGTCGACCGCCTGCTGCTCTACACCGCGCCGATCGTGATCGGAGGCACGTCCGCGCTTGGCGACCTTGGTCTCACCGAGCTCTCCGCCGCGCACAATTGCTGGCAACTCATCCACAGCCGCCTGCTTGGCGTGGACCGGCTGCAGGTCTACGAGCGCATTCGATGTTCACCGGCATAGTCTCCCAGATCGGCACGATCCGCTCAGCCGAACAGCGCGGCGACCTGCGCGTGGTGATCGGTGCGGCGGGTGTCGGCGACGCGGCGCTGGGGGCGTCGATCGCCTGTTCGGGCGTGTGCCTGACGGTGGTCGACAAGGGGCCGGACTGGTTCGCGGTCGACGTGTCGGGCGAGACGGTGAGCAAGACCGCCAATCGCTGGGACGCGGGCATTCGCCTCAACCTCGAACGCGCGCTCAAACTGGGCGACGAGCTTGGCGGCCACATCGTTACCGGCCATGTCGACGGCGTCGGCACGGTGAAGGGGCTGTGCCCCGAGGGCGATTCGACGCGCATCGGCATCAACGCGCCAGCGAACCTCGCACCCTATCTTGCCGCCAAGGGCTCGATCACCGTCGACGGCGTCTCGCTGACGGTCAACGCGGTCGCCGATCAGGCGGACGGCAGCGCCGATTTCTCACTCAACATCATCCCGCATACCGCCGCCGTGACGACGCTCGGCGGCCTGAAGCAAGGCGATGCGGTCAATCTGGAGATCGACGTGCTCGCCCGCTACCTCTCGCGCATGGAGGCCTATCGTGCCCGTAACGCAGCCCATTAGCCGCATCCGCCACGCCTTCCTGTCCTCGCCCGAGGAGATCATCGACGAGGCGAAGAACGGCCGCATGTTCATCCTCGTCGACGATGAGGACCGCGAGAATGAGGGCGACCTGGTCATCCCCGCGCAGATGGCGACGCCCGACGCGATCAACTTCATGGCCAAGCATGGCCGCGGGCTGATCTGCCTCGCGCTGACCAAGCGGCGCGTCGACGAACTCGGGCTCGACCTGATGAGCCGCGCCAACGGCACGCGGCACGAAACCGCCTTCACCGTCTCGATCGAGGCGCGCGAGGGCGTCACCACCGGCATCTCGGCGGCGGACCGCGCGCGGACGGTGGCGGTGGCGATCGACGGGACCAAAAGCAAGGCGGACATCGTCACGCCGGGCCATGTCTTCCCGCTCGTTGCGCGCGACGGCGGCGTGCTGATCCGCACCGGCCATACCGAGGCGGCGGTCGACGTCGCGCGGCTGGCCGGGCTCAATCCCTCGGGCGTGATCTGCGAGATCATGAACGAGGATGGGACGATGGCGCGGATGGACGACTTGGTGTCGTTTGCGCAGCTGCACAATCTCAAGATCGGCACGATCCGCGACCTGATCGGCTATCGCCGCCGTTACGACCACCTCGTCGAAAAGCGCGCGGAGATGAATTTCGTGTCGCGCCACGGCGGCGAGTGGAAGGCGATCACCTTTTTCAACAAGGCGACCGGCGACGAGACCGTGACCTTGGTCAAGGGCCGGGTCGATCCAGCGCGACCGTCGCTCGTCCGCATGCACACCATGTCGATGTTCGTCGACGTGCTGGGCGAGGTCAACGAACGCGCAGGGCTGCTCGGCCGCTCGATGGAACTGATCGCCGAGGAAGGCGCGGGGGTGATCGTCATCATCAACAAGCGCCGCCCCGACATGGTCAGCCGCTTCATCGAGCTGCGCGGCGAAGGGAAGAGCGCGGGCGACCGCGAAGTCGAGGAGTTGCGCGATTACGGCGTCGGCGCGCAGATCCTGACCGAGCTGGGGGTGCAGGACATGATCCTGCTGACCAACACGCACCATGCCTATGCGGGGCTGGAGGGTTACGGGCTGTCGATCGTCGACGAGCGGCCGATCCCAGGGACAGGCGGGGAATAAGTTGATCGCCGCCCGGTTTTCGCTATCTGGCAGATGAAAGGAAATATGGCAGTGGCGACGTATCAGGCAAAAGTCATTGATGGCGGACGAATTGTTTTGCCTGCGCCTTTACGTCGTCGGTTGGCCCTCAAGACGGGCGATGCGGTATCAATCATCGACGGGGATGGTCGCGTCGAATTGATGACGCCTCGCTTGGCGCTCGACCGCATTCGCGAACTGGTTCGCCCCTATAAAACCGATGTTTCGATCGTCGACGAGCTGATCGCCGATCGGCGGCGGGAAGCCGCCGCCGAGTGAGCGTGTTCGACACGTCCGCCGTTCTGGCAATCATTTTCGAAGAACCGGGAGCCGAAATTGCCGCGCGCTACCTCGAGGGCGCCGTCATGAGCAGCGTGAACTGGGCGGAGATGGGCGTAAAGGCGAGCGATCGGGGCTTGGATGCGACTATTTTTCTCGAGCAAGCCGGCGATCTTGGCATTCGCTGCGCGGCGTTCGATCGCGATCAGGCCGAGCTTGCGGCGGCGATGCGGCTGACGACACGCCGTCTCGGTTTGTCACTTGCTGACCGCGCGTGCCTAGCCCTGGCCAAAACGCTTGATCGCCGCGTGATTACAGCGGATCGGGCGTGGCGCGATACCGATATCGGCGTCACCATGGAATTCATCCGCTAGGGCTTTGAATGGCAAAATTCCTCATCGTCGAAGCGCGTTTCTATGCGCACCTCAACGACCTGCTGCTCGCCGGGGCGCGCGCGGCGATCGAGGCGGCGGGGCACAGCCATGTGACGGTGACGGTGCCCGGCGCGCTCGAGGTGCCGGGCGCGGTGGCGCTGGCGGCGGAGAGCGGCGCCTATGACGGTTTCGTCGCCTTGGGCGTGGTGATCCGCGGCGAAACCTATCATTTCGAGATCGTCGCGGGCGAAAGCGCGCGCGGGCTGATGGCGCTGACGATGGACGGGCTGCCGATCGGCAACGGCATCCTGACGACCGAGAACGAGGCGCAGGCGCTCTACCGCGCCGATCCGGCGCAGGGCGACAAGGGCGGCGACGCGGCGCGCGCGGCGATCGCGATGCTGGCGCTGAAGGACCGCTTCGGGCGCTAAAGCCAGTCGGGCACGCGCTCGGCGGCCATGACCGTCGCCGCCGGGATGCGGTCGGCGACCACGGCGAACCTGTCGCCATCGACCAGCACTTCGGGGACGAGGTCGCGGCTGTTATAGGTCGAGGCCATCGTCGCGCCATAGGCGCCGGCGGTGCGGAAAACCGCCAAATCGCTTGCCCGCACCGCGCCGCACTGGCGCGCCATCGCAAAGGTATCGCCCGATTCGCACACCGGACCGACGATGTTCGCAGTCATCGCCTCGCCGGTTCGCATCACCGGGTCGAAGTGATGATAGGCGTCGTACAGCGCCGGCCGCGCAAGATCGTTCATCGCCGCGTCGACGACGACGAACGGATGCACCGCGCCGGGCTTCACGCGGATGACCTTGGTCAGCAGCACGCCGGCATTGCCGACGATGACGCGGCCGGGTTCGAACATCAGCCGCACGTCCCAGCCCCGGGTCGCCCGCGCGACCATCGCGCCATAGGCTTCCGGCGTCGGCGGCGCGTCGTCGGGGCGGTACCGCACGCCGAGCCCGCCGCCCAAATCGACATGGCTGACCGGATGACCGGCTCCGCGCAGCACGCGGACCAGCGCGCCCATCCGTCCGATCGCCGCCTCCATGGGTGCCAGATCGGCGATCATGCTGCCGATATGCACCGCGACGCCGCGCAGCTCGAGGCCGGGCAGCGCCGCCAGCCGGGCGTAGATTTCGGGCGCGCGGCCGATCGGCACGCCGAACTTGTTTTCGGCCTTGCCGGTCGAAATCTTGGCGTGCGTGCCGGCATCGACATCGGGGTTCACCCGCAGCGTGCACCGCGCCGTCGCGCCCTGGCCGGCGGCGATGGCCGACAGCTCGACGCCCTCTTCCTCGGACTCGAGATTGAACTGGCCGATCCCCTCCTCAATCCCCAGCGCCAGTTCGGCAGCGGTCTTGCCGACGCCCGAAAAGACGATGCGGTCGCGCGCGACGCCCGCCGCCCGCGCGCGGCGCAGCTCGCCGCCCGAGACGACGTCCGCGCCCATCCCGGCATTGGCCAGCACGCGCAGCACCGCGAGATTGGGATTGGCCTTGACCGCGAAGGCGACCTCGACATCTCCGGCGGGTCCGAGCGCCTCCTGAAACACCCGCGCATGCCGCTCCAGCGTCGCGCGCGAATAGACATAGACCGGCGTTGCCACGGCCTCGGCGATTGCCGGCAGCGGCACATCCTCGGCGTGGAGGATGCCGTCGCGATACTGGAAATGGTCCATCAGCCGGGCGGGGGCAGGTCGAACTTGTCGTCGCGCCGTTCCTGCGAGCGGTTGAGCAGATCGTCGCTCCGCCCCGGGCGCGATTGCGGGTCGGGGGTCATCAGCTGCTGCGGCGTCGGGCTCTCGCCGACGGCATAGGGCGTGGGCGGCAGGCTCGCACCCTCCTTCGGGCGCAGTTCCTGACGCGAGCCGCACGCCGTCACGAGCAGCACGGCAAGCAGAATGGCGGGCTTCATCGTTCGGACTCCAGCGCGATACGGGCGGCGGCGATCGCCTCCCTTACGCGGACCGGGGCGGTGCCGCCATGGCTCGTCCGGCTGGCGACCGAAGCGTCGATGCCGAGCACGTCGAACACCCGCGCGTCGATCCGCGCATCGAGGTCCCTGAGCGCATCCAGCGGCAGATCGGCCAGGCCGCACCCGCGCTCCTCGGCCGTCTTGACCGCGCGCCCGACGATATGATGCGCCTCGCGGAACGGCACGTCGGCCTCGCGCACCAGCCAGTCGGCGAGATCGGTGGCGGTGGCGAACCCGCTTTCGGCCAGCGCGCGCATCCGGTCGGTGCGAAAGTTTAGTTCGCGCGCCATTCCCGTCATCGCCGCGAGCGAGACCTCGAGCAGCCCCGCCGCCTCGAACACCGGCTCCTTGTCGTCCTGCATGTCCTTCGAATAGGCCAGCGGCAGGCCCTTCATCGTCACCATCAGCGCGGTGAGGCAGCCGAGGATCCGCCCGCTATGCCCGCGCACCAGCTCGGCGGCGTCGGGA
Organism: uncultured Sphingomonadaceae bacterium; assembly: GCA_964246315.1. Lineage (GTDB taxonomy): Bacteria > Pseudomonadota > Alphaproteobacteria > Sphingomonadales > Sphingomonadaceae > Sphingomonas_O. The sequence goes on along the minus strand of CAXTPT010000012.1, from coordinate 30,079 downwards.
TTGCGCTTTTGCGGCATGATCGAGCTGCCGGTCGACCAGCGATCGGGCAGCGCGACGAAACCGAAGGGTTGCGACGCCCAGATGACGATCTCCTCCGCCATGCGCGACAGATGCAGCGCGCACTGCGCGGCGGCGGTGAGGAACTCGATCGCGAAATCGCGGTCGCTGACGCTGTCGAGCGAATTGGCGGTCGGGCCGTCGAAACCGAGCGCCGCGGCGGTGGCAAGGCGATCGACCGGGAAGCCGGTTCCGGCCAGCGCCGCGCTGCCCAGCGGGGACAGATTCATCCGCGCCCGCGCGTCGGCGAAGCGCCCGGCATCACGCGCCAGCATCTCGTGCCACGCCATCAGATGATGACCCAGCGTCACCGGTTGCGCGCTCTGCAGATGGGTGAAGCCGGGCATCACCGCTTCGGCCTGTTCCCCGGCGCGGTCGAGCAGCGTCAGCCGCAGCCCGGTGATCGCCGCCAAGGCGCGATCGGCCGCGTCGCGCACCCATAGCCGAAAATCGGTGGCGACCTGATCGTTGCGGCTGCGCGCGGTGTGCAGGCGCCCGGCAGCCGGGCCGATCAGCGCGGTCAGGCGCGCCTCGACCGCCATGTGAATGTCCTCGTCGTCCCCGTCCGGCGGGCCGTCGCGCTCAAAGTCTGCAGCCAGCTGCGCCAGTCCGGCATCGATCCTCGCCGCGTCTTCGGCACTGACGATCCGCTGTGCCCCGAGCATGGCGGCATGCGCGCGCGACGCGGCGATATCCTGACGCCACATCGCCTTGTCGAAGCGCAGCGACGCATTTATCGCGCGCATCACGGCATCGGGGGCCTCGTCGAACCGCCCGCCCCACATCGCATCGGAGGCTTTGGTCATGCGCCTGGCACTTTCACTCGCTCTGCTCGCCTCGCTCGCCGCGTGCGATAGGAAGGCGGAGGACGCACCGCAAGCGAATGCCGTCACCGCGGCACCGGCCGAAACGCCCGAAATCGAGCTGGCGGGCAAGCTCGATATGACCCACCGCGGCGAGGCCGCGCCGTTCGGGACGTTCCGTGACAGCCAGAACAAGCCGGTGCGCATCGCCAATTTCCGCGGCACCCCGGTGCTGGTCAATCTGTGGGCAACCTGGTGCGGCCCTTGCGTCCGCGAACTCCCCTCGCTCGACCGGCTGGCGGTCAAGGATGCGGGCAAGCTGACGATCCTGGCAGTCAATCAGGACGATCCCAATTCCTCCGATCCGCAAGCCTATTGGGACGAAAAGAAGTTCTCGACGTTACCGCTCTATACGGATCCGAAGTCGGTGCTGAGCGGGGCTTACGCCACGGGCGTGCTGCCCACTTCGGTGCTCTATGACGCGAAAGGGAAAGAAGTATGGCGGATCGTCGGCGGACTGGAATGGGACGGGCCCCGCGCCAACACGCTGCTGGCGCCGGTCATCGATTAGTCGCTCATCGGCTGATCCCCATGCTGGCACTGGCGGCGTGCACCACCGCCGCGGCGCCGCCGGCGGGCGACGGCAAGGCCAATCTGACCCCGGTTCAGCCACCGTTCCGGCAGCAGGAACTGGCGCGGTTCGAGGCCCCCTTCGCCTTTGCCTTTCTGCCGGGCGGCGCGGTGCTCGTCACCGAAAAGGCCGGAACGCTCAAACTGCGCATGCCCGATGGCGGAATTGCCGTGGTGGCGGGCGTGCCGGCGGTCGCGGCGCAAGGGCAGGGCGGCTTGCTCGATGTTGCCGCCGCTCCCGACTTCGCGACAAGCCGGGCGATCTACCTCACCTATAGCGCTTCGGCGGGCCGCGGATCGCGCATAGCCGATGGTGGTTCGGACCTTGTCCTCGCCCGCGCCACGTTGGTGTTCCAGCCGGTCCAGTGCGTCCGTGCGCCATGTCCGCCCCAGGCGCGGCTCGATGGCCTCAGCGTGCTGTGGCGTTCGGGATCGGCTGGCAAGGGCGGGCAGTTCGGCGCGAACATCGCCTTTGCACCCGACGGCCGCTCGCTTTTCCTGTCTTCAGGCGAACGCCAGCGCTTCACCCCCGCCCAGGATCCGAACCAAGCGCTCGGCAAGATCCTGCACCTGACGCTCGACGGCAAGCCGGCGGCGGGCAATCCCGGGGCGGGAAGGACGGCGCCTGCCACCGTCGCGGTCACCGATCCGCCCAAGAATACCGGCCTCGCCGCTTCCGCCCCGGCGCGGCAGGCTCCCGGGCATCCGACCGCGCCCACGGAAAGCTGGTCGAGCGGCCATCGCAACCCCTATGGCCTCGCCTTCGATGCGGCCGGCCGGCTGTGGGAAGTCGAGATGGGGCCGAAGGGCGGCGATGAGGTCAACCTCATCACGCGCGGCGGCAATTACGGCTGGCCCAAGGCCTCGAACGGCGACAATTATGACGGCACGCCGATCCCGGCGCACCGGGCGGGTGACGGCTTCGTCGCGCCCAAGGCGTGGTGGAATCCATCAATCTCCCCCGGCGGCATGATGATCTATTCGGGCACGATGTGGCCCGATTGGCGCGGGTCGATGTTCGTCGCGGCGCTGTCGGGCCAGGCGCTGATCCGCGTCGCGCTCAACGGCGATACCGCGCGCGCGGCCGAACAATGGGACATGGGCACGCGCATCCGCGACGTGGCGCAGGCGCCCGATGGCGCGATCTGGGTGCTCGAAGACGGCGAGCGCGGAGCGGGCGGGCGGCTGATCCGGCTGACCAAAAACTAGGCGAGTTCGAACACCGCTTTGGTATCGAACGCCGCCGCCAGCGTGCGGTGTTGCTTGCGGACGACATCGCCGTACAGCGCCTCGTCGCCGCGCTTGAGCGTCAGCACCACCGCATCGCTGGTCAGTGACAATTGCCCGCGCGCCAGCGGCGCGCTGTGATTGGCGCCAAGCCGTTCGGCGAGCCGGATCGCCTCGCCCCAGCGGATCGCCAGCGCGTGACACTCGCCGATGGCGGGCGGACAGCCCTTGCCGCCCCAGGCGGTGTACAGCGCCTGCGCCAGCAATTCGCGGCCGCGCGCGTCGACGCCAATCCACGGCCCGAGCAGCGCGACATCGAGCGCATGTTCGGCGCGCGCTTCGGATTCCTCCTCGAGACCCCCGCCGCTGACGAGACAGGCGGCGGCGCGGATCGCGGCGTCATCGGCGCTTTCCGCGGCGAACAAGGGCGCGATCCACCGCGCCACGACTTCCCCGTCCCAGCCCGCGCGGCCCGAACGCTGCTGCCACCCCCGTGCGCCTTCGACCAGTGGATCGAGTTTTTGCACCGAGGGCGTCAGCGTCTGAAACAGCAAGCCTTCGCGCAGGCCGAATCCCGAAATGACGAAACGCCCGATCCCCAGATGATCGGCCAGCACCTCGAACAAGGCCGCCAGATCGTCGAGCATCGGCACGCGCGCGCTGGCGATGCCGGGAATGCGGCGCAGTTCGCCGAGATCGCGTTTGCCGATCGCATCGCGCAGCAGCGCCAGCCGGGCGGCGGCGATGACATGGCCGTGGACAATCGGCACGCGCACGCCGATCAGATGCAAGTCGAGTGCGGCCAATGCGCGGCCCGTCCCGCCCACCGAGAAATAATCGGCCGGCCCCGCCTGGGCCGGCCAGCCGCCATCCTTGAGCAGGCGGCGGATCGCCTTGGTGTCGAGCTTGCCGCTTTTGCCGCGCAATGCGGGCAGCCGCAGCGTGCCAAGCGGAAAGCTTGCCGGACGTTCGAGCCGGCCGTCGCGCAGTTCGACGAGTTCGAGGCTGCCGCCGCCGATATCGCCGGCAATCCCGTCCGCCCCCGGAAATGCCGAGCGGACGCCCATCGCCGAGGCGATGGCTTCTTCCTCGCCCAGCAGCAATTGCGGCTTGAGGCCCGCGGCGCGCACCGCCTTCAGGAAATCGGGTCCGTCCGCCGCATCGCGCGCCGCGGCGGTGGCGACGGTTTTCACATCGCGCACCCCCGCCGCCTTCAGCACTGCGACAAAGCGGCGGCAGGCGGCAACGCCCGCCTTGAACGCATCCTCACCAATCGAACCCGTAGCGGCGAGGTTGCGCCCCAGCCCGACGGCGACCTTTTCGTTGTAGAGCACCACCGGCACGCGCGACGGCGCGGCGTAAATCACCAGTCGCAGCGAATTGGAGCCGATATCGACGATCGCTCGCCGCGCATCGGCCTGCCCTGAGAGTCGCGGCGCCATCACCCGCCGTCCTGCGCGATGACCGCCGCCCGCGCAAGGCTGTCACGAACTTGACATGGAAGCGGCGCAACCGACACGGTCGCGGCTGGAAGCGAGCATGATGGACCAGAATAACCCCTACGCCACGGCGGCGAGCGAAGAGACGGCCGACGAGGAACTGGAATTGGAAATCAGTGAGACCGCGAGCGAGGCCTTTCCGATCGAGGACAATGTCCAGGCGCACCGTTCGCAGATCGACCGCGGCACGTATTTCAACGAATTGTTCCGGCTGCAGCACGAATTGGTCAAGCTGCAGGACTGGATCCAGCAATGCCGCCTCAAGGTCGTGGTGATCTTCGAAGGCCGCGATTCGGCGGGCAAGGGCGGCGTCATCAAGCGCATCACCCAGCGGCTCAATCCCCGCGTCTGCCGCGTCGTCGCGCTGCCCGCGCCCAACGAACGCGAGCGCAGTCAATGGTATTTCCAGCGCTACGTTTCGCACCTGCCCGCGGCGGGCGAGCTCGTGCTGTTCGACCGCAGCTGGTACAATCGCGCGGGCGTCGAGCACGTCATGGGCTTTTGCACCGACGATGAATACGCCGAATTCTTCCGCACCGTGCCGGAATTCGAGCGGATGCTGGTGCGCTCGGGCATCATCCTCATCAAATACTGGTTCTCGATCAGCGACGAGGAACAGGAGTTCCGCTTCAACATGCGGATCAACGACCCGCTGAAGCAGTGGAAACTGTCCCCGATGGACATCGAGGCGCGCCGCCGCTGGGAGGACTATACCAAGGCCAAGGAGGTGATGCTGGCCAAGACGCACATCGCCGAAGCGCCATGGTGGATCGTCGAGGCCGATGACAAGCGCCGCGCCCGGCTCAACGCCATCGCGCACCTCCTGTCGCAAATCCCCTATGGCGATGTGATCCGCGAAAGCCCGCGCTTGCCCGAACGCATCCGGCACGAGGACTATCACCGCCAGCCGGTGCCCGACGAGATGTACGTGCCCGAGCGTTATTGAGCGCGGTAGCGGAAGTACCACACTTCATGGCCCAATCGCCGGGCCTTGCGCTCATAGCGCGTTTCGGGCCAGTCGGCAGGACGGTCGAGGAAGTCCTGCGGCGTCGAGGCCTGCCAGGCGAAGCGATCGCGCAGGCCTCGCATCACCATCATCGCGTGCTGGACATAGACCGGGTGATCGGTGCCGAAGCGGAATTCGCCGCCGAGTTTGAGCTTGCGGCGGACCAGCCCGATCGGCCCGGCGTTCATGAAACGCCGCTTGGCGTGGCGCGCCTTGGGCCAGGGGTCGGGGTGGAGCAGATAGACCCGGTCGAGCGACGCGTCGGGCAGGCGCTGCAGCACGTCGAGCGCGTCGCCCATATGCAGCCGGACATTGCTCAATCCGCCATCGCGGATATGGCCCAGCGCGCCCACCACGCCGTTGAGGAATGGCTCGCAGCCGATGAAGCCTTGATCGAGCCGCAGCGCCGCCTGCCCGGCCAGATGCTCGCCCGCGCCGAAGCCGATTTCGAGCTCCAGCGGCCGGTCGCTGCCGAACAATGCGCGTGCGTCGAGCGGCCCGTCGGGCACGGCCAGTCGGGGCAGCAAATCATCGACCAGCGCCGCCTGGCCCTGGCGCAGTTTATGGCCCTGCCGCCGTCCATAGAGGCGGCCGATCGCTAGCGGGTCGGTCATCCCGGCGCTGTCCCCTGAACAACGCGCCCGCGCAAGCGTTAGGTCGGCATGGCCAAACCCAAATCCGTTCGTCCCAAGACCATCCGGCGCGTCGAGAAGGCCGATCGCCGCGTGTCACGCAAGGCAACCAAGGCGCATGCCGATGTGAAACCGCTGCAATGGCTTGGCGCGATTAGCGGCTGGGCGGATCAGCCGCCCGTCGCGGCCCTATGCGCCGTGACCACGGCGGCGGGGCTCGTGCGCGGCGACGCGCGCCTGACGCGCACCGGGCTGCGCATGGCCGCCGCCTTCGCGCTGACCACCTTGGGCAAGAACTTGGTGAAATCGGCGGTCGACCGCACCCGGCCCAAAGAAGCGGTCAAGCGCGGCTATAAATCGGGCAAGGGCCAACGCAATGCGGGGCCGGTGAACAGCTTTCCCTCGGGCCATACCGGCAATGCCGTCGCCCTCGCGGGCGCGGTGGCGCGCGAATATCCGCACGCGGCGATCCCGGCTTACGCCGCCGCCGCCGCGACCGGCGCATTGCAGCTGCCGCGCGGCGCGCATTACGCGACCGATGTGTTTGCCGGTGCCCTGATCGGTGCAACCGCCGAGGCGATCACCGCGCGATTGTTCGCGCGTTAAGCCAGCGCCGCCTTCAGATCGTCGACCAGATCGGTCTTCTCCCAAGGGAAAAAGTCGCCGTCGGGCTTGCGGCCGAAATGGCCATAGGCGGCGGTCGGGGCGTAGATCGGCTTGTTGAGCTGGAGGTGCGTGCGGATGCCGCGCGGGGTCAGCCCGCCGAGCTTTTCGATCCGGCCGATGGCATCCTCGATCCGGTCGTCGCCGACCGTGCCGGTGCCGTGCGTGTCGACATAGAGCGATAGCGGCTTCGACACGCCGATGGCATAGGCCAGCTGGATCGTGCAGCGCTGGGCGAGCCCCGCGGCGACGATGTTCTTGGCCAGATAGCGGGTGATGTACGCCGCCGAGCGGTCGACCTTGGTCGGATCCTTGCCCGAAAACGCGCCGCCGCCATGCGGCGCCGCGCCGCCATAGGTGTCGACGATGATCTTGCGCCCGGTCAGGCCGGCGTCGCCATCGGGGCCGCCGATCTCGAAGCTGCCGGTGGGGTTGATGTGATATTCGGTCGCGCCGCTCAGCAGATCGGCGGGGATGACCTTGGCGACCACGCCCTTCACATAAGCGTGGAGTTCGGCTTCCTGGTCGCCCTGGTCATAGCCCTTGCCATGCTGGGTGGAGACGACCACCGCGGTGCAGGCGACCGCCTTGGCGCCTTCATAGCGCAGCGTGACCTGGCTCTTGGCATCGGGTTCGAGGAACGGCGCGGCGCCCGAATGGCGGTCGGCGGCCATCTGCGCCAGGATCTTGTGGCTGTAATCGAGCGTCGCCGGCATCAGATCGGGCGTGTCGTTGGCGGCATAGCCGAACATGATGCCCTGGTCGCCGGCGCCCTCGTCCTTGTTGCCCGAGGCATCGACGCCCTGGGCGATGTGCGCCGATTGCGGGTGCAGATTGTTTTCGAAACGCAGCGTTTGCCAGTGGAAGCCGTCCTGCTCATAGCCGATGCGCTTGACGGTCCCGCGCACGGCCTGTTCGACTTCGTCGCGCACGCCCGGCGCCCAATTGCCCGCCTCGTCCATGATCCCCTTGCCGCGGATTTCGCCGGCAAGGACCACCAGCTGCGTGGTGGTCAGGGTTTCGCAGGCGATGCGCGCTTCGGGATCTTTCGACAGGAACAGATCGACGATCGCGTCCGAAATTTGGTCGGCAACCTTGTCCGGATGGCCTTCGCTGACCGATTCGGACGTGAACAGGTAATTGGCGCGCATAGGACCGGCGTCTCCGAAAGATGGGATATAAAGAAAGCTTTATGTCGCCTTATCGCGCGCTGCGGTGCAGGGCAACCGCCCCTATGGCCATGACTAGGGCGAACAGCAGCGGCAGCAGATTGCCGAAGCGGGCAAACGGCGTCGGCGTGCCGGCTTCGGGCAGCGCCGTCTGAATGAAACCGGCGCGGTGCAGCGGCAGCGCGACCTTGATGGTGCCCTGACTGTCGATCACCGCCGAGATCCCCGTGGGAGTCGAGCGCACGACCGGCATGGCTTCCTCGGCGGCGCGGAGGCGGGCCTGCGCCAGATGCTGCGGCGGCCCCCAATCACCGAACCAGGCGTCGTTCGAAGGGTTGAACAGGAAGCGCGGGCGGTTGGCGCGGTCGAGCACCTCGCCCGAAAAGATGATCTCGTAACAGATCTGCCCGCCGACCCGGCCGATGCCGGACACATCGAGGCTCCGCGGTCCCGGCCCGGCCCAGAAATCGATGTCGCCCGGAACCAGGCGCGAAAGCCCGATTGCCGACAGCACGGGGCGCATCGGCAGATATTCGCCATAAGGGACGAGATGCGCCTTGCCGTAGCGGCTGCCGATCCGGCCGTTCGCGTCCATCGCGAACAGCGCATTGCGCGCTGCGACTATTTCGCCGCCTTCGAAGATCAGCGAATCCGCGCCGAACATTATGCTGTCGCGCGGCCCCAGCAGCATGGCGATGCGCCGCCGCGCCCAGGGTTGGAGCTCGGGATACCAGGGCACGGCGGCTTCCGGCCACAGGATCAGGCGCGGCAGCGGGCCGGGCGGGCCGGTCAATGCCTCCAGCTTGTCGAAATTGATCGCGTCGAAGGTTTCGTCCTGCTTGTCCTGCTGCGCGATGTTGGGCTGGACGACGCGGATCAGCGTCGCGCTGCGCCCGGGATCGCGGCCGAGCGCGAGCCAGCCGAGCCCGAGCGTGGCGATCAGCGCGAGCGGGAAAGCGACCAGCCGCCGCCGGCTGGCGAGCGCCGCGGCGCCGAGCGCGACGACTCCCGACAAGCCGTAGGTCCCGATCAACCGCGCCAGCCCGCGCGCGGGCGTATCGGCCAGCGCGGCGGCGAGCGGGTTCCACGCAAAACCGGTGAATAGCGTGGCGCGCAGCCATTCGCTGACGATCCAGCCCGCCCCCGCGGCCAGCGCGAACGCCAGCGGCTGGGCGCGAAACCGCCACGTGGCGAGCGCCATGATCGCCGGATAGACTGCCAGATAGAGGGACAGCAGAAACACCGCGACCCAGCCGAGCCAGACGGGCATCGTCTCCTGATAGCGAAACGCCCCGGCGATCCAGTTTAGCCCGATGACGAACTGGCCGAAGCCGAAGGCATAGCCGAGCAGCGCGGCTGTGCGCCAAGTTTCCGCGCGGCGCACCAGCATCAGCAATGCGGCGAGACCGGCATAGCTCAGCAGCCACCAGCCGATGGGCGCGAAACCGAGCGCGGAGACCAGGCCTGCCAGCAGTGCGACCGCGATGACGATCAATCCCAAGATCCTAATTGTCGCCCCTGCGCAGGCAGGGGCCTAGATAGACCCTCCGCTCGGTGGTTCGGTTCAACTTGAGAGCGCATCTAGGCTTCTGCCTGCGCAGGAGCGACAGATTTCTGGTTGTGAGAATGGTTCGACTTGGACGGTGGGCGGGCTAAGATGGTGCATGTTTTCGATAGCCCTCGCCGCCGCCGCCACCCTGCCCGCGCCGCTCGCCCAGACAGATCGCGACGACCTGCGCTGCGTCGCGGTGCTCGCAGTGGTCGCGCATGAGCAGGCGGCCGGCCTGTGGGGGCAGGTCGCACCGATGACCGGTGACGGGCCGCGCTTCGCCGCGCGTGTCGGCAACAGTCTGGTCGAACGCGGCATCGCGCGCGATGCCGTGCGAGACCTGTTGTTGGCCGAGGCCAAGGGGCTGCAGCGCGGCGGGCGGCTCAAGCGCGCCATTGTCGATACATGCGTCGCGCGGATGCATATGGTCGTGCCGCCGATGAGCATGGCGCGCTGCGCGGCGCTGATGACGCATGCGGCGACGCTCGCTCGCCGCGAGGAGCCGGATAACGAGAATACGCGCGAGCTGACCGCGCTCGCGCCGGTGGTGGCTTATCGCGCGCAACAGGAAGGCGTGACGACCGGGCAGCTCGCCGTCGAGAATGACAGGCTGGCAAAGGACCCGCGCATCGACGCCGATGAGCTCAACGATTGCGCGCGTCTGGCGATCGATCCGAAGAAATGAGGCCGTTCCACCTCGCCTTCCCGGTCGACGATCTGGACGCCGCGCGGCGCTTCTACGGCGACGTGCTCGGCTGCCGCGAGGGGCGCAGCAGCGAAAGCTGGATCGATTTCGACCTGTACGGGCATCAGATCGTGGCGCATCAGGTGCCGCGCACAGGCAATGCGGGCAGCAACCCGGTCGATGGGCATGACGTGCCCGTGCCGCATTTCGGCGTCGTGCTGACCATGGCCGACTGGCAGGCGCTGGCGGCGCGGCTTGAGGCGGCGGGGACCGCGTTCGGCATCGCGCCGCATATCCGCTTTGCAGGCCAGCCCGGCGAGCAGGCGACGATGTTCTTTCGCGATCCCGCCGGTAATGCCTTGGAATTCAAGGCATTTGCCGATGATATGATGATTTTCGCCAAGGACTGAACCCCATGACCACGCCCATCTCGCTCGATATCCCGCACCAGCTCGGCAAGGAGGCGGTGCGCCAGCGGCTCGACGGCGGCATCGGCAAGATCGGCAGCACGATCCCGGGTGGCGGTCATGTTCGGCACCATTGGGACGGTGACACGATGAATTTCACCGTCTCAGCAATGGGTCAGGAGATGCGCTGCACCGCGACGGTTTCGGACAGCAATGTCCATGCGGTGGTCGATCTGCCGCCGATGCTCGCCTTGTTCGCGGACAAGGTGCGCGGCGTGCTCGGGACCGAACTGCCCAAGCTGCTGAGATAATCAGCGGGCGGTCACCCGCCAGACCACATTGCCGACATCGTCGGCGACGAGCAGCCCGCCGCGCTTGCGCGCGATCACGCCGACCGGGCGGCCCTGCGCGTCGCCCTGCTTGTCGAGAAAGCCGGTGAGCACGTCGCGCAGCGGCCCGGACGGAAAGCCGGTGGCGCCGAACGGCACGAAGGCGACCTTATAGCCCGACACCGGCACGCGGTTCCACGAGCCGTGCTGGCCGATGAACGCGCCGTTCTGAAAGCCGCCTAGCGAACCGAACGCCAGCCCGAGCGAGGCGGTGTGCGGCCCCAGCGCGTAATCGGGACGGCGGGTATATTGCTGCAAATCGGGGCGTTCCTCGACGCGCTTGTCCACGAACCCGCCCCAATAGGTATAGGGCCACCCGTAAAAAGCACCGAAATCGACCAGCGTCAGATAATCGGGCGCGAGATCGGAACCGAGCATGTCGCGTTCGTTGACCACCGTCCACAACGCGCCGCTGACCGGATTCCACGCCATGCCGACTGGATTGCGCAAGCCCGAGGCGTAGATCCGCATCGACTTCTGCCCCACCGGGACTTCCCAGATCGCGGCGCGCTTGTCTTCCAGCGCCATGCCCTTGTCGCCGATATTGGTCGCCGAACCGACACCGATATAGAGGAACTTGCCGTCGGGACTGGCGACGACGTTTTTCGCCCAGTGATTGCCGCCGCCGGGGAGGGCAACGATCTTTTCGGGCTTGGCGGTGATCGCCGTCGCCCCTGTCGCATAGGGATAGGACAGCAAGGCGTCGTGCGCGCCGACATAAAGGCGGCCGCCGACCAGCGCCATGCCGAAGGGCGAGGCGACGCCGGTGATGAAGGCAGTCTTCACATCGGCCCTGCCGTCGCCGTCAGTGTCACGCAACAGCGTGATGCGGTCGGCCGAAGGGACGCCCGCGCCCGCTTTACTCATCAGCCACGCCATCACGTAATCGGCGATGCCGTCCTTCTTGCGCGGCGGCGAGTTGGTCTCGGCGACGAGCACGTCGCCATTGGGCAATTCGTAAAGCCAGCGCGGATGATCGAGCCCGGTGGCGAACGCGCCCACCGCCAGCCCGGCGGCGGGCACCGGCATCGCGCCGTCCCGCCAGCCGACGACCTTGGCCACCTTGACCGTCGGGATCGACTGGATGCGCGGTTCGGTTAGATTGGGCTTGGCGCCCGACACCGCCTCGGGTGCCAGTCTGGCCACGTCGGGCCGGGTCAGCGCAAACCAGGCGACGGCCAGCGCGACGACAACGATCGCCAGGAGGATCAGCAGGCGTTGATACAGGCGCATTCCGGCAATCCTCAGGCAGGTGTTTCGGCTTCAACGCGCGGCGGCGGGTGGAGGCGCAATCGCGTCACGCGGCGGGCATCCCCCGCGGTCACCTCGATGCGCCAGCCGCTCGGATGCGTCAGGATTTCGCCAGGTTGCGGGACGTGCCCGGCCAGCGTCGCGGCGAGGCCGCCCAGCGTGTCGACATCGTCCTCGGCGTCGATCAGCCGCGGGTCGATTTCCGCCGCGACGTCGTCCAGCTCGGCGCGCGCATCGGCGTCCCATAGCCCGCCGTCGAGCGGCACGAGCAGCGCCTCGGGCGCGTCGTCATGCTCGTCCTCGATATCGCCGACAATCTCCTCAACCAAGTCCTCGATGGTGACGAGGCCTTCGGTCCCTGAATATTCGTCGATGACGATGGCCAGGTGGACGCGGTGCTCGCGCATCTGCGCAAGCAGGTCGAGCACGCCCATCGACTGCGGCACGTAGAGCGGCTGGCGCACCAGCGGCTCGATCGACGCGGGCGTGTCCCCGGTGGCCAGCCGTGCCAGCACGTCCTTGACGTGGATCATGCCGGTGATCTGGTCGAGGGTGTCGCGGTAGACCGGCAGCCGGCTGTGCCCGGCTTCGGCAAGCTTGTTGACGAGGTCGGTAAAGCCGATCGTGTCGGGCACCGCGATGATGTCCGAGCGCGGCACCGCGACATCGTCGACGCGGCGCTCGCCGAAATGGAGCAGATTGCGGACCATCTGCCGCTCGACCGGGGTCAGGTCGCCCGGTTCATCGGCGCCTGGCTCCTCCTCATGCTCGGCGATCGCTTCCTCGATCTGGTCGCGCAGCGTCGGTTCGTTGCTCTCGCCGAACACCAGCGTGCGCAGACCCTGCCACAATCGGCCGCTTTCGCCGCTACTGTCACCTTCCGGCACTATCGGTCGTCCTCGATCGCATAGGGATCGTGCAGGCCGAGCGCCGCCATGGCGTCACGCTCGATCGCCTCCATCGCCTCCGCCTCGGCATCGTTCATATGATCATGGCCTAGCAGATGCAGCGTGCCGTGGACAATCAGGTGCGCGGCATGCGCCTCTAGCGTGACGCCGCGCTCCTCCGCTTCGCGCGCGCAGGTCTCGTGCGCCAGCGCGATATCGCCGAGCAGGATCTCGCCATCATCTAAATTGGCGAGCGATGGAAGCAGATCGGGCTGGACCATCGGGAAGGAGAGGACGTTGGTCGGCTGATCCTTATGGCGGTATTGGTGGTTGAGCGTCCGGACTTCGGCGTCCGCGGTCAGCCGCACCGATATTTCCACTGCCGCCGCCAATTCCGCTAATTCGGCCTGCGACGTCCGCGCCAGCGCCGCATGGACGGCGCGATTCGCCAGCTCATCCCAGTTACCTTCGGGCCAGGGAGGCTCGATGGATGTTTGCACGGCGATCATGCCAGGTCCGTCTGCGCAAAATCATCGCCCTTATAGAGCAGCCCGGCGTTGTTGGTCTCGGCGCAGGCATAGGCAAAGCAATCGCCCATGTTGAGCTTGGCGCGATGATGGCCCTTGCCATAACGCGCATGTGCGGCGCACGCGGCTAGCGCTTCGCGGTCGCCGATGGCGCAAATGGCGATGTCCAGCGCGTTCAAGACAAGCATCGTCTCGTGTTGGATCTCGGCGATTGGCTGGGACACCATCCGCGATACGGCACGAACCGTTTCCCAGATCGCAATCGGCGAAGTCACGACGCTCTCCGCCTTATCGATCCTTTGCAGCCATTCGGCTCGATCGGGTTCGACCGCCATGATTGCGACGAGAACCGAAGCATCGGCAAAAAGGGTCATTCCGGATCGTCGCCATCTTCTTCAAGCGAGTCGTAAAACGCCTTGTCAGCCGTCAGCCCCGTTGGCGGACCAAGCGGATGATCCCTCCGGAATTGCTCGTACCAGGCGACGATGTCACGCTTGGGCTCTTCCGCAGGCAGCTGGTGGCGAAAGGCGGTCAAGGCTTCGCGCACCACTGCCGTCTTGGTCTTGCCGGTCCGCCGCGCCATATCCGCCGCCAACGCGGCGGTTTCGCGGTCCTTGATATAGAGGGACATGATGTCCTCCGAGGATATCCTTGCAAACTAAGAAGGATATCCCGACAGGTCAAGCGCCCGAGGTCGGCCCTTCATAGGCCTCGACGATCCGCCCTACCACCGGATGGCGCACGACATCGCCGATGCCGAAGCGGACCATGCCGATCCCTTCGATGCCCTCGAGCTTGGCCACGCCGTCATTCAGTCCGGACATCTGCCCGGCGGGCAGATCGGTCTGGTTGGGGTCGCCGCACACCACCATCCGGCTGTTCTGGCCGAAGCGGGTGAGGAACATCTTCATCTGCGCGGGGGTGGTGTTCTGCGCTTCGTCGAGGATGACGAAGGCATCGGCCAGCGTCCGTCCGCGCATGAAGGCGATCGGCGCGATCTCGATCTCACCCGACGCGATGCGCCGCTCGACCTGTTCGGCGGGCAGGCAATCGTACAGCGCGTCGTACAGCGGGCGGAGATAGGGATCGACCTTTTCCTTCATGTCGCCGGGCAGGAAGCCGATCTTCTCCCCCGCCTCGACCGCGGGGCGCGACAGGATCAGCCGCTGAACGCTGCCGGTGATCAGCTGCGCCACCGCCTGCGCCACCGCCAGATAGGTCTTGCCGGTGCCCGCCGGGCCCAGCGCGAAGATGATGTCGTGGCGGGTCAGCGCTTCCATGTAGCGCGTCTGCGTCTGCGAGCGCGGCAGAATGGTCTTCTTGCGCGTGCGGATCATCACTCCGCCGGCCAGATCGCTGTCCTGGCGGATGATGCCGTCGAGCACCGGTTCGGCGGACATGCCGATGGTCGCATCGACCGCGCCGGCGTCGATCTCATGCCCCTGAACGATGCGGTTGTAGAGGCTGGTCAGCACATCGCGCGCGCGCGCGGCGGCGGTCGCCTCGCCTTCGATCTGCAGGCGGTTGCCGCGCGCGGCGATATAGACCCCCAGCCGGTTTTCGATGGCGACGAGGTTCTGGTCATATTGCCCGAACAGGGTCCCGAGCAGTTGCGGACGGTCGAACAGGACTTCGATCCGGCTGCGGTCCCCCGCCCGGGCGGGAACGGGCTTGCGGCTCAACGCGATTCACACCGATTCACATGTGCCAATGTCAATTTTTTCTGTCCTTCCGTTCGCGCGACATGCCTTCCGATAGCGAAGCTAATGCGAAGCGGGGAGTGTAGGACAGCGTTTTCTTCAGGCGGCGCGCGCCAGCCGCCGTTCGCCGGTCAGGCTGTTCGGCCCGGCGGCGACCAGTGTCACGTCGATCAAATCACCGATCGCATGGTCGCCGATGACATGCACCGATTGCAGCCAGGGCGATTTGCCGAGCCATTGGCCGGGCAGCTTGCCGCGGCGTTCGATAAGGATTCGGCAGGTCTTGTCCACGCTCAGGCGATTGAAGTCATGCTGGCGCGCGGCGATCGCGGACTGGAGGCGGTGGAGACGCGCGATGCCGATGGCGGGGTCGACATGGCCGGGCATGGCCGCGGCCGGCGTGCCGGGGCGCGACGAATAGGCGAAGCTGAAGGCAGCGGCATAGCCCGCCGCATCGACGATGCTCAGCGTCTGCGCGAAATCGTCTTCGGTCTCGCCCGGAAAGCCGGTGATGAAGTCGCCCGACAGCGCGATGTCCGGTCGCGCGGCGCGGACGCGCTCGATCAGCCGGAGATAGCTGTCGCGTGAGTGGCTGCGGTTCATCGCCTTGAGGATGCGGTCGCTGCCCGACTGCACCGGCAGATGCAGATAGGGCATCAGCTTTTCGACATCGCGGTGCGCGGCGATCAGCCCGTCGGCCATGTCGTTGGGGTGGCTGGTGGTATAGCGGATGCGCGCGAGGCCGGGCAGCCGGTCGAGCGCGGCGATCAGGTGGTGCAGCCCCTGCGCGCCATCGGTCCAGGCGTTGACGTTCTGGCCGAGCAGGGTCAGCTCGACCGCGCCGCCATCGATCAGCGCACGCGCTTCCTCCATGATCGCCGCGAACGGGCGGCTGATCTCGCTCCCTCGCGTATAGGGCACGACGCAATAAGTGCAGAATTTATCGCAGCCTTCCTGCACCGACAGGAACGCGCTGGGCCCCGCCTTGCGGCGCGCGGGCAAAGCGTCGAATTTGCTCGCGGCGGGCATCGAGGTATCGATCGCGCGCCGGCCTTGCGCCGCATCGGCGACGAGCTCGCCCAGGCGGTGATAGGCTTGCGGGCCAACGACGATGTCGATGTCCTTGGTCCGCCGGCGCGCCGCTTCGCCCTCGGCCTGCGCGACACAGCCGGCCAGCGCGACCATCGGCTTCGAGCCGTCCTCGCGGCGCAGCGCGCCGATCTCCGAATAGACGCGGTGTGTCGCGCGGTCGCGGATGTGGCAGGTGTTGAGCACCACCAGATCGGCCTCGCCCTGCGGCACCGCAGTCAGCCCGTCGGCGGACAGCAATTCGCCCATCCGCTCACCGTCATAGACGTTCATCTGGCAGCCGAAGGATTTAATGTGAAATGTTTTGGGCGAGGTCATCGTGGCGCGCTCTTAGCGGCTCATCGCTCTCAAGTCATCGCTGCCCGAAGGGCAAGTAAGCTTGAATTTAACTGCCTGCGGCGCCCATCGCCGACAGGATTCGGCGGCGTGCTTCGGCTGCCACCGCCTTGCGGCCGTCGCACTTGGCGGGATCGAACGGTTCGAGAAAACGGATGGTCAGCGGGAACGAGCCCGGCCGCGCAAAGATGCGCAGTGCATTGTCGAGCCCCGGTTCATCGCCGACCCAAGCCACATCTGGGGCGGCGCGGTAATCGAGGAACACCGGCTGGACCATCACGCCCGGCGGCGGCGGATCGAGCACCGCGAGCAGCGCGGCCTTGAACGGCAGCAAGGCGAAGCCGTCGGCCGTGGTGCCTTCGGGGAAGATCGTTACCGACCATAATTCGGCCAGCGCCGCTCGCAGCCGCGCAATCTGCGCCGCCACGCCCATCCGGTCGTCGCGCTCGACGAACAAGGTATGGTTGAGCGTCGCCAGCCAGCCGACCACCGGCGTGTCGCGCAATTCGGCCTTGGAAACGAACGCGCTGCCCGTCGCCCCGGCCAATGCGACGATGTCGATCCAGCTGACATGGTTGGCGATGAACACCACGTCGCGGCGCAGCGGCTGGCCGGTCTTGCTGACCCGCGCGCCGGCGATCCAGGCGACGAGACCGAGGAAATGGCGCGGGATCCACACGGGCACGCGCAGCAACCGGCACAGGCCATGCACCGGCAGCAATATCAGTAGGGCGATCAGCATCGCGGCAATGCGCGCCGCGATGCGCAGGCTGCCGATCAGGCCGTGGCCGCGCCCCTCAACCCTTGCGGTCGAGGGCGACGCCATACAGCTCCATGCGGTGATCGACGAGGCGGTAGCCGAGTTTTTCAGCGATGATCTTTTGCAGCGCTTCGAGCTCGGGATCGACGAATTCGATAATCTTGCCGGTTTCGACGTCGATCAGATGGTCGTGATGCGCTTCCGCCGCGGCTTCGTAACGCGAGCGGCCATCGCCGAATTCGTGGCGTTCGAGAATGCCCGCTTCCTCGAACAGGCGGACGGTGCGGTAGACCGTGGCGATCGAGATGCCGGGATCGATGGCCGAGGCGCGCTCGTGCAGCGCCTCGACATCGGGGTGATCATCGGATTCGCCGAGGACCCGGGCGATGACGCGGCGCTGATCGGTGATGCGCAGACCCTTTTCCGCGCATAGGGCTTCGATGTCGATCGGGCGGTGCATGGGGGACGCCTAACCTAGTCAAGCGTCCCCGGAAAGACGCTTACTTGGCGCGCTTGCGCTTGGTGCCCAGGCCGATCGACTTGGCCAGCGTCCGGCGCTGTTCGGCATAATTGGGCGCGACCATCGGATAGTCGGCGGGGAGGCCCCATTTGGCGCGATAATCCTGCGGCGTCATGCCGTAGCGGGTCATCAGATGCCGCTTGAGCATCTTCACCTTGGTGCCGTCTTCCAGCGATACGAGATAGTCGGGCTTGATCGAACTGCGGACCGAAACCGCTGGCGTCGGCTTTTCGGCGGGTGCCGCATCTTGCGGTTGCGCGGAGGTGCCAAGCCCCGACAGCGCGCCATGAACGTTGCTGATCAGCGTGGGCAGATCATTCACCGAAACGCTGTTGTTGCTGACGTGCGCGGCGACGATGTCGGCGGTCAACGTGATCAGCGTTTCATTGATTTCATTGGCGTCGGTCATCGGATGTCCTTGTGAATTGGTATGCCAAAAGAGGTGCAGCCCGCGCCGCTTATCTCCGTATTGGTGCAAATGCCAAACTATTCTTCGGCTGCCAAGCTCAAAACATAGGTTTCGGCATCGAACACTTCGCCCGCAGGCCCGCGGTAGTAATGCGGCCGGTCTCCCGCCTTGGCGAAACCATGCGTGCGGTACAATTCGATCGCTTCGTTGCCGCGGCGGACTTCGAGGTGGAGCCTGCGGATCCCCGCCCGACTGGCGGTAGACTGCACTTCGGCCACCAATGCGGCGGCGATCCCGGCGCGGCGGGCGGCAGGCTCGACCGCGATCAACATCAGCTCGCTTTCATCGAAAACGGTGCGAACCAGCGCGAAGCCGAGCAACCGCCCGCGCCGCAGCGCCACCGTTAGCCGCGCGCCGGGCATCGCCAGCACCCCGGCCAATTGCGACAAATTCCACGCCTCGCCGAAGCGCGGATCGAACGCGCGGCGCATCAGCTCGACGACCTCGCCGATCTCTTCGGCCCTGGCTTCGCGGACGAGGAGCGCGGTCATGCCGTGAGCAATTCGCCTCGGTTGGGGGCCGGCTTGGCGTCGGGCGCGCGCCCGTAAATCGGCATGGGCGGCAGGCCGCGCAGTTCGCGCGGCAAGTGAAGCACAAATTGCGCGTCGAGATCGGCGGTGATGCCGCCGAATTTCGACGCCGCATTGCCAATGATCGTGCGCCCATGGGCCATAATGGCGTCAGGGGGCAACGATACCGGCTGGTCGGCCGTGCCCAGGGGGTCGGCAAAGACCTGCACGAAATATTGCCCGTGCCCGCCTTCATTGACCGCGAGCAGCGGCCCCGTGGCGCCCTCGCTCAGCGCGCGCGCGGCGACCAGCGCCAGGGCGCTGAAGCCACGGACCGGCACGCCCCAACCGATGCCGAGCCCGATCGACGCCGCCAACCCGACGCGAAGGCCGGTAAAGCTGCCCGGCCCGACATCGACCAGGATTTCCTCGACATTGCGGGGCTGAAGCGCGCCGATCATCGCCATCAGCCGCTCGGCAGTCCCACGGGCGGCCTCTTCGCGGCCCGCCGCCAGCAGGGTTGTTCGGTCGAACAAGGCGACGCTGGCGGCGGGACCCGCGGTCTCGATCACCAGCCGCCGCAACGCGCCCTCAGATCACGCTGTTGAAACGGTCGAACGCCGGACGCGGCAGGCGCTCGAAGATCGTCGCCGGATCGCCCGTGCCCAACGTCGAGATGAAATTGGCGCGCACCGGCGTGCCGGCGAAGAACTCGGCATCGACGCCGGCATTGTCGAAACCCGACATCGGCCCGGTATCGAGCCCCAGCGCGCGCGCCGCCATGATGAAATAGGCGCCCTGCAGCGACGAATTGCGGATCGCCGAGACTTCGATCAGCGCCGGATTGCCGGCAAACCAGCTCCGCGCGTCGGCGGGCGGGAACAGCTCCGGCAGCTGTTCGTAAAACTCCATATCCATGCCGATGATCACCGTCACCGGCGCCTGCAGGATTTTCGGCCCGTTCGTGCCGCTTGCATGTCTGGCGAGGCGCGCCTTGGCATCGTCGCTGGCACACCACACCAGCCGCGCGGGCAACTGGTTGGCCGAGGTCGGCCCCATCTTCATCAGCTCCCAGATCGCATCCATCTGCGCGCGCGTCACCGGTGCGTCGGTATAACCATTATAGCTCCGCCCCCGGCGGAACAGCTGGTCGAGCGCGTCGTCGCCGAGCGGCCGGTTCATACCGCGCGCACCTCGGTCACTTCGGGAACATAATGTTTGAGCAGCGATTCGATGCCCTGCTTGAGCGTCGCGCTTGAGGACGGGCAGCCCGCGCAGGCTCCCTGCATCTGCAGGAACACCTTGCCCTTGTCGAAGCCGCGATAGACGATGTCGCCACCGTCGCTCGCCACCGCGGGGCGCACGCGCGTTTCGATCAGATCCTTGATCTGGTCGATGATGTCGGCGTCGGCGGGATCGTCGGTCGGGACATCGGCTGCGACGGCGATGGCGGACGCGCTGGCCGGTCGGAACAGCGGCATCGCGGCGGTAAAATGATCGAGCAGGACTTCGAGCACATCGGGCTTGAGGCCGGCCCAGCCGACCCCCGGCGCGGCGGTGACCGAAATAAAATCGCGCCCGAAGAACACGCCGGTGACGTCGCCCAGGTCGAACAGGGCTTCGGCCAGCGGCGAGGCTTGGGCTTCCTCGGGCGTGGCAAAGTCGCGCGTGCCCGCGGGCATGACCTGCTTGCCCGGCAGGAATTTCAGCGTCGCCGGATTAGGCGTTGTTTCGGTCTCGATCAGCATCCTGCCCATGTGGGCGCGGTGCCCCCGAGGGTCAATCGCCGAAGGCGCCCTCCAGCTTCTTGATATTGTCGTTCCAGCTGGACAGGTTCCTCACGCCGTCGCGCACGAACGGCGAATGGCGCACCCCCCAGAGAAAGGCGCCGGCCACCAGATTGCCCGGGAAATGCGCCTGGCGCTCGACCTGTACCAGCAGGACGACGCGCGTTCGATCGCTGTCGTTCCACACCTCATGTTCGTAAGTATCGTCGAACACGAGTGTTTCGCCCTCGGCCCAGGTGACGATGCGGTCGTCCACGCGCATGCGGCAGCGGTCGCCCGGCGGGACGAACAGACCGAGATGACTGGTGATCAGACCCTTGGTCACTCCGCGATGCGCGGGAATGTGCGTGCCGGGCTTGAGGATCGAAAAGAACGCCGAATTGAGCCTCGGGATCTGCCGCAGCGCGGCCGCGGTCGCGGGGCAACGGGCGAGATTTTCGGGGATCGGGTTGCCATAGCCGTGGAGGAAGAAGCTGCGCCACTGATCCATCGGCGCGATCTTGGCGTGATCGGGCGAAATCGCGGCGAGTGAGGGGATCGCGTCAAGACTGCCGAGCACCGCTGCCGCCTCGGCGCGGATGGCGGGCGCGGCGTCGCGCAACGCCCGGGTCCAGGCAAAGTCCGCGCTGTCGAGCACGGGATCGGTCGGGTCGTCCGAATAATGCGTTACGACGCGATCGATCGCCGGGCGAAGTTTCTTGCCCCAACGGACGATCGGCGACTTGTTGATTGGCTGGCCCATTGCACTGTTCCGGCAAACGTTAATCTCAAGAATTGGTTTCTCTTGCAAAACGAGCCTGAACCGCGCATATACGTTGCAGCGCAGCATCGTTTTGGTGCGGATCGGCCAGCGTGAATAGCTCCATGGAGCCGGGCACGATCCAGCGACGCTTTAGCCAGACGGCTTCCCTTTCACGCGGGTTGTCTAGAACCCGCTTGCTTCGTGCAGGGCTTTTTGCCCCTGCGCGCCGCTCGCATTTTGACGAGTAGATGTTCATGACCAGTTTTAAAGATTTGGAGCTGTCGGCCCCGATCCTCGCCGCGCTCGCGGCCAAGAATTACGACACCCCGACGCCGATCCAGGCGCAGGCCATTCCGGCGCTCCTCGAAGGTCGCGACCTGTGCGGCATCGCCCAGACCGGCACCGGCAAGACCGCGGCGTTCGCGCTGCCCAGCTTGATGCGCCTCGGCGCCAACCCGAAGCCGCGCAAACCCGGCACCTGCCGCATGCTGGTGCTGTCGCCGACGCGCGAACTTGCCTCGCAGATCGCCAAGTCGTTCGAGGATTATGGCCGCGGCACCAATTTGCGCACCGGCGTGGTGTTCGGCGGCGTGCCGATCGGGCGCCAGATCAAGGCTTGCGCGCACGGCCTCGACATCGTCGTCGCGACGCCTGGCCGCCTGCTCGATCTGATCGACCAGCGTGCGCTGTCGCTGCGCGATGTCGAGATCTTCGTGCTCGACGAGGCCGACCAGATGCTCGACCTGGGCTTCATCCATGCCCTGAAGCGCATCGACCAGATGCTCCCCAAGCAGCGCCAGTCGCTGTTCTTTTCGGCGACCATGCCCAGGACGATCGCCGAACTGGGCGACCGTTTCCTGAGCGATCCGGTCAAGGTCGCGGTGACCCCGGTCGCCTCGACCGCCGAGCGCGTCGATCAGTATGTGACTTTCGTATCCGCCAAGGAAAAGCAGGCGCTGCTGTCGATCGTCCTGAAGAAAGAGCCGATCGACCGTGCGCTGGTGTTCACGCGCACCAAGCACGGCGCCGACAAGGTGGTGAAGAACCTGACCGCCGCCGGCATCCGCTCGGCCGCAATTCACGGCAACAAGAGCCAGAATGCGCGCGAAGCGGCGCTGGCCTCGTTCCGCCGCGGCGATACGCCGATCCTCGTCGCGACCGATATCGCGGCGCGGGGCATCGACGTCTCGGGCGTCAGCCATGTTTTCAATTATGAGCTGCCCAACGTGGCCGAACAATATGTCCACCGTATCGGGCGCACCGCGCGCGCGGGCGCCACGGGCATCGCGGTCGCCTTTGTCGATGGCGAGGAGAAGGCGTATCTGCGCGGCATCGAGAAGCTGACCGGCGTCAAGCTCCAGCCGGTGCCGCTACCCGAAAACTTTGCCGAGGAAGCTGGCAAGCTGCCCAAGCCAGCGGCCTCGCGCCCCGAGCCGCGGGTGCCCGGCGGCGGCCATAGCGGGCGCCGTCACGATGGCCCGCGTGTGGCCGGCGGCGATGGCGAGCAGCGCCGTTTTCGTCCGCAGCGTCCCAAGGGCGTCGGCACGCACAAGAACGCCGTTCGCCGCGTCGGGCGGTAATCTCGATCAATATCACTTCGTCACCCCCGCGAAAGCGGGGGTCCATCTGCTGACATCGCCAAGCGCGGGTTGGAAAGCAGATGGATTCCCGCCTTCGCGGGAATGACGAGGTTCGTATTTGTGCGTAGGCTCTCCCTAGAGGAGAGCCCATGACCGACAAAATGAAAGGCGCCATCGCCATCGTCACCGGTGGCGGCACCGGCATCGGCGCGGCGACCGTCGCGCTGCTGGCCAGCCGCGGCGTCCGCTCGGTGGTCAATTACGCGCATAGCCGCGACGCCGCCGAAGCCGTCGCGGCGAAGCATGATGGCGTCGCGGTGCGGGCCGACATCGCCGACGATGCGCAATGCCGCGCGCTGGCGGCGGCGGCGCTCAAGGCATTCGGGCGCCTCGATTTCCTCGTCAACAATGCCGGACGCACCAAGCATGTCGCGCATGAGGACCTCGACGGCCTCGACGCCGGGGATTTCGTCGACATCTACCGGCTCAACACCGTCGCGCCCTTTCAAATGATCCGCGCGTGCCGCGAAGGCCTTGCTGCCTCGCCGATCGCCTCGGTGGTCAACATCGCCTCGGTCGCGGGCGTGCATGGCATCGGCTCGTCGGTCGCCTATGCCGCGTCGAAGGGTGCGCTGATCACCATGACGCAAAGTCTCGCGCGCGTGCTCGCGCCGCGGATCCGCGTGAACGCCATCGCGCCGGGCTATGTCGGCACCGAATGGTTCGAAAAGCAGTTCGGCGTCGAAGGGCTGGCCAAGGTCGATGCGAGCATCGCCGCGCAGACGCCGCTCGGGCTGGCGGCAAAGGCGCCGGACATCGCCGGACCGATCGTCAATCTGCTCGATCCCGCCAGCCGCGCGGTCACCGGCCAGACATTGATCGTCGATGCGGGGGCGGGCCTGGATACCGGCTTGTCGCGCCGGCCGGGACGCGAAGTGCTTTAGCGGCCCTGCGGCCCTGGGCCGGTCCGGCCGGGCATGAAGCGGTAAGTGATGCGGCCCTTGGTCAGGTCGTACGGCGTCATTTCAACCAGCACTTCGTCGCCGGTCAGCACGCGGATGCGGTTCTTGCGCATCTTGCCGGCGGTGTGGCCGAGCACTTCGTGATCGTTCTCGAGCTTGATGCGAAACATCGCGTTGGGAAGGAGTTCCATCACCATCCCGCGCATCTCGAGCAATTCTTCCTTGGCCATTCAAATCCTTGGGGTTGGCAGGTGCACAACAGCAAACGCGCGCCCCCTTAGCGGAGACGCGCGTTCGTTTCTAGTGAAGTGGTGATTGCGTGGTCAGACCGCAACATGCCCCGCCGCCAGCGCCGCGAGCAGCAGCAAGGCGACGATGTTGGTGATCTTGATCATCGGGTTGACCGCCGGGCCGGCGGTGTCCTTGTACGGGTCGCCGACGGTGTCGCCGGTCACGGCGGCCTTGTGCGCTTCCGAACCCTTGCCGCCGTGATTGCCGTCCTCGATGAACTTCTTGGCGTTGTCCCAGGCACCGCCGCCCGAGGTCATCGAGATGGCGACGAACAGCCCGCCGACGATCACGCCGAGGAGCAGGGCGCCCAATGCGGCAAAGCCCTCGGCCTGCCCCGCGACCGCGGTGATCACGAAATACACCACCACCGGCGCCAGCACGGGCAGCAGCGACGGGATGATCATTTCCTTGATCGCCGCCTTGGTCACCAGATCGACCGTCCGCGCGTAATTCGGGCGCGAGGTGCGGTCCATGATGCCGGGATTTTCGGCGAATTGCGCGCGCACGTCCTTGACGACGTCGCCCGCCGCCCGGCCGACCGCGGTCATGCCCATTGCGCCAAACAGGTAGGGCAACAGCGCGCCGAGCAGCAGCCCGACGATCACGTACGGGTTTTCCAGCCCGAAATTGACCGTCAGATCAGGGAAGAATTCGCGCAGGTCGCTGGTGAACGCGGCGAACAGCACCAGCGCGGCGAGGCCCGCCGAACCAATCGCATAGCCCTTGGTCACCGCCTTGGTGGTGTTGCCGACCGCATCGAGCGCATCGGTCTTTTCGCGCACGCTGTCGTCCAGCCCCGCCATTTCGGCGATGCCGCCGGCATTGTCGGTCACCGGGCCATAGGCGTCGAGCGCCACGACCATGCCCGCCAGCGCCAGCATCGCGGTCGCGGCGAAGGCGATGCCGATCAGCCCCGCCAGCTTGAACGCGACGATGATGCCGGTAACGATGACCAGCGTCGGCAGCGCGGTCGATTCGAGGCTTATCGCCAGCCCCTGGATGACGTTGGTGCCGTGGCCGGTCTCGGACGCCTTGGCGATCGAGCGCACCGGGCGGTAATTGGTGCCGGTATAATATTCGGTGATCCACACGATCAGCCCGGTGACCGCCAGGCCGACCAGCGCGCAGTAGAACAGCGCCATGCCGGTGAACCCGCCGGTGCCGTCCAAATTCGCGCCGATCACTGCGTTCATGTTACCCAGCGCGTAGGCGCTGACCGCGTAGATCGCCGGGATCGAGCTGATCGCGGTGACCAGGAAGCCCTTGTACATCGCGCCCATGATCGAGCCGGTCTTGCCCAGCTTGACGAAATAGGTGCCGATGATCGAGGTGATCACACACACGCCGCCGATCAGCAGCGGCAGGCTCATCAGCGACAGCAGCTGGTCGCCGGCATTCTTCACCAGCAGCGCGATCAGCACCATCGTCGCGCCGATCGTCACCACATAGGTTTCGAACAGGTCGGCGGCCATGCCCGCGCAATCGCCGACATTGTCGCCGACATTGTCGGCGATGACCGCCGGGTTGCGGGGATCGTCCTCGGGAATGCCCGCCTCGACCTTGCCCACCAGGTCCGCGCCGACGTCCGCCGCCTTGGTGAAGATGCCGCCGCCAAGGCGCGCGAAGATCGAGATCAGCGAGGCGCCGAAGGCGAGGGCGACCAGGCCATTGACCACCGTGCGGTCTTCGCCGCCGACGCTATGGCCCGCCATGAACACGAGATAGTAAAAGAATACCGCGATCGCGAGTAGCGCGAGGCCCGCGACCAGCATGCCGGTGATCGCGCCGGCGCGAAACGCCATGGTCAGCCCTTGCTGCAGCCCCTTCGACGCGGCCTCCGCGGTGCGCACATTGGCGCGTACCGAAATGTTCATGCCGATGAAGCCGGTAGCGCCCGACAACACCGAACCGAGGACGAAGCCCACGGTCGAGGTCGGCGAGCCCATGCCGTCGATGAAGAACCAGACCAGCACCGCGACGACCACGCCGACGATGGCAATGGCGCGGTACTGGCGGCCAAGATAGGCCTGCGCGCCTTCCTGGATCGCGCCGGCAATATCCTGCATCGTCGCGTTGCCCGGCGATGCGGCAAGCACCTGCCGCGACGTGACGACGCCATAGACAACGGCGATCAGCCCGCAGACGATCGCGAAAATCACAAGATTCATGCTTCCAGCCCCTTGTCGACGGCGCCGAGCCGTCAGTGTTTGCGGGCGCCTATGGCCGCACGCCCCGGCGAAGGCAAGATTATCCGTGGCGGTAGCCGAGGCGGGCGGGGAGCGGCACGGGGACGCCGTCGGCCGCAAGGGTCAGGCCCTTCCCCTCGCGGACCGATCCGATCCTGGTCGCAGCGACGGGGCAGGAAGCGCCGGGCGGCAGCGTGAACAGCAGCTCGTAATCGTCCCCCGCGGTGACGGCCGTCAGCATTGCGTCCAGATCCCGTTCGCCCTGGGCCGGACGTAAATGGGGTAGCGGGACCAAAGCGAGATCGACGGCGATCGCCACCCCCGATGCATCCGCCAGCCGCGCAGCGTCGATCAGCAATCCGTCGGACACGTCCATCATTGCCGTCACCAGCGGGGCCAGCACCCGTCCTTCGGCCAGCCGAGGCTGCGGGCGAAGATAGGCCCCGACCGCTTCCTCCCTGCCGTTCGTGCCGGGCGAAGCCGTGGCATCGTCGCGGGGCAAGGGCGTATTTTGCGCGGGTCGACCTGACAGGAGATCGAGCCCCAGCCCCGCCAAGCCGATCGTTCCCGTCACCCAAAGGGCATCGCCGACCCGCGCCCCCGCACGCGACGGCGCGACCGTCGCCCGTCCGATCGCGGTCAGCGACAGGCTGCGCGGACCCGTCGCCTTGACCGTGTCGCCGCCCAGCAGCGGGCAATCGAACGCCGCCAGCACCTCGGCCAATCCGGCGGCGAAGGCGCGATCCCACGCGCCGTCGCCCAGCGGATAGCCGAGCAGCACCCCCACTGGCGCTGCGCCCTTGGCGGCGAGATCGGACACATTCACCGCCACCAGTTTCCACGCCACGTCCGCCGGCGCATCCTCGCTGCGATAATGCACTCCCTCGACGATCACGTCGTGCGTCAGCACCAGCTCGCCGATCACCGCCGCATCGTCGCGCAAATCGCGCGCGCCTTCGCCGGCCAGCGGGCGGAGCAGCGCGATGAACTCGTCTTCGGTCACGCAGCCGGGCTAGCCAATCAAAGCCAAACTGTCGCCCCTGCGCAGGCGCGGCCCCAGATGGACTCTCAAGCGGCAGGTTCGTTTCGACTTAGGAGTTTATCTGGGCCTCTGCCTGCGCAGGGGCGACATGGTTTGAGCGATTGAAGATTCCGCTTCCAAAGTAGAATTTTCTATGGTGCGGCTTCGTGCATGAAAATCAGCCATTTTGCCCCCCTCGCCTTGCTTGCCGCCTCAGTTTCGGGCGCCGCTCTCGCCGCGCCTGCCCCCGCCGCCGCGCAACAATCCCCGCACGACCGCCTGTTCGCCTTCTTCCACGCCAGCGACGAGCAGCACCTCAAGGATCACCCGCTCAGCGCCACCTCGCGCGGCGACCTGCGCTATGCCAGCCAGCTCGGCGATTTCTTCTCCGACGCGCAGAGCGAACGCGATTACCGTCAGGCGCAAAAGGAACTGGCCGCGACCAGGGCGTTCAACCGCGCCGGCCTCGACGCGACCGACAATCTCGCGCTCGACGTGTTCATTCAACAGCGCGATCTCGATGTTCGGGGCAACACGCCGGCGATGCGGCTGCTCACCGATGTCCGCCCGCTCAATCATTTTTTCGGCGTGCACACCTATTACGCCGATTTCTCCTCGGGTCAGGGCGGCGCCCCGTTCAAGACCGTGGCCGATTACGAAGCCAATATCGCCCGCCACAAACAGGCGCCGGCGCAGTTCGACCTGGCGATCGCCCGCTTTCGCGAGGGGATGAAGTCGGGCGTCGTCCAGCCCCGGCTGGTCGTCCGCAACATGATCGACCAGCTCGACCTGATCCTGAAAGCCGGTCCCGACGAATCGGCGTTCATGGGCCCGGTCCGGAAGTTTCCCGAAACCATCTCCGCCGCCGATCAGGCGCGGTTGGCCGCCGAAACGCGGGCCATTGTCACCAGCGGCATCTTCCCTGCCTACACCCGGCTGCGCGACTTTCTGCGCGACGAGTATCTGCCGGTGTCGCGCGACAGCGTCGGCTTGTCGGGCATGCCCGGCGGGGACAAGCTCTACGCCTATCTGATCGAGCGCAACACGACGCTGCCGCTGACCGCCGATGCCGTTCACAATCTGGGCCTGAGCGAGGTCGCGCGGATCACCAGGGAGATGGACGAAATCCGCATCAAGACCGGGTTCACGGGCGATCTACACGCTTTTTT
The DNA here is from genome assembly GCA_964246315.1 of uncultured Sphingomonadaceae bacterium. Lineage (GTDB taxonomy): Bacteria > Pseudomonadota > Alphaproteobacteria > Sphingomonadales > Sphingomonadaceae > Sphingomonas_O. Next base: position 1,577 of record CAXTPT010000012.1, on the reverse strand, counting down.
CGCCTTCATGAACAGCAATCCGCGGTTCACGCCCAAGAGCCGCGAGGACATGCGCGACCGCTTCTTCGCCATCGGCAAGACCGTCGATGCGCGCGTCCGCGAGCAGTTTTCGGTGATCCCCAAATCGCCGCTCGAAATCCGGCCGGTGCCGCCATACCGCGAAAAGACCGACGCCGCGGGCAGCTATAACGAAGGCACGGTCGATGGCTCGCGGCCGGGCGTGTTCTATTACAACGCCTATGATTTGCCGGCGCGGTTCAGCTGGGGGTTCGAGACGCTTTACCTCCACGAAGCGATCCCGGGGCATCATTTCCAGATCAGCCTAGCGCAGGAGAATGCGCAGCTGCCCAATTTCATGCGCTACGGCGGCAACAATGCGTTCGTCGAAGGCTGGGCGCTGTATGCCGAAACGCTGTGGCCGGCGTTCGGCCTGGAGACCGATCCCTATGCCCGCTTCGGCGGGCTCAACGACGAAATGCTCCGGGCGATGCGGCTGGTCGTCGATTCGGGTCTGCATGCCAAGGGTTGGACGCGCGATCAGTCGATCAAGTACATGCGCGACAATTCGTCGATGTCGCTGACCGACGCGACCGCCGAGGTCGAGCGCTACATCGCCATTCCCGGGCAGGCGCTGGGCTACAAGCTCGGCCAGCTGACTTTCCTGCGGCTCAAGGCCAAGGCGCAGGCGGCGCTCGGCGCGAAATTCGATCCGCGCAAATTCCACGCGCAATGCCTCGATACCGGCGCGCTGCCGCTGCCGATCCTCGAAAAGAAGATCGACGCGTGGATCGCGGCGGGCGGGCAGTAGCTGTCCCGCATCCGCGTCAACGTAAGACGATGTAAGCCCTAAAAGTCGGGCAACACCTGTTCGGCGACCCCCCAGCCCGCGAGGTTGGGGGAGCTTGCCCGTTCGATCAATTCGTCGGCGTCGCGGATCGAATAGTGCGACGGCTTGTCGATCGTCCGCAGCTCTTCCCAGCTGATCGGCGCCGACACCGGCACGCCCGAGCGGGCACGCGCGACGTAAGGCAGCACCGCCGTGCTCCCCCGCTGATTGCGCAGGTAGTCGACGAAGATGCGCCCGACGCGCTTGGCCTTGGCCATGTTGGCGACGTAGCGCTCGGGCTCCTGCGTCTCCAGCGCGACCGCGAAGCGGTGGGTGAAGTCCTTGACCGCGGGCCACTTCGCCTGGGGCGCCAGCGGCACGACGACATGCACCCCCTTGCCGCCCGACAGCATCGGGAAGCTGGTTAGGCCGAGGTCGCCGAGCGTCTCCGCGATGTCGAACGCGGCCTTGCGCACCGCCTCGAAATCGAGCCCCTCATCGGGATCGAGGTCGAAGATCATCCGGTCGGGCATCTCGATATCCTCGATCCGCGATCCCCAGCCGTGGAACTCGATCGTCCCCATCTGCACGCAGTTGAGAACCCCTTCCGCATCGTCGAGCCAGAGATAATCCTCGGTCGATCCGTCCTTTTCCTTCACCGGCACATGGTGGACATGCTCGCCGAACGATCCGGCATCGTGCTTCTGGAAGAAGCAATGCTTGGCGCGGCCCTGCGGACAGCGCACCAGGC
>CAXTPT010000011.1:0-65439 GCA_964246315.1 uncultured Sphingomonadaceae bacterium | reverse complement strand
GTTCCTGCTGCGGCTCGGGGCCGGCGATCCGTCGCGGTTGCCCAGCGCCCTGATCGGGCATGCGGTGCCGACCTTCTCCCTGCCCGGGCTGCCGGGGCGCGCCGGCGGACAGACGGGCGGGCTGGCCGATGCCGATATCGTCACCGTCAACCGCATCGGCGGAGCGATGCTGCCCGACCGGACGCTACTGCTCGACCTGCCTGTCCAGGCGGGACGCGCGCGCGCGGGCGAGCGCGGGGCGAGCGACCGGATGGGGTCGCGCGACAACGCGTTTTACGAGCGGGTCGATGCGGGTTTTCGCCAGATCGCGGCGGCCGAGCCCGAGCGCTTTCGTCATGTCGATGCGTCGGGATCGCCCGAAGAGGTGGGTGAGCGGCTGCTCGCGGCACTCGACGATCTGCTATGACCCTGATCGGCGTCGAGCGGCAATGGGCGGAAATGGCGGCGGGGCTGGCGAGCGGGCGGCTGCACCATGGCTGGCTGCTCAGCGGGCCCAAGGGCTTCGGCAAGGCGGGCTTTGCCCGACAAGCGGCGCAGGCGATCATCGAGGGGCCGCCTTACGCCTTCCCGCCCGATCCCGAGAGCAAGACCGGGCAGCTGATCGCCGCGCGCAGCCATCCCGATTTCCGGCTGGTCGAGCGCGAGGTGTGGGACGGCTCGCCGCCGCGCATCGTGCCCTATGACCGGCGCAAGGCCGACGATCCGGTCGCGCGCAGCATCCGCATCGCGCAGATCCGCGCGCTCGAGCCGATCCTGTCGATGCCGCCGTCGCTCGCCGCGCGGCGGGTGATCATCATCGATGCGGCGGACGATCTCGAGCGGCCCGCGGCGAACGCGTTGCTCAAGATGCTCGAAGAGCCGCCGGCGAGCACGACGTTCATGCTCGTCAGCCACGTGGCGGGGCGGCTGCTGCCGACGATCCGCTCGCGTTGCCGCGTGCTGCGCTTCAACCCGCTCGGTCAGGCGGCGATGCGCGAGGTGCTGACCGGGGTGCCGGGGACCGAAGCGGAGAAAAATGCCGCGATTTTGGCCGCCGAGGGATCGCCCGGCCGCGCGCTGGCGGCGATCGGCAATCGGATGGGCGAGATCGACGACACGCTGCGGAAGATCGCGCGTGACGGGGACCGCGACAACCGGCTGCGCTCGACGCTGGCGCGCAGCCTGTTCGGCAAGGCGCAGGCGGCGCGCTACGAAGCGTTCCTGGCACGCGTGCCCGCCTTCATCGCCGACGAGGCCAAGGCGCGGCAGGGCGAGGCGCTCAACGATGCGATCGAGCATTGGTCGGCGGCGCGGCATCTGGCGGCGATCGCCTTGCCCCAATCCTTGTCGGCGGAGACGGTGGCGTTCGAGATGCTGGGCCATGTCGCGGCGCTCTCGCGGCGCTGATTTCGCTTGACTTCCGTTCCCGTTACGTTCATATGGAAGTGAGTGGCGCGGCGGGCGACCGTCACGCCGCTTTCTTTGAACAACGGCCTAACCCCATTGCCGCGAGGCTTTGGGTTGACAGGCTGCGTGGCTGGCGACGGCGCGTGGTGGATGGCCGTGTGAATATTTGTCGGGGCGGCTGGGCAGGACCGGTTTCGCGGCGATGAGATGCGGCGTCTAACGCAGCCTTTTCGTCATTCGCGCGAAAGCGGAATCCGTCTGTTGTCCTGCGCGCAAGTGTTGGCATTCGGGAGATGGACCCCCGCCTGCGCGGGGGTGACGAGATTGAGGTAGATTGGGCCTCGCCGGGTTCGTTCTCTATCCTGCGCGCAGGTTTTGGCGTTCGGGAGATGGACCCCCGCTTTCGCGGGGGTGACGAAGTCGGGTTAGGATTGAGCTTCGACGGGTTCGTCCATGCCGTAGAACAATTTGCCCGGATCGATCTCCGGCCGTCCCTGGCTCATGCGATGCGCATTGGTGTCGCGCAGCGAATAGACGCAGCCGCAATATTCCTGCTGGTAGAATTGCTCGCGCTTCGAAATCTCGATCATCCGCGCCGCGCCGCCGCCCTTGCGCCAGTTGAACGTCCAATAGCTCAAGCCGTCATAATGCGACGCGGCGCGCTCGCCGCAATCGTTGATCTGCGCCATGTTCTTCCAGCGCGAGATGCCGAGCGACGAGGTGATCACCGGGAAGCCGTGCTCGTGCGCGTACAAAGCGGTGCGCTCGAAACGCATGTCGAAGCACATGGTGCAGCGGATGCCGCGCTCGGGCTCGTGCTCCATGCCCTTGGCGCGCCGGAACCAGTTCTGCGTGTCGTAATCGGCGTCGACGAAGGAAATGTCATGCGCTTGCGCGAAGCGGATATTCTCCTCCTTGCGCAGCTCATATTCGGCCTTGGGATGGATGTTCGGATTGTAGAAGAAGATCGTGTAATCGATCCCCGACGCGGTCATCGCCTCCATCACCTCGCCCGAACAGGGCGCGCAGCAGCTGTGCAGCAGCACGCGCTTGTGGCCATCAGGGGGCGTGAGGACGGGGCGCTCGGTCATTTGGTGCGCCATAGCGATTGCGCCCGCGCTTGTCGAAGGGCAGGGGAGAGAGATGGAGCCCGTTTCGACCATTGAAGGCCGCGCCTATCCGTTCGGGCGCAAGAACGTCGATACCGACGTGATCATTCCGGCGAAGTGGCTCAAGACGATCGAGCGCAAGGGGTTGGGCCGCGGGGCGTTCGAGACGGTGCGGGCGGAAGAGGGCAATGTGTTCGACGATGAGCGCCATGCCGGCGCGCCGGTGCTCATCGCCGGGGACAATTTCGGCTGCGGGTCGAGCCGCGAGCATGCCGCCTGGGCGATCAACGACCTCGGCATCAAGGCGGTGATCGCACCGAGTTTTTCGGACATTTTTTCGGGCAACGCGTTCAAGAACGGCTTGCTTACCGTCGCGCTGCCGCAGGAGGCGGTCGACCGGCTGATGGCGGTCGCCGAACAGGGCGAGCCGATCCATATCGACCTCGAGGCCCAGAGCGTCACCACGCAATTCCAGGACCGCTTCCGTTTCGAGATCGATCCGTTCCGCAAATCTTGCCTGTTGTCGGGGACGGACGAGATCGCCTTGACGCTCGCCAGCCGGGACCACATCGCCGCGCATGAAGCGCGCCAGCCCGATTGGCTGACACCCAAGGAGATCGCATGAAGGCCTTGCTCTCGACCGCCCCGGGCGGCCCCGACACGCTCGAATTGCAGGATATCGCCGTGCCGCCGGCGGGACCGGGGCAGCTGCTGATCGACGTGAAGGCCTGCGCGATCAATTATCCCGACGTGCTGATCATCGAGGACAAATACCAGTTCAAGCCGCCGCGGCCGTTCGCGCCGGGCAGCGAGATCGCGGGCGTGGTCAGCGCGCTCGGCGATGGCGTCAATGGGTTCGCGGTCGGGGACCATGTCTTCGCCGTGACCGGCCATGGCGGGCTGGTCGAGCAGATCGCGGTCGATGCCAGTCGCGCGATGAAGCTGCCGCAGGGCCGCTCGTTCGCCGAAGGGGCGGCGTTCATGATGACGTACGGCACGTCGATCCACGCGCTGGTCGACCGCGGGCGCATCAAGGCGGGCGACAGCCTGTTGGTGCTCGGCGCGGCGGGCGGGGTCGGCCTGGCGGCGGTCGAACTGGGCAAGGCCTATGGCGCGCGCGTCGTCGGGGCGGTGTCGAGCGAGGACAAGGCGCAGGCGGCGCGCGAGGCGGGCTGCGACGATGTCGTGATCTATGGCCGGGCGCCTTTCGACAAGGACCAGTCCAAGGCGCTGGCCGAGCAGTTCAAGGCGGCGGGCGGCAAGGTGGGTTTCGATGTGATTTATGACGGCGTCGGCGGTGACTATGCCGAACCGGCGCTGCGTTCGATCGCCTGGGAAGGGCGCTACCTCGTCGTCGGCTTTCCCGCGGGCATTCCGAAATTGCCGCTCAACCTGACGCTGCTCAAGAGCTGCGACGTGTGCGGCGTGTTCTGGGGGGCGTTCACCGCGCGCGATCCGCAGGCGCATCAGGCGCACGTGCAAACGCTGTTCAGGCTGTGGGACGAGGGCAAGATTTCGCCGCGCGTGACGATAACCTATCGGTTCGAACAGGCCGGTCAGGCGATCGCCGACATGGCCGCGCGCAAGGCGGTGGGCAAATTGGTGGTGACGGTCACGGACTGATTGCCTAGATTAGGGGGGAAACCAGAGGAACGGCATGAGCACTTTCGACGATCGCGAGCGCGCCTTCGAAACCAAATTCGCGCGCGACGAAGAGATGATGTTCCGCGTCACCGCGCGGCGCAACAAGCTTGCCGGCATGTGGGCCGCCGAGAAAATGGGACTGACGCCCGAAGAGGCCGATGCCTATGCCAAGGCGGTGGTGCAGGCGGATTTCGAGGAAATGGGCGACGAGGATGTGGTGCGCAAGCTGCTCGGCGATCTGACCGCGGCGAAGGTCGACACGGACGATGGCGAAATCCGCAAAGTCCTTGATGACAAGACCGTCGAGGCGCGCCGCCAGCTGATGGAATCGCAGTAACCGCGATGCCGATGGCCGCCGCCGACATCGAAGCGCTGATCAAGGCGGGCATACCCGATGCCGAAGTCGAACTGACCGACCTGGCGGGCGACAACGACCATTGGGCCGCGCGCGTCGTGGCGGAGAGTTTTCGGGGGCAGAGCCGTATCTCGCAGCAAAAGGCGGTCTATACCGCGCTCGGCGGACGGATGGGCGGCGAACTTCATGCCTTGCAACTGACCACCGCGGTGCCCACCTCGGCACGAGATTGATGGGGAATGAGTGATATGACCGACGACGCGACCGCCCGGATCGAAGGGATCGTCAAGGCGAACCCGGTAGTGTTGTTCATGAAGGGCACGCCGCTTTTTCCGCAATGCGGTTTTTCGAGCCGCGCGATCTCCATTCTCGAACATCTCGGCGTCGAATTCGAAACGGTGGACGTGTTGCAGGATCAGGGCATCCGTCAGGGCATCAAGGCCTATAGCGACTGGCCGACCATTCCTCAGCTCTATGTCAACGGCGAATTCGTCGGCGGATCGGACATCATGATGGAGATGTACGAAGCGGGTGAGCTGCACGAGCTGTTCGGCGCGGAAAACGCCGCAAGCTAGGTCACGCTACAATTGTAGTTGACTACAAATGTAGCTTCGCATATTGCGGCGGCATGAAGCACGCCTTTCTTCTGCCGTTCGGCCTCGCCTTTGCGGCGACTGCCGCCCCCCTTACCGCGCACGACACGATCGGCGCCGCCGTCCCGCGGCACATGCCCGCAAGCTGGTTCACGCCCGCGCAGAAGGCCTTCATCCAGGCCAAATGCGGCGTCGACGTCGACAGCCATCAGCGCAACCTGAACATCAACGGCTCGGTGATGACTTGTCCTGACGGCCGCACGATCGACGACCCGCAAGTGAAGGCGATGAGCGATGACATTTCGCGCCGCGTCAACGACTATACCGGCACCATCCTGAAGCAGGCCGACGTGCAGCGTGCGATGGCGCTGGCGACCCGCGAGAATGTTCGCGCGGCAATGGCCGACGCCAATATTGATGCGCGCGTTGCGGACGCCATGGCGCGTGCCGAGATGGCGCGTAACACCGCCGCGCACGTGAGCAAGGCGCTGGCAGATGCCCGTATCGGCCAACAGGTGCGCGATGCGCTTGCCAGGGCGGGAACGATCAACGTCCACTGAGCCTAGTAAGTGATGCGCGCGATGCTACATCGCGCGCATGACCTGCGAACGCTCGGTGCAATTGTCTCCGCTGGTGCGGCGCATTACGGCCGGCAATCCGTCGCCCTTTACCTTCACCGGCACGCAGACCTATGTGATCGGGCAGGGCGACGTGGCAGTGATCGACCCCGGCCCCGACGATGCCGAGCATCTCGACGCGATCGTCGAGGCGACCGCCGGGGAACGGATCGTCGCCATATTGTGCACGCACACGCACAGGGACCATTCGCCAGCGGCCAAGCCGCTCGCCGCACGGACCGCCGCGCCGGTGATGGGTTGTGCGCCATTGGTCCTGGAAGATCTGGGGCCGCGTGCCGACGCCGCTTTCGACGACACCTATGCTCCGGCGCGGGTGATGGCCGACGGCGAAACGGTCAGCGGCTCCGGCTGGACCCTCGCCGCCGTCGCGACGCCCGGCCACACCTCGAACCACCTCTGCTTCGACCTGATGGAGGAGGGGGCGCTGTTCACCGGCGATCATGTCATGGGCTGGTCGACCACGGTGATCAGCCCGCCCGATGGCGACATGGCCGATTACATGGCCAGCCTCGCCAAGCTCGAGACCCGCCGGGACGTCATCTATTATCCCGCGCATGGCGATCCCGTGGAACAGCCGCAACGCTTCGTCCGCTCGCTGGCCGGTCACCGCAAGCAGCGCGAGGGTCAAATCCTCCGCCTGATCGACGGCGGCATCGGGCTGGTCGAGGCGATGGTGCCAAAAATGTATGCGGGGCTCGACCAGCGGCTTTACGGAGCGGCAGGCCGGTCGGTGCTGGCGCATCTGATCGACCTCGAACAGCGGGGCGTCGTGGCGCGGTCGGGGGACGATTGGCGCCGCGCGGCATGACCCCCATCCCGCCGTCTCGCTGGGCTGCAGTGGGGGTCGGCCTTGTGGCGCTCCTCGCCATCCTGTTGTGGCGCGAACATGGCAAGCGCCAGACCGCCGAAACCAATGTGCCGTACGAATCAGCGAAGATCATCGACGCGACCTTCGACAAGACGGTCAGCCTCAAGGTCGCGACGCTGTCTGGCCAGGTGCGCAGCAGCGCGAGCGACGCAGTTCTGTTCGGCCGGATCGTCAATACCCAGTCGCGCAGCTTCCCCTACAGCGTCGACTATTTCGTCGATCTGCGCCGCTTCGGATCCGCTAACATGCGCTGGAATGCGCAAAACCGGACGATGGTCGTGACGGTGCCCGACGTCGTGCCGGCGGCGCCCAACATCGACGAGGCACGCGGCACTGCCGAGCTGCCCAAGGGCCTGATCGTGCCGCGCGGCAGCATGCAGCGGCTGCAGCAGCAAGTGTCTTCGCGTGCGGGCGGCATCGTCGCCGAGACCGCCAACGATCCTGTCTGGATCGCCAAAGCGCGCGAGAGCGGACGGGAGGCGATGACCCGCCTGGTTCGCGCGCCGCTGGCGGCAACGGGCTTGGGCGATGTTCGGGTGGCGGTGCGCTACGCCCCTGAAGGTAGCGGCCGCAGCACCGAATTGTGGGATGAATCGACCCCGCTCGAAGTAATCCTCCGCCGCCCTGGCTGACCTTGAGCCGTTGGCCAGAGCCAGTAAGCAACAAGCTTCGCTTCCGGGGGAAGATCACGGCGCGTTCGGTACGCCGCCCCATAACACCTTGCCTCGACTGGCCACAGCGACCATCTGAACGCGTATGAGCTATCAGCCGGGCAGCCTGCAGGGCCTTGACCTTCGCGCCGAGATCGATCGCCTCCGCAAGGAGCGCAACGCGGTGATCCTCGCGCATTATTACCAGCGGCCCGAATTGCAGGACATTGCCGATTTCGTCGGCGACTCGCTCGACTTGAGCCGCAAGGCGCAGGCGACCGACGCGGACGTCATAGCGTTCTGTGGCGTGCGTTTCATGGCGGAGACGGCAAAAATCCTGTCGCCCGACAAGATCGTCGTACTGCCGGATATGGATGCCGGTTGCAGCCTCGAGGATTCCTGCCCGCCCGAGGTCTTCGCCAAGTTCCGCGCCGAACATCCCGATCACATCGCACTGACCTACATCAATTGTTCGGCGGAGGTGAAAGGGCTGAGCGATATCATCGTCACCAGCTCGTCCGCCGAGAAAATCCTGTCCCAAATCTCGCCAAGCCAAAAAATTATCTTCGGCCCCGACAAGCATCTCGGCGGCTATCTCAAGCGCAAGACCGGGCGCGACATGCTGCTGTGGCCGGGCGTGTGCATCGTCCACGAAGCGTTTTCGGAAACCGAACTGATCAAGCTCAAGGCGCAACATCCCGGCGCGCCCGTCGCGGCGCATCCCGAATGCCCGGCGCACATCCTCGATCATGCCGATTATGTCGGTTCGACCAGCGGCATCCTCGACTACGCCAAGGCGCTGCCCGGTGACACGCTGATCGTCGCCACCGAACCGCACATCATCCATCAGATGACCAAGGCGCTGCCGCACAAAAACTTCATCGGCGCGCCGGGGGCTGACGGCAACTGCAACTGCAATATCTGTCCCTATATGGCGCTCAACACGATGGAGAAACTCTACATCGCGCTACGCGACCTGGAACCGCGGATCGAGATCGAGGAAGGTCTGCGCGTCCGGGCGAAGAAGAGTTTGGACCGCATGCTGGAAATGGCTGGTGCGAGCGTTGGGCAAGGCGATCTCGGCTCGCCGAAAATAACCGGCGACTAGGCCAGCTTCTTCTCGGCGAACGCCACCAACGCCCCAAATGTCTCGAGCATCTCGGCATCGACCTCGTCATCGTCGATAATCGTGCCGAGGCGATCCTCGAGTTCGGTCAGCAGCGTCGCTACCGCCATCGAATCCAGCTCGGGCAGCGCGCCGAACAACGGGGTGTCCCGGCCCATCGCGTCGACGCGCGCCTGATCGAGCGACAGGCTATCGCGAAGCGTTTCGCGAACGATCTGGTCAGCGGCCCCCATGCGGTAATGCGACTAGCCGCGAGGGTGCGGGGTCGCAAGCGGAGAGGGGAGCCGCTAGGGGAGCGCGCATGGTCCCGCTCGATCCCGTGCCGCGTCCGCTCGACCATCTGCTCAGCTTTGGTACCGGCGACGCGCTGCTCACCGCGGACGGGGCGATCCACTATGCCGAGGCGGAGCAGCGCGTGGCCGAGCTGGCCGGATGGCTCGCATCGTTCGGATTCGCAGCTGGTTCGCGCGTCGCGACCTGGCTGCCCAAGACGGTCGAGGCCTGCCTGATGCCGCTTGCCGCGGCGCGTGCGGGCTTGGTGCATGTGCCGGTCAATCCGATGCTTAAGCGGGCACAGGTGGCGCATATCCTGGCGGATAGTGGAGCGGGGCTGCTGCTCACTGCCGAAAGCCGTGCGGCGACGTTCGACCGTGGCGATGTGCCTGCCGACTGTCGGGTCGTGGCCAAAGCGGGGCAGGGCGAACCATTGCCGCCATCCGCTGCCGATCCAGACGGGCTCGTGGCGCTGATGTATACCTCGGGTTCCACCGGGCGGCCGAAGGGGGTGATGCTCAGCCACGCCAATTTGTGGCTCGGCGCGGTCAGCGTCGCGCATTATCTCCAGGTCGCGCCCGAAGAGCGCGTTCTGGCGGTGCTGCCGCTCGGCTTTGATGCGGGACAAAGCCAGCTGTTTTCGACCTGGCGCGCGGGGGCGACCGCGGTGCCGCTCGACTATTTGCTGCCGCGTGACGTCATGAAGGCGGTGCAACGCCTTAAAATCACCTCGCTCACCGCCGTTCCGCCGCTATGGACGCAACTCCTCGCGCTTGATTGGGGAGAAGCCGGGGCGAGCCTCCGCCGCGTCGCCAATACGGGAGGTGCGCTGACGCCCGCGCTGATCGAGCGGATGCGGACATGCTTTCCCAACGCCGGCATCGTTCCGATGTACGGCCTGACCGAGGCGTTCCGCTCAACCTATCTCGATCCGGCAGAAGTCACGGCCTATCCAACCTCGATGGGCCGGCAAATTCCCTTTGCCGAGGTGATGGCCGTCCGCCCTGATGGCAGCGAGGCCGCGCCGGGCGAGCCCGGCGAACTGGTTCACGCGGGTCCGCTCGTCGCCCAGGGCTATTGGCAAGACGCGGAGCGCACCGCAGCGCGCTTCCGTCCGGCGCCGCCCTGGTCCAGACTTGGCGGCATGGCGGCGTGGTCGGGCGACACCGTCCGCCGTGACAGCGAAGGCCGCTTCTTCTTCGTGGGCCGCGACGACGAGATGATCAAGACGATGGGACAGCGCGTCAGCCCTTTCGAGGTCGAAGCGGCCGCCCTTGCCAGCGGCGCGGCGGACGAGGCCGTGGCCTGGGGCGTGCCCGATGACGCGGCTGGGGCGCTGATCCGCCTGGCGGTGAGCGGCGCGGGCGACGACGCGGCGCTGCTTGCCCATCTCAGGCGCGAGTTGCCGTCCTATATGGTGCCTGGCATGATCGACCGCCGCCAGACCCTGCCGCGCAATGCCAATGGCAAGCTCGATCGCGTTGCGGTGAGGGCGGGGGCGTGAAGCCGCATGGCGCCATTCCCGCATGGTGGACGGCCGAACGGTTGAATGACCTGTCGCCCGGACAGACACCGGCGTTCGTTTACGATCTGCGCCTGGTGGCCGAGAAGATCGCCAGGCTTCGCAATGCGTTGCCCGACGGTGTTTCCATTCATTATGCGATGAAGGCCAATCCGTTCGCGCCTTTGCTGGCCGCAATAGTGCCGATGGTCGACGGGATCGATGTAGCATCGGGCGGCGAATTGGCGATGGCCGTGACGGCGGGAGCGACGCACATCAGCTTTGCTGGACCGGGCAAGACCGACGCCGAACTGGAACAGGCGATTGAGGCCGGCGTCACGCTCAACCTCGAAAGCGAAAGCGAGGCCGATCGCGCGCTGGCGATCGCCGCACGTCTTGGCGCCGCGCCAAGATTGGCAGTGCGGGTGAACCCGAGCTTCGCGCTCAAGGGCTCGGGGATGAAGATGGGTGGCTTCGCGTCGCCCTTCGGTGTCGATGCCGAGCGCGTGCCGGCGTTGGTGCGGCGGCTGATCGACGCGGGCGCCGACTGGCAGGGGCTGCATATCTTCACCGGCAGTCAAAGCCTCGACGCCGAGGCGATCGCCGACACCCAGGCCGCCACGCTCGCGCTTGCGGCGGAGATCGGCGAGGCGGCGGGCGCGCCGCCGCCGCTGGTCAACCTCGGCGGCGGCTTCGGCGTGCCTTATTTCGCGGGCGACCGCGAACTCGATGTTCCGCTGATCGGCGCGCGCCTTGCTCGATCCCTTGCCGGACGGGCGCCGATCGTGCGCGAAAGCCGCTTCGCCATCGAACTCGGCCGCTGGCTGGTCAGCGAGGCGGGGGTCTACCTCACGCAGGTCATCGACCGGAAGCAAAGCCGCGGCGAAACCTTTCTCGTCGTCGATGGGGGCCTGCATCACCAACTGGCCGCCAGCGGCAATTTCGGGACGGTGGTGCGGCGGAACTATCCGGTAGCGGTGGTCGGCGGGCAGGGGCCGCGCGAGATCGTCAGTGTCGTCGGCTGCCTGTGCACTCCGCTCGATCTGCTCGCCAATCAGGTGGACTTGCCGCGCGCCGAGGTGGGCGACGTCATCGCCATCTTTATGGCCGGAGCCTATGGCGCCTCCGCCAGCCCGGCAGCGTTCCTCGGCCACGGCCCCGCGCGCGAAATCCTGATCGGTCAGTAGTCCGCGCCGATGAAGTAGAGCCCGTCGGGCGGGGCGTTGAAGCCGAGCGCCGCGCGTTCTTTCGCCATCAGCGCGGCCCCGAGGTCGTCGGCGGTCCATTTGCCTTCGCCGACCAGCGCCAGGCAGCCGGTCATCGAGCGTACCTGATGATGAAGGAAGCTGCGCGCCGAAGCGTGAATCAGGATGCGCTCTCCATCGCGCGTGACCTCGAGCCGGTCGAGCGTCCGGACGGGCGATTCAGCCTGGCAGTGGGCCGAGCGGAAGGTCGTGAAGTCGTGAAGGCCGACGAGGCGCTGGGCCGCCTCGTGCATCGCGGCGGCATCGAGTTCGGGCCAGACGCGCCACGCCAGCCCTATATCGAGTGCCAGCGGGCTGCGGCGATTGACCATGATATATTCATAGTGCCGCGCAACACACGAAAAACGCGCGTGAAATTCGTGATCGATCTCGCTGCAAGCGATCACGCTGACCGGATCGGGCCGCACCCCGGCGTTGAGCGCGCCCGTCAGGCGTTCGGCGGTAATCGTCCGCTGTATATCGACATGCGCGACCATCGCACGGGCGTGGACGCCGGCGTCGGTGCGGCCCGCGGCGTGGACCGTGGCTTCCTCACTGAGCGTGCTCAGGATCGCGCGCTCGAGGCTGGCCTGCACGCTCGGACCGTGATCCTGCCGCTGCCAGCCCATGAACGGGCGCCCGTCATATTCGATGGTCAGCCGGAAGCGCGTCATGCGAAGCGCGTGCCGGCGGGGATGGCGAAACCGCGCAACATTTCGTCGGGTGACATCATGCCACGTCCGGCGCGCTGAACCCGGATCGGCCGGATCGACCCAGAGCCGCAGGCGATCGTCAGCCCGTCGTCGAGGACCTCGCCCGGCGCGCCGCCTTGCGCCTGCGTCACGGCTTCGAGAATGCGGATGCGTTCGCCGCTGAATTCGAACCATGCACCAGGAGCGGGAGCGAAGGCGCGTACTTGCCGCGTGACCTGCTCGGCGGATCGCGAAAAATCGAGGCGGGTTTCGGTCTTGTCGATCTTCGCGGCGTAGGTGACGCCGTTTGCGGGCTGGGTCTGCGGCGGGTACGCACCGCGGCCGGCAAGGACCTCCACAAGCAGCTTTGCCCCAATTTGTGCCAATTGTTCAGTGAGTTGCGCCGTGTTTTGTCCGCCGATCGGCAATTCTCCGCTGGCCAGCATCGGCCCGGTGTCGAGGCCCGCCTCCATCTGCATGATGGTCACGCCGGTCACATCATCGCCGGCGAGGATCGCGCGGTGGATCGGCGCCGCGCCCCGCCAGCGCGGCAATAGTGAGGCATGGACGTTGATGCAGCCATGCCTGGGCGCATCGAGCACCGCTTGCGGCAGGATCAGGCCATAGGCCGCGACGATCGCGACATCAGCGCCCAACGCGGCAAATTCGGCGTGTTCCTCCGCCCCGCGCAGGCGCTCCGGCGCGCGCACCGCGATCCCCAAGCTTTCCGCACGCAATTGCACTGGCGAAGGTTGCAGCCGCTTGCCGCGTCCCGCCGGTCGGGGCGGCTGGGTGTAGACACACACCAGTTCGTGCTCCGCATGCACCAGCGCATCGAGGCTCGGGACCGCGAAATCGGGCGTGCCCATGAAAACCACTCTCATAGGGTCCCTATACTGCCGCATTCGTTATGCTGAACCTGTTTCGGCATCCGTCCGATAGCGCTTGGGCCTGATCGAGACGGGGAGGTGGACCCTAAAACAAGTTCAGGATGACGAAACGGGAACAGAGGATTACATCGCACGCATGGCGTCCCCCGAGCTCGATGCGCTGACGCAAGCCCTGGCCCGGCTTCCCGGGCTTGGACCACGCTCGGCGCGGCGGGCGGTGCTCCATCTGATGAAGCGGCGCGAGGCGGCGCTGGTGCCGCTGCTCGCGGCGCTGGAGGCGATCGACCGCCGGCTGACCGAATGCGCCGCCTGCGGCAATATCGATACCAGCGATCCCTGCGGCATCTGCGCCGATCCGCGGCGTGACCAGCGTGCCATCGCCGTGGTCGAAGAAGTCAGCGATTTATGGGCGCTCGAACGCTCGCGGCTGTTCCCCGGGCGGTTTCACGTGCTGGGCGGGCGATTGTCGGCGCTGGACGGCGTGCGGCCCGAGGATCTGACCATCGACCGCCTCGTCGCCCGCGTCGGCGAGGGCGGGGTGGACGAGGTCGTGCTGGCGATGAACGCGACGCTGGAAGGTCAGACCACCGCGCATTACATCGCCGATCGGCTCGAAGGCCTGCCGGTGCGGCTGACCCAGTTGGCGCATGGCCTGCCGGTAGGTGGCGAGCTCGACTGGCTGGACGACGGCACGCTCGCCCAGGCATTGAGGGCACGCAGGCCGGTTTCTTAGCGGAGGCGATCATGGGCGTGACGGGGATAGGGGGCATCTTCCTGCGGGCGGACGACACCAAGGCATTGAGCCAATGGTATGCGGACAATCTCGGTATCGGCGGTAACGATTGGGGCGCCTGGCAGCAGCAGGCGGGCACCACCTTCTTTTCGCCCTTTGCGCGCGATTCGGATTATTTCCCGGCCGATCGCCAGATCATGCTCAATTACCGGGTGGAGGGTCTCGACGCGCTGCTCGACAAGCTTCGCGCGAACGGCGTGGATGTGATCACCAAGCCCGAATGGAACGACCCCGCTATCGGCAGTTTCGCGCGCATCCACGATCCCGAGGGCAATCCGATCGAATTGTGGGAGGCGCCAGCGGTTGAAAGCGAAGCCCCCGCGGCCTAATTGGTCGCGATGGCCATCCTGCCAATCCTCGAAGCGCCCGACCCGCGGCTGCGCGTGATTTCCAAGCCGGTCGACACGATCGACGATGGCGTCCGCACGCTTGTCGGCGACATGTTCGAGACGATGTACGATGCACCGGGGATCGGCCTCGCGGCGATCCAAATCGGCGTGCCCCAGCGTATCCTGGTCATCGACCTGCAGGAACAAGATGACGCGGAAGGCAAGCCGGTCCGCGATCCGCGCGTGTTCATCAACCCGGAGATCCTCGAGCCGGCGGATGAGCAGAACACCTATAATGAAGGCTGCCTGTCGGTGCCCGATCAATATGCCGAGGTCGATCGCCCGGCGTCGTGCCGCGCGCGCTGGCTCGACCTCGATGGCACGCAGCATGACGAGCGCATCGAAGGCATGCTCGCCACGTGCTTGCAGCACGAGCTGGATCACCTCGAAGGCGTGCTGTTCATCGATCGCCTCAGCCGTTTGAAGCGCGAGATGATCCTGAAAAAACTCAACAAGCTGCGCCGCGCGGCCTAATTCAAGATGATCGCCTTGCTGGCCGACATGCGCATCCAGCGCCTGTTTCGCGTGCTGTTCGTGGCGGCGATGATCGGCGCCGTGATTTTGGCGCTGTTGCCGGCGGTTGACGATCCGTTCGCCACACTGTGGGACAAGCTGAAGCACGCGATTACGTTTGGTGTGCTCGCCGGCTTGGCGGCCTTTGGTTGGCGCGACTCACCGCTGCTCCCCATCGGTGAGCGGCTTTCGTTTCTCGGCGCGCTGATCGAGGTGTTCCAGTCGATTCCCGCGCTGCATCGCGATTGCGAACCGAAGGATTGGGTTGCCGATACCCTGGCGATCGTCGCCGTGCTGGCCGTCGTCAAGCTGTCGGGCTTGCGGGAGCGTCCGCAGATTTAGCTTTGCCGCACCGCGAAGTTCATGGCATGTTCCCCCTTGGCTGAGGCACGATTTGCGTGACCCATTGCCACCTGTGAATCGTGTGAATCGGACGGGATTGAACGCGTGGAATTGATCGTAATCGGCATCGTCGCTTTGATGGTCGGCCTCGTGCTCGGCTGGCTGATCGGTGGACGCGGCGCGGCAGCGGTCAGGGCCGATCATGCGGCCAGCGTCGCGCAGGGCGAGATGCTGCGAAGCTTGCGCGAAACGATCGAAGCCGAGCGGGATAGCGCAGTGGGCGAGTGTGGATCGCTGCGGATCAGGATCGCCGATCTCACCGCGCGTAGTGAAGAGCAGGCTGCGGCGCAGGCCCGGCTGCTCACCGAATTGAAAGACGTGCGCGAATCGCTCCCCATCCAGTTCAAGGCGATCGCCCAGACCACGCTCGACGCGGCGCAGACCAAATTCCTCGAACGCGCTGATGAACGGTTCCGGCAATCGGAGGAAACCACCAAGCTGGGCGTCACTGCGCTGATCCGCCCGGTGCAGGATACGCTGAAGCGCTACGAGGAGTCGGTGACCAAGGTCGAGGCCGAGCGGCGCGATGCGTTCGGCGTGCTGCAAGGGCAGATCGAGGCGATGCGCACGGGCACCGAGCGCGTCTCGGCCGAGGCCGCGAACCTCGTCAACGCGCTGCGCAACGCCCCCAAGGCGCGCGGGCGTTGGGGCGAGCAGCAGCTCAGGAACGTCCTCGAAAGCTGCGGCCTGGCCGAGCATACCGATTTCCGTACCGAAGTCAGCGTCGAGCATGACGGCGGTCGCCTGCGCCCCGATGCGGTAGTGAAGATTCCGGGCGGCAAGGCGCTGGTGATCGACGCCAAGGTGTCGCTCAACGCCTATCAGGATGCGTTCAATGCGGTGGACGACGAGGGGCGCCGGCTAGGCCTCGCTGCTCATGCCACCTCGATGCGCAACCATGTCAATGCGCTCGGTAATAAGGCCTATTGGAGCCAATTCAACGACGCGCCCGATTATGTCATAATGTTCGTTCCCGGCGAACACTTTCTGTCGGCTGCGCTTGAGCACGATCCGGGCCTGTGGGATTTCGCTTTCGAACGGCGCGTATTACTCGCAACCTCAACTAATCTCGTCGCCATTGCCCGTACGATTGCGGCGGTGTGGCGTCAGGAGAAGCTGGCGGGTCAAGCACGTGAAATTGCGATTTTAGGCAAAGAGCTTTATTCGCGCCTTGCTGTAATGGGCGGGCACGTGGGTAAAGTGGGGCGTAATCTCGACTTGGCGATATCGTCATACAACAGCTTGGTTGGGAGCCTGGAAACCCAAGTCTTAACTCAAGCTCGACGCTTCGAAGATTTAAATGTGGATATCGGCAATCGTCAGATTGACACACTCAAAGGATCGGAGCAGCCCGTTCGGCCCCTGATCAAACTTGCAGGGCAAGAGGAGGCGCCTATCGACCCATCATTGTCGTAGATCGCATTAGCCCGATGACTGCTTAAGAGTGTCTCGTTCTTGATTGAACCTAAAAGCCCTGGCGCCTTTAGGTTGTCGATTCGTATCAGGCACTATGGTTGCAGCATCGCAATTCGAATCTCTTCAGGAGATCGATCATGCGAAAACTTTTATACCATATTTGGCCTGAAAATGGGTCATGGAGTTGCGTGTTTTTTACATGCTTCATGATGCAAGTATCAGTGCTTCGCGATTTTAAATGTCGCGACGATGCTGAGCGGGTCGCTAAATTGCTAACGCAGTGAAGTAAGGGGCCAGCAAGTCAGGGGCTGGCCCCTCATTACATCTGCCTGGCCCGTTGGCGTAATCATAAGAACATACTAAATCATTCCCATGGCGCGAACCCCGGCCGGACGACCCGACACCCCGCGCGGCCCGGCGCGCTTCCTGGAGGACCAGGCGACCTTCGCCGTGCGCGGATCGGATCAGCCCGATCTTGATGCGGGCGTGGCGGCGATCCGCAATGTGCTGCGCACCCTGCCGGCCAAGCCCGGCGTCTATCGCATGATCGACGCGCGTGGCGACGTGCTCTATGTCGGCAAGGCGCGCACGCTGAAGAACCGCGTCGCCAATTATTGTCAGGTCGCGCGCCTTTCCAAGCGCCTCCAGCGGATGGTCGCGCAGACGCGCGGCATGACCGTGGTGACGACCAATAACGAGGCCGAGGCGCTGCTGCTCGAGGCGCAGCTGATCAAGCGCTATCGCCCGGCCTACAACGTGCTGCTGCGCGACGATAAATCGTTTCCGTTCATCCTGATCCGCGCCGATCACAAATATCCGCGCATCCAGAAGCACCGCGGCGCGCGGCGGGCCAAGGGCGACTATTACGGACCGTTCGCCAGCGCCGGATCGGTCAACACCACGCTTAACGCGTTGCAGAAGCTGTTCCTGCTAAGAAGCTGCACCGACGGCTTTTTCGCCAATCGCGACCGGCCGTGCCTGCTCTACCAGATCAAGCGCTGCTCCGCGCCGTGCGTCGAACGGATCGATCAGCCGGGCTATGCCGAGCTGGTCGGCGACGCGAAATCGTTCCTCGCGGGGAAGGCGACCAGCGTCCAGACCAAGATCCAGGATGCGATGACCGAAGCGGCCGAGGCGATGGACTTCGAGCGCGCGGCGATGCTGCGCGACCGGCTGCGCGCGCTGACCTTCATTCAGGGCAGCCAGTTCATCAATGCCGAAGGGGTGGGGGACGCGGACATCTTCGCGCTCGCCTGCAAATCGGGGGTGATGTGCGTCCAGGCCTTCTTCATCCGCGGCGGGCAGAATTGGGGGCACCGCGCGGTGTTCCCGGCCCATACGGGCGATATTCCGGAAGCCGATGTGCTCGCCGCGACGATGCTGCAATTCTACGAGGAAGTGCCGCCGCCGCGCAACATCCTCACCGACCGTGAGTTGCCCGAACAGGCGCTGATCGAAGAGGCGCTGTCGGACAAGGCCGGCCGCAAGGTAGCCGTTGCCCAGCCATCGCGCGGCGACCGTGTCCGGCTGGTTCAGCAGGCGAAACGAAATGCCGAGGAAGCGCTCGACCGCCGTGCCGCCGAAAGCTCGACCCAGGCGAAATTGCTGCGCGACGTCGCCGAGCTGTTCGAACTCGACGCCCCGCCGCAGCGCATCGAGGTGTACGACAACAGCCATATCATGGGCACCAACATGGTCGGCGCGATGATCGTCGGCGGGCCCGAAGGCTTCGTGAAGGGCCAATACCGCAAGTTCAACATCAAGCGCCCCGAAACCATCGCCGGCGACGATTTCGGGATGATGCGCGAGATGCTCGAACGCCGCTTCGCGCGTGCGATCGAGGAAGACCCCGACCGCGAGCGGGGGGTGTGGCCCGATTTGCTGCTGATCGACGGCGGCAAGGGGCAGGTGTCGGCGGTGCGCCAGACGCTCGAATCGATGGGCGTCGAGGAAGTCGCTATCGTCGGCGTCGCTAAGGGGCCGGACCGCAATGCCGGGCGCGAGGTGTTTCATTTGCCCGATGGGCGCGAAATCACGCTGCCAATCAATCACCCGGTGCTTTTCTATCTGCAGCGGCTGCGCGACGAGGCGCATCGTTTCGCCATCGGCACGCACCGCGCCAAGCGCGCCAAGGCGCTGATTACCTCGAGCCTGGACGAAGTGCCGGGGATCGGCCCGGCGCGCAAGCGGGCGCTGCTGATGCACTTCGGCACCGCGCGCGCGGTCAAGGCGGCGAGCCTTGAGGATTTGCGGACGGCGCCGGGCGTCAGCGATGCCGTGGCGCGGACGGTGTACGACCATTTTCACGCCGATGCCGCCGTGACGGCGCAGTAGGTGCACATCCGCGCCGAGGCGATCGTCTGCGCCGTTCGCACGCATGGCGAGGCCGGGGCGGTCGTCCGGATATTGACGCACGATTACGGCTTGCTGGCAGGTTATGTTCGCGGCGGGCGGTCGCGGCGGCTGCGGCCGGTGCTGATGCCCGGCAATCGCGTGGTCGCCGAACTGCGCGCGCGGGTCGAAACGCAATTGCCCGCGCTGACCGTCGAATTGGCCGAGAGTCGCGCGCAGCTTTTTGCCGAACCGCTGCCCGCCGCAGCGATCGAATGGGTCACCGCGCTTGCCGCGACGGTGCTGCCCGAAGGCCAGCCCTATCCGGCGGTGCACGACGCGCTGGAGGGGATGATTGCCGCGGTGACGCTGTCGCCCTCGGCGCGGGCCTGGGCCGGGCCGCTGGTGCTCTTCGAACGCGGCCTGCTCATGGCGCTGGGCTATGGTGCGGAGGATGACGGGACCGGCCTGTTCGCGGCATTGAACAGCAACCGCGCAAGGCTCGAGGCGGATCTGCTTACGGGCCGCGCCGCGCAAGTGCTGGATGCGCGGGAGCGTCTGGTCGCGCGGCTGAAGCGCGCGCTGGTGCCAGATACGACGGCACCCGGCCCCGCCGAAGCGGAACCGGGCGCCAGAAATGTTAAGCCTGAAGCTTAAGCGTAAACGACGTTCGAACGGCGGCGACGCATCGCGCCGCCGATTAGGCCGAAGCCCCCGAGCAGCAGCGCCCACTGGGCCGGTTCGGGCACCGACAGCGACACATTGTCGAGGCCGGCATAATTATCGCCCAAAGGCGTCGTGTTGGTGAAGGCGATGGTGTCCGAACCCGTGCCGACGAAGGTCAGCTGCTGGGCGGCCCAATTCACGCCGAAGGTGGTCGTCGCGGCATTGGTGAAATTCTGCACCGCCCCACCGTTGATCGACACGCCGATCGAGCTGGGCAGGACGTAGCTGCCATTGCCGCTGCCGTCGGCGTTGCCGAGATCGAAGCGCAGGCGGTACACCTTGCCCGCGGTCGTCGCGACGGTCTGGAACACGCCGTCCGCCGGGCTGGTGTTGCCCGCCCCGGTGATGTCGAGCGCGTTGCTGCCGCTCGACGCGTTGAACGTCAGGTTCGATTCGGCATAGGTGGTGTGAAGCACCAGGACATCGGCGCCGGTGACGTTCCAGCCGGTAAAGCTGCTACCGCCGAAATACTGATTGTAACCGCCGGCCGGCGCGCCGGGCGCTTCGAAGCCGCCGTTGACGATCAAATTGGCCGCCGAGGCAGGGACCGCGAGCGCCGCTGCGGCCAGAATCACGAGATTGCGCATATGTACCCCCATAAAGTTAAGGCCCATTAGGCCACATACCGCCGAAAGTGAAGCCTCGTTTCACGGCTCCGTTTCATTGCGGGACGGTTGACGCCTCCACCCCCCGCACTCCAAAGCGACGGCATGAAGCGCCGCAGCGGACAGGACCGGTCGATCACCCAGCATTGGCGTCCCGCGACGCTCGCGGTGCGCGGCGGCACCGCGCGCAGCGAATGGGGCGAGACCTCCGAACCGCTGATCCTCAGCTCGGGCTTTACTTACGACAAGGCAGCCGATGCCGCCGCACGCTTTGCCGGCGAGCAGGCGGGCATGACCTATTCGCGGCTACAAAATCCAACGGTCGAGATGCTCGAAGAGCGTATCGCGCTGATGGAAGGGGCCGAGGCGTGCCGCGTCCAGGCAAGCGGCATGGCGGCGATGACCACCGCTTTGCTGTGCCAGCTGCAGACCGGCGACCATGTCGTCGCGGGACGGGCGGCGTTCGGTTCGTGCCGCTGGCTGACAGATACTTTGCTGCCCAAATTCGGCATCGCCACGACGATCATCGATGCGCGTGATAATCAGGCGTGGGTCGATGCGATCCGGCCGGAGACCAAGGCCTTCTTTTTCGAAACGCCCGCCAATCCGACGATGGACGTGGTCGACCTGCGCCACGTTTGCGGCCTGGCGCGGGAGCGTGGCATAATTTCGGTTGTCGATAATGCCTTTGCCACCGCCGCCCTGCAGCGGCCGCTCGAATTCGGCGCGGATGTGGTCGCTTATTCGGCCACCAAAATGATGGACGGGCAGGGGCGCGTGCTCGCGGGCGCGGTGTGCGGCAGCCGCCAGTACATTGATGAGGTGCTGCTGCCGTTCCAGCGCAATACGGGGCCAAACCTTTCTCCCTTCAACGCCTGGGTGGTGATGAAGGGGCTCGAGACGCTCGACCTGCGCATTCGCCGTCAATCGGAAAATGCGCTCAAGGTGGCGCGCTTCCTCGAGAGCCGCGTGCCGCGCGTGCTGTTCCCGGGGCTGCCGAGCCATCCGCAGCACAATCTGGCGATGAGCCAGATGGACATGGCCGGCTGCATCTTCGCGCTGCACGTCGATGGCGGGCGCAAACAGGCCCATGCGATCCTCGACGCGCTCCAGCTGGTCGACATCAGCAACAATATCGGCGACTCGCGCAGCCTGATGACGCACCCGGCCTCGACCACGCATAGCGGGCTCAGCGAAGAGGTGCGGCTGGAAATGGGCGTGAACGAAGGCATGCTGCGCATCAATATCGGCCTCGAAGATCCGCAGGACGTGATCGACGATCTCGATCAGGCGTTGCGGAGTGCCGGATTGTGATGCGATCTCAAAATCCTCCCCGGTACGGGGAGGTGGCGGCGCGAAGCGCTGACGGAGGGGGCATGTGTAAGGGGCAAATCCCCTCCGGCGCTGCGCGCCACCTCCCCGTCCCGGGGAGGATATGATGAACGCATTGTTCCCTTATGCGGAAACGACGCAGAATATCACCGTGCGCGTGTCGGTCAGCTTTCTCCCCGAACAGTCCACACGCGACAAAGGCCAGTGGTTCTGGGCCTATCATATCCGCATCGAAAATGGCTCGGACATGGCGGTGCAGCTGATGAGCCGCCGCTGGATCATCGCCGACGGTCGCGGTCAGCGGCACGTCGTCGAGGGCGAAGGCGTGATCGGCGAACAGCCAGTCATCGCGCCTGGCGAAAGCTATGACTATGTCTCGGGCTGCCCGTTGAACACGCCATCGGGCTCGATGCAGGGCGCTTACATCATGGTCGGCGAGGATGGATCGAGCTTCGAGATCGCCATTCCCAAATTCGCCTTGACCGCCCCGGTGACGGCTCAGTGATCGTGTCCATTTCCAAAACCAAGTTTCGTCATTCCCGCGAAGGCGGGAATTCATCTCTCGTCTTCACCAAGTGCGGGCAGGAGCGCAGATGGATTCCCGCCTTCGCGGGAATGACGAAATCGGCTTAGGGGGCAGCAGTGAAGCGCACCCATCTCCCCCTCAACGGCCTGCGCGTATTCGACGCCGCCGCGCGGCATCTGTCGTTCACCCGCGCCGCGGACGAGCTGGCAGTGACCCCCGCCGCGGTTGGGCAACAGATCCGCGCGCTCGAAGATACGCTCGGCCTCGTCCTGTTTCGCCGCACGCCCAAGGGCCTCGAACTCACCCCCGAAGGCGAGGCGGGGCTGGCCGAGCTGCGCAAGGGCTTCCTCAATTTCGAGGAAGCCGTTCGCGCGATGCAGGTCGGCCAATCGAGCCAGTCGCTGACCATCGCCGCGCCGCGCGACCTCACCGCGCGCTGGCTGACGCCCAGGCTTGCCCAGTACCGCCGCAGCGACCCCGAACTGCGCCTGCAGTTGATCGCCGGCGAAGACGGCCTCGACTTCACCGAAGCCAATCTCGATCTCGCCATCTGCTTCGACAGCTCGCCGGGCGCGCACGAAGGTGTTCCCATCGGTCCGCGCGGCTTCGCCAGCGTCGGTGAAGGGGCCCCAATTGCCTGGCGCGGCGGCCCGGAGATGGACGGCGCGACGCTCACGGTGGCCGATGCCGGACTGGCGTTAGAGGCGGCGCAGGCGGGCCTTGGCCAAGCGCTCGTCCCAGCCTTGATCGCGGATGCCGGCGCCACCGTCGAAGACCCGCGCGGCTACTGGCTCGTTGCCCCGCTACCGCAGTGGCGGCAGAAAAAGGTCAGAGCGTTGGTTGCGGCTCTCTCGGACTGATGCCGGGGCGGGGTTTAACCCCGCTTCGTCAAATCTGTGCTGCGCTAGGCCGTCCGGTATTCGCCGTCTTGGCGATTGCTCGGCAATCGGCGTACCATCAAGCGTCAATCGCCTCCTCGTCCACCCGCGCCGCATTTTCCTGAATGAAGTTGAAGCGGTGCTCGGGGTGCTTGCCCATCAGGCGCTCGACCAGGTCGCGGACGACGGCGCGGTCTTCATATTCCTGGGGCAGCGTGACGCGGATCATCGTGCGGGTCTTCGGGTCCATCGTCGTTTCGCGCAGCTGTGACGGGTTCATTTCGCCCAGTCCCTTGAAGCGCGACACTTCGACGTTGCGGCCTTTGAATGCGCCAGCCTTGATCTCCTCCAGCTGCGCATCGTCGCGCGCGTAAAGCGACTTAGCACCGGCGGTGATGCGGTAGAGCGGCGGCTGGGCGAGATAGACGTGCCCGCGCCGGACGATCTCGGGCATCTCCTGGAAGAACAGGGTCATCAGCAGCGTCGCGATATGAGCGCCATCGACGTCCGCGTCGGTCATGATAATGACGCGTTCGTAGCGCAGCGCATCGGCATCACATTTGTCGCGCACGCCGCAGCCGAGCGCCAGGATCAGGTCGGCGATCTCGCTGTTCGCCCGGATTTTTTCAGAAGTTGCGCTGGCGACGTTGAGGATCTTGCCGCGGATCGGCAGGATCGCCTGCGTCTTGCGGTCGCGCGCCTGCTTGGCGCTACCGCCTGCGGAATCGCCTTCGACGATGAACAATTCGGTGCCCTTGGGGTCGTCCGCCGAGCAATCGGTCAGCTTGCCGGGCAGGCGCAGCTTGCGCGCGCTAGTCGCGGTCTTGCGCTTGACCTCGCGCTCGGCGCGACGGGCGAGGCGCTCGTCCATCCGGTCGGTGGCATAGGCCAGCAGCGCGCGACCGCGGTCCATATTGTCGGTGAGAAAATGGTCGAAATGGTCGCGCACCGCGTTCTCGACCAGCCGCGCCGCCTCGGGCGAGGTGAGGCGGTCCTTGGTCTGCGACTGGAATTGCGGATCGCGGATGAACACGCTGAGCATCAGCTCGGCGGGCGCCATGACGTCCTCGGGCTGTAAATCGTTCGATTTCTTCGCGCCGACCAATTGGCCGAAGGCGCGCAAGCCTTTGACCAAAGCGGCGCGCAGCCCCGCCTCGTGCGTGCCGCCATCGGGCGTCGGGATGGTGTTGCAATACCAGCTGAAGCTGCCGTCGCTCCATAGCGGCCAGGCCACCGCCCATTCGACGCGGCCTTGCTGCTCGCCGGGAAAATCCTGCCGCCCCGTGAAGAATTCGGCGGTCGCGCACTCGCGCGCGCCGACCTGCTCGCGGAGATGATCGGCAAGGCCGCCGGGAAACTGGAAGATTGCCTCGGCCGGGGTGTCGTCAGCGATCAACGCCGGATCGCACTTCCAGCGGATTTCGACGCCGGCGAAGAGGTAGGCTTTCGACCGGGCCAGACGGTACAGCCGCGCGGGCTTGAAACTCAGCTCGCCGAAAATCTCCTCGTCGGGCGTGAACGCGACGCTGGTGCCTCGCCGGTTCTGCGTCGGCCCCAATTTTTCGAGCGGCCCCAGCGTCACGCCGCGCGAGAAACGCTGGCGAGACACCTCCTTGTTGCGCGCCACTTCGACGATGGTCTTGGACGACAGTGCATTGACCACGCTAACGCCAACGCCGTGCAGCCCTCCGCTCGTGGCATAGGCCTTGCCGTCGAACTTGCCGCCCGAATGGAGCGTCGACAGGATCACCTCCAGTGCCGATTTGCCGGGAAATTTGGGATGCGGATCGACCGGGATGCCGCGGCCATTGTCGATTACCGTCAGGCGGTTGCCCGCCTCCAGCGACACTTCGATCCGCGTCGCATGGCCCGCCACCGCTTCGTCCATTGCATTGTCGAGCACTTCGGCGGCAAGATGGTGCAGCGCGCGCTCGTCGGTGCCGCCGATATACATGCCCGGCCGCCGCCGGACGGGTTCGAGCCCCTCGAGCACCTCAATTGAGGAGGCATCATAATCACCACCGCTCGCAGCCCCCGGCGCGGCGTCAAATAAGTCGCTCATGCCCGCCCTTTTGGAAGGCACGGGTCCGCTCGGCAAGCGCGTGATATAAATGCCACAGCTGATGCCGTTATTTCGCGGCTATGCATCCGAAGCAGTCGGCATTTCGTTTCTCAGACCGACCAAACACGGAGGACTATAATGAGGAATTTGCTATTTGCTGGCGCGGCAGCGCTTGCCATTGCTTCGCCGGCTCTTGCCCAGGATGGCGATGTGCCTGCTGGCTATGATGGCTTTTACGTTGGCGGCTCTTTCGGCGGCGCCGTTCAGCCCAATGACCAGGGATCGACGCTATTGTTCAGCCGCAACGGCAGGAATTTCGGTACATCGCTGCCGACCGCAGCGGGCGCCAATGCTTTTTCGCCTGGCTCCTGTAACGGGTCGGCAACCAGCAGCGCGAACAACAGTTGCCGGAACGACAAGGATGGCATCGAGTACAAGGTGCGCATCGGCGGCGACAGCATGGTCGGCGAACACCTGGTCTTCGGTTTCGTCGGTGATTTCGGCAAGACCCGCATCAACGACTCAACATCAAGCTTCAGCACCACCCCGGCGAGCTATACGCTGACCCGAAGCCTGAGATATGATGCGGGCGCGCGTGGCCGCATCGGTTTCACGCCACAGGGCACGACCCTGTTCTACGGTACCGGGGGCGTGGCCTACGGCAAGCTGCGCAATCGTTTCGTGACCTCGAACACCGCCAACTCGTTTACGACCAATGGCGATCACGATGCCTGGGGTTACAGCGCCGGCGGCGGTGTCGAGCAGCGTATCGGCGCATTCTCGATCGGCCTCGAATACCTTTACACGAGCTTGCGTGATGACAAGTCGCGTGTAGCCGTTGGTGCCGGTACCGCACCAGCGACAAACCCGTTCATTCTCGGTGGCGGTGGAACGACCATCGCCCGCAGTGACTCCAACTTCCGTTGGAACACGATGCGCGTCACGGCGGCGTTCCGCTTCTAAACAGCCGATATACGAAAGGGGAGGCCGCGCGAGCAGCCTCCCCTTTTTTATTTGCAAGGCCGCGGTTCTTTATCGGACCCGCGGCCCGCCGAACGGCAGTGGCGGGGGCATGCGGCGGTCGCGGCGTGGCATTTGCGCCTGATAAGCCTGGCCGCAATGCTGTACGCAATAGGGAAATCCCGGGTTCACCGTGTCGCCGCAGAAGTGAAAGTCGGGCTCGCCCGGATGTCCCATCGGCCATTTGCAGACCTTGTCGCTCAGTTCCAGCAGGGTCGTCTTGCCGGCGATCTCGGGTGAAGGACGTGCGGGAACGAGGCGGCGCGGCGGTGCGGGTTGCGATGGCGGGGCTTGGTCCCCCGGACCCTGGCGCAGGAAGCCGCCCGGGCCGATCGAACGTAATTGCGCGCCGGTCGGGCCGCTCGGTACGTGCGGCGGAAAGGGGTTGGGCGGCGGCGGCGCCATGCGCTCAACCACCGGGGTGGGGGCTGCAGCGGGAGCCGCCGGCGTAGTCTTGGTCGTGGCAGGCGGTGTGGCAGGTTCGGCCACCACGGCCTTGGGCGCGGATGCCGGCTTGCCGGGAGCTTCGTCCTTCGCGGTCACCGGCGACGGGCGCGATTGCAGGCCCAGACGGTGCGCCTTGCCGATCACCGCATTGCGGCTGACCCCGCCAAGTTCCTCGGCGATGACGCTCGCGGTCTTGCCGCTTTCCCACATGGTCTTGAGCTTATCGATCCGCTCGTCGGTCCAGGCCATCGTAATCCTTGCTCGGTCGTGTCGCCGCTCCTAACGCACGGGCATGAATGACAGCACCGCGATCCGGCATGAGCCGGGCGAGCCGATCATCCGCAACATCAATTGGGGCGGGTTGAAGACGCTTTATGTGAAGGAAGTGCGCCGCTTTTTCAAGGTTCAGCTCCAGACCGTCTGGGCACCCGCGGTCACCACGCTGCTGTTCCTGGTCATCTTCACCGTGGCGACCGGCGGGCGCACGCCGGTTTCGGTCGGCGGGCAGCAGGTCGCGTTTGCCGATTTCATCGCCCCCGGCCTGATCGTCATGGGGATGATGCAGAACGCATTTGCCAATTCGAGCTTTTCGCTGCTCGTGGGCAAGATCCAGGGGACGATCGTCGATTACCTGATGCCGCCGCTGTCCAGCGGCGAGTTGCTGGGGGCCATGGTCGGCGGCGCCGTCACCCGCGCGATCTTCGTCGGAGCGGCAATCTATCTCGCAATGCTGTTCTGGCCCGGCGTCCACGTAACCATCGCGCATCTCGGCGCGGTTTTGTGGTTCGGGCTGCTCGGCTCGGTGATGCTCGCGCTGATGGGCGTACTGACCTCGATCTGGGCCGAGAAATTCGATCATGCGGCCACGATCAGCAATTTCGTCATCGCGCCCGCCTCGCTGCTCTCCGGGACGTTCTACGCCATCGACCGCCTGCACCCGGCGTTCCAGATGTTCAGCCGGCTGAATCCGTTTCACTATGTCATCGCAGGCTTCCGCTTTGGCTTTATCGGCGTGGCGGACTCGCCGGTAATGATCGGCGGCCTGGTGATTCTCGGCATCGATATCGCGCTCGCGGCGCTCTGTTACGCGCTGCTCGAAAGCGGGTGGAAGCTGAAGAACTGAACGCGCGATAACAGGCGCGTTCAGCCTGCACGCAAGTCGGATCACCTATAATCCAGGCATCGAACCAGATGGAGGTGACGATGCGTAAGTTTATTGTTCCGATCATCGCGTTGGCGAGTATTGCCGCCGCAGCTCCGGCCACTGCCCAATATTGGGGCGGCAATCAGGGGCAGGGCGTTCATCAGCGGCAGGGCAATGGCATTCAGCAGCGCATCCGCGCGGTGTCGTTCCAGATCGACCGGCTGTCGCAGCGCGGTGCCCTGACCAATGCAGAAACGCGCTCGCTGCGTCGAGAGCTTGGCTGGGTTGCCGGGCGGGCGCAGCGCTACCGCTGGGACGATGACCGCCGTGGCTATGACCGTGGCGAGCAGCGCGACCTGTGGAACCGCTTGGCGCGGCTCGAGCAGCGCGTCCGCTATGAAGCCCGTGATGGCGATCGCCGTTACAGCTATAATGACCGCGACCGCGACGGTGTGCCCAACCGCTACGACCGATACGACAATAATCCCTACCGTCGTTAAATTGACCTGACGCCCGCCGGTCCATTAAGGAAGGCGCATCGAGGCGGCCCGCAACGGGTCGCCTCTTTGCTTTGGGAGCTTTGCCATGACGATCACGCCGCTGATGCCCGTCTATCCCCGGTGCGGGGTGCGGCCGGTGCGAGGCGAGGGCGTGTACCTTTATGGCGAGCGCGGCGAGCGCTACCTTGATTTCGCTGCGGGGATCGCCGTCAACGCGCTCGGCCACGGCCACCCACATCTGACCAGGGCGATCGCCGACCAGGCGGCGACGCTGATGCACGTCTCCAACCTCTACGGCTCGCCGCAGGGGGAGGCGCTGGCGCAGCGGATCGTCGACAATAGCTTTGCCGACACGGTGTTCTTCACCAATTCGGGCGTCGAGGCGATTGAATGCGCGATCAAGACCGCGCGCCGCTATCACGACGTCAACGGCAATGCCGAACGCTACAAGCTGATCACCTTCAAGAACGCGTTTCACGGGCGTTCGCTCGGTGCGATTTCGGCGACCGACCAGGTAAAGATGCGCGATGGGTTCGAGCCGCTATTGCCCGGGTTCGATTACGCGCGGTTCAACGACCTTGAAGGCGCGCTGGCGCTGATCGACGATGAAACCGCGGGGTTTCTTGTCGAAACGGTGCAGGGCGAAGGCGGCATGACTGCCGGCACGCCCGAGTTCATCACCGGCCTGCGCCAGGCGTGCGATGAGCGTGGCCTGCTGCTGATCCTCGACGAAATACAGTGCGGCTATGGCCGCACCGGCAAGATGTGGGCGTATGAGCATTACGGGATCACGCCGGACATCATGACCGTCGCCAAGGGCATAGGCGGCGGCTTCCCGCTTGGCGCCTGCCTCGCCACCGAGGAAGCGGCCAAGGGCATGGTCATCGGCACGCACGGCTCGACCTATGGCGGCAACCCGCTGGCGATGGCGGCGGGGCAGGCGGTCCTCGACGTGATGCTCGAACCCGATTTCCTGCTGCATGTCGAACGGATGGGGCAGCGGCTGCGGCAGGCCTTTGAACAGCTGATCCCGAACCACGATCATTTGTTCGAGGAAATCCGCGGCAAAGGGCTGATGCTCGGCATCAAGCTGAAGGAACCGGCGGTGTCGCGCGATTTCGTGGCGCATTTGCGCGACCATCACGGGCTGCTGACGGTTGCGGCGGGGGAGAACGTGTTCCGCGTCCTGCCTCCGCTCATCATTGAGGAGCGGCACATCGGCGAATGCCTCGAACGGCTGAGCGCGGGGGCGGCGAGTTTTGAGGTGGCGCGATGACATTCCTCCCCGGCACGGGGAGGTGGCACGCGAAGCGTGACGCAGGGGGTCTTCCGCGCGCAACGCACCAAATGCGGAGAGCCCTCTCCACCACTTCTTGGTCCCTCTCCCCGTTCCGGGGAGGAACTGAATGAGACACTTCCTCGACCTGTCCGACGCGGGTGGCGATGGCGTCGCGGCGATCCTCGCCGACGCGCTCGACCGCAAGACGGCGCGCCAGGGCTGGCCCAAAGGCAAGGCCGATGCCGACGCGCCGCTCGCCGGGCACACGCTGGCGATGGTGTTCGAAAAGAATTCGACGCGCACCCGCGCCAGTTTCGACGCGGCGATCCGGCAGCTGGGCGGCTCGTCGCTGATCCTCGATGCCGGCTCGACCCAGCTCGGCCGCGGCGAGACGGTCGCGGACACCGCGCGCGTGCTCAGCCGCTATGTCGACGCGATCATGCTGCGTACCGACGATCCGGCCAAGCTGGAGGAGATGGCGCATCATGCTAGCGTGCCCGTGATCAACGGGCTCAGCGACCGCTCGCATCCCTGCCAGATCATGGCCGACCTGCTCACCGCGCTCGACCGCGGCATCGCGCTGCCGGGCAGCAAATGGGCCTGGTCGGGCGATGGCAACAACGTCGTCAATTCGCTAATCGAGGCGGCGGGGCTGATGCGCTTCTCGGTCTCGGTGGCCTGCCCTGAAGGCTATGACCCCGATCCGGCGTTCGTGACGCAAGCCAATCAGCGCCTCGCCGACAGCAACGCCCGCATCACCATCGAACGCGATCCCGCGCGCGCCGCCGGTGACGCCGACGTCGTGGTCACCGATTGCTGGGTGTCGATGGGCCAGGCCGATGCCGCGGCCCGCGTCGCCGCGCTGGCGCCGTTCCAGATCGACAAGGGCCTGCTGAGCAAGGCCAAGCCCGGCGCCACCTTCATGCATTGCCTCCCCGCCCACCGCGGCGAGGAAATGACCGCCGATGTCATCGACGGCCCGCAATCGGCGGTTTGGGACGAAGCGGAGAACCGGCTGCACGCGCAGAAATCGATCCTGCTGTGGTGCTTCGGCCTGATCGGTTGAGATTGCGCGGCCGAAATCCCATCTTCGCGCTGCTATGACAGCATTGAACTTTGGATCGGCCGTCGACGAGGGTCTCGGCTTCATGATTCCGTCGCGCCATGCGCGCGGCCGCGTCGTCCGCCTGGCCGCGACGGTCGATGCGATTGCCGCTGCCCATGCCTATCCGCCGGTGATCGAGCGCCTCCTGGCCGAGGCCCTCGCGCTGACGGCGTTGCTCGGCAGCACGCTCAAGGATTCCGCCGGTCAGATGACCCTGCAGGCGCAAACCGAGGCGGGCGTTGTCAGCCTGCTGGTCTGTGACTTTCAGGACGGCAAGCTGCGTGGCTATGTCAAATTCGACGCCCAGCGCCTTGACGAGCTCGGCGAAAATCCCGGGCTCGAAGCGTTGTTCGGCAAGGGCTATCTTGCCATCACCTTCGATCAGGCGACGTCAGGCGAGCGCTATCAGGGGATCGTTCCGCTGGAGGGTGATTCGCTCGGCGCGGCCGCCGAAAGCTATTTCGCCCAGTCCGAGCAGATCCCCAGCCTGATTCGCATCGCGACCGCTGATGACGGCACTGGCCTCGTCGCGGGCGGGCTGCTGGTCCAACATCTGCCCGAAGGCGAGGAGGGGCGCGAGCGCCTGCATACGCGGCTCGACCATCCCGAATGGGAACATATCGCCATCATGGGCGGCTCGATTCGCGCCGGCGAACTGCTCGACCGGGATCTTTCGCTCGAGACGATCGTCTGGCGGCTGTTCCACGAGGAAGAGGAAGTCCGCACCTTGCCTGGCATCCGGCTCGCGCGCGGCTGCCGTTGCGACCGCGATTATGTTCGCGGCGTGCTGTCCCGCTTTCCCGAGGACGAGCGCGCGGAGATGGCCGATGAACGCGGCATCGTCAGCGTAGACTGCGCATTTTGCAGTCACGCGTTCGAATTCTCGTCCGAAGATCTCACCCCGCTAACCTCGCGTTAACCCTATCGCGCGTAGACGGTTTTCAGCGAACGAGCTTTCGTGCGCTTCCTCCCTAGATGACCGAAAGGTCGAAACTGGGCCGTCCTTCGGGGCGGCCCATTGTTTTTCCGGTAAATTCCGTTTGCCTTGAGCTTGTCGAAGCGCCGCCGTTTTCTTAGCTCCGGTTCGAAGCAGGGCAGGCTTCGACAGGCCGGGCAAAGACGGATTTGATCGAACCTATGAAACTCAAGCAGGCAAATCCCGGCGCTGCCGCCGTCGTGCTCGTCTCCGGCGGCCTTGATTCGATGGTTGTGGGGGGCCTGGCGCGTGCGGCGGGCTACCGCATTTTCGCCCTGACGATCGATTATAATCAGCGGCACCGTATCGAACTCGAAGCCGCGGCGCGGGTTGCAGCAATGCTTGGCGCCGAACGTCATGTCGTCATGCCGCTCGATCTGACGCGCTTCGGCGGTTCGGCGCTGACCGACGATGCGATCGCCGTTCCGGATGGTGGCGTCATGCCCGGCATTCCGGTGACCTATGTTCCCGCGCGCAACACCATCTTCCTCAGCCTCGCGCTCGGCTGGGCCGAGGCGGTCGGCGCGACCCGGCTGGCGATCGGGGTGAATGCGCTCGATTATTCGGGCTATCCCGATTGCCGTCCCGAATTCATCGCGGCGTTCGAGGCCATGGCGGACGTCGCGACGAAAGAGGGCGGGTTCGAGGTTCTCACCCCGTTGATCGACATGTCCAAGGCCGATATCGCTCGCGAAGCCGCGCGCCTCGGGCTCGATGCGGGCCAGACCTGGTCGTGCTACGATCCTCGGGATGGCCGCTCCTGCGGCGTCTGCGACAGCTGCCGGCTGCGCGCGAAGGGCTATGCCGAGGCGGGCCTGAGCGACCCCGCGCTCGCGTGACCTACGCGGTCAAGGAACTGTTCCTGACGCTTCAGGGCGAAGGGGTGCAAGCCGGCCGGCGGGCCGTATTCATGCGCTTTGCCGGCTGCAATCTGTGGAGCGGCCGTGAACAGGACCGCGTCACGGCCGCCTGCCGGTTCTGCGACACCGATTTCGTCGGCACCGACGGCGGCGGCGGTGGCAAGTTCGCCGATGCCGAAGCGCTGGCCGATGCGGTTGGGCGCGAATGGGGTGGGGGGATAGAAGGCCGCTACACCGTCATCACCGGCGGCGAGCCGATGCTCCAGCTCGACGGGCCGCTGATCGATGCGCTCCATGCCCGTGGCTTTTCGATCGGGGTTGAAAGCAACGGCACGATCGTGGCGCCTCCGGGCATCGACTGGCTGTGCATCAGTCCCAAAGGCGCCAATCCGCTCGCGCAAACCGCTGGCGACGAACTCAAGCTCGTCTGGCCGCAGGACGGGATCGATCTCGACGCGCTCGAACGGCTCGACTTCCGCCATTTCCTCGTCCAGCCGATGGACTGCGCGGAGGTCGAGGCGGCAAGGGCCGCGGCGATCGCGCTGGCGATGAACCGGCCCAAATGGCGCCTGACGCTGCAAGCGCACAAGGCGCTGGGGCTGCGTTAATAGGGGTAAAGACCGCAGCGCCGGTCGTAATTGTCGGCCTTGTTCCAGCACTGCTTGGCCAGGCTCGGAAATGTCGGCACCGGGGGGTTGTGACCGACATTGAACTGCTGTTCGCGCCCCGGCAACAGGCTGTTGCGCAGCTCGCGCAGCCGCTCCATCGCCACGATGTTGAGGCTGCCGCGCGGCGCATACAACGCCGAACGCCCGACATAGGCCGAGGTCTGGCAGAACCCGAGAATGCCCTGCACGGTCGACATGCCGATATACGTCTTGGTGCCGTAGCGATCGAGCGCCTGCTGGCCGGCCTTGGGCGTCTTTTCGACCCGTTTGAAATAATTGGCGAGGGTCGCGTAGGTCTTGGCCAGCTCGTCCTTGTGGTTGGTCAGGATACCGGCATACACCTCCCTCGACAGGAGCGTCGGGAAACGCTGGCACTGCAAGGCGGCGACGTTCAGCCCGGCGCGCAGTTGCCACACCAGATTGGCGCGCTGCTCGGCGGGGGTGGCGCCAGGCAGCGCGACACCGATACCTTGTTCCTCCAACGTTACCGGCGCGCCGCTATAATCGGGCGATTTCCAGAAGATCTGGGCCGATGCCGGGGTGGTGGCGGAAAGCATGATCACGGCAGCAAGGAAACGAACCAACGAAGCATCCCCAATAACTTGCGTGGACCGTACGCGCTTTGACCCGGTCCGGCCAGCACGGCCGGACTCGCGCGCGCCACGGTTCGGCGCAACAAGAAAGGGCCGCCCGGTCGCCCGGACGGCCCTTTCCATGTTCAGCAATGAAGCTGAACGCGAGATTACATCGCGTTCGAGCTGTTCATCGTCGTGGTCGAGGTCATGGCACCATTGTCCGCCATCGTATTCATGGTGGTCGAGCTGTTGTCCATGGCGCCCATCGACGCGTCGGTGTTGGTCATCGTGTCGTTGGTCGTGCCGGCCATCGCGTCGGTGGCATTGACGTCCGTGACATTGACTTCGGTCGTGTTGGTGTTCTCGGTCTTGCTGCAGGCCGAAACCGCCAGCGCCGCCGCGGCAACCATCGAAAGAGTGACAATCTTGCGCATTATAAGCTCCCTGAGGAATAAAGGATCCGGGGCGGCTTCTGGCCTTAATACCCAAATCGAGGTGGGCATTAGCTTTTCTTTGCGCCCCGCTCAAGCACATTGTTGCAGCGCGGTTGCAGCCAGAAACTCCGGCATTGCGGCCGCCAGCGCGGCATCGAACTGCGCCGGTGTGATCGCGACGCCGAGTGCCGCGGCGCTCGTTACCCCGTGATCGGCAATTCCGCACGGCACGATGCCGCCGAAATGTGACAGGTCGGGGTCGAGATTGACCGAAAAGCCATGCAGCGTGACCCAGCGCCGCACGCGTACGCCGATGGCGCCGATCTTCGCCTCCCCGGCGGGCGTGACGGTCCAGATGCCGATGCGTCCTACGGCGCGGTGCGCGGCGATGCCGAAGGTTCGCAGCGCCTGAATCACCCAGCCTTCCAGCGCGTGGACGTAGCAGCGGACATCGCGCCCGCGCCGACCGAGGTCGAGCATGACATAGCCGATCCGCTGGCCGGGGCCGTGATAGGTATAGCGCCCGCCGCGTCCCGCGCTGACCACCGGAAAGCGCGGATCGAGCAGCTCGTCCGCCGCGGCGCTGGTTCCGGCGGTATAGACCGGCGGATGTTCGAGCAGCCAGATGCACTCGCGCGCTTCGCCCGCCGCGATGGCCGAGGCGCGCGCCTCCATCCAGGCGAGCGCCTCGGCATAGTCGACCTGCCCGTCGCTGACGCGCCATTCGATGTCGTCTGCCATCACGCGCGTTCCTTGCCACCCGCGCCGGGCGGCGGCTAGACCGGTGCCGTCATGGGAGATGTTATGAAGGTCAGCGTCAACGCCGTGTGGGACGAAACGCTTGCCTTCATCCGGGCAGAGCGGGCGTTGGTAGTGCCTTTGGCGCTGGGGACGATCTATCTCGCGGCGGTGGTGCTGCTCGCGGCGGCCTTTTTCCTGCCGCAGGGCGTGCGCGGGCTGCTGCTGCTGCTGGCCGGATCGTGGAGCGTCGCCGGTCAGCTTGCGCTGATCGACCTGACCCGCGGCGCGGGACGATCGGTGCGTGACGCCTTGGCGATCGGCCTGCGGCGGCTGCCCTGGGCGGTTTTGGTCTATTTCCTCGTCGGCCTCCTATTCACGCTGCTGGCCGCGCCGATCCTGCTCGCGCTGATGAAGACCGGCTATTCGCTTGACCAGCTATCGGTGCTGCTTGCCGATCAGACCAAGATGCAAGCCCTCAGCGCCACCCTGCCGGCCTGGGCCGGGCTGTACATGACCGCGCTGGCGCTTGCGTGCCTGTTCCTGTTCGTCCGCCTGCTGCTGTGGAAAGCGGCGCTGGTCGATCTGGGCCGGCCGGTGACCGCGTTCAAGGCAAGCTGGCACGCGACGCGCGGCAAATTCTGGGCAATATTCGGGCTGGTCCTCCTCGCGCTGATCGTGATCCAATTGGTCGATTGGGCGCTTGCCACGGGGCTTGGCTCGCTGTTCCTCATCATCGGGCGCAGCCTGGGCTCGCCGGCGGTCGCGCAATTGGTGCCGGCGCTGCTCGTCGCGCTGGTCTCGGCGGCGTTCCAGACCGTCGTGACGCTGTTCCTGGCGATCTTTTACCGTCGCGCCGCCGCCTAGCCTAGCTCCACGTGGCCAGCGGCGGCAGGCTCATCAGGATCGCATCGATGTTGCCGCCGGTCTTCAGCCCGAACAAGGTCCCCCGGTCGTACACGAGGTTGAATTCGGCATAGCGCCCGCGCCATTCGAGCTGCCGCGCGCGATCCGCATCGTCGAACGCCGCCGCCATTCGCCGCCGCACCAGCGCTGGGTAGATATCGAGGAACGCCTCGCCGACATCGCGGACGAATGCCAGATCGCTGGCAAAGCCGCTCTCCAGATGGTCGAAGAAGATGCCGCCGACACCGCGGTGCACCTTGCGGTGCGGCAGGTAGAAATACTCGTCCGCCCATGCCTTGAAGCGCGGGTAATAGTCCGGGTCGTGCGCATCGCACGCCGCCTTGAACCGCGCGTGAAAATCGGCCGTATCCTGCTGATAGGGGATCGGCGGGTTAAGGTCCGCCCCGCCGCCGAACCATTGCTTGGTTGTCCGCAGGAACCGGCAGTTCATGTGGACGGCGGGGACGTGCGGA
Source organism: uncultured Sphingomonadaceae bacterium (assembly GCA_964246315.1). Classification (GTDB taxonomy): domain Bacteria; phylum Pseudomonadota; class Alphaproteobacteria; order Sphingomonadales; family Sphingomonadaceae; genus Sphingomonas_O. The sequence continues at coordinate 29,372 of CAXTPT010000011.1, read as the reverse complement.
TTGGCCATGTGCGCGACTAGGCTGATGCCCGTCGCGAAGAAGCGCGGATCCTCGCCCGCGCCGTTCACCGTCTTGGCGAAGTCGGGCGCGAATTCCCCGCCGACGGTCGACACGTTGACGCCGACCTTTTCGAACACGCGACCCTTCATGGTGCCCATCACCCCGCCGCCCGACGCGCCGCTGGTGTCGTCGTCGCGGAACCAGGGGGTATAGGCGAAGCGCGAATCGCTGCCGGCCTCGACTTCGATCGCTTCGAATTCAGCGCAGATCCGGTCGCGCAGAGTTTCGAACCAGTGGCGCGCCTGTTGCTGTTCGCGGTCAAGCGTCAGCATGGCAGCCCGCCCGTCTGCCGCAGCGCCTCTGTCAGGGCGATGCCGCAAGCGACCGACAGGTTGAGCGAGCGGCTGCCCGCGGCGATCGGAATGCGCACCCGGGCCGCACAAAGTTCATCCACGCCCCGCGGCACTCCCCCGCTTTCCCGTCCGAACAGCAAGATATCGTCCTTGTCGAAATGATGGGCGTACAAATCCTCACTCCCATGCGTGGTCAGCAGCACCGGCGGCCGGGGCGAAGTCTCGCGAAACGCATCCCAGCTGCGGTGGCGGGTCATATCCACGCGGTCGATGTAGTCCATCCCCGCACGCTTCAGCTTGGCGTCGGAGAAAACAAAGCCGGTCGGCTCGATCACATCGACCGCCACGCCGAAGCAGGCGGCAATGCGTAACACCGCACCAACATTTCCGGCAATTTCGGGTTGATACAAGGCGATGCGCACCGCGACTTTGTGGCGGGGGCGGGGCCACGCCGCAACCCGGGCGCCAAAATGACGTTTGCATGAACGGCGGCAAACGCTATCAGGCCGTGAGCCCCGCCAAGGGGCGCTTTCGTATTCAGGGACAGGCATCTATGGCGCAAGCGCCGGTCGAAGCGGTGGAGGCGATGGCCCCGGAGGCAGAGGTCCGCCGTCGTGACTTCATCAATATCGGCGCGGTCGCCTTTGCAGGCGTCGGCGCGGTCGCGGTGGTGGCGCCGCTGGTGCTGCAAATGGCGCCGTCGGCAGACGTGCTGGCCGAAGCCACTACCGAGGTCGATCTGTCCAAGATCCTGCCCGGCCAGGCGATCAAGGCGGTCTATCGCAAGTCGCCCCTGTTCGTGCGTCACCTGACGCCCGACGAGATCACCAAGGCCAACGCCGTGCCGGTTGGCGATCTGCGCGATCCGCAGACGCTGGCCGAGCGCACCAAGCCGGGCAAGAGCCAGTGGCTGATCACGATGGGCGTGTGCACCCATCTCGGCTGCGTGCCGCTGGGCGCGGGCGAGGGCGAGAACAAGGGCGAGTTCGGCGGCTATTTCTGCCCGTGCCACGGCTCGGCCTACGACACCGCCGCGCGCATCCGCAAAGGCCCCGCGCCAAAGAACCTTCAGGTGCCGGACTATGTCTTCCGCACCGATACCACCATCGAAGTCGGAGCGAAGGCATGAGCTTTCCCTGGGCCGAGAATTACGCGCCGAAGCATCCCCTGATGCGCTATCTGGACGAGAAGCTGCCGCTGCCGCGCCTCGTCTACAATGCGATCGGCGCGGGCTATCCGGTGCCGCGCAATCTCAATTATTTCTGGAACTTTGGCGTCCTGTCGGGCGTGGCGCTGGTGATCCAGATCATCACCGGCGTCGTGCTGGCGATGCATTACCGCGCCGATGCCGGCGTGGCGTTCAACTCGGTCGAGCACATCATGCGCGACGTGAACGCCGGCTGGTTCCTGCGGTACACGCACGCCACCGGCGCCTCGATGTTCTTCATCGTGCTCTACACGCATATTTTCCGCGGGCTTTATTACGGTTCGTACAAGCCGCCGCGTGAAGTCGTTTGGCTGCTTGGCGTGGTGATCTTCCTGCTGACGATGGCGACCGCGTTCATGGGCTATGTGCTGCCCTGGGGTCAGATGAGCTTCTGGGGCGCGCAGGTCATCACCGGCTTCTTCTCGGCGCTGCCGGTCGTCGGCGAGGGTATCCGCGTGTGGCTGCTCGGCGGTTTCGCACCCGATGCCGCGGCGCTCAACCGCTTCTTCTCGCTGCACTATCTGCTGCCGTTCGTGATCATGGGGGTGATCATCCTGCACATCTGGGCGCTGCATATTCCGGGCTCGTCGAACCCGACCGGCGTGGAAGTGAAGGGGCCGCAGGACACCGTGCCGTTTCATCCCTATTACACCGCGAAGGACGGCTTCGGCCTCGGCGTCTTCCTGATCGTGTTCGCCGCGCTCCTGTTCTTCGCGCCCAATTATCTGGGCCATCCGGACAATTACATCGCCGCCAATCCGCTTTCGACTCCGGCGCATATCGTGCCCGAATGGTATTTCCTGCCGTTCTACGCGATCCTCAAGTCGTTCACCGCGAACTTCCTGTGGGTTCCGGCGAAGCTGTGGGGCGTGCTGGCAATGTTCGGCTCGATCCTGCTGATGTTCTTTCTGCCCTGGCTCGACCGCTCGCCGGTGCGCTCGTCGAACTATCGCCCGCTGTACAAGAAGTTCTTCTGGGTGCTGGTCGTCGATGTGATCGTGCTCGGCTATTGCGGCGGCGCGCACCCGTCGAACACCGTGGTGATCGTTTCCCAGATCAGCACGATGTATTATTTCGCGCACTTCCTGCTGATCCTGCCGCTGGTGTCGATGATCGAACGTCCGTTGCCGCTGCCCAGCTCGATCAGCGACAGCGTGTTGCATGGCGAAGCCGCAGAATCGGCGCCTTACGGCATTGCGGCTCCCGTCGCGGTCCCGGCCGAATAAGAGGGTAGAAGACAATGGTTCGTCCGATCGGCGCTCTCGTCGGCCTGGGGTTCGTCGCGGCTCTCATCTTCTCGCTGATCGGTACGATCATCGGCGCGGTGAGCGAGCCGGCGCCCGAAACCGCGGTCGAGTGGGTCGAACATCATCGCCCCGAAAAGCCTGTCAGCTTCTCGTTCGACGGGCCGCTGGGCAAATATGACCGCCAGCAGCTGCAGCGCGGGTATCAGGTCTATGCCGAGGTTTGCTCGGCCTGCCACTCGATGAAGCTGGTGGCGTTCCGCGATCTCGAAGGCATCGGTTTCTCGCCGGCGCAGGTAAAGGCGCTGGCCAAGTCGAAGGACGTGCCGTCGCTGAACCCGGAGACCGGCGAGCCGGCGACGCGCAAGGGATTGCCCTCGGATTATTTCCCGTCGCCCTATCCCAACGAAATCGCCGCGCGCGCCGGCAACAACAATGCGCTGCCGCCGGATCAGTCGCTGCTGGCCAAGGCGCGCGAAGGCGGCCCGCATTACATCTATGAATTGCTGACCAGCTATCAGGATCAGCCGGCGGAACTGCTCAAGCGTTTCCCCGACGCGAAGACGCCCGAGGGGCTGCACTACAACCCGTACTTCCCGAACCTAAACCTGGCGATGGCTCCGCCGCTGACCGACGGGCAGGTAACCTACGCCCCGGGCAATCCCAAGGCGACGGTTGACCAGATGGCCAAGGATGTGGCGGCGTTTCTGATGTGGGCGGCCGAACCCAAGCTGGAACAGCGTCACCGCACCGGCTGGGCGGCACTGATCTTCCTGCTGATTGGCACTGGCTTTGCCTATTTCTCGTACCAGGGCATCTGGGCAGACAAGAAGGGCAAGAAGAAGTCGGCCGGCGGCCAGCATGGCGTAAAGACCGGTCCGGGCGAAAACCTCCAGGAGAATCCGGCGCACTAGGCCGGGTTCGCGAACGATCCGGCGAAGGCATTCCGGGACGCCGGGATGCCCTCGTTCGCGCCGATGCCCGACGCTAGGCCTTGGGATCGATGCCCAGCTCGGTCAGCCGCTTGCGCAGGGTGTTGCGGTTGATGCCCAGGAGCGCCGCCGCCCGTAGCTGATTGCCGCGCACCGCCGTCAACGTGGTGCGCAGGATCGCGGTATCGATCTCCGTCAGCAACCGCTCGTACAATCCCGGCGCGGGCAGGCTGTCGCCCGCGCGCCCAAAATGATCGCGCAGCCACGCTTCGACGCGGCCCTCCAGTGACGGCGCGGCGGTCTCGCCGTCCGCCACGCGGATCGCCAATTGTCCCTCGATATCCTTGACGGTGATCACCCGGTCACGGGTCATCGCTGACAGGCGGCGCATCAGATTTTCCAGTTCGCGGACATTGCCCGGCCAGCCATGCTCGCCGAGTCGCCGCACCGCGCCCTCGTCAAGCTGTTTGCGGACGCTGCCGCTTTCTCCCGCCCGGTCGAGGAAATGCTGCGCCAGCAGCGCCACATCGCCGTCGCGCGCGCGCAGCGGCGGCAGCGCCAGCGGCACGACGTTGAGGCGGTAGTACAAGTCCTCGCGGAACCGGCCCTGGGCGATGGCACGCGGCAAGTCCTGGTGCGTTGCGGCGATCACGCGCACGTCGACGCGGCGCGCGCGTCCGCCCGCGCTCGAATATTCGCCGGTCTCGAGCACCCGCAGCAGCCGCGTCTGCGCCTCAAGCGGCATGTCGCCGATCTCGTCGAGAAACAGCGTGCCGCCCGCCGCCTGCTCGAAGCGCCCGATGGCCCGTCCCGCCGTGCCGGTGAAGCCGCCGCGGTCCTGCCCGAACAGTTCGGCCTCGATCGATTGGCGCGGGATCGCCGCCATGTTGACCGCGACGAACGCCTTGCCGCGGCGCAAACCGAAATCGTGCAGCGCCCGCGCCACCAATTCCTTGCCGGTGCCCGATTCGCCCAGGATCAGCACGGTCAGGTCGGTCTGGGCGATGCGCGCGACGACGCGGTAGACATCCTGCATCGCCGGCGAACGGCCGATCAGCGGCAGCTCGTCAGTCTCCGCCGTCTCGGCCTCGGGCGCTTGCCGCCTCAGCCCTTCGCGCACCGCGCGGCGCAGCTCATCCAAATCGAACGGCTTGGGCAGATATTCGAACGCGCCGCGCTCGGTGGCGCGGATCGCGGTGGTCAGCGTGTTTTGCGCCGACAGCACGATCACCGGCAATTGCGGCGCCTTGGCGAGCAACGCGGGCAGCAGGTCGAGCCCGTTGCCGTCGGGCAGCACCACATCGGTCACCAGCAGATCGGGGATCGAGCGCGCCAGCATCTCGCGCGCCTCGGCGATCGTCGCCGCCTCGCGCACGTCATGACGGTCGCGCTTGAGCGCTTCGGCGATGACCAGCCGGATCGCCGCATCGTCGTCGATGATCAGGATCCGCTTCATTGCGGCGCGACCTCGAGCAGCAGGCGGAACACGGTGCGCGGCGGCAGGCCTTCGCGCGAAAACTGGATGCGGCCGCCATTGTCGCTGGTCAGCTTGTCGACCAGCGCCAGGCCGATGCCGCGCCCCGTCGCCTTGGACGAGACAAAGGGTTGGAACAGGTGATCGACCAGCTCGGCCGGCGGGCCCGTGCCCTCGTCGATCACGCGCACCTCCACGCCCAGGTTGCGCCGCTGCCCGTCCGTGCCAAGCGCGCTGACGCCGTGGCGGTAACGCGTCTCGACACTAACCACGCCGTTCTCGGGCGAAGCCTCGACCGCGTTTATGATCAGGTTGAGCAATGCCTGCGCCATGCTGTCGGGATCGACCAGCACAGGCGGCAGAGACGGGTCGAACAGCCGCTCGACTGTCACGCCGCGCTGCCGCGCCGCCTCGGCCAGGGCGAGCGCGTGATCGACGATAGCATGAACATTGTGCGGCCCACGGTCGAGCGGGCGGTCGTCGGTAAAGCTCTCCATGCGGTCGATCAGCCGCGTAATGCGGTCGACCTCGGCCCTGATCAGCCGCGTGAAACGGCCAGGATCGTCGGTCCCGCCCTCCAGCAATTGCGCCGCGCCGCGAATGCCCGCCAGCGGGTTCTTGATCTCGTGCGCCAGCATCGCCGCGACCCCGACCACCGACCGCCCGGTATCGTGCCCCTCGGCGATCGGCCGCGCGCTGCCCGACCCATAAAGCGATACCAGCCGCCCGCCGCCCGCTTCGCCCAGCGGCGTCAGATGCACGTCGACCGGCGTCCCGCCGATCGACATGTCGAACAGCGACAACGCCTCCCCCGACATCACCGCCCGGCTGAACGAGGGGGGCAGGCCGAGAAGCTGGGCACAGGGCTCATCGAGCAGCGCCCGTGCGCTCAGATTGACGATCGCCTGCGCCGCCGGATTGGCGAAGCTGATAAACCCCTCATCGTCGGTCAGCAGCATCCCGACCGGGCTCGCCTCGATCAGCGCCGCCGGCGGAGCAAGGCTCACGCCGCCGCGCGGCTCAGCCAGGGCTCGTAGAAGCGCGCCAGCATATCGAGCACCACGCGCGCATCGGGGATCTGGTTCACCGCGTTGCGGAACTCGGCCGATCCGGGCAGCCCCTTGGTGTACCAGCCGATATGCTTGCGCGCCATGTTGACGCCGACCTGCTCGCCATAATGATCGAGCATCGCGCGGTAATGTTCGGCGATCAGATGGTATTGAGCTTCGATCGACGGCGCGGGCAGGGGGGTGCCGCCGGTCAGATGGGCGATGGTCTGCGCCAGCAGCCACGGCTTGCCGTAAGCGCCGCGCCCGATCATCACCCCGTCCGCGCCCGACTGGTCGAGCGCGGTCACCGCATCCTCGGGCGAAAGGATGTCGCCATTGACGATGACCGGCAGCCTGACCGCATCCTTGACCCGGCGGACGAACGCCCAATCGGCGCTGTCACGGTACATCTGGCAGCGCGTGCGGCCATGGACGGTGATCAGCTTGGCTCCCAGATCCTCGGCGATGCGCGCCAGTTCGGGCGCGTTGAGGCTGGCATGGTCCCAGCCCATCCGCATCTTGACCGTCACCGGCACATCGACCGCTTCGACCGTCGCCTTGATCAGCGAAGCAGCCAGCGGCAGGTCGCGCATGAGCGCCGATCCGGCGTCGCCATTGACCACCTTCTTCACCGGGCAGCCCATGTTGATGTCGATGATCGCCGCGCCGCGATCTGCATTGAGCTTGGCCGCTTCGGCCATCTCGGACGGATCGCACCCGGCGAGCTGCATCGACACCGGCTCTTCGCTCGGCGCCCAAGCCGCCTTTTGCAGCGACTGGCGCGTCTGCCGGATCATTGCCGGGCTGGCGATCATCTCGGTCACGTTGAGGCCCGATCCGAAGCGGCGGACCAGCGTGCGGAACGGCATGTCGGTCACGCCGGTCATCGGCGCGAGGATCACCGGCGCGGCGATGCGGACCGGGCCGATCTGGATAGGCTCAATTCGGGGCACGGATTGCCCATAATTTAGGCAGATGGTGAAGTCCACCGTACCGTACACCGAACATCGTCACCCCCGCGCAGGCGGGGGTCCATCTGCTGTCGTCTCAATAGGAGGCGAGGCCCGCCGATGGATTCCCGCTTTCGCGGAAATGACGAATGAGTAGGGAAGAACGCATGACCGTCCGCCCCGCCGCCCTGATCGTTGCCGCCGGAAAGGGCACGCGCATCGGCGGCGATGTGCCCAAGCAGTTTCGCGATCTGGGCGGCCTGCCCGTCATCGCCCGCGCGGTCGATGCGTTTGGCGGGATGTCGGTTCACGTCGTGATCGGTGCGGGACAGGAAGCTGAATTGGCCGACGCTTTGGCTGGCCGCGAAATTGCCAATGTGACGATCGGCGGTGCCGAACGGCGGGACTCGGTGCGCGCCGGCCTGGCGGCGGTTGCGGCGTCGGAAGCAACTCATGTGCTGATCCACGATGCCGCCCGCCCGCTATTGCCGCGCGCGGTTGTTGATCGGCTGTTGAGCGCGCTCGGCGGCTGTGATGGTGCCGTCCCGGTGCTGCCGGTTGTCGATACGCTGGCTCACGGCGATACGTTGCTGGGAGCGACAACCGACCGTAGCAACCTCTACCACGTCCAAACGCCGCAAGCCTTTCGCCTTGAGGCGATTATCGCGGCGCACGACGCCTGGGCGGGCGACACGCCAACCGACGACGCGCAGGTCGCGCGCGCTCACGGCATCGACGTTGCAATCGTCGCGGGCGATCCGGCCCTGGAAAAGCTCACTCGTTCGGCCGACTTCGCCCGCGCCGAGGCCACTCTCGGCCGCTGGCAATCGCGCACTGCCACCGGCTTCGACGTCCACCGTCTCGAAGCCGGCGAGTCGCTCTGGCTCGGCGGTGTCGAGATCGCGCACACCCACGGCCTGAGCGGGCATTCCGATGCCGATGTCGCGCTGCACGCGATCACCGATGCCTTGCTCGGCACGATCGCGGCGGGTGACATCGGCAGTCATTTTCCGCCCGGCGATGCGCAATGGCGCGGCGCGCGGTCGAGCCAGTTCGTCACGCATGCCTGTGGCCTGATCGCGGCGCAGGGCGGGCGGATCGTCCATGTCGACCTGACCCTGATCTGCGAGGCGCCCAGGATCGGTCCGCACCGCGCGGCGATGCGGAGCGGCATCGCCGCGCTTTTGGGACTCGACATCGCCCGCGTCAGCGTCAAGGCGACGACCACCGAGCGGCTCGGCTTCACCGGGCGTAGCGAAGGGATTGCGGCACAAGCCGCGGCGACCGTGGAGTTCTGGCAATGGCAGTGAAGGGATTTCGTAAATTTGGCGGCGCGGTGCTGGCCGCGGCCCTGGCGTTTCAGACCAGCGCGGCCGGCGCGGTCTGCATCACCGATCCGGAAGCCAAATCGGTGGCGTTGTTCTTCGCGCCCGATTTGCTGCGCGCGCTGTCGACCACCTGCCGCGCCTCGCTGCCCGCCAATGCCTATCTGACCCGGTCGAGCGACGCCTTGGCGGCCCGTTACCGCACGGCTTCGACCGCGGCCTGGCCCGGCGTGCAGGCGCTGATCGGCCGCATTCCCGAAACCAAGATATTCCGCGGTCTCAACGAGGAAGGCGCGCGGGGGATGATCGCAGCCATGGTGGAGGACAAGGGGCTGGGCAAGATCAGCCCGAAAGACTGTGCGCTGTTCAACGAGATGCTGGCGCCGCTCGACCCGTTGCCGCCGGAAAACATGGCCAGCTTCCTCGTCGCGCTGGGCAAGCTCGGCGAATCCGCGAGTGCCAAGCCGCGCGCCGACAAGCAGGCCGCCAAACCCTCGATCTTCTGTCCGGCGGTCAAGTGACCGAACCCGCCGACACACTGCTTCCGCCCGAGCTGATCGAGGCCGGCCGGCGCGCCATCGACGCCAATCGCGCAGCGGGGCGGACGGTGGCGGTGGCCGAAAGCTGCACCGGCGGGCTGATCTCTGCCGCACTCACCGAACTGCCCGGATCGTCCGACGTGTTCGTCGCGGGCTTCGTGACTTACGCCGATGACGCCAAGACGAATATCGGCGTCGGCAGGGACATTGTCGAAACGTTCGGCGCCGTCTCGATCGCCACCGGCTGGGCGATGGCGCAAGCGGCGCTCAAGCAGAGCGGTGCCGACATCGCCGTGGCGGTGACCGGCGTCGCCGGCCCGGGCGGGGGCAGCGAGAAGAAGCCCGTTGGCACCGTCGTCATTGCCCGCGCGCTAAAGGGGCAGGACCCGGACGAGATGCATGCCGACAAGCATCAGTTCGGCGATCTCGGCCGCGGCGGCGTGCGGTTTCAGGCGGCGCTCAACGCGCTCGAACTGCTGCTGCCGTAAAGCTGCGCGGCACGCGTTTCGAACGCGCCCACCATCCGGCCCAGCGCGACGTTGAACATTTGGCCGGCGATCGTTTCGAACAGCCGGTTCTTGAACGCGAAATCGACCGAGAAATCGACTTCGCAGCCTTGGGGATGCGGCGCGAAGCGCCAGCTATTGCTCAGCCGGCTCAGCGGCCCTTCGATATATTCGACATCGATCGCGCGCGGCCGGTCCTTCTTCACCCGGCTGGTGAAACGCTCGGACAAGCCCTTGAACCCGACGATCAGGTCCGCGACCGCCAGCGCCGGCGCATCCTCGCGCACGCGCACCGCGCTGACCCAGGGCAGGAATTCGGCGTAGCGACCGACATCGGCGACCAGGTCGAACATCTGCTCGGGCGTGTACGGCAGGATGCGGTGCTCGTGGTGGCGGGGCATCAGGCCGAAAGCTTCACGACAACGATCCGGTTCATGCAGATGTCGACAGCGAGCATCGTCTTCACGCCCGCGCCAGCTGCGCCTCGCGCGCCGCCTTCATCTTCGCGAAGTCGTCCCCCGCATGGTAGCTCGACCGCGTCAGGGGCGAACTGGCGACGAGCAGGAACCCCTTGGCGCGCGCGATCGCGGCATAGGCGTTGAACGTCGCGGGGGTGACGAAATCCTGCACCTTGGCATGGCGCGGCGTCGGCTGGAGATATTGGCCGAGGGTCAAGAAATCGACCCCCGCCGAGCGCATGTCGTCCATCACCTGATGCACTTCGAGCCGGTCCTCGCCCAGCCCCATCATCATCCCGGATTTGGTGAAGATCGACGGGTCGAGCCGCTTGACCTGTTCGAGCAGCCGCAGCGACGCATAATATCGCGCACCCGGGCGGATTGTCGGGTAGAGCCGCGGGACGGTCTCGAGATTGTGATTGTACACATCGGGCCGCGCGGCGACGATCGCCTCGACCGCCGCCTCGTGCTTGTTGCGGAAATCGGGGGTGAGGATCTCGATCGTCGTCGACGGCGTGTTGCGGCGCAGCGCCTCGATCACCTTGACGAACTGCGACGCGCCGCCATCGGCCAGGTCGTCGCGGTCGACACTGGTAATGACGATATGCTCCAGCCCCAGCTCGGCCGCCGCCACCGCGACATGCTCCGGCTCCAGCGGGTCGACCGCGCGCGGCATGCCGGTCTTCACATTGCAGAAGGCGCAGGCGCGCGTGCAGGTGTCGCCCAGGATCATCACCGTCGCGTGCTTCTTGGTCCAGCACTCGCCGATGTTCGGGCAGGCGGCTTCCTCGCACACCGTGGCCAGGTTGAGCCGGCGCATCAGCGCCTTGGTCTCGCTGAACGCCTGACCGATCGGCGCCTTGACGCGGATCCAGTCCGGCTTGCGCGCGCGCTGGGGGGAAACGGGATCGGCGGTCAGGATCGTGGCCATGCCCGCCAGATAGCGATCCATGGGCGCGCTTGCCACCCTGCATGGGCGACTTTAGCGGAAGGCGGCATGGACAAGCTCATCGAAGGCTATCGCCGCTGGCGCGAAGTCGGCTGGGTCAGCGAGCGGGCGCGCTGGGATCGTCTGGCGCAGGGCCAGGCGCCGCAGACGATGATCATCGCCTGTTCGGACAGCCGCGTCGATCCGGCGACGATCTTCGGCACCTCGCCCGGCGAAATCTTCGTCGTCCGCAATGTCGCCAATCTGGTGCCGCCGTTCGAAACCGGCGGCGGCCGGCATGGGGTCTCGGCCGCGCTCGAATTCGCGGTGACGCAGCTCAAGGTGTCCGAAATCGTCGTGCTCGGTCACGGCGCCTGCGGGGGTGTCACGGCGGCGCTCAACAGGACCTTCGCCGGGGCCAAGGCCGGTGAGGGCGGCTTCATCGCGCACTGGATCGACATGCTCGATGCGGCGCGCGACCGCGTCGTCGCCGACTTCGGCACGGGGCCGGAGGCGATCCGCGCGCTCGAACGGGAAACGGTCAAGACCAGCATCGCCAACCTCCGCAGCTTTCCCTTCGTCCGCGACGCGGAGGCAGCCGGAACGCTGCGCCTCACGGGCGCGCTCTTCGCCATCGCCGACGGCTCGCTGCACACCCTGGACGAGCGCAGCGGCCAGTTCGCTCCGCTGGCATGCTGAGGCCCTCAGCGCTCCTGCTTGTCCTGCCGATCGCGGGTTGCCAGGGCGCGCGCGACGGCACGCCGGCTGCGCCCCCGCATCTCGCCACGCCAGTGACCTTGCCCGATCAGCCTTCGACGGTGCGGATGCCGATCGCGGTGCCGCTCGCCGATCTCAAGCGCGCGATCGAGCAGGACGTGCCACGCGTGCTGCAGATCATCGATGAGCCGCCGCGCGTCTGCATCAAGACCAGGTCGAAGCTGCTGCCCGACATCAGTTGCCGTCTGCGGGGGCAAGTCACGCGCGGTCCCATCGGCCTCAGCGGCGCGGGGGAGGTGATCACGCTGACCATCCCCGTGTCCGCCACGGTCCGCGCCGAAAACATCGGCAAGCTGATCAAGCGCGAGACCGCGACCGGCGCGGTCATGGTCACCACGCGCCTGCGCCTCGGCCTGCGTCCGGACTGGACGCCGGTGGCCCAGGTCGACGCCAATTACCGCTGGACCAACCCGATCGGCATCGACCTTCTCGGCCAGCGGATCACTTTCCAGTCCAAAGTCGATCCCAAGCTCCGCGAGATTCTGAACCAGCTCGAGCGCCGGCTCCCCGCCAGGCTGGCTCGGGCCGGGGTGCGCGACAAGGCGGCGTCGATCTGGGCCAAGGGCTTTCGTTCCGAACGCGTCAAATCCGAACCGCTGATCTGGGCGCGCTTCACCCCGCAGGCGATCGGCTTCGCCGGCTATCGCGTCGCGGGCGGGTTGCTCACCGCCAACCTCTCGGCGCGGCTCAAGACGGAGACGATCTTCGGTGAGCGGCCCGCCGATCCGCCGGTCACGCCGCTGCCGCGCCTGGAAGGTCCGCTCGCCGAACAGGGCATCAACATGCACGTGCCGGTGTTCGTGCCGTACGGCGTGCTCGAAGGCGCGGCGAACGATACGCTGGTCAGACCGGGCAAGCGCCGCCTCAAGCTCAAGAACGGCCAAACCGTCGATGCGACGGTGCGCAAGGTGACGATCTATGGCTCGACCGGCGGTCGTCTGGCGGTGGGCCTCGATGTCGAACTCGGTGCGTTCGGCGGCTTGGTTGCCCCCGCGGGCCAATTATGGTTCGTCGCCACGCCGGTGCTCGACATTCCCGGCCGCGTTCTGTCGGTGCGCGACCTGACCTTGGTCGGCCAGACCGACAGCGCGGTGTTCAATGCGCTCGTCGCGGCGGTCAATCAGACCAGCCTGCGCGATCAGCTCACCGCGTCGATCCGCTACGATTTCGCCCGGGATTACCAGGCGGGTCTGACCAAGGCCGACGCCTGGCTCAAGCAACAGCCGTTCGAAGGGTTCGTGTTCAACGGACATCTGATCGCCGCCGCGATCCGCGACGCGCGCGTGGCCCCGGCCGGCGTGCTGATATCGGCCGACGCCAGAGCTGCCGGGGGGCTGACCTGGAACCCGGCGCGCGCCAGTCAGCTCGTTGCCGAACGCCGCGCCGCGCGGGAGCGCGCCAAAGGCCTTGCGGCGGATCGGTAGATTGCCCGCAGCCTCCTCGCCCTCATCATCACGGCGCGTTGATCGACGCCTGATCGTCTTTGGAAGACCGTCCGCTAGCTTCGGGTAATGATCGCCCGTGTCGTGCTGCTCGCAATTGACTACAAGGCGATCGCCAGCTCTTTTCCGTCCGCTGAAGTGACTTGAAGTGTCACCTTACCCCCCTTTGCCGAAACCATGCGCTGGATCGTCGACAGCGTTGGATCGCCCCGCTCCAGCTTCGACACATTGGACTGCGTCATGTCCAGTATCTCCGCGGCTTCGACCTGCGTTAGCGCCAATGCCTTGCGCACATCGCGAAGAACCGAGATTTCCCGCGCATACTGGGCACGAAGCCGATCGAACTGCTCTTTTTTTTCGCCTGTCCACTGCGGCCGCCATTCAACCGCGTCGTTGATTTCTTCCGTCATTCCATAATCCCAAACTGGCTAGCGCCGGGCGCGGTCATGCAAGATAAACACGCCTGACAGCCGCTCTTCCAGAACGAAAAATGTCCATGAGCCGCGCAACTTGTACCAAAACTCGGTCCAATGCGGCTTGCCATCGGGATGCGGTATCTCCGCCGCAATCGTGCAGATCGACCTCAAATCCTTGAGGCAATCGGCGCCATATTCCCGCAGCAGCGACTGCAAAACATCAACTTCGATCCGGCTGTCGTCGTCCCATTTTTGAAGCCGTCCAAAAAAACCAAGTTCGATCAGAACCTGAAAATTTTCCGCTCCCATCTTTGTTTCCTTCGCAAGTTTTGTGGCGGATTAATCACCATGTTGTTGCCTTGCTCCATTGCCCGTGCCTTTCCTGAGACCGGCTTGAACCGCCGGCCCGACAATTATAGAATATTCCATAATGGAATACAACCTGCAGGAATAGCAGTTTTCCGCTGCGCGCCTAAATCTCGACCTGCGAGCCCAATTCCACCACCCGGTTAGTCGGCAGGCGGAAGAATTCCATCGCGCTTTCCGCGTTGCGCAGCATCCACGCGAACAGCTTCTCGCGCCAGATCGCCATGCCGGGGCGGCTGGAGGCGAGCAGCGTCTGCCGCGCGAGGAAGAAGCTGGTGTCCATCATCTTGAACTTTTCGCCGCACCCGGTGACGCGTGACAGCGCGGCGGGGACGTCGGGTTCCTGCATGAAGCCGTAGTGCAAGATCAGTCTGAAGAACCCTTCGCCGAGCGGTTCCAACCCATGCGTCTGGTCGTCCTGCACCACCGGCACGTCCTTGATCTTGACGGTTAGCAGGATGACGCGCTCGTGCAGCACCTTATTGTGCTTGAGATTGTGCAGCAGCGCGTGCGGCACCCCGTCGGGGGTCGAGGTCATGAACACCGCGGTGCCGGGGACGCGGCTGGCGGACTGCGCGGCGGATTTGACGAAGACCTTGAGCGGCATCGCCGCCTCGCGCATCCGCGCGATCATCAGCTGGCGGCCCTTGGCCCAGGTCGTCAGCAGCGTGAAAGCGATCGCCCCGATCAGCAGCGGAAACCAGCCGCCATCGGGCACCTTGGTCAGGTTCGATGCGAAATAGAGCGCGTCGATCGTGAAGAAGACGGTGAACATCGGCACCGCCACCCAGGTCGGCCATTTCCACACGCGGAACACCAGCACCGTCATCATGCAGGTGGTGATGAACATCGTGCCGGTCACCGCGATGCCGTAAGCCGCGGCCAGCGCCGAGGACTCGCGGAACGCCAGCACCAGCAGCATGACCATCACCATCAGCGCCCAGTTGACCGTCGGCACGTAAATCTGCCCGTGCGCCGATGCGCTGGTATGCTCGATCTTGAACCGTGGCATCAGCCCCAGTTGCACACCTTGCTGGATCACCGAAAACGCGCCGGTGATCACCGCCTGGCTGGCGATCACCGTCGCGATCGTCGCCAGGATCACCAGCGGCAGGCGGAAATCCTCGCTGGCCATCAGGAAGAACGGATTTTCGGCGGCGCTCGGCGTGTGGATCAGCAGCGCGGCCTGCCCGGCATAATTGAGCAGCAGCGCGGGGAACACCAGCCATACCCAGGCTTGCTGGATCGGGCGGCGGCCAAAATGGCCCATATCGGCGTACAGCGCCTCGGCGCCGGTCAGCGCCAGCACGATCGATCCCAGCGCAAGAAACGCCAGCTTGGGATCGTGCATCACGAAGCGCGCCGCCCAGACGGGATTGACCGCGCCGAGGATTTCCGGCGCGCGAACGATGCTCATGATCCCCAGCAGCGCGAGCACCAGGAAATACACGGTCATGATCGGCCCGAAGAACTTGCCGATCGTGTCGGTACCGCGCGATTGCACGATGAATAGGCCGATCAGGATGACCACCGCGACCGGCAACACGAACGGGGCGAATCCCGCTTCGACGACGACCAGGCCTTCGACCGCCGACAGCACCGAGATCGCCGGCGTGATCATGCAATCGCCAAAGAACAGCGCGGTCGCCAGCACGCCGAGCATCACCAGCCCGTGCGACCAGCGGCCGCCGCCGGTGCGCCGCTGGATCAGTGCCAGCAGCGCCAGGCTGCCGCCTTCGCCCTTATTGTCCGCGCGCAGGATGATGCCGATATATTTGATGCTGACGACGATCAGCAGCGACCAGAACATCAGGCTCAGCACACCGAAAATATGCAATGGGTCACGGTCGAGCGGGTGGTGCCCGACGAACACCTCCTTCATCGCGTAAAGCGGGCTCGTGCCGATATCGCCATAGCACACGCCGACGGCGCCGAGCGCCAGCTTGCCGAGGCTGCCCTGGATGTGCGGGTGCGACTCTTCCTCGCTGTGCGGGACTGGTGGTGCCACGGATTCGGCGTCTGCCATTTGGGTACGAACCCGGCCTTTCGTTCCGCTCGCGACTCCGCGCGAAGCCGCGGGCCGGTAGCACCGCCCCTAGCAACGCGCAATCGAGACAGAAGGATGCAGGCTCGCTATTGGGCACGCGCATTCATCGTTCAGGAGAGCGCCATGCGCGTCGGGGTCCCCAAGGAAATCAAGAATCACGAATATCGCGTCGGCCTGACGCCCGGATCGGTCGCGGAGCTCACCGCTGCCGGCCATGCCGTCAATATTCAGACGGGCGCTGGTCTCGGCATCGATTTCGCCGATGACGATTATCGTGCGGTCGGCGCGACGATTTTGCCCGATGCGCCCGCGGTGTTCCGCGACAGCGACATGATCGTGAAGGTCAAGGAGCCGCAGGCGAGCGAGATCGCCCTGCTCGAGCCGCGCCACTTGCTGTTCACCTATCTCCACCTTGCGCCCGATCCCGAACAGGCCAAGGGGCTGATGGCGTCAGGCGCGACCTGCATCGCTTACGAGACCGTCACCTCGCGCACCGGCGCGCTGCCGCTGCTCAAGCCGATGAGCGAAGTCGCCGGCCGCATGTCGGTGCAGGTCGGCGCGCATTATCTCGAAAAGGAACAGGGCGGCCGCGGCGTCCTGCTCGGTGGCGTCCCCGGCGTGGCGCCCGCCAAGGTCGCGATCCTCGGCGGCGGCGTCTCGGGGGTCAACGCGGCGCAGATGGCGGTCGGCATGCGCGCCGATGTGACGATCTACGACATCTCGAACGACCGCCTCGCCGAGCTCGACATGTTCTTTTCCAGCCAGATCAAGACGCAATATGCCTCGACCGCGGCGATCGCCGCGGCGGTCAGGAACGCGCATCTGGTCATCGGCGCGGTGCTCGTCCCCGGCGCGGCGGCGCCCAAGCTGGTCACGCGTGAGATGGTTCGGACGATGAAGCGCGGCTCGGTGCTGGTCGACATTGCCATCGATCAGGGCGGCTGCTTCGAAACCAGCCATGCGACGACGCACGAGGACCCGGTGTTCGAGGTCGACGGCGTGATCCATTATTGCGTCGCCAACATGCCCGGCGCGGTGGCGCGGACTTCGGCTTTTGCGCTCAACAATGCGACCTTGCCCTTCGCGCTGCGCCTCGCCAATCTCGGCGCCGAAGCCGCGATGCGCGCCGATCCGCACCTCGCCAACGGCCTCAACGTGATGGGCGGCACGATCCGCCACCAGGCCGTCGCCGAGGCGCTGGGCCACCAATACGTGCCGATCTGAAACCAGCTGTCATAAGTGAAGTTGTCACCCCGGACTTGATCCGGGGTCCACCGTGCGGCGGTCGGCGCCCATGCGGTGGCTTGACCAAACTCGGCGAGATGGACCTCGGATCAAGTCCGGGGTGACGGGGCCGGCTAGGAAATAATGCGAACTGAATTTTTATTGAACAATATGAGAACATGGGCGTTATCCCGCACATGAGCACCACCGAAAATCCCAAAGATCACCCGACCGGCAATGCCGAAAAGGACCCCGATGACTGGACCACCGGCGACGAGCCGATGACCGGCGCCCAGGCGTCCTATCTCAAGACCCTGTCCGAAGAGGCGCACGCCGAGTTTGACGATGGCCTGACCAAGGCCGAAGCGTCGAAGCGGATCGACGCCCTGCAGGAGGAAACCGGCCGCGGAAAATAGCGCGTTTCGCAAAAAACGTGCCGTTACCTTTGTTACCTTAAGAGCTCCGATTTGCCTTTTCGCGCCCCCCTCGCTACAGGCGCGCCCACCGCATGGTCATCCCTGGAGGCGTGCGGTTAGCAACTTGGAGTTAGCAACATGAGCGATCAGCTGACGCTGTCGGCCGAGGCGCGCGAACGGGCAGGCAAGGGAGCCTCCCGTGCCCTGCGTCGCGAAGGCCGCGTGCCGTGCGTAATCTACGGCAATAACGAAGACCCGCAGTCGATTCACGTCGAGGAAAAGGCGCTGATGAAGGCGCTGCACACGGGCCATTTCATGAATTCGGTGGTGATGGTCGGGGTCGGCGGCGGCACTGTCCGCACGCTGCCCAAGGACGTTGCCTTCCACCCCGTCACGGACCGTCCGTTGCACGTGGATTTCCTGCGCATCTCGGAACACGCCAAGATCACCGTCGCGGTGCCGGTGCATTTCGATAACGAGGAAGCCTCGCCGGGTCTCAAGCGTGGCGGCGTGCTCAACATCGTCCGCCACGAGCTCGAACTGACCTGCGACGCGGCGGAAATCCCGGGCGAGATCCGCATCGACCTGACCGGCTATGAAGTCGGCGACTCGATCCACATCTCGGCGGTGACGCTGCCGGGCGGCGTGGTCTCGGCGATCGAGGACCGCGATTTCACCATCGCCACGATCGTCGCCCCGTCGGCGCTCAAGTCGAGCGAAGGCGACAATGAGGAAGATGCTGCTGCAGAAGCGGCACCCGAAGCCCCCTCGGGCGACGAATAAGTTTGCCCTCCCTGTGAAGCGGGGAGGGACAGGCGCGCAGCGCCAGGGAGAGGTGAGTCTCGCGATGATGGCCCGACTCACCTCTCCCTCGCTCGCTCGGCTCGCATTTTCCTCCCCGCTGCGCAGGGAGGGCTAGTTGATGCAGCTCTGGGTCGGCCTCGGTAATCCCGGTCCGCTGTACGCGATGCAGCGGCACAATGTCGGCTTCATGGCGGCGGACGTGATCCACGACCGCTACCGCTTCGATCCATGGCGCGTGAAATTCAAGGCCCTGGCCGCGCAGGGCCGCGTGGGCGGCGAGGCCGTCCTGCTACTGAAACCGCAGACCTTCATGAACGACAGCGGCGCGAGCGTCGGCGAGGCGATGCGCTTCTACAAGGCGGAGGTCGGCGACGTGACCGTGTTCCACGACGAACTCGACCTGGCGCCGATGAGGCTCAAGGTCCGCACCGGCGGCGGCACCGCGGGCCATAACGGCCTGCGTTCGACCGAGGCGCATATCGGCAACGCCTTCCGCCGCGTGCGCCTTGGCATCGGCCATCCGGGCCACAAGGACCGCGTCACGGGCTACGTCCTCGGCAATTACGCCAAGGCCGAACTCGAACCGCTCAGCGATCTCCTCGCCGCCATCGCCGTCGAAGCGGAGTGGCTGGCCAAAGGCGACGACGTGCGCTTCATGAACGATGTCGCCATGCGATTGCAGGAACAGGATTGATATGGGTTTCAAATGCGGCATCGTCGGGCTGCCCAATGTCGGCAAGTCCACCCTGTTCAATGCGCTGACCGAGACCGCGGCGGCGCAGGCGGCGAATTATCCGTTCTGCACCATCGAGCCCAATGTCGGGCAGGTCGCGGTGCCCGATCCGCGCCTCGACACGCTGGCCGAGATCAACAAGTCGCAGAAGAAAGTCGAGACCCAGCTGGCGTTCGTCGACATCGCCGGGCTGGTCCGCGGCGCTTCCACCGGGGAGGGGCTGGGCAACCAGTTCCTCGGCAACATCCGCGAAGTCGACGCCATCGTTCACGTCCTGCGCTGCTTCGAAGGCGAAGTGACGCATGTCGAGGGCAAGGTCGATCCGATCGCCGATGCCGAAACGGTTGAGACCGAGCTGATGCTCGCGGACCTCGAAAGCCTCGAAAAGCGCGTCCCCGCGCTCGCCAAGAAAGGGCAAGCGGGGGACAAGGAAGCCAAGGCGGCGGCAACGGTGCTCGGCCGTGCGCTTGACCTGCTGCGCGACGGCAAGCCCGCGCGCGGCGTCGAGGCCAATGGCGAGGAGGAGGAAAAGGCGCTCGCCCAGGCGCAACTGCTCACCGCCAAGCCCGTGCTCTATGTCTGCAACGTCGACGAAGGCTCGGCGGCGCAAGGCAATGATTTGTCCGCCCGGGTCTTCCAACGTACCAAGGCCGAGGGTGCGCAAGCCGTCGTCGTCTCCGCGGAGATCGAGGCCGAAATCGCTACGCTCGGGCCCGATGACCGCGCCGACTTCCTGTCCGACCTCGGTCTCACCGAAACCGGCCTCAATCGCGTCGTTCGCGCGGGCTATGCGCTGCTCGACCTGATTACCTTCTTCACAGCCGGCCCCAAGGAATCGCGCGCCTGGACCGTTTCCAAGGGTGCCAAGGCCCCGCAGGCCGCCGGCGTGATCCACACCGATTTCGAACGCGGCTTCATCCGGGCCGAAACCATCGCCTTCGATGATTATGCCAGGCTCGGCGGCGAGGCGGGCGCGCGTGACGCCGGCAAGCTGCGTTCGGAGGGCAAGGAGTACATAGTGCAGGACGGCGACGTGATGCTGTTCCGCTTCAACGTTTGAGGGCATGCCGATGCAGTATTTCGAGGATCTGGAAGTCGGGGCGAAGCGGTCGTTCGGCCGCTACGAGGTGACGCGCGAGGAGGTTGTCGAATTCGCCTCCCGCTTCGACCCGCAAGCCTTCCATCTCGACGATGCAGCGGCGGCGGCGACGCATTTCGGGCGCTTGTCGGCCTCGGGCTGGCACACTTGCGCGATGACCATGGCGATGAACGTGGCGGCGATGGACCAGCAGCAGCAAGCGGGCCTCGGCGCCGCGGGGATCGACGAATTGCGCTGGCTGAAGCCGGTTTATCCGGGCGATATCTTGCGCTGCGAAACCGAATTGCTGAGCAAGACGTCGTCACGCAGCCGGCCCGAAATGGGCTCGTTCCGCAGCCAGACCATCGTCTTCAATCAGCATGACCAGCCGGTCATGCGCTTTGTCGCGCTTTGCCTGATTCGCACCCGCGCCGGACAAGATGTGCTGAGCCAGCCCCGTTAACCCTTCATTTAGCTCGATTTTTGCAGACGCCGCGCGATTGAGTCGGTCGCTTGTCTCGGCGTTGGGCGCTGCTATAGGCGCGCATCAGGTCAGGGCGGGGGCCGCGACCGGCGGAGAACGGACATGGCGGGCGTGGCATCGGCTGTGAGTAATGCGGTGGTCCCCACGCCAGCGGATTATCGTCCCGGCGCCGATGAAGAGTTCATGGGTCCGCGGCAACAGGCTTATTTTCGTGACAAGCTGCTGCGCTGGAAAGACGATATCCTGCGCGAAGGCGCGGGGACGCTGGCGACCCTCAAGTCCGAGCCGCTGCGCGAGCCCGACGCCACCGATCGCGCCTCGAGCGAGACCGATTGGTCGATCGAGCTGCGCACGCGCGATCGCCAGCGCAAGCTGATCGCCAAGATCGACGCCGCCTTACGCCGCATCGACGAGGGCGAATATGGCTATTGCGAGGTGACCGGCGAGCCGATCTCGCTCGGTCGCCTTGAAGCCCGCCCGATCGCGACAATGTCGGTCGAGGCGCAGGAACGCCATGAAAAACAAGAAAAAGTGTCCCGCGATGAGTGATTAGGGTTTTATATAAGCCCTTGCGCTAACCCGTCGCGCAACCAAGATGCGTAGCATGACGACAACCCGCGCCGTTTCGGCAGATTCGCGTCAGGCTGAGCGTGAAACGCTTCTGCTCGAGGCCAAGCTCAAGCGTGCCGGCAATGCCGCCTTTGCCGTGACCGTGCGCAATCTTTCCGCGGTCGGGATGATGGTCGAGAGCAATGTGCCTCTGGCAGTCGATGATGCGGTTGTCGCGGACATTGCCGGCCTCGGCAAAATCTCCGGCTATATTGCTTGGACGCAGGACAACCGGGCGGGGATGGCGTTCGCCGCGCCGGTTGACCCGACCAAGGCGCGCCGCCCCCGCCTGAACGCGGTCTAGGTCAAAGGCGCGCGAGCGCCTCCTTCACCTTCAATTTCTGCTTCTTGAGCATTGAGATCAGCGCATTGTCCGGGCGCGGCCGCCGGCCTTCCTCGGCAATCCGCCGGTCAAAGTCCGCGTGCTTCAGGTTGAGTGCCGAAACATGTGCGCTGTCCATCAGATGGTCTCCTTCGCTCAGTATCGAGTCCTTGAGTGGATCACTTTCCGCGACGAAAGTCTCCACAAATTTCGTAAGCGTATCGGAAAGGCGGGCTTTTCACGCGACGGGCCGTTGGCTACGCGACCGCGATGGACGAAGCGCAACTGATCGCGAAGCTGGAGGCGTTGAGCACCGAACATCGCGATCTCGATGCCGCGATCGATGCGATGGTGTTCCTGGGCAGCGCCGACCAGCTGGCGCTGGCGCGCCTCAAGAAGCGGAAATTGCAGCTGAAGGACCAGATCAGCGCGGTTCGCGACCAATTAATCCCCGATATTATCGCCTAGGCAAGATTTTTCGCGCTAAAGCCGATCCCGCGATGCTCGAACGCCGCCTGATCGACAGCCTATATACCGAGGCAATGCTGCTCGGCGACGAGGCGCGCGGCTATTTCGATGAATCCTGCCACGCAGCGCGCGACGCGCTGCCTGCCCTCGACCGCGTCCAGTTCAGCGTCGAAGCGCTCAAGATCACGACGCGGCTGATGCACATCATCTCCTGGCTTTTGACTCAGCGCGCGGTCGATGCCGGCGAAATCACGGCGCAACAGGCGCTGGCCGAGGCGCACCGCATGCGCACGCCGATCGACAGCGAGGCAGGCGCGATCGCCGGACTGCCCGACGAAGCCCGCGCGCTCGCCGAAGGCAGCATCGAGCTTTACCGCCGGGTCGCGCGGCTCGATGCAAGTCTTGATATGGCCAGCGCTACGCCAAGTCCGGCGCATCAGCTGTTGGATCGCCTCAAAGACGCGCTTTAGTCGCGCGCCGCGCTCTTGCGGTGCTCGCCCTTGACCCAGCGCACGGTTCCCGAACTCGCCCGCATCACCACGGTGTGCGTGGTCATCAGACCGCCCTTCAACCGCTTGACGCCGTCGAGCAGCGAGCCATCGGTCACGCCCGTCGCAGCGAAAATGCAGTCGCCCTTGGCCAGTTCATCAAGGTCATAAATATGGTCGAGGTCCTCGATGCCCCATTTGCGCGCGCGGCTGCGTTCGTCGTCGTTGCGGAACAGCAGGCGCCCCTTGAACTGCCCGCCGACGCAGCGCAGTGCCGCTGCGGCCAGCACCCCCTCTGGCGCGCCGCCCGATCCCATATACAGGTCGATCGTCGTGTCGGGATTGGTCGTGGCGATCACGCCCGCGACGTCGCCGTCGGGAATCAGCATGATGCCGCAGCCGAGCCCGCGCAGCTCGGCGATCAGCGCCTCGTGGCGCGGGCGGTCGAGCACGCAGACGATGATCTCGTCCGGCTGCACGCCCTTGGCCATGGCCAGCGCGCGGACATTTTCGCTCGGCGATTTCGCCAGGTCGATCACGCCGGGTGGATAGCCCGGGCCGCAGGCCAGCTTGTCCATATACACATCGGGCGCGTTGAGCAGGTTGCCGGCCTCTGCCACCGCCAGCACGGCAAGGGCGTTCGGCCCCGCCTTGGCGGTGATCGTCGTGCCTTCGAGCGGGTCGAGCGCGATGTCGATCCGGGGGCCCGAGCCCTGCGCCGAGCCGACCTTCTCCCCGATATAGAGCATCGGCGCCTCGTCGCGCTCGCCCTCGCCGATGACCACGGTGCCGTCCATCGCCAGTTCGTTGAGCGACGCGCGCATCGCTTCGACTGCCGCCGCGTCCGCCGCCTTTTCGTCGCCCCGCCCGATCAGCGTCGAGGCCGCGATTGCCGCCGCCTCAGTGACCCGGACCATTTCGAGCACGAGAACGCGATCGAGCACTGCGCTGGCTTTGGTCATGATATGTGGTAGCTCCCCAGAATTGGCCGTGCCGATAGGGGAGCGCAATGAGGCTGTCGAGAATGGGACTCGGAATTGCGCTGCTCTTTCCATCGCCGGCGCACGCCGATCCCATGACGCAATATGAGTCGATGACGCAGGTAGCGGTGCACCGCTGTTCACGGCCGAGTTCGAGCGAAATCATCGTTTGCGGGCGCCGCGCGGCGGACAAATGGCGTGTGCCGTTGATCGTCTATGAGGCAGGCGACCCGCGCGCTGAAACCGTGTCGGGTGAGCGCAATCGGCTCGCCAGCGCACCCACGCTGAAATGCGGGATTGGCGCGATCCTCGCGGGTTGCGGCAAGGCTGGGGTCAGCATGTCGGCCACGGGCAGGGAGCCGCCGAAGTTCCGAACGCTGGCGGATTGATTCTTTGCGGCCGGCGCCTTAGCGGAGCAGGCGTGCGGGTGTAGCTCAATGGTAGAGCAGAAGCC
Organism: uncultured Sphingomonadaceae bacterium; assembly: GCA_964246315.1. Taxonomy (GTDB): domain Bacteria; phylum Pseudomonadota; class Alphaproteobacteria; order Sphingomonadales; family Sphingomonadaceae; genus Sphingomonas_O. The sequence goes on along the minus strand of CAXTPT010000011.1, from coordinate 5,299 downwards.
TTCCAAGCTTACGACGAGGGTTCGATTCCCTTCACCCGCTCCAGTGCCGCCTCGACCAGCATGTCGAGATCCTCGCCCTGCGGAAATCCGGCTTCAACCCATGCCGTCTCGATCCGATTCAGCGTTCGGCCGACATCGGGTCCGGACAGGCCCCGGGCCAGCAGATCGGCACCGCGCAAGGGCAAGGCGGGAGGCGGAGCGAGCGCTGCCGCCGCCTCGGGTTCGCCGCGCAGCAGCAACTGGTCGGCAGCACTCTCCGGGCCGAGCCGGTAGGCGAGTGCTTCGGGCTTGCCGCCGGTGCGCCAGCCAGTGGCGACGCTCAAGCGCTTCGCCTGCGTGTTGGACAGGCGCAGCCGTCCGGCAACGTCCGCGGCGAGCGCCGGATCGGGGCCGAGCAGTGCCGCCAGCCGGCGGATCGCCGCGGCCTCGGGTTCGATCGTCACCAGTCCGGCCAGCCGTTCGACCCCACGCGTGTCGATCTCGGGCAAGACCGGTCGCAAAATGCCGTTCTCGACCATCGTCTGGAGAGTGGGCGCGGGGTCGTCGCTGGCCAGCAACCGAAGCAACTCGTTGGCAATGCGTTCGCGCGACAACGCCATCAGGTCGTTCGCGCGCGCGACGCACGCCGCGAGACCCTCGGCGTCGGGCGCGCCCGTGCCGAAACGCGCATGGAAACGGAAGAAGCGCAGGATGCGCAGGTGATCCTCGGCGATGCGCTCCAGGGGTGCACCGATAAAACGCACCCGTCGCGCCCGGAGATCGTCCAGCCCGCCGAAATAATCGCTCACCGCGCCATCGGTGATCTCACCGTACAGCGCGTTGATCGTGAAATCGCGACGCGCGGCGTCGGCACGCCAATCGCCGGTGAACGCGACCTCGGCATGGCGGCCATCGGTCGAGACGTCCCGGCGCAGCGTGGTAACTTCGACCGGACCGTCGGGCGTGACCGCGGTCACGGTGCCGTGCTTGAGCCCTGTCGGCACGGCCTTGAACCGGCTGGCCTTGACCCGTGTCATCACCTCGTCGGGCATCAGCCGCGTCGCCAGGTCGATGTCCGCCACCGGCAAGTCCAGCAGCGTGTCCCGCACGGCGCCACCGACCGCTCGCGTTTCGGCATCGCCGCCGAGCAGCGTGACCAGTTCGGTCAGGCTTTGCCGGGCTCGCCAGCCGCCCTCGCACAAGCTCACCATTTCAGCCGCGCCGCAAGGTTGGCAAGCATCGCCGCCGTCGCGCCCCAGATTAGCCGGTCCTGCCACATCGCCTCGCGATAGCGGCGTTCGCGGCCTTGGAACATGACCACTTGTTCGGACCAGCTGTCGGCTGCCAGCACGAAGGCGAGAGGCACTTCGAACACCGCCGCCACCTCTCGGTCATGCGGCACCAGAGGGAGATCGGGCGGGATTACGCCGACGACGGGCGTCACGGCAAAACCGGTGATCGTGAGATAAGGCGAAAGCGAACTCACGACGTCAACCTTACCAGGGTCGAGCGCAATTTCCTCCTCCGCCTCGCGCAGCGCGGCGGCGACGGGGTCGGCGTCGCCCGGATCGATGCGGCCGCCGGGGAAGGCGACCTGGCCAGGGTGACGGCGCATGGTTTCGGGGCGCTGGGTAAGGATTAGGCCCGGTTCGGTCCTATCGGTGATGGCGATGAGCACCGCTGCCGGGACGGCTCCGCGGGACAGGGCGCTGTCGTCCCCCGGAAAGGGTGGCGCCTCCGTGTCAGTCTCCGTCAGCCTCGTGCGCAGCCGCTCGGCCAGCGTCACGCGCCCGCCATCGGAAAGAAGGTCCCGGCGCTCCACACGCCCGGTGGGTCGCCGCCATCGTCCAGCGCCATGTCGGCCAGTTCGTAAAACACCGGCCGCGCGACCAGCGCCTCGAGACCTGCGCGGACATGAAGATAGGGGCGGGGTTCGCCGTCATGCTCCTCGAAGCGCAGCGCATGATCGGCATCCGCGACCACGAGGTCGCCGGTATTAAGCCGGAACGCCAGCCGCCGCTCACGCCCCGCGCTCTCGCTCTTGACCTCGACCGCGATAAAGGGGGCATCCTCCACCTCGATGTCGAGCTTCTCGCCGGGCGTGACGAGCACATAGCCGCCGTCCGCCTCGCGCCGCAGGATGGTCGAAAACAGCGCGACCATCGCCGCACGGTCGATCGGCGTGCCCTGATGGAACCAGGTACCATCGCGCGCGATGCGCATCTCGCTGTCGCCGCAATGCGCCGGATGCCATTTTTCAACTGGCGGCAGGCGCTTTTCGGCGAGGGCCTTGGCGACCTCTGCCAGCGACATGGTGTCGAGATCGGGGGGCGGCGACATCGGCATGAGCTGTGCCTAGGCTGACAAGGCTTCCGGCGTAAAGGCGTGCAGCAGGCCAGGCCGCGCGAGATGGCCGGCATGTTTGGCCAGCAAGCGCCGCCGCTCGACCGGCCCGGGCAATTGCCACTCAGCCGTCGCATCGGCGGTAAAGCCGAAAAAGCGGCCATAATATTCAGGGTCGCCGATCATCGCCATCGGCTGCTCGCCCGCCGCCGCGATCAGGGCGCTCATCATCGCGCGGCCAATCCCGCCCTGCTGGAGATCGGGCAAGACCGCGACCGGTCCGACCAGTACCAACGGCCTGTGATCGAGCGCGATGGGCCAGCTCTGCAAGATGCCGACGGGCTGCCCTTCGTCGAACGCCGCGAAGCTCAGCGCCGGCAGCGGCGTCAACCCTTCGCGCAATTTGTACGCCGTGCGCTGGCGGCGGTCCGCGCCGAAGGCGGCATCGAGCAGCGCTTCGACCTGGGACGGCTCGGCGTCGGCATATGGGGCGATACGAACGGACATGAGGGCGCGCGCCCATAACGATTGGCGCGCGTAATGGAAGCGTCTAAGCGCGCCGCGCAATGAACGATCTGCTCCAACTCGAAGTGCACGATCTCGAAGTGCCGGTCCTGACCGGTATTTTTTCGGAAGAAACGCACTTGCCGCAGCCGCTGCGGATTTCGATCACTGTCGACCTCGACGTCGCTGGCCGGTTCGGACCCGACACGCCGCTGCATGCATCGAAAAACTATATGGATCTCAAGCGCGCGGTCACCGGATTGCCCGCGGGGCAGCATTTCACCTTGGTCGAGGCCGTTGCGGACCACATCGCCGACGCCCTGTTCGACTCCGATGCGCGCGTCCGCCGGGTCGATATCCGCATCGTCAAGCTGGCGATCGCCGAAGGCGGCGAATCGATCGGCATTCGCCGCGTCAGGCATCGCCCGTGAAGCTGGCGCTGGTCACCGGGGGCTACCGGCGCATCGGCGCGGCCATCGCGGCGGCGCTGGCGCGGGACGGCTGGACGCTCGCTCTCCACAGCCATCATACCGCCGAACCAGAGCAAGAACTGACCGCAGCGCTTGTCGAATGGCGCGGCTTCACCGCCGATCTCGGCGATCCGCCCGCGGTCGAAGCGCTGATCCCGCAGGTCGAAACGGCGTTCGGTCACGCGCCGTCGCTGCTGATCAATTGCGCATCGCTGTTCGCTGATGACGATGCCGCCACCGCCAACGCCGAAAGCCTGCAGCGCTATCATGCCGTCAATGCGCTCGCCCCGCAGGCGCTGGCTCTCGCGCTCGCGCGGCGTGGCGGGGAGGGGAGCGTGATCAACATCCTCGATCAGCGGATTCGCAACCCGGTGCCCGATCAGCTGAGCTATTCGCTGAGCAAGACTGCGCTTGCGGCTGCGACGCGGACACTGGCGGTGGCACTGGCGCCGAGATGGCGCGTCAATGCCGTCGCGCCGGGCCTGACCCTGCCGTCCCCGGCGCACGACGAGACGGTCCTGACGCGGACCCGCGCATCGATGCCGCTCAAGCTTTTGCCGTCCCCCGGCGACATCGCCGATGCCGTGCTTTATTTCGCGGGCGCGAAGTCGGTCACTGGGCAAACCCTGTTCGTCGATGGCGGCGCCAGCCTGCGCGGTTTCGAGCGCGATTTCGGCAATCTCTAGGCATCGCACGCGCCCAATTGCGCGAGCACGAACGCATAGTCGGCACGCGCTGCGGTGCGGCCGGCCTCGTCGAGTTCCCCCAGCGCCGCCTCGGGCAGTGCTTGGGGCAAGCCGCAGGCCAGCCGGTACCAGCCGAGCGTATCCTTGACCGGCGGCGGGTTGTCGCTCGCCACTTCGCCGAACGATGCGTGCCAGGCCGGCGCCAGGTTCGGCCGGCGCAGCACGGACAGCGATCCCTTGATCCCGTTCGCATGATCGATAAAAATCTGTGTTTCGCTTTCGCCCGGGACATTACCCGGTGAGTGGAAGGCGCCGCTGATCCGTCGTACCGCACCTGGCGCGCCTGGCGCCGCAGCCGCAGTGACGATCGCCCGGATTTGCGTTTCGGCCTCCGGCGTCCAGGCCAAGGGCGCGGCGACCAGCTGCACTTGTGTGCCGCTCGGCCGCGCCGCGACCAGCCATTCGGCCTTGCCGATCTTCGGTCGTTTCCCCCGCGAATCGAGCGACAGGTCGGCAAGCAGGTTGAGCGTCGGCGGCTGCGGGGCGGGGGCTCGGATCAGCGCGGTAACGTCGGCCGTTACGTAATAACGCTCCTTATCGGGACTGGGTGGCGGCTTGATCGTCTGCGCACGCGTCACTTTGACCCGCGCCACCAATGGGGCATCGGCGAATGCTCTGGCGAGCGCGGCATAGCTTTGCGCGCTGGCCATTTCCGAAGAAAAACAGATGGTTAGCGTCAAGGCGGCCGCAATCGAACGAAGCATGGGTCTGTTCATGTCGCCCATCTCTCGCGCCGGGCGCCGCTTGGCAAGCGCATCGCGCGGCGAGCCGGGCGCGCGCGCCGACAAAGCGATTGCGCGAGCCTTAGGGCCTCGTTAGGACTTGCGACTGTCGCTCAAATAACACAGCCTGAGAGCGGCTAAGGGAGAGGAAACGGCGTTGCCGCGTTCCGCTCTCATCAACGGTCTCGGTGAGGGAGTTTTTCAGCCGGATGGCTTATACAGACCGGAAAGGAATGACGCCGGGTCGCTTCTGGGCGATCGTCATCGTCGTCATCCTGCATATTTTTCTTGGGTACGCATTCATCACCGGCCTGGCGTACGACGTCGTCAAAAAGGTTTCCAAGGACCTGAAGACGTTCGACGTGCAGGAAGAGCCGCCGCCGCCGGAAGAACTTCCGCCGCCGCCGCCGCCAGACAAGCCGCTGCCGCCGCCGCCGGTGACCATTCCGCCGCCGATCGTGCAGACGCCGGTGACGACGCCGGCTCCGGTCTTCGTGCCGCAGCCGCCGCCATTGGCTCCGCCGGCCCCGCCGGC
>CAXTPT010000010.1:0-66713 GCA_964246315.1 uncultured Sphingomonadaceae bacterium | reverse complement strand
CGCAGGTCGCGCCATATTCGGGCGCCATGTTGGCGATCGTCGCGCGGTCGGCGAGTGACAGCGCGTTCAGTCCGGGCCCGTAGAACTCGACGAACCGCCCAACCACGCCCTTGGCGCGCAGCATCTGCGTCACCGTCAGCACCAGATCGGTGGCGGTAATGCCTTCCTGCAGGCTGCCGGTCAGCTTGAAGCCGACAACTTCGGGAATCAGCATGCTGACCGGCTGGCCGAGCATCGCCGCTTCCGCCTCAATGCCGCCGACGCCCCAGCCGAGCACGCCCAGGCCGTTGATCATCGTCGTGTGGCTATCGGTGCCGACGCACGTATCGGGATAAGCGACGGGGCAGCCGTCCGCGCCGTCCGACACCCACACGCCTTGCGCGATGTGCTCGAGATTGACCTGGTGGCAAATGCCGGTGCCCGGCGGCACCACCTTGAAATTGTCGAGCGCCTTCGAACCCCATTTGAGGAATTCGTAACGCTCGCCATTGCGGGCATATTCGAGCTCGACATTCTGCCCGAAGGATTGCGGAGTGCCGAATTCGTCGACCATCACGCTGTGATCGATGACCAGATGAACGGGCACCTGCGGGTTGATCTTCGCCGGATCGGCGCCGAGCGCGGTCATCGCGTCGCGCATCGCCGCGAGATCGACGACGCAGGGCACGCCGGTGAAATCCTGCATCAGCACGCGCGCCGGGCGATACTGGATCTCGCGCGTCGCGCGCGGATCGTCCTGCCATGCGACCATCGCCTGCAAATCTTCGCGCGTGACGGTCACGCCGTCTTCGAAGCGAAGCAGATTTTCGAGCAGCACCTTCATCGAGAAGGGCAGCCGGTCAATATTGCCGAGCTGCTCCGCCGCCTTGGGCAGCGAATAATAACACACCGTCCGTCCGCCAGCGGTCAGGGTGCTGCGAGTGCCAAGGCTATCCTGTCCGACGGCGGTCATGATGCGAATTCCCATTTGTGCGTGTGCGAGGCCTGTAGCAAGCAGGGCGCGGGGTACAAGGGCGGCCTGGCCGAGCGGAGCTTCTATCATTCGTACAAATTGGCCTTAGGGACGCGCAGAAGTTATGAGCGCCGCCGTCCGAGAGCCCGATCCAGACCGCCGTCACCGCGTGTTCCTGTCCGGCGCCACTGGGACGATCGGACGGGCCACGGCAAAGGCGCTGGTGCGGCGCGGCCACGAGGTCGTTTGTTTCGTGAGACTTTCGGCCAATCGCGCGCATCCGTCGGCCGATGCGATGCTCCGTGAAACAGAGATTCGTTATGGCGACGTGACCGATCCCGCCTCGCTCGCGCGGGACGGATTTCGCGGCGAGCGGTTCGATTGCGTGGTGTCCTGCCTCGCATCGCGTACCGGCGCGCCGGAGGATGCCTGGGCGATCGACTACCAGGCGCAAACCCACCTGCTCGACGCTGCGCGCGCTGCGGGCGTGCCGCACATGGTGCTGCTGTCGGCGATCTGCGTGCAGAAGCCGCTGCTGGCGTTTCAGCACGCCAAGCTGGCGTTCGAGCAAGCGCTGATCGCGTCGGGGATGGATTACACGATCGTCCGCCCCACCGCTTTCTTCAAATCGCTGTCGGGGCAGGTCGAGCGCGTCATGCGCGGCAAATCTTGGCTGCTGCTCGGGAGCGGCATGCTGACCGCCTGCAAGCCGATCAGCGATAGCGATCTGGCCGAATATCTCGCCGACTGCGTCGAGCGGGACGACCGGCGCAACCGCGTGCTGCCCATCGGTGGCCCGGGTCCGGCGATCGCCCCGAAAGAGCAGGGGGAGGCCCTGTTCGCGTTGCTTGGCCGCGCCCCGCGCTTCACTTATGTGCCGGTCGGCATGATGGACGCGATCATCGGGCTCCTGGCCATGTTCGGCCGCTTGACCCCGTCATTGAAGGCCAAGGCCGAGCTAGCGCGGATCGGCCGCTATTATGCCACCGAATCGATGCTCGTGTTGGACACGGCGACCGGCCGCTATGATGCGGATGCTACACCTTCGACCGGGTCCGACACTTTGCCGGCTCATTATGCCCGGCTGGCGCGCGGTGAGGCCAAAGCCGAGCTCGGCGATCACGCCGTTTTTAGCAGGAAAGCCTAGGTCATGTCCGACGATTACGACCATGGCCGCCGTGACGGACTGCGCCTGGCACTGTCGGTGCTAGCGGCCGAGGAAGCGAAATGGGCAGCCTTGCTTGGTGAAAGCAGGTTGGGACGCACCAACGCGATCCGGCAAGTGCGCCACAAGGCGCTGCAGGTCGCGCAGAGCCGCGTGCGGACCGTGCTCAACCGCCTGTCGCCCAAGAACGATCCAGCGGTCAGCGCCGAGCTCCTCGCCGCGATCGAGCAGGCGGGGCTTTAGGCCGCTATCTAATCGAACGCGTCTGTGCTAAGATTGTCCATCGCAGCATTCCGATCCGGTAAGCGTCTGCGGCTGAGAGACCATCGCGCTCCCGCTTACGCAACGGGAGTCCTGCACATGGACCTCAATTATCTTTTGGCTCGGCACCAATTGTCGATCGTCGCGAGCCGCAATGCCGCGCATCCCGCGGCGCGGGTTGCCCATCAGGCTTTCGTTCGCGCCTATGCGCAGCGCATCAACGCGCTGCACGTCGACTTCGGCGCGGCCGCGCGCTTGGCGGTGGGCGCATGAGCTGGCGCCAGTCGGGCAGCGCGATGCGCGATACCGCTCCCACGTCGCGGGCGATCAACGTCGCCGGCACCGAAGCCGAGGTGCGTGCCGAATGCACCAGGCAGAAGCTGCCGATCAGCGCGATCGAAACCTTGCTCTCCGGCGGTACGCGCGTGGTGATGATGGATGGCAACGCGGCGGCGACCATGCGCCGCGTGTTCAAGAAACAAATTCTGGCGGGGCCGGTGAGCCGGTCGGCGTGGAGTTCGGTGCGCGCCTAAGCTTTCGCCACCGGTTTCCGCCGTCGTAGCGCAAGCGCGTAAATCACCAGAGCCACGCCCGCGAAGATGAACCACTGTACCGCATAAGCGCGGTGATTATTGGGTATCTCTTCGAGCGAAGGCGGGGCGCTGGGTTGCAGGCCGGGCGCGGGGACCGTCGCGACGAGACGGTAGATGTGCTGCGTGTCGGGGGCCAGGCGGCCCTGTACCTCGCCGCCCTTCCACATCGGATTGGTCGCCTTGCCCGACCAGCCGGCATCGACCGAAAGGCCGGGCCCTTCGGCGCCCGTCCGGCAGCGGGCGATATGGCTCCAGCCGGCCTGGCCCGAAGCGCTGCGCCCGGCCTTGGCATCCCAGCCGGTGACTTCAAGGCAGAAGCCGGTGGCCCGGCGGAACAGCGGCGGGTTCTTGCCGTCGGGGACGTTGGGCAGCGCGATTGGCGGCAAATCGGCATTGGCGGCGTAGGTTGCCAGCAACCCGTCTTTCCACCGCGCGCGCTGCAATTGCCACACGCCGAGGCCGATCATCAGTGCCACAGCCGCAGCGACGATGATCGTCGGGATGAGCGGCAGGCGTTTCATTTGAGCCGCCCCTCGCGCGCCTGGTTGCGGTATTCGCTGGCGATCAGCGCCGATTTGGCGATGCGCAAGCCGCCGATGACCAGCGCCAGGGTCAGCCCTGGCCAGATCAGCGCGTGAACCCACCAGGGCGGCGCTGCTGCCAATTCGAGCGTCACCGCGCCGATGACGATCAGCGCGCCGACGATCAGCGTGAGGAATGCGGCGGGTCCGTCACCAACGTTGAATGTCGAGAAGTCGAGCCCGCAGGCGCGGCAGGTCTTGGCGAACGCAATCGGCCCGTCGAACAGCGTGCCGGCGCCGCACCGTGGGCAGCGCCCGGCCATCATTATCCGCCGTGGATCGGCGCGCCCCAGCCGCCCCAGACATAGATGCTGACGAACAGGAACAGCCACACGACATCGACGAAATGCCAATACCAGGCCGCCGCTTCGAAGCCGAAATGCTGGCGCGGGGTGAAGTCGCCATTGTAGGCGCGCTTGAGGCAGACGATCAGGAAGATCGTGCCGACCAGCACGTGGAAGCCGTGGAAACCCGTCGCCATGAAGAAGGCCGCGCCATAATTCAGCCCTTTGAAGGCGAATGGGGCGTGAGCATATTCATAGGCCTGGATGCAGCTGAACAGCACGCCGAGGCCGATCGTCCACCACAGGCCGGTCTTGAGGCCCTGACGATTGCCGTGGATCAGCGCATGGTGCGCATAAGTCACGGTGGTGCCCGACAGCAGCAGGATCAGCGTGTTGAGCAGCGGAAAGGCGAAGGGATCGAGCACCTCGACGCCCTTGGGCGGCCATTGTCCGGCGACCACGTCGACCGTCGAAGGAAAAAGCGAAAAGTCGAACCACGCCCAGAACCAGCCGACGAAGAACATCACTTCGGACGCGATGAACAGGATCATGCCATAGCGCAGGTGCAGCTGGACGACCGGAGTATGATCGCCCGCTTTGGCTTCCTTGACCACGTTGGTCCACCAGCTGAGCATGGTGTAAAGCACCGCGGCAAGGCCGATCAGGAACACCCAGCCGCCGCCATTGGGCTTGCCGACATGGCTGCCATGCATCCACATGATGCCGCCCGCGGCCATCGTCAGCGCGGAAAACGCGCCGATGATCGGCCAGGGATCGGGGGCGAGGATGTGATAATCGTGGTTCTTGGCGCCGGCCATTGTCTTATTCCCTGTCAAACCGAGCCGTTCGGGCTGAGCCTGTCGAAGCCCCGTCCTTCACTCCGTGCAGCACGAAGAAAGATACGGCCCTTCGACAAGCTCAGGGCAAACGAATGTCGCCAGTCGGTTAGCCCGCCTTCGGCCCATCCGCAACGGGATAGAAGGTGTAGCTGAGCGTGATTTCCGCGATGTCATTGGCATCGGGATCGTTCAGGATTTTCGGATCGACATAATAGATTACCGGCATGCGCGCGGATTCGCCGGGCTGGAGCGTCTGCTGGGTGAAGCAGAAGCACTGGATCTTAGTGAAATACTTCCCCGCCTGGACCGGGGTGACGTTGAACGTCGCGGTGCCGGTGACGGGTTTTGAGGCATTGTTGGTCGCGACGAAGATCGCCTGCTCGCGCTCGCCGATGGTGACGCCCTGGGTCGCTTCCTCCGGCTTGAACGACCAGGGCAGGCCCGGCGCGTGATTGGCATCGAAGCGGATCGTCATGGTCCGCCCGGCAATCGCGCCAGGTGCCTTGAGCCCGCGCTGCGTGGTGCCGTTGAGGCCGGTGACCTGACAAAATAGCCGGTACAGCGGCACGCTGGCAAAACCCAGGCCGACCATCGCCAGCGCGACCGCCGCCAGCACCATCGCGGTGCGTTGTCGGGGATCGCGCGCCAGCACGCTCATGCCCCGGGATTGCCGATCCGCGCGAGCGTGATGAAGTAGAACAGCAGGCACATCGCCGCGAGGAGCAGCGCGGTGATGATCGCACGGCTCTTGCGGCGCCGGTTGAATTCGGGGTCGGTCATATGAATTTGTCCACGACAAGCGCCGCGAACAGCGCGAACAGATAGATGATCGAATATTTGAACAGTGCGCGCTCGGCGCGCTCGACCCGCCGACCGACGCGCAGGGCGAGTAGGAAGAAAGCGCCGGTCAGCACCACCGCCACCCCCGCGTACGGCGCACCCGCCAGCCCCATCACCGGCGGCGCCAGCGCGCACATCGCCATCGGAACCGTGTATAGCACGATCTGCCGCCGCGTCGTAGCTTCGCCCGCGACATTGGGCAGCATCGGAATGCCCGCCGCCTCGTAATCGGCCTCCATGAACAGCGCGAGCGCCCAGAAATGCGGGGGCGTCCAGAAGAAGATGAGGAGGAACAGGATCACCGGCAGCGGGCTCAGCGATCCGGTCGCCGCGACCCAGCCGATCAGCGGCGGAAACGCGCCTGCCGCACCGCCGATAACGATGTTCTGGGGCGTACGCGGCTTTAGCCAGATGGTGTAGACCACCGCGTAGAAGAAGATCGAAAAGGCCAGAACAGCCGCTGCGAACCAATTAAGCGCAAGGCCCATTGTCAGCACCGCGAAAGTGCCAAGACCGACGCCGAAATGCAGCGCGGCCTGTTTTTCCATGCGCCCGCCGGGAAGGGGGCGCTTGGCCGTGCGCTTCATCTTGCCGTCGAGATCGGCCTCCCACCACATGTTCAGCGCACCCGATGCGCCGGCGGCGAGCGCGATGGTGAGGATTGCCGTGAATCCCAGCGCAAATGGCAAATGGACCGGTGCGACCAGCAGGCCGCAAATCGCCGTGAACACGACGAGCGTCATTACGCGCGGCTTGGTCAGCGCAAGGAAATCGCGCCATTCAGCGGGGAGTGCAGGGGTGGCGGCGGGCGTCACGATCCGCGCCCGTTAGACGCTTTAGTCGGGTTCGACCACTGCCCAGATTGGCAAATGGTCACTGGCGTGGCGCGTTTTCAAACTGTGATGTACGCCTGCCGAAGCGACTTTCAGCCCGCCGCCGACCATGATCCGGTCAAGCCGCGCCATCGGGCGCCGCGCGTGGAAGCTCGGGCCGGTCTGGGCCATGCGGTAATTATGCGCGAAATCGCGCAGGCAGCCGCCGGTACGCGTCCATTCATTGAGATCGCCCATCAGCACCACCGGCATTTTCTCACGGCGCTCGATGGCGGCGACGATCGCGCGCGCCTGACGGCGGCGCTGAAGACCGGACAAATCGAGGTGCATGCCGACAACACGTAACGGCGCATCGGCGACCCTGAGGTCCGCAATCACCGCGCCGCGCGGCTCGAGCGTCGGCAGATCGACATGGGCATGGCCGGTGACCTCAATGCCCTGCCGCACCAGAATCGCGTTGCCGTGCCATCCGAGGCCGCAGTCCCGTGGACTGAGCTTGACCGGAATGTAGGGCGTGCAGCGCGCGATCATGTCCACTGGCAGCGCCGACTCCTTGGCGCCGAAGCGGCGGTCGGCCTCTTGCAGCGCCACCACGTCCGCATCGATCTCGTTAAGCACGTCAAGAATGCGTTCGGGACGGCGCAGGCGATCGGTGCCGACGCCCTTGCGCATATTGTAGCTTGCCACTTTGATCATGCGGCATGTGCTCTAGCAGAGTTCACGCCTGCGCCTATTCTCGCTAAGCGGCGCGCCAGCCAACTTTTCGGAAACCGTCTTGCCAAGCCTGTATATCCGTTTCGCCGCCGATCTCGATAACGTGCTGAACGAACTCGAAGTTGCAGGAGCTCTGGGGCCATCGCTGCGTGATGCGGTGACGGTCGAGCCGCCACGCGATGCCAGTCATGGTGATTTGTCGACCAACGCGGCGATGGTGCTGGCCAAAGCGGCGGGCACCAACCCGCGCGCGCTGGCCGAACAGCTCATGCCGCGGCTCGCGGCTCTGCCCTATGTCGCAGGCGTCGACATCGCCGGGCCGGGCTTCATCAACCTGCGCCTCAACGACGCGGTATGGCGCGAGGAACTCGAAGCGATCGTTGCCGAGGGCGGCGATTACGGCCGCTCGGCGATCGGCACAGGCAAGACGATCAACGTCGAATATGTCTCGGCCAACCCGACCGGGCCGATGCACATGGGCCATTGCCGCGGCGCGGTGGTCGGCGATGCGCTCGCCGGGCTGCTCGAATTTGCCGGACACGAGGTGATCCGCGAATATTACGTCAACGACGCCGGCGGACAGGTCGATACGCTCGCGCGCTCGGTGCATTTGCGATATCTAGAAGCATTGGGGCGGCCGATCGGTGAAATCCCGGACGGCCTGTATCCGGGCGATTATCTCGTTCCGGTCGCGCGGGCGCTGGCGCAGGAATTCGGCGACCAATATGCCGATGCATCCGAAGGCGACTGGCTCAAGCTGTTTCGCGAACGCGCGGTCGCGGCGATGCTGGTGCAGATCCGCGCCGACCTCGCCTTGCTCGGCATCGAGCATGATCGCTTCGCCTCCGAGGCCGATGTCCAGGCGCGGCATATGCCTGAACAGGCCGAAGCCAAATTGCGCGCCGCGGGGCTGGTCTATGACGGCGTGCTCGAAGCGCCCAAGGGCAGGACCGCCGAGGATTGGGAGCCGGTCGAGCTGCCGCTGTTCCGCAGCACGCAGTTCGGGGACGATCAGGACCGGCCGATCCGCAAGTCCGACGGCAGCTGGACCTATTTCGGCGCCGACATGGCCTATCACTGGCAAAAGGCGGCGGATGCCGACGCGCTGATCGACGTGTGGGGCGCCGACCATGCGGGTACGGTCAAGCGCATCCGCGCCGCCGTGCAGGCGCTCACCGGCGGCAAGCCGTTCGACGTCAAGCTGATCCAGATGGTCCGCCTGCTCCGCGCGGGCGAGCCGGTCAAAATGTCCAAGCGGTCGGGCAATTTCGTGACGCTCGCCGAAGTGGTCGAAGAGGTCGGCAAGGATGTCGTCCGCTTCACCATGCTCAGCCGCAAGGCCGATGCGCAGATGGATTTCGACTTTGCCAAGGTGGTCGAAGCGACCAAGGACAATCCCGTATTCTATGTCCAATATGCCCATGCGCGTATCGCCAGCCTTGGCCGCAAGGCGGCTGAGCTGGGCGTCACCGAAGGCGCGCCCGATCTGAGCCTGTTGGGCGATGCCGATCTGGAGATCGTCAAGCTGGCGGCGCAATTCCCGCGCATCGTCGAAAGCGCCGCGAGCAGCCGCGAGCCGCACCGCATTGCGTTCTACCTCTACGATCTGGCAGCGGCGTTTCACGGCTATTGGCATCGCGGCAATGACGATCCGCGGGCGCGGGTACTCGTCGGGGACGATCACGATCTGACGCGCGCGCGTCTTTTCCTCAGCCGGCAAATTGGGCAAGTCATCGCCAATGGGTTGGGCATTTTGGGCGTGACGCCTGCGGAGTCGATGTAATCATGCGGATGGAAGACGACAGCGTCGCATTTCTGGAGGAGGCCGAAGCCGGTCCGCCGATGGCGCTGATGATCCTTGTCGCGCTGATGATCCTGGCGATGGTCGCGGGCGGCGCATGGTGGCTGTTGCAGGGCCGCAGTGCGGACGAGGATGGCGGCGGCGCGCTGATTGCCGCGGCGCCGGGGCCGTACAAGGTCAAGGACACCACCGCCAACGGCATGGATATCGAGGGGCAGGGTGATGCCGCCTTCGCCGCGAGCCAGGGCGATGAGCCGCAGGGCCAGATCGACCTCAACGCCGCGCCGGAGACGCCGATCGCGGTCAAGCGCGTCGAACCGGCCAAGCCTGCCGCGACCACGCCCGAAAAGCCCGTCGCCGTCGCCGCCAAGCCCGCCGATGCCGGTCCGACGCTGAGCGGCCCGGGCATCGTCCAGCTCGGCTCGTTCGACACGCGCGAAAAGGCCGAACGCGCATGGAACGTGATGACCTCGCGCTTCGACTATCTCAAGGGACTGACCCATGCGGTGCAGACCGGCGAAGTGATCGGCCGCACCGTCTATCGTCTGCGCGCGAGCGCGGGCGCCAACGCACAATCGGTATGCGGCCAGCTCAAGGCGGCGAGCGAGAATTGCCTGGTGGTCGGTTAGTGACAGTCGCCCCAATGACGAAGGGGAGGGGTCAGTGACGCCGGCGATCTTCGGCCTGTCGGGTCCGGCACTGACAGCCGACGAACGCACCTTCTTCGCCGACGCCAAGCCTGCGGGCTATATTCTGTTCGGGCGGAACATCGCCGACCGAACGCAGCTCCGCGCGCTGACCGACTCCCTGCGCGACCTTGAGGGCCGCAATGACGTCCTCATCTCGATCGATCAGGAGGGCGGGCGCGTCGCGCGGATGCGCCCTCCCGAATGGCCGGCCTTTCCACCGCCGGGCGCGTTCGAAGCGCTGTACAACACCGCGCCGATTTCGGGGATCGAGGCAGTGCGCGCCAATGCCCGCGCGCTGGGGCTGATGCTGGAGGAGGTCGGCATCAATGTGAATTGCCTGCCGCTGCTTGATGTTCGCGCACCCGAAACGCATGACGCGATTGGCGACCGCGCGTTCGGCGCCGATCCTCTGCTCGTCGCCGCGCTCGGCCGCGCGGTGATCGACGGCCTGCGCGAAGGCGGCGTCGTCGGCGTGGTCAAACACATGCCGGGGCAGGGCCGCGCGGCGGTCGACAGCCATCATCACCTGCCGACGGTCACCGCCAGCGCCGAAGAGCTGGCGCGTGACCTGTTTCCGTTTCAGCGGCTGGCCGACGCGCCGATGGGTATGACCGGGCATATCGTGTTCGACGCGTGGGATGCCGAAAGACCGGCGACACTGAGCTCGGTCGTGATCGGGACGATCATTCGTGAAACGATCGGCTTCAACGGTTTCCTAATGAGCGACGACCTCGACATGAAAGCGCTGTCGGGCAACGTTGCCGACCGTGCGGCAGGCTGCGTTGCGGCGGGTTGTGACGTCGCGCTCAACTGCTGGGGACGGATGGAGGAAATGGTGGCGATGGCGAACATCCTGCCCGCGATCACCCCGCGCGGGCGCGGGCGGCTCGACGCGGCGATGGCAACGATTGGGCCGGTTGAGGGCGATTTCGCCGAGGCGATCGCCAAGCGCGACGCGCTGCTGGCGCTGGCGGCGTGAAGCGCGCGCTGCTGGGCCTGGTGCTGCTCGGGGCGGGAGCGGAGGCGAAACCCCTGCCAGTGTTGAACTGGACCGGCATCGCGCGGATCCATGGCGCGCGGACGATCGACATCGCCGTCGAGACGCGCGTCGAACCCTTCGCCACCGCCCATTCGCGCAGCTGGCCGGTTGCCGAGGGCGAAGCCCGCGCCCGGACGATGCTGTTGACTCCAACCGCGGCCACGGTGACCTTCCTCGGCAATTCGCGGCCGCTGAGCGAAGCGCAGGCGCGTCACGAACGCGCCCAGTTCGCGCTGTACGGCCTGATGCTGACGACGCATGCCCGCAACCGCTGCGTGACGGCGCGGCATGCCGGCGCGCCCGAGACGCGGCTGTGCTTCGACCGCGCCGGGCGCTTGCAATCGGGATCGAATACCGTGCCCGACAGCGACACCGGCGCGCCGTTGCCGCAAAACTTCGAATTTTCGGGGGAGCTGCGCGCGCATGGCGTGGTCTGGCCGCGCCGGTTGCTTATCCGCCATGGCGGCAAGCCCTATTTCGAACTAACTCTCGCCAGCTTCACGGCCACCCCGCCGCGTGGCTGACGAGGCCGAACTGACCGTCGATCTCGGCGCGTGGGAAGGCCCGCTCGACCTGTTGCTCGCGCTGGCACGGGCGCAAAAGGTCGATCTGCGGCAGATTTCGATCCTCGCATTGGTCGATCAGTATCTCGATTATCTTAAGCGCGCGGGATCGGCGCGTCTCGAGCAGGCGGCCGACTATCTGGTGATGGCGGCGTGGCTTGCTTACCTCAAATCGGGACTGCTGCTGCCCCGCGAGGCGCGCGATGACCCCGATCCCGAAGATTTGGCGCTGCGGCTGCAGCAGCGGCTGCGCCGGCTCGAAGCGATGCGTGAGGCAGGGGCGCGGCTGATGGCACGCGATCGGCTGGAGCGCGATGTGTTCGCCCGCGCGGAGCCTGAAGGGCTGGCCACCGACCGCAAGGCGCTGTGGCAGGCATCGCTTTACGATCTCGTCGCGGCGTACGGCGTGGTCAAGGCGCGCACCGCGCCGGTGCTGCACCAGGTGGCGCGGCGGCCGCTGGTGACGCTCGAAGCCGCGATTGCCGCGATCGAGGCGAGCGCTGCCAAATTGCGCGACTGGACAGCGATCTCAACGTTGCTGCCAGCGGCCCTGGACGAGGGCCATCGCCGCTCGGCGCTCGCCTCGACGATGGTCGGCAGCCTCGAACTGGCGCGGCGCGGGGTGATCGATCTGCGACAGGACGCCCCGTTCGGACCGATCATGGTGCGGGCGGCGTGAGCGACCCAAACCAATCTCGTCACCCCCGCCAAGGCGGGGGTCCATCTCCCGAGTCTCTTCGCTTGCGCGACGATGAGCAGATGGATTCTCGCCTTCGCGGCAATGACGAGCGAAGGGCGCTGGAGGCGATGCTGTTCGCCAGTGAAGAACCGCTGACCGTCGGCGAAATCGCCCGGCGGCTCGACCGGGACGAACGCGGACTGACCATCGATCTCGTCGCCATTGCCGAAAGCTTCGCCGATCGCGGCTTCAATCTCGTCGAGCGCGGCGGGCGCTGGCATTTCCAGTCCGCGCCCGATCTGGCACACCTGTTGCGCGAAACGCGCGAGGTGCCGCGCCGCCTTTCCCGCGCGGCGATCGAGACGTTGGCGATCATCGCCTATCATGAGCCGGTCAGCCGCGCCGAGATCGAGGCGGTGCGCGGCGTGCAGATTTCGAAAGGCACGCTCGACGTGCTGATGGAAGCGGGCTGGATCGCGCCCGCGGGACGCCGTCAGGTGCCTGGACGTCCGCTGACCTTCGCCACCACACCCGACTTCCTGATGCATTTCGGACTTGCCGACCGGCGCGACCTGCCTGGCATCGACGATCTGCGTGCGGCCGGGCTGCTCGATCCCGTTCCCGACGATCTGCTCGCCGAACTGGAAAGCGACGACGAACACGCCTAGATGCGCTTCGAATTCAACGGAGTCGTTCGATGGGCCTGTCCCTGCCGCATATCCTGATTTTCGCCGTCATCGCGATCCTGCTGCTCGGCGGCGGGCGTTTTTCGAACATGATGGGTGACGTCGCCAAGGGCGTGAAGAACTTCAAAAAAGGCATGAGCGAGGAGGACGAGATGACCCCCGTCACTCCGGCCAAGCCGCAACTGATCGAGGGCAAGACCGCGGCCGAAATCATCGCCGAGCACGAACGGCAAAAAGCTGCCGCCGTCACCGCGACGCCGGTTCCGCCCGCGCCGCCTTCCATCTAGAGTTGCAGTCCCGTGTTCGGGATCGACGGCTCGGAATTTCTGCTGTTCGCAGTCGTGGCGCTGGTTGTCATCGGCCCCAAGGACCTGCCCAAGGCGATGCGCGTCGTTGGCCGCTTCGTCGGCAAGGCGCGCGCGATGTCGCGGCATTTTCGATCGGGCATCGACGCGATGATCCGCGAGGCCGAGCTCGAGGAAATGGAACAGAAGTGGAAGGCGGAAAACGAGCGGATCATGGCGCAATATGCCGATCCGGTCCTGCCGCCCCCGCATGTCGACACACCGGTCATCGACGCGCCCGTACCGTTATCTATCGGGACGGCCGCTCCGCCAGCGATCGAAGTGCCCGCGCTCGAGCCCGAATTGCCCTTGAACGCTTCCACGTCTGACGTGCCTGCCGGAGCGAAATCGTGAGCCTGCAGGGTTTGCTCGAAGAGCGCGACGAACTGGACGACAGTCAGGCGCCGCTGCTCGACCATCTGATCGAGCTGCGCAAGCGGCTGCTCTGGTCGTTCGCCGCACTGGCGGTGACGTTCGGCATCTGCCTCTATTTCGCCAAGCCGATCTTCGTTGTGCTCGTCCATCCGTTGGCCGAAGCGGGACAGAACAAGCTGATCTATACGCAGATTTTTGAGGCGTTCTTCGTCGAACTGAAGGTCGCGTTCTTCGCCGGACTGATGCTCGCATTCCCGGTCATCGCCAACCAGGTCTGGCTGTTTGTCGCGCCGGGCCTGTACCGGAAGGAAAAGCGCGCGCTGTTGCCGTTCCTGCTCGCCACGCCAGTGCTGTTCGGGCTTGGCGCCAGCCTGGCCTATTTTGTCGCGATCCCGCTGGCCTTGCATTATTTGCTCGGCTTTGGCGGCAATCTGGGTGGAGTGACGCAGGAGGCGATGCCTGCGGTCGGCAATTATCTGACGTTCGTCATGCAATTTCTGTTCGGGTTCGGCTTCGCGTTCTTGCTGCCGGTGCTGCTGATGCTGCTTGAGCGGGCGGGTATCGTGACCCGCGACCAGCTCGTCGCCTCGCGGCGCTATGCCTGGGTGGCCGCGTTCGGTATTGCGATGGTGCTGACGCCGCCGGACGTGGGATCGATGCTGTTGCTGGCGATCCCGTTATGCATTCTTTACGAACTGACGTTGGTCGCCACTTGGTTTACCCAAAGACAGCGCGAGCGCGAGGCTGCCAAGGACCCCGCGCCCGAGACGCTAGTTTAGTTGGTCGACTTCTCGACGGCCTTACCGACCGAACCGACGTCACGGCCCGCGCCGCGGACGGTGTTACAGGCGGCGGTGGCGAGCATCGTGCCCAGCAGGGCGACGGTGGCGATTTTGCGAAACATCATGATCTCCTCAAGGTACGGCAGGTCAATGCGCCGGGGCGATGATCGTTCCGGCAATGCAGGGGAGAATGAAACGATGTTGGGCCCGAAGCGGCGCCTGGGGGGGGGAGAGGCGTGGCTTCGGGCCCATGTTCCGAACAGCGAGAGCGGGGGGGCAAAAGGTCGCTGTTCGAAAGTAATAACGGACAAACTCGAACAGGGTTCCCAGCCTGTGAAATCTTTTTCGCAAATTTTTCTAGACGGGCGGAAGCGCAGGAAACTCAACGACATAGCAGCCGCGAACGGCATCGTGATCGAGCGCGGTGCGGAGCTGCCTTACCAGCCCGTTCATGATCCGGCCGTAGCGGTGGTCGACATGCTGGTCGAATGCTTCGCCAGTCACGAACGCTCGCGAATCGACAGTTAGCCGGCCGACCTGATTATCCTGCACCTTCACGACCAGCAGGATCGGCGCGTTAAGATCGACCAGCGTCGACAGTTCGACAAATTCGGTCAGCAGGAAGGTCAGGGCGGTGGCGGTATCGAGCGTCACGCGCACCGCCGCCAATTGCGCGGTGATACGCGCGCCTCCCAAATTGGTCAGCAGGTTGGCGACGAGTTCGTTGAGAACCGGCTTGAGTTCCAGCGCGCCCTGCTGATCGCTTTGTGCATAATGATTACGGTGCACGATTGCCAGCGCATCGACGCGGCGCTGGATTGCCGAGAAGGCGTCGAGCGCGGCGGGCTCCTGCGTGGCGCGCGCGTGCAGACTGATCAGGCTGGCGATCACCTGCAAATTGTTTTTCACGCGGTGATGCACTTCGCGGGTCAGCGCGGTTTGCCGGTCAAGCGCCACGCCGATTGCCCCTTCATGCGTGCTGCGTTCCTGTGCATAGCCCTGTAGCGCGTCGGCCAAGTCGCGAATTTCGTGCGCCGGGGTATGGATGGGCGGGATAGTCGGGGCGCCGCCCTGCGCCGCGCTGATCCCCATGCGCAGGTCCTCGAGCGGACGCAGCAGCGCGCGGTCGACCACCAGAAAGCCGACGATCGCCGCCGCCACCCACATCAGGATCGGCAGCAGCGCCAGCAGCCACTCGCTGGCTCCGGCCCCGGGCGCGGAAATCGTCAGGCGCAGGAACAGCCCGCCCCGCATCGGCGCGCTGACGACAGTGCTGGTCAGCGATCTGGCATGCGGGCCCACGACATTGATCTCGGCATCGCCTTGCGCCACCGTCAGGTCATAGACGCCCGGTGCGCGCAGCAATGTGCGGTCCAGCCCGGCCAGTACCTGGCGATCATAACCCATCACGCCGATCAGTCCGCTGGTTGGCGACGCGACCGTGATGGTCAGCGCGTCCTTCGTCACGGTCACGCCCGGCGGAGCGTCCATCAGCTGACGCGCCGGGCGCGTGAGGCCACCATTGGGTGTGGCGCATAGAGGCGTTTCGGCGGCGCCGAAAATCGCGAAGGGGCGCACGCCCTTCCGGTAAGCCGTGATTTGCCGCATCTGCCGGCAGATCATGGCGGGATCGCCGCCCGCATCGAGCGCCGCAAGCGCATTGGCCAGCAGCCGCTGATCGACGGCCATCGTCTCGTCGAGATTGCGCGCCTCGTCGGCCGCCAGCGCGCTATACTCCTGCCGGTGCTGCTCAACCGCGTTGCGCGAGGCCTGGAAGGACGCCAGCAGCGCGATCAGCATGATCGGCAGCAATGACAGGCTGAGCAGGATCAGCAGCTTGTAGCTGGTCGACAACCGGTCGAATGCACCGGCCACGCGGTCGCGCGGCGTTCCCGCCACGGCTCAGCGCAATTTATTCAGGAGATCGAGCATCTCGTTCGGCACGGCTTCGTCGACGGTCGCGCGATAGGCCTCGCGGAGGGCTGTACCGACCTGTCCATGATCTTTGTCCCGCGCGCGGGGCCGCCCGCTTACGGTCTTGTCCGCTTCGCCCGAATTCGCCTTCTGCGCCCCCAAAATCGATATTCCTTCGCCCTGTTCGCACTGTGGTCGCGCGAATTCGAGTTAGAGTTCAAGTCCGTGAAACCAAAATCGCGGTCATTGGTTCCACGACAAATGCCGCCGGCGGGTTCGCTTGGCGGTCGCCGTGTGCGCGGCTATGCCAAGGGGCCAAGGGAGGGACGTTGAATTGAGTCTGGGACAACAGCTGGCGCCGCATCTGCCATTTCTGCGCCGTTATGCACGCGCGCTGACCGGCAGCCAGCAGCATGGCGATAATTATGTACGGGCGACGCTGCAGGCGATCGTCGACGCGCCCGACGAATTCCCGCGCGACGTCGATCCCAGACTGGGGCTCTACAAGACGTATCAGGCGATTTTCTCGTCGACGGATCTCGGCGCCGACGATGAGGTGGCGCAGAGCGATTACGAACATGTCGGCAATGCCCGCCTGAAAACGCTGCAGTCCCAGGCGCGGCAGGCGTTGCTGCTCACCGCGATGGAGGGCTTTGCGCCCGAAGACGCGGCGCATTTGCTCGACGTTTCACCCGAAGAGGTCAAGTCGCTGGTGGATGACGCGCTGAGCGAAATCGAGCGTCAGACGCGCACCTCGGTCCTGATCATCGAAGACGAGCCGATGATCGCGATGGACCTCGAGGCGATCGTGCGCGAGCTCGGCCATTCGGTCACCGGCGTGGCCGTGACCCGCGACGAGGCCGTGGCGTCGGCGGCGGAAAGCCGTCCGGGACTGGTCCTCGCCGACATCCAGCTTGCGGACGATTCCTCGGGCATCGACGCAGTGGCGGATATTCTCCAGAACATCACCGTGCCGGTGATCTTCATCACCGCCTTCCCCGAACGCCTGCTGACCGGTGAGCGGCCCGAGCCGACCTTCCTGATCACCAAGCCGTTCCAGCATGCGACGGTACGCGCCGCGATCAGCCAGGCCTTGTTTTTCGACAAACAGACCGCACCTGCGTGAGGCAAACGCAAGCCAAGCCAGCAACCGGGATGGCCGATATCTCTGAACTCGAAACCGATGCGCCACCGGCGATCGAGACGCTCAACGATGCCGATTTCAAGGCGGAGCTGACGCTCGTCATTCCGCAATTGCGCGCCTTCGGACGCTCGCTGTCGGGCAATCGCGACACCGCCGACGATCTGGTCCAGGAAACGCTGATGAAGGCGTGGAGCGCGCGTCTGCGCTTTCAGGCGGGCACCAACATGCGCGCCTGGACCTTCATCATCCTGCGCAACATCTATCTGTCGCAGATGCGCCGCACGCGCTTCACCGGCAACTGGGACGATCTGGTTGCCGACCGCATTCTCGTCACCGGGCCAAACCAGTCGGGCCAGCTCGAACTGGCGGATGTCCAGCGCGGTCTGCAGACGCTGCCCGAGGCGCAGCGCGAGGCGCTGATCCTCGTCGGCGCTGGCGGCTTTTCCTACGAGGAAGCCGCGGAAATCTGTGGTGTCGCCGTCGGCACGATCAAGAGCCGTGTCGCGCGCGGGCGCGTCGCGCTCGAAGCCGTGCTCAACGACAACAGTCTACCATCGCGTCGCGACGGGCCGAGTGACGGCAACGCGCTGGAAACGATTATTGGCCAGGTACGCGACCTCTCCGGCCGCGAAGCCGACGTCTAACGCCTGACGCGGTCAAGCGCCGCGAGCGCCGATCGCATGTCGTCGGGCAGGCGTGGCGGCGGCGGGAACAGCGCATTGAGCGCCAGACCCTGCAGCGTCGTCGAACAACGGCGCGCGGCGGCGTTGTCGCTGCTTACGGGAAAGGCGCGCTCGGTTGACATGGATCAGGAAACGTGTCGCGAGAGCCTGATGTTCCACTTTACGGTCAATTAATGCTGGATTTCCGCGAAATATGTACGCGGGCGGAACGATTTTCGCCGTTCCTGCGCGGCGCAATGGTGCGGCAAAGCTCGATCGTTTCGCGCACGGAGTCGGATGGTTTCGAAGCTGGTCTAACCGAAGCTTTTTGGCCCGCCGATGCGAACGTCCGCCGGTCGTTACGGGTCAGGCGGGAACGCGTCGCGCTGGCGGTCGCGTTGGGTGACCTGTCAGGCGCGTTTCCGCTCGAACGCATCGTTGGGGCGCTGAGCGATTTTGCTGATGATGCGCTCGACACGGCAATCCGCGCGGCGGGGGACGCGCTTGAGCCAGGCGCCGGGTCGCGCGGTTTCGCCGCGCTGGCGCTGGGCAAGCAGGGTGGCCGCGAACTCAATTACAGCTCGGATATCGATCCGATTCTGCTATTCGACCCCGCGCGCGTGCCGCGGCGCCAGCGTGACGAACCGGTTGAGGCGGCGGCGCGGATGGCCCGGCACGTGGTCGACCTGCTCCAGACGCGCGATGCCGATGGCTATGTCCTGCGCGTCGACCTGCGCCTGCGCCCCGCGCCCGAGGCCACCCCGCTGGCGCTACCGGTCGACGCGGCAATCGGCCATTACGAATCGAGCGCTTTGGCGTGGGAGCGCGCCGCCTTTATCAAGGCGCGCGCCGCGGCGGGCGACATCGCCTTGGGACAACGCTTCCTTGCTGCGGTCCGCCCGTTCATCTGGCGTCGCAGCCTCGATTTCGGCGCGATTGCCGATTTGCGCGCCCTCACGCACCGCATCCGCAGCCATTACGCGTCGGGCCAATCGTTCGGCCCGGGTTTCGATCTGAAGCGCGGCCGCGGTGGTATCCGCGAAATCGAATTCTTCGTTCAGATCCACCAGCTGGTCCATGGCGGACGCGACGAGGATCTGCGCTCACGCAACACCTTGGAGGCGCTGGCGTCCCTGGAAAACACCGGCATCGTCGGTGCCGGCGAGGCCCGCACCCTGTCGGAAGCTTATCGCCTGTTCCGCACGATCGAGCACCGCTTGCAGATGGTCGACGACCGGCAGACGCACACGCTGCCCGACCAGCCGGCTGAACTGGACAATGTCGCGCGGCTCCACGGCCTGGACGCCGGCGCCGATTTGATCTCGTTGCTCGAACCGCACGTTGCGGCGGTTGCGGCGTTGTACGACGCGCTTGACGATGGCGAGGCCACAAGGCGTCCGGCCGGCCGGGCGTCCTTCGCCGCATCGGACGAAGCGCGCACGCGGATCGAGGCGTGGTGCGGCGGCCGTATCCGCGCCTTGCGTTCGCCTGCTGCGATCGAGGCGTTCGACGCGGTCGCCGAACCGATCCTTGCCGCGCTTGCCCGCGCGGACGATCCGTCCGCGGCGCTGCTCGCCTTCGAACGGCTGATCGAAGCGCTGCCTAGCGGCGTCAACCTGTTCCGCCTGCTCGCCGCGCGTCCGGCGATGATCGACATCCTCGCGGCGATCCTGACCATAGCGCCGCGCCTGTCGGAAGCGGTGGCACGGCGCCCGGCTTTGCTCGACTGCCTGATTGATGGCGGCGCCTATGACATGGCTGCACCGCTGGACACGATTCTTGCCGAGATGCGCGCGCGCCCGCCGCTCGAAGATCAGCTCGACCGCGTGCGCCAGGTCGTCGGCGAACGGCGCTTTGCGCTCGGAGTACGGCTGATCGAGGGGGCGGCCGACCCGCTCGACGCGGCGTATGGCTATGCACGCCTCGCCGAAGCGGCGCTCGACACGGCGGCGGAAGCGGTCGTCAAGGACTTCGCCGTGTGGCACGGCCATGTCCCAGGATCCGAATTCGTCGTCCTCGCACTCGGCCGCTTCGGCGGCGGCGCACTCACCGATGCGTCGGACCTCGACCTTATCTATCTGTTCACCGGTGATTTCGCTGCAGAATCCAGTGGGGAAAAGCCGCTCGGCGCGGTGCATTATTACAATCGTCTCGGCGCGCGCGTTTCGACCGCGCTTTCGGCCGCCACCAGTGCCGGCGCACTTTATGAAATCGATACGCGTCTGCGGCCCTCCGGCGCGCAAGGTCCGCTGGTGGTCTCGCTCGACGGTTTCCGCCGCTATCTGCTGGCGGACGCGTGGGCCTGGGAGCTGATGGCGATGACCCGTGCTCGGCCGGTCTTCGGTTCGGCCGCCGCGCGCGGGGCAGTGCAGCGGATCCTCGACGAAGCGCTTGCGCGGCCGCGCGATCGCAAGCGGCTGGTCAAGGATGTCGTCAAAATGCGGCGTGAGATGGTGGCGCACAAGCCGCCTCAGGGCGATCTCGATGTGAAATTGGGCGCGGGTGGCCTGGTCGATCTGGAATTCGTCATTCACTTTTTTCAGCTTGCCGAGGCGCGCGGCTTCGATCCCGACCTGGGCCGGGCGGCGGATGCGGTCGCACCCGAACTGGCCGGCCCGAATGCCCTGATGACACGGCTGCTCGTCATCCTCCGGCTGGTGTCGGAGGGTGGCACGCTGCCCGACAGTGCTCGTCCGCTGGTTGCGCGCTCATGCGGCTTCGACGATTGGCCGTCGCTCGAATCCGCGTTGATCGAGGCACGCAGCACGGTTTCGGCGGCATGGCGGAAAGTGGTCGAGGAGGCGGAAAATGATTGAGGTCGGACAAGCGGCGCCGGACGTCGAATTCAGCTTGGCCGGCGGCCCGGTAAGGCTCAGCGCGCTTCAGGGCAAACCGGCCGTTATTTACTTCTATCCCAAGGACGACACGCCCGGCTGCACCCGCGAGGCGCAGGATTTCACCGCGCTCGCGGGCGACTTCGCCGCCGCCGGCGTTCGTGTCATCGGGGTGTCGAAGGACAGCGCCACGCGCCACGCCAATTTCGCCCGCAAGCATTCGCTCACGGTTGATCTGGCGCCGGACGAAAACGGCGCGCTGTGCGAAGCGTTCGGCACCTGGGTTCAGAAGTCCTTATACGGACGCCAATATATGGGAATCGAACGCGCCACTTTCCTGATCGGTGCAGACGGCAAGGTCGCGCATATCTGGCGCAAGGTGAAGGTGGCCGGACATGCCGAAGCGGTCCTTTCCGCCGCCAGGACGGCGTCGAAGCGATAAGTTGCCTATGGAAAAACGGTTCGTCGCACGTTCGCCGCAACTCGTCCCGGTTTAAGACCTCGTTAGTTGTAAACCATAACCCGCTTGGGCACCCCATGCTCGTCGCTACCCCCCGGGCGGGCAAATCCGGTGGAAGCGAAGCACATACGCGGTTCGGACGGGCAAGCCGGACTGGCGGTTCAAGGGTGGGATCTAATGATCTTGATCAAGCTGATTGCGCGTGTTCTGACCGTTACCGCGCTCACTCTCGCGGCGCCCGCTTTCGCCAATGGCGATGGTGGCAAGGGCGGTCCTTACGAAGCCGCCGGCGTTGCCAGCATTTCGCAGCAATCTTCGACCAATGCCGATGGCGCGTTCCGCTCGCTGTTCCAGTCGTGGAAGCGGCTTGACGGTCCGCAGGCGGGCGTCGCCATCCCGTCGCAGCGCCCGATCGACATCACCACCACCTCTTCGGGCTATGGCGTCCGCAGCGATCCGTTCCGCGGCACCGCGGCGTTCCACGCCGGGGTCGATATGCCAGGGCCGGTGGGCACGGCGATCTACGCCACCGCGGATGGCATTGTCGGCCGCGCCGGCTGGGCGTCGGGCTATGGCAATTTGGTCGAATTGCAGCATGGCCAGGGCATTGCCACCCGTTACGGCCACCTCTCGAGCATCCTCGTTCAGCCCGGCCAGCGCGTACAGCGCGGCCAGTTGATCGCGCGCATGGGCTCGACCGGCCGTTCGACCGGCAGCCACCTGCATTACGAAGTTCGCCTCGAAGGTCATGCGGTCAACCCCGTACCCTTCCTCCAATCGGCCAATTATCTGACGCTGATGGACGCGCAGAAGGAAAAGCCGGTGGCGGTCAGGGAAGACCTGGGGGGCGAATAAGCGCTTCCGTCTTGCCGCTGATCGGCGGCCCGCCTACTTAACCCGCATGATTGCTGTCGACCTGACCCCCGCCGCCGCCGCGCGCGTCGCCGCGATCGCCGCGCGTCAGGCCAGGCCCGCCATCCTGCGCCTGTCGGTCGAAGGCGGCGGCTGTTCGGGTTTCCAGTATAAATTCGGCCTCGCCGATGCGCCCGAGGGCGACGACCTGATCACCGAACGCGATGGCGTCCGCCTGCTGGTCGATCCTGTGAGCTTCGACCTGCTCGACGGATCGGCGGTCGATTATGTCGAGAACCTGGGCGGCGCCGCCTTCAAGGTCACCAATCCCAACGCCGCCAGCGGCTGCGGCTGCGGCTCGAGCTTCTCGGTCTAGTTCTTCCGCGCCGGCGGGTCGAACAACACCTATCGGACGGGTGACAGGTCAACGATTTGACCGCGCCGCGATCGAGCAACCGCCCGCTGGCATCGGTCACCGTCAGCCCGAACGCCACCCGCACCTCACCCGCCGCCCGATAGTCCGACGCCTCGACGATCGTCGGCGTGATGCTGTGCCGATCGACGATGCGGAGCAGCAGATGAGATCGGCGCTCGAACCAATAGTCGAGCGCATTGCCCCCCCGAGGCGTGATCTCGACCACGTCGAATGGCTGTTCGCCCAGTTCGTCCGCACGGAGATAGGTGAATTTCGCCGGGAAATGAGCGGGGAAAAAGAACCCGTTGCCGCTCAAATAGGCGGTGGTCAGCGCGTCCTTGAGGCTTGCCGCGTCGCGCCGGACATCGACGTCGCCCGCCGGATTGCTGCGCCAACTCGCCGATCCGTTGAACCCGCTCGTCCGTGCTGGCCCGTCGCCGCGGCGGCTTTCCATGCGGATGCCATAGCGCATCAGGCTGAACCACGTCTGGTAGCCGATTGCGCCATCGGCATGTGTGCCTTGTTCGTAACAGCCGCCCAGCCTGTCCCAAGCGTCACCGCCGGTGACGTCGCGAAACGCTTTGACGATCGCCTGCGCGCGATCCGTTTCAGTCGCGGCGGACGCCGGCTGAACGACGGACAGGCCGACAAGTATTGCACACGCCTTCATCCGGGCCTCCTTCGCGCATTTCGGTTGTCGGCCCAGAGCAACAGCAGCGTCAGCGCCGACGCTTGAACCAGCACCGCGACCAGCTCGGATGGCGGCGCATCGACGCGCCACACCACCCGCAACTGCACGGCGACCGTGACAACGGCCATGACCGCCGCCACTGTCCAGGCGATCACGAACCGGCCGATGTCGCCCCGGACGATCAACCATGCGGCGATCAGGTGCGCGCTCCCCAGCGCAAACAGGCACGCGACCACCACCGGCCTCGCCGCCTTGTACCGCGCGATCAATTCGGCACCCGCGCGGTCGCGGATCAAGGTGTCCAGGAAACCGTCGGATGTTCCGCGCAGCACCGCGACGCCATGCAGTGCGCAGGCAAAATACCAGCAGGCAAAGGCCGCGCCGAACAGCGCCAGCGCCCACCGCCCGACGGCGAAGCCTGTCTCGACATCCCGCGAGCGCACCCTAGCCGCTGTCAGGACACACCCGATCCCGTGGACCAGCGCGTCGCGCCCGGGCGCAATATAGGCCAGCTCGGCGCGCATCGCCTTGCCCCAGGCCGCTTGATCCGCAGGCAGCAGCCGCGCGGCGCTATCGCACAGGAAGCGCGCAAGCGTCATGCGGGGGACAATCGTCCCGGCGCTTGATCTTGCGCCACCGCCTGCCGCGCGACGGCCTTTCCCTCGCTCGTCAGCCGGTAGGCGTGCCGTGCCGGCAGCCCCGCGCGCACCGCCGGCTGCCATTCGGCTTCGACCACGCCCTCGGCGGTCAGCCGGATCAGCAGGGGGTAGAGAGTGCCAGACCGGATGCCGAGCTCGCGCGTCAGATCATAGCCGTGCCGCCAATCCCCAGGACGCGCCAGCAACGCAGCGAACAACGCAATCGCCTGGGTCGAAGGTTTGCGCCGCCGCACCATCGCCTATATCTACATATATCGAATTACCCGGGCAAGCGGCAATTCGCTCTCGACGCGTTCGTTGATCGCGGGCAAGCAGGCGCGGTGAAGATCGCCACTTACAACGTCAACGGCATCAAGGCGCGCCTGCCGCGGCTGCTCGAATGGCTTGCCGAGACGCAACCTGACATCGCCTGCCTGCAGGAACTCAAGACCAGCGACGAGACTTTCCCCGAAGCCGAGGTCCGCGATGCCGGCTATGGCGCCCTGTGGCACGGGCAAAAGGGATTCAACGGCGTCGCGATACTGGCAAAGGGTGCCTATCCGGTGGAGCGGCAACGCAGGCTGCCCGGCGACGACGAGGATCTGCTCAGCCGTTATCTCGAAGCCGATGTCGACGGGCTGATCGTTGCTTCAATCTATCTGCCCAATGGCAATCCGGTGCCCGGACCAAAGTTCGACTACAAGCTGGCCTGGATGGAGCGGCTGATCGCACATGCCGGGGCGCTGCTCGACAGCGAGCGCGAGATCGTGCTGGCGGGGGACTATAATGTCATTCCGACCGACGCGGATGTGTGGAAGCCGTCCGCCATGGCCGGCGACGCGCTGATGCAGCCCGAAAGCCGCGCCGCGTTCCGCCGTCTCGCCGCCCAGGGCTGGACCGACGCGCTGTGGAGCCGCCACCCCGGCAATCCACTATGGACGTTCTGGGACTACACCATGAACAGCTTCGCCCGCGATGCGGGCTTCCGCATCGATCACCTGATGCTGAGCCCGCCCGCCGCCGACCGGCTGATCGATGCCGGTGTCGACAAGGATCACCGCGGGCGCGAGAAAGCCAGCGACCACGCGCCGACCTGGATCACGCTGCGCTGAGACTGGAGGGGGATACCGATGTCGGGACGAAAAGGCAGCGTTGACAAGACCGAGGCCGATGGCTGGTTTCCCGGGCTGCTGGTCATAGCGCTGGTCTTGCTGATCGCGGACATCGTCTGGGGCGCCTCTACGGAAGCGGGCGGCTTTTCGATCGACAAGTTCGCGCATGCCGCTCGATGATGGCAAGGCCTTGCCTGCGGCCGGGGAACCGACCGGCAAAGGGGATGTTAATTAGCCTTTGGCAACTATATAGCCGAAGCAGCCGTGGGAGTTGAATGATGCTTTATCGTGGTGACGCAGGTTCGAAGGACTGATGGGCTGGCTCCCCCCCTTGCAGCGGGGCAATGACTGACGATATTTGACTAGAGCGTCTTCTCGTAAATCACATAGGTCTTGTTGACCCTGCTATCGAGTGTCCGGGCGATGGCGTTCATGCCCTGATTGTCGTCGAGCACCCAGCCGATCTCACCGCGCGTCGAGCCATATTTGGTGACCGCATCCTGGCGGATCAATTCGATCATCATGAAGGCGAGCTGGCCGGCCATGCGCGACGCCTGCAATTCCTTGACCACGCCCATCAACGGCACGCGCATCGTTCGCGCCTTGGGCCGCCGCAGCCACAGCAGCAGCTTGGCCCAGCCAAGGGGCAGGAGATTGCCCTTCAGCGGCGCGATCGCCTCGTTGAGGTCGGGCAGCGTGATCATGAACGCCACCGGCCGTCCGTCGAGTTTGGCAACGCGGATCAGGTCGTTGTAGACGATCGGCTTCAGCTTGACCCCGATATCGTCGATTTCGGGCTGGGTCAGCGGCACGAACCCCCAATTGTCCGACCAGGCATCGTTGAGGATGGCGAGAATGATCGCGGCTTCCTCGTCGAACTTTCGCTTGTCGACCTCACGGATGCGGATGCGCGGATTGGCCTCGCCCGACTTGATGATCCGCTTGACGATCGGCGGAAAGTCGACAGTGATATCGAGGTCGTACGTGTAAAGCGTCTTGGCTGCATGATAGCCCGCGCGCTCGATCCAGCCGCGATATTCGGGCTTGGCATGGCCCATCATCACCGTCGGCGGATGATCGAAGCCTGACACGAGCAGGCCGGGCTCTTCCCAGATCGATTGCGAGATTGGGCCCAGCGCGCGCGTCATGCCCTCGCCGCGCAGCCACGCCTCGGCCTTGGCGAGCAGCAATTTGAAGGCATCCTCGTCCTCGGCTTCCATCAAGCCCCATTGGCCGGTGCCGGGGCCGAATCCCTTGTCGGCGGGCATGGTCAGTGCCAGCGTATCGATGTGCGCCGAGATCCGGCCGATGATTTGCCCGCCACGCTCGGCGAGGAACAGCTGCGCCTTGGCATGGCTGTACCAGCCATTCTTCTCGGGCGTGATCAGCCCCAGCGCCTCGCCCTTCAACGGGGGTACCCAATTTGGGTCATTGGCATAGAGCCGGAACGGCAGGGCGACAAAGGCCTTGCGGTCGGCCTTGGTCAGGACAGGGCGGAGCGTGATGTCAGCGGCCATGCGCGCGCCCTAAACCCGCGCATGGCCGTGTCAAAGGCTTAGCCGAGCTCGAACGTCACGGAGACGCTGACGCCGACCGACTGTTCGCCTGGCAGCACTTCCGTCTTTGCCGCGGCGTCCGCGGACATCGCGCGCATCATCACCGGGTAGGGGCGCGACTGTTCCTCGATGCTTTCGCTGATCGCGACGATGCGGCGCACCGACAGACCGGCAGCGCGGGCGTAGAGATCGGCGCGCTGGCGGGCACTGACCATCGCGGCGAGGCGCGCCTCGTCGAGCGCGGCTTGGGGCTTGTCGATGCTCAGCACCGGGCCGTTGATCTGGTTGGCGCCCTGCGCGACGAGGGTATCGAGGATCGCGCCCGATGCGGCGATATCGCGGAACCGTACCGAGACGCTGTTCGACGCCTGGTAGCCGGTGATTACCGGCGCCTGGTTGTCGGCATAGCGATATTGCGGCGACAGCGAGATTTGCGCCGTGGACAAATCGCGCTCGGCCACACCCGCGCGGCGCAGCGCGGCGATGACGCGCTGCATCCGCACCGCGTTGTCGTTCAGCGCGGTGCGCGCATCGGCGGCCTGGGCTACGACGCCGGCGGAGATCGTCGCGATATCGGGCATGCGCTTGACCTCGCCGCGCGCCGTCACATCGAGCCGCGTGCCGGCGATCGGCGTGGTCGTGACCGGCTCCGCATGCGCCGCATTGACGGGAGCGAACATCAGCAGAAGGGCGGCGGGCAGCATCGGACGCATATAGGGCTCCTTGATCGTTTCGCAGCCGTCATTGGCAACGGGCGCTGCATCATCGCTTAACATGGCGGAAGGCTCCCGTTCAGGCGGTGCGGGTATCGCTGGCAAAGTCACGCGCGAACCGGTAAGCTATTTGCGCTTGGCAGGGGTGAGTTAGTCCGCTAATACACTTGGACGTGAAGCGGCGACCAGAGCGATGGACAGAGCGATGAATTACGAATCCGGCATCATTCGCGACGATGACGCGGTGCTCGACTACGAGACGCAGGAGCGTCGCGCCAAGCGCCGCCGCTGGATCGTCATCGGCATCGCCGTGCTCGCGGTGGCGCTGATCGCGTTCATGCTGTTCGGTCGGTCAAAGCCCGCCGCGCCCGCCGATGCCGGCAAGAAGCAGGCGCCGTCGGTGACCGTCGTCGTACCCGGCCGCCAGACCGTCGACAGCGTCGTCTCGGCCAACGGCAATCTCGGCGCCCGCCGTGAAATGCCCGTCGGCGTGGCGGGCGAAGGCGGCATGGTCAGCCGCGTATTGGTCGAGCCCGGCCAATGGGTCGGCGCGGGCCAGGTGCTGGCGACGATCGACCGCCGCGTGCAGGTGCAGCAGGCGTCGTCGCTGGGGTCGCAGATCGGCGTGGCGCAGGCCGATGCGCGCCTCGCGCAGGCCAACCTCGACCGCGCGCAGTCGCTGGTCAAGAACGGCTTCATCTCCAAGGCGCAGATCGACCAGCTGACCGCGACGCGCGATGCCGCCAATGCCCGCGCCCGCGTCGCCGGGGCCAATTACCAGCAGTCGCTCGCCAGCAACGCGCGTCTCGATATCCGCGCGCCCGCCGCCGGCCTGGTGCTCGAACGCCGCGTCGAACCGGGCCAGATCGTCAGCGCCGGGTCGGGCATGCTGTTCCGCATGGCCAAGGGCGGCGAGATGGAAATGCTCGCGCGTCTCGGCGAGGCCGATCTTGCGCGGATGCATGCGGGTCTGCGCGCCACCGTCACGCCGGTCGGCTCGACGCAGAGCGTGGCCGGCCAGATCTGGCAGGTGTCGCCGGTGATCGATCCGCAGACGCGGCAAGGGATCGTCCGCATCGCCGTGCCCTATTCGTCGCTGATCCGGCCGGGCGGCTTTGCCGAAGCGAAAATCGTCGGCGGCGTCGCCAATGTGCCGCTGCTGCCGCAATCGGCGGTGCAGTCGGACGACAAGGGCAATTACGTCTATGTCGTCGACGGCAACAACAAGGTCGTCCGCCGTGACGTGAAGGTCGGCGATGTCGGCGACAGCGGCGTGACGATCATGTCCGGCCTGACCGGCCAGGAACGCATCGTGCTCAGCGCCGGCGCCTTCCTCAACCCCGGCGAAACCGTGGTCCCCCAGCGCGCTAAGCTGTAAGTTCGGCCGCGTGGCAAGTCAGCAAGTTTCACACAGAGGCACAGAGGAAACGGAGAGCGCGGAGAGGCTGAATTTGCTAAGCCACGCAATCATCGGTGAGGCGATGCAAATTCACCGCGATATCGGCCCGGGCCTTTTCGAGACCGTTTATGAGCAAGTGCTTGCCGCGTCCTTGACGCGGCGGGGTATACGGGTGGACCGGCAGGTCGCCGTACCGCTGGAATATCGTGGAATGCAATTCGAGCACGCCTACCGTCTCGACCTGCTCGTCGAAGACCAAATCATCATTGAGGTTAAATCTCAGGAACGGCTCTTGCCGCTTCATTCAAAACAATTGCTTACCTATCTCCGGTTGCTTGATAAGCGGCTGGGCTTGCTGATAAATTTTGGCGAAAGCACTTTGAAGGGCGGGTTGAAGCGTGTGATCAACGGCTACTCTCTGTGACCTCCCCGTTTCTCTGTGCCTCTGTGTGAAACCTTTTTGCCTCAATAATTAGCAAAGCCGCGCTTAGCACGATACACCGTCCACCATGTCTTTCCGCAACATCTCCGCTTGGGCGATCCGCAATCCGGTTGCGCCGATCGTGCTGTTCGTCGCGCTGACGCTGGCGGGTATCGTCAGCTTCATGCGGATGCAGGTCAACGACCAGCCGGACGTAGACTTTCCCGCCGCGATCGTGGCGATCTCCCAGCCGGGCGCCGCGCCTTCGGAGCTGGAGAATCAGGTCACGCAGCAGGTCGAGGCGGCGCTGCGCGGCGTCAACGGCGTCGAGGAGATCAATTCGACGGTGCGCGAAGGCGTGTCGGAAACCTTCGTCCAGTTCGTCATCGGCACGCCGATCGACCGCGCGGTCAACGATGTGCGCGACGCGGTGGCCAATATCCGCTCGGACCTGCCCGAAGGGATCCTGGAGCCGCAGGTCCAGCGCGTCGACATCTCGGGCGACCCGATCGGCATCTTCGCCGCCGAAACCACCGACATGACGCTCGAGGAGCTGAGCTGGTATGTCGACAATACCGTGTCGAAGCGCCTGCTGGGCATCGAGGGCATGGCGGCGGTCAACCGCGCGGGCGGGGTCAACCGCGAGATCCGCGTGGTGCTCGATCCCGCGCGGTTGCAGGTACAGGGGCTGACTGCGGCGCAGGTCAATGCGCAGCTCCGCTCGACCAACATCAACGCCGCCGGCGGCCGTGCCGAGATCGCGGGGTCGGAACAATCGGTGCGCGTGCTCGGCAATGCGCGCACCGCCTTCGATTTGTCACAGACGCAGATCACCGCGGGCAACAACCGCACGGTGAAGCTCGGCGATCTGGGCGACGTGCGCGATGCCTTTGCCGAACAGCGCAGCGTGGCGAAGATGAACGGCCGCCAGGTGACGAGCTTCACCGTCGAACGCTCGAAGGGCGCTTCCGACGTGGCGGTTTATGAGGCCGCGCTGAAAGAGATGCGCAAGCTCGAAAGCGAAAATCCCAAGGTCAAGTTCACGACGCTCTACACCAGCGTGCCCGATACCATCGCGTCCTATCACGGCTCGATCCAGATGTTGTGGGAAGGCGCGCTGCTGGCGGTGATCGTGGTGTTCCTGTTCCTGCGCGATTGGCGCGCGACGCTGATCTCGGCCCTGGCGATCCCCTTGTCGGTGGTCCCCGCTTTCTGGTTCATGTCGCTGATGGGCTTCACGCTCAACTTCCTCTCGCTGCTGGCGCTTAGCCTGGTCGCGGGCGTGCTGGTCGACGATGCGATCGTCGAGATCGAGAACATCGTCCGGCACATGCGCATGGGCAAGACCGCGTTCCAGGCGTCGATCGACGCGGCGGACGAGATCGGCCTGGCGGTGCTTGCCACCACCATGTCGATCGTCGCGGTGTTCCTGCCC
This sequence comes from uncultured Sphingomonadaceae bacterium, assembly GCA_964246315.1. GTDB lineage: Bacteria > Pseudomonadota > Alphaproteobacteria > Sphingomonadales > Sphingomonadaceae > Sphingomonas_O. Next base: position 36,447 of record CAXTPT010000010.1, on the reverse strand, counting down.
GTGGGCCTGATGCCCGGCGTGTCGGGGCAGTTCTTCAAGAATTTCGGATTGACCGTCGTCGCCGCGGTGCTGGTCAGCCTGGCGGTCGCGCGGCTGATCACGCCGATGATCGCCGCCTATTTCCTCAAATCGCACGGCACCGCCGAGCATGGCGGGCGCTGGGTGGACTGGTACATGCGCCTGCTCGGATGGACGCTGCGGCGGGACCAGCGGCCCGGACGCCACCGCCTGCGCTTCCTGCGCGATCACCGCTGGTGGACGGTGGGCTTTGGCGGGCTGGCATTCCTCGCGACAGTCATCACCTTCGCGGGGATCCCGTTCGTGTTCCAGCCGCCCCGCAACCAGAATTTCAGCCAGGTGCGGATCAGCATGCCGCCGGGCACGACGCTGCAGCAGACCGAAAGCGTCGCCGACCGCGCCATCGCGATCCTGCGCACCGCGCCCGAAGTCGGCAAGGCCTTCGCGCGCATCAACGTCGGCAATGCGAACATCTTCGTCACCTTGAACGAGGACCGCACGCGCACCTCGACCGAATTTCAGCGCGCGATGGCGCCAAAGCTCAATGCGATCGCCGATGCGCGCGTGACCTTCCAGTCGCAATCGAATGGCGGCCCGGGCGGCTCGGGCCGCGACATCACCATCACGCTCGGCGGCAGCGATCCCAAGGTGCTCAACGCCACGGCCAACCAGGTCGCGGAGCAGATGAAGTCGCTGCCGCAGCTGGTCGCCCCGCGCACCAGCGCGGATTTGCAGCGGCCCGAACTGATCATCACGCCGCGCCTCGATCTGGCCGCCGATCTGGGCGTGACGACGCAGGCGCTGAGCCAGACCATCCGTATCGCGACGATCGGCGACATCGATCAGAACAGCGCCAAATTCTCTTTGTCCGATCGCCAGATTCCGATCCGCGTTTCGGTGGGGGAGGCCTCGCGCCGCAACATCGCGACGATCGAGAACCTGCCGGTGCCCACCGCGCGCGGCGGCTCGGTGCCGCTGAAGGTAGTGGCCGATGTCCGCTTCGGCTCGGGGCCGGTGGTCATCTCGCGCACCAACCAGATCCGCCGCGTGTCGATCGGCGCGGACCTCGCCCCCGGCTTCGTCAGCGGCGATGCGATGCCCAAGATTCAGCAGCTGCCGGTGATGCGCAACCTGCCGCAAGGCGTGCAGCAGCTGACGCTGGGTGAAGCCAAATGGCAAAAGGAACTGGCGATCAACTTCGGCATCGCCGTGGTGTCGGGGGTCCTGCTGGTGTTCGCGGTCCTGGTGCTGCTGTACAAGCGGGTGCTGCCGCCCTTCGTCAACATGGGCTCGCTGCTGCTCGCGCCGCTGGGCGGCGCGCTGGCCATCCGGCTGACCGGCGATCCGGTGTCGATGCCGGTGATGATCGGCATCCTGCTCCTGCTCGGCATCGTCGCGAAGAATTCGATCCTGCTGATCGATTTCGCGCTTGAGGAAATCGGCAAGGGCGTCGAGCCATGGACCGCGATCATGGATGCGGGGCACAAGCGCGCCCAGCCGATCGTCATGACCACGGTCGCGATGGTTGCCGGCATGGTGCCGGTGGCGCTGTCGATCCATGGCGATGGATCGTTCAACGCGCCGATGGGCGTGACGGTGATCGGCGGGCTGATCGTCTCGACCATCCTGACCCTGTTGATCGTGCCCGCGACCTTCAGCCTGGCGCTCGACGCCGAAACCTGGCTCGGCCCGCGCCTGTCGCGCTGGCTGACCAATGGCGGCGAGGGGGCGGCCAGGCCGGTCGCCGCGCCCGCGGCGCCGGCAGAATGAACTTCGCGAGGGTCGTGACCGATCGTCCGGCGTGACCGCGCGCCTGCCCGTAACGCTGAGCCAGTCCGGCACGACGCGCATGAAGCTTGTCGCCACCGGGCTGCTGGTGGTGATGGCGGCGATCTATCTCGTCGCCCGTCACTACCAGCCACTCTATCCCGCTGTGGGGTTTGTCCGCGCCTTTGCCGAAGCGGCGATGGTCGGCGGGCTGGCGGATTGGTTCGCGGTCACGGCATTGTTCCGCCATCCGCTTGGGGCTCCGATTCCGCACACCGCGATCATCCCGCGCAACAAGGATCGCATCGGCGACACGCTGGCGGGGTTCCTCAAGGATAATTTCCTGACGCCCGCGGTGGTCGCGCGGCGCATGGCGCGGCTCGACGTGGCGGGCGCCGCCGCGCGTTTCCTCGCCACGCAGGGGACGGCGGACGGGCGGCTGAAGCAGGGTGCTTCGCGCCTCATCGCCGATCTGCTCGGCGCGCTCGATCCGCAGGACATGGGTGGCATGGTCAAGGCGGCGATCGACAAGCGGCTGCGCGACCTCGACATCGCACCCTTGCTCGGCCGCGCGCTGGCGGCGGCGATCACCGACGGGCGCCATCTGCCGCTGCTCGACGGCATCATCAAATGGGCGGGCAAGACGCTGGAGGGTAATGAGGACCTGCTGCGCAACATGGTCCATGATCGCGCGGGCTCGATCCTGCGCTGGACCGGGCTCGACGAAGCGCTCAGCGACAAGATCATCGACGGGTTGAAGAAGATGCTCGCCGACATGGCCGAACAGCCCGATCATCCGCTGCGCGCCAAGGCGGAGGAAGGTCTCGCGCACCTCGCCATCGGGCTGCAGGACGATCCGGCGATGCAGGCGCGGGTCGACCGCATCCGCGACGAACTGCTCGGCAATCCGGCGATGCGCGATTGGATCGAAGGATTGTGGGAGTCCGCGCGCACCGCCCTGCTCAAGGCGGCGCGCGATCCCGACGCGATTCTCGCCGGTAAGCTTGGCGACATGCTGCGCCGGCTGGCCGGCACGCTCGAAAGCGACAACGCGCTCAACGTCGCGATCAACCGCTTCGCCCGCCGCACCGCCGTGGGGGCGACCGCGAACTATGGCGATGGCATTGTCCGGCTGGTCAGCGACACGGTGCGCGGCTGGGACGCGCAGACCATCACCGGGCGGCTCGAAAATGCGGTGGGCCGCGATCTCCAATATATCCGCGTCAACGGCACGCTGGTGGGCGGGCTGGTCGGCCTGATTTTGCACGCCATCGACGTCTGGCTCTAAACCAACCCTGTCGCCCCTGCGCAGGCAGGGGCCCAGATAAGCTCGCCAGTCGAAACGAACCATCGTCTGGAAGGTCCATCTGCGCCCCTGCCTGCGCAGGGGCGGCAATGAATGGGATTGCGCGACTTCCCGACTTAACGCAGCATCGCGATCAGGATGAGGACCTATCTCGTCATCGCCGACGATACGCCCGAAGCCAGCATCGCGCTGCGCTTCGCCGCTCGCCGCGCCGCGAAGACCGGCGGCGCGGTCAAGGTGCTGGCGCTCGCCGAACCCGCCGAGTTCCTCGCCTTTGGCGGCGTCCAGGCGACGATCGAGGATGAGGCGCGCAAGCATGCCGAAAGCCTGGTCCGCACCGCCGCCGGGACGATCATGGAGGAAGCGGGCATCCGTCCGGCGATCGAGGTCCGCAGCGGCGAGCCCATAGCCACGATCAATCAGGTCTTGCACGAGGATCCCGAAATCGGCGCGCTGGTGCTCGGTGCGGCGGCGACGGGCGCGGCGGGGCCGCTGGTCGCGCATTTCGCCGGCGCCGATGCAGGACGCATGCCGTGCCCGGTGATGGTCGTGCCGGGAAGCCTCGATACCGAGGCGCTCGACCGGCTGAGCTGAACCGATAACGAGGCTTCGTCACCCCCGCGAAGGCGGGGATCCATCTGCTGTCGTCACCAAATGCGGCAGGTGAGCGGTTAAAGCCCGCCTCCACCGGCAGGACCGATTGGACGGTACGAGATTTCCCTATGAAAATAGGACGTGCGGTGTTCATGCTCCGCGTCATGAACATCAACGCAACCCGCTCGAACCGCCGCCCCGCAACCCCCCCGGAAAAGGCCAAATCGAGGCAACGTAGGCGATACTTTCGATACTTCCGCGCCTTCGCAGCCATTTTGGCGGCCCCATTAGCGCTCGCGAATCAGGCTCCCGATCCGGCGCAACTCCGCGCCACGGTCGACAAGCTGGTCTCCTTCGGCACGCGCCACACGCTGTCGACGACCACCGATCCCAAACGCGGCATCGGCGCCGCGCGCAACTGGGTGGCGGGCGAGTTCCGAAAACTCGGCCTGACCGTCGAACGCCCCTCTCGAACCTTTACCGGCCCGCGCGCCCCGAGCGGCGTGGTGGTCGAGGACGTGCTCGGCATCCTCCCCGGCGAACGCGGCGACGAGGTGCTGATCGTCGCCGGCCATATCGACAGCCGCGTCACCGACGTGATGGACGCGGCCAGCGACGCGCCCGGCGCCAATGACGATGGCTCGGGCGTCGCTTTGGTGCTGGAGGCCGCGCGGCTGATGGCCAGGGAAAAGCACCGCGCCACGATCGTCTTCGCCGCCTTGTCGGGCGAGGAGCAGGGGCTGTGGGGCGGCACGCTTCTTGCCGAAACCGCCAAGGCCAAGGGCTGGAAAGTCGCGGCGATGCTCAACAACGACATCGTCGGGAACAGCGTCGGGACCGATGGGCGCCGCCTCAACAACTATGTCCGTGTGTTCAGTGAAGGGATCGGCCTCGGTCAGGACCTTGCCGCGCTGAAGGGGGTCCGCCAGATCGGCGGCGAGGATGACAGCCCGTCTCGCGCGCTGGCCAAGCGTGTTGGCATGGTCGCCAGCCCCGGCGCGCGAACCACTCCGGCCGGCGATATCGTCCTCGCCGCCGATGGTTTCGGGGCCTTGCTCGTCCGCCGCGCCGACCGCTTCGGGCGCGGCGGCGATCACACGCCGATGCTCGAAGCGGGCTATCCCGCGGTCCGCTTCACCTCGGCGGTGGAGAATTACGACGCGCAGCATCAGGATCTGCGTACCGACAACGGCAAGGTTTATGGCGACACCGCCGACCGGATGGATTTTCCGTACTTGGCAAATGTCACCGCGCTGAACCTCGCCACCCTGCGCGGACTGGCGGATGCGCCGCCCGCGCCGGCCAAACTCGTGCTCGATGGTGCGGTGCGCAGCGACACCACGGCGACCTGGACCGCCGTCGATGGCGCGACCGGCTACCGCCTCCGCTGGCGCCGCGCGGACCGGCAGGACTGGACCGACAGCCGCGATGTCCCGGCGGGGACGACATCGGTGGTGCTGCCGGTGGTCGTCGACGACAATTTCATCGGCGTGTCGGCGCTGGCGAAAAGCGGGGCGGAGAGCTTGGTGACGTTCGGCGGGTTGAAGTGAAAGAAGGACCACCCCTAGCCCCTCCAGCAAGGGCTGGAGGGGAACGTCATCACGAGTGCGGACCATTCCCCTCCACGCCTTCGTGGAGGGGCTAGGGGTGGTCCTTCTTCTTTACCCCAGCCGCGTTGCCAGCAGCCGCGCAATCGCCTCGCACCCAATGCGATCCTCCTCGTCGAACCGCGCCACCACCGGCGAGTCGATGTCGAGCACGCCGATCAGCCGCCCGTCCGCGACCAGCGGCACGACGATCTCGCTCGCCGACGCCGCGTCGCAGGCGATATGGCCTGGAAAGGCATGCACGTCCGAGACCAGCTGTGTCTCGCGGGTCTGGGCAGCCGTGCCGCATACGCCGCTCCCCAGCGCGATGCGGATGCACGCCGCCTTGCCCTGGAACGGCCCGAGCACCAGTTCGCCGTCGACCAGCCGGTAGAACCCCGCCCAATTCACCTCGGGCAGCCAGTCGAACAGCAAGGCCGCGGCATTGGCCATGTTGGCCACGGCGTCACGCTCCCCCGCCGTCACCGCGTCGACCGCCGACAGCAGGTCGCGGTACTGGTCCGCCTTGCCGCCCACATTGGAAAATCGGAGATCGAACAACAACCGTTCGCCTTGAGCCTGTCGAAGGGCCGTCCTTACTTCGCCGGCCTAAAAGGGGAAGGGCGGGGCTTCGACAGGCTTAGCCCGAACGGACGGGGTCAGTCGAAGCTCACCTTGCCACGCCCGCGCTTGACATCCGAACGCACTGCCTTGCCCGTCAGCCGCTTCTCCTTGGCCGATTTGCTCGGCTTGGTCTTGACCCGCCGCACGGGGCGGACATGCGCGCGCGCCACCAACGCCGCCAGCCGCGCCCGCGCTTCCTCGCGGTTGGCCTCGCGGCTGCGATGCTCGCGCGCGGTGATCACGATCTCGCCATCCTGCGTCCAGCGGCTCCCCGCCAGCGCGCGCAGCCGCGCATAGACATCGGGATGGAGTCTGAGGGCAAACACATCCAGCCGCATCTGCACCGCGGTCGCGACCTTGTTGACGTTCTGCCCGCCCGGTCCAGTGCCGGCGAGGAAGCGCTCCTCCAGCGCCTCTTCGGGCAGCGGCGGCGCCTCAGGCGGCGGCATCGCGCGCCCAATCGGGGAAATGCGGGGGCAGGGGCGCCGACACGTCGATGGCGTCCTTGCCCTCCCGCGGCACGACCAGCCGCGCGGCGTGAAGCAGCATGCTCCGTCCTGAGCTTGTCGAAGGGTTCTTGCCGCCCGGGCGCCCATAGACCGGATCGCCCGCCACCGGCGCGCCGAGCCCGCTCGCCGCATGCACTCGCAGCTGGTGCGTCCGGCCGGTGCGCGGCTCGAACCGGATCAGCGACAGGCCGTTATGCGTAGCAACGCGGGTCCAGCCGGTCACCGCCGGCTTGCCCGCGCGCGCGGGGATCATCCGCCAGCCATCGGCCTTGCTGCTGATCTTGCTCAGCGCCAGCTCGATCGTGCCGCTTTCCCCCGCCGGCACGCCGTCGAGCACCGCGAGATAGGTCTTGGCGACCTCGCCCGCCTCGAACGCCTGCTGGAACCGCTTGTGCCCGCGGTCGCCGCGCGCGAGCAGCAGGCACCCGCTGGTGTCGCGGTCGAGCCGGTGCACCGCCGACGGCCGCCGCCGGAAGCCGAAGCGCAGCGATTCGAGATGGCTCTCGACGCTGAGGTTGCCATCCTTCGGCGCGTCGACCGGCAGCCCCGCGGGCTTGTCGACGACCAGCGCCTCGGCGTCGATGAACAGGATGCGGTCGGCGAGCAGCATGTGGCTCGCCTAGCGCACCCGGTCTCAACCGAACAGCTTGCCCGCGATCTCGGCGACGCGCTTGCCCTGATAGCGCGCGCCGTCCAGCTCGAGCGCGCTCGGCTGCCGCGCATTGTGCCCGGCGATCGTCGACGCGCCATACGGCGTGCCGCCTGCGACTTCGTCGATCTGCAGCTGGCCCTTATAGCCATAGTCGAGCCCGGCCACGGTCATGCCCATGTGCAGCAGGTTGGTGATGATCGACAGCAGCGTCGTCTCCTGCCCGCCATGCTGGCTGCCGGTGGAGGTGAACGCCGCGCCGACCTTGCCGACCAGCGCGTCGCTCGCCCACAGCCCTCCGGTGGTGTCCCAGAATGCGGCCATCTGGCTCGGCATGCGGCCATAGCGCGTCGGCGCGCCGACGATGATCGCATCATAGTGCGTCAGCGCGTCGGCATTCTCGATCACGGCATGCGCGGTGTCGGCCTTGAAGCCCGCGGCGCTGGCCACCTCGGGCGGCGCGGTCTCGGGGACGCGGCGGATGTCGACCTCGGCCCCCGCGCCGCGCGCGCCTTCGGCGACCGCGTCGGCCATTTGCTCGACATGGCCGTAGGATGAGTAATACAGTACCAGAACCTTTGCCATTCAAACCTCCTTCATTCGGCATCGACGAGCACGATTTCGCTCGGTTCGATCGCCTTGGTGATGTGGACACCGGCGCCAAGCGCCACGCCATCGCGGGCGTCAACGATGGCCCCGTTGACTTCGATCCGCCCCGTCGCCGGCACCAGATAGGCGTGGCGTCCCGCGCCGACCCGGTGTTCGACCGACTGGCCGGCGGCAAGGGTTGCGGCCAGCACCCGAGCATTCGCCTGGATTGGCAGCGCGCCTTCGTCGCCGAACCCGCTGGCCAGGATCTCGAGCTTGCCGCCGCGCGCGCCTTTGGGAAACTGCTTGGCGCCCCAGGCCGGCGTGGCGCCTCGCCCGCGCGCCTCGATCCAGATCTGGAACAGCGTGGTCGGCTCGTCCTCCAGGTTGAATTCGGAATGGGTCACGCCGGTGCCCGCGCTCATTACCTGCACGTCGCCCGCGGCGGTGCGGCCGGCATTGCCCATCGAGTCCTGGTGGCTGATCGCGCCGGTGCGGACATAGGTGATGATCTCCATGTCGCGGTGCGGGTGCGGCGGGAAGCCGCTGTGCGGGGCGATCGTGTCGTCGTTCCACACGCGGATCGCGCCCCAGCCCATGCGCGCGGGATCGTGATAGCCCGAAAACGAGAAATGGTGACGGGCGTCGAGCCAGCCGTGATCGGCATGGCCCAATGTTTCGAATTTGCGGATGTCCATCGTCGGCCTCCTTGCCGCTGGACATAGTCGCGACGCCGTCGCACAAAAATAGCAACGTTGGAAAAGGATCGTTTCCAATATGGCACTACCCGATTTCGAGGGCTGGGCGATCTTCGCCAGCGTCGCCGACGCCGGCTCGTTCAGCGGCGCGGCATTGGAGCTGGGCCTGTCGAAGGCCACGGTGTCCAAGGCGGTTACCCGGCTGGAGGCGAAGCTGGGCGTCTCGCTGTTCCACCGCACCTCGCGCCGCCTCGCGCTGACCGGCAGCGGGGAAGGCCTGATCGAACAGGCGCGCGCCTTGCTCAGCGGCGGCAGGCAGGTCGAGGATTGCGGACGCGAGGGGGCGGCGGCGCCGGCAGGCACGGTCCGCATCGCCGCGCCGATGAGCTTTGGGCTCGCGCATCTGGGTGAGCCGCTCGCACGCTTCCTCGCCGCCAACCCGCAGATTGATGTCGATGTCTGCTTGTCCGACGCGCGGGTCGATCTGGTCGCCGACGGCTTCGATGCCGCGCTGCGCATCGGCCAGCTTGCCGATTCCTCGCTGATCGCGCGCAAGCTGCGCGATTTCGAACTGGTGATGGTGGCGGGGCCGGCTTGGATCAACCGGCATGGCGATCCCAACAATCCCGGGGCGATCGATCCGCGCCAAATCTTCGCCTACGACAACGGCCGCGACGCATCGCTGCTGCGCCTGACCGGGCGCGACGGCGAAGTGACGCTGCGGCTCGACGGGCGGCTGCGCGCGAACAATGCCGATGTCATGCTGGCCAGCGTCGCGGCGGGGCTGGGGGTGGCGATCGTGCCCGATTTCATCGCCGATCCGGGGCTGAAAGACGGCTCGCTGGTGCGGATTTTAGCGGATTGGCGGGCGCCCCCGATCGCTTTGTATCTGTTGACGCCGCCCGGTCGGTTGCGTCCGCGCCGCGTAACCGCCCTGCTCGAATTCCTTGCCGAAAATTTCGCTGTTCGAACGGTTTAGGACCATGTTAACCATTTTGCGCGCAAAGGTTACCTGGTTAACGGGGCTTGATGAGCCGGGTGCTGGGCGCCAACGAACAAGGGGTTGCAAATGCGCGTTTTGCTGATCGAGGACGAGCCGACCACGGCCAAGGCCATCGAACTGATGCTCTCCAACGAAGGCTTCAACTGCTACACCACAGACCTCGGCGAGGAGGGGTTGGATCTCGGCAAGCTGTATGATTACGACATCATCCTGCTCGACCTGAATCTGCCGGACATGACCGGCTTCGACGTGCTTAAGAAACTGCGCGTGGCGCGGGTGACCACGCCGGTGATGGTGCTGTCGGGCATCGGCGAAATGGATTCGAAGGTCCGCTCGTTCGGCTTCGGCGCCGACGATTATGTCACCAAGCCGTTCCACCGCGACGAGCTGGTCGCCCGCATCCATGCGGTCGTGCGCCGCTCGAAAGGCCACAGCCAGTCGGTCATCCGCACCGGCAAACTGGCGGTTAATCTCGATGCCAAGACGGTCGAGGTCGATGGCGCGCGCGTCCACCTGACCGGCAAGGAATATGCGATGCTCGAGCTGCTGTCGCTGCGCAAGGGCACGACGCTGACCAAGGAAATGTTCCTCAATCACCTTTATGGCGGGATGGACGAGCCCGAGCTCAAGATCATCGACGTATTCATCTGCAAGCTGCGCAAGAAGCTCAGCCTCGCCTGCGGCGGCGACAATTATATCGAAACGGTCTGGGGTCGCGGCTATGTGCTGCGTGATCCGGAAGAAGTGTCGCAGCCGGTCCTGGCTGTCGCCTGACAACGACGCTGTGACGCCGACCACATGATGGTCGACCCTGTGCAGGCAGGGGCCGAGATGAGCTCCAAGGCGACGAACCGGCGGGTGGAGGTCTATCCGGCCCCCTGCCTGCGTAGGGGCGCCGATTTGACTTGACGTCCCAACCAGCAATCGCTTGCCTCCACATGCCCAATTGCCGAAACGGGCGAGATGGTTGGCCGACGGCAAGTTCTCACAAGCGGCGGCGCATTGGCGCTCGCCGCCTGTTCGCGTTCGGGCCCTGCGCCCAGGGGACGTATCGTCGCCGCCGGCCAGCCGGCCGCGATCCTGATCTGGGTGGTGGCGCGGAACCGGCTGGCGGGATGGCCGCGTCTACCTTCGCCACATGTGCTGGCGGCGCTGGGCGCGGGCGCCGATCTTCCCGAAATCGGCGCGCTGTCACAGTCGGGCGGACGTGCCGCCAACGCCGAAAGCATCGCCGCGCTCGAGCCCGAATTGATCATCGACTATGGTGACGTCACGCCGCAATTCCGCGAGATCGCCGCGCGCACCGAAGCCAAATTGGGCGTGCCCTACCGCCTGATCGACGGAAAGCTCGAGGGGAGTCCGGCCGCGTTCGAACAGGCGGCGGCGCTGACCGGAGCTCCGCGCGGGCTTGAACTCGCCAGGGCCAGCCGCCCCCTGCTGCGCCAATGGCGCGGCCTGTCCGCCGGTCCCAGCTTCTATTACGCGCGCGGCGCCGACGGTCTTGAGACCGGCTTTGCCGGCTCGCTCGCCACCGGCGTGCTCGAAGGCGCCAACTGGACCAACCTGGCAACCGGCAGCGAAAGCCTCAAGCGCGTGTCGCGCGAGACGGTGGCCGCCTGGGACCCCGAAGTGATCGTCACGCTCGACCGCGGATTCGCCGCAAGCGCCGCCGCCGACTCTTTGTGGCGGCAACGCCGGGGCGGCGGCCGACGCCGCTTGCTGCTGTTGCCCGACATGCCGTTCGGCTGGATCGATCGTCCTCCGTCGGTCAACCGGCTGGTCGGATGCGCGTGGCTGGTCGGCGGCGACGCGCGTGCCGCATCGGCGGCGCAGGCGCTCTACGGCGCTCAGGCCAGATTGGGTGGCGCCAGGGCGCAATGGATCGCGTGAAGCCGGCCGCAACGATCGTCGCGGCCGGCTGCGCCGCGCTGGCGGTGGCCCTTTGGCGATTGACGCACGGCCCCCTGGCGATCGGAATTGGCGATTTGTTCGCCATGCATGGCGACGCTGCGCAACTGACTTTGGGGTTGCGCGTACCGCGTCTGCTGACCGCGCTGGCGGCCGGCGCCGCCTTGGCCGGCGCGGGCGCCGCGCTGCAGACCATTTTCCGCAATCCGCTGGTCGCCCCCGACCTGCTTGGGGTCAGTTCGGGCGCGGCGGTCGGCGCGGCCGTCGCCCTCTTGCTGGGGGCAGGCGCGTTCGCGGTGCAAATTGCCGCTTTTGGCGGTGGCCTCACCGCGGCGGCGCTCGCGCTGGCCTGCGCGCGGCTCGCCCGAGGCGGCGAGCCGCAGTTGGCATTGGTGCTGTGCGGGATCGTGACCGGCGCGCTGATGAGCGCGGGGCTGTCGGCGATGCTATTCCTTGCCGATCCGTACAGCCAGCTGCCCGCGATTACCTTCTGGCTGCTCGGCTCGTTCGGGCGGGCAAGCCTGGGCGAGGCCGCGGGCGCTGCCTCGCTGGCGATGGCGGGGCTCGCTATCCTGCTCTGGCTCGGCTTCCGCCTCGATATCCTTTCCCTTGGCGACGATCAGGCATGGTCGCTCGGCCTCAAGCCGGGTCGGCTGCGCCTGATGGCGATCGGCGCGGCGACACTGGCGACCTCGGCGATGGTCGCGGTGGCCGGTATCGTCGGCTGGGTCGGCCTGATCGCGCCGCATGTCGCGCGTCTGGTGGTCGGCGAACGGATCGGCGCCCTGCTTCCCGCCGCCATCGCTTTTGGTGCCCTGTTCGGCGTGCTGCTCGACGCGGCAGCGACCAGCTTTGGGCCGGTCGAGTTGCCGGTCGGATTGCTCGCCGCGGCGGTGGGCGCGCCGGTCTTCCTCGCCCTGTTCGTCGCGCGGAGCCGCGCCCGATGATCGCGTCCGCGCGGCGATTGGTCGTCGGGCGGGGCGAGTTCCGCGCCGGCCCGTTCGATCTCGACATCGCCCCCGGCAGCATAACGACTGTGATCGGCCCCAATGGCGCCGGCAAATCGACCTTGCTGCAAACGCTCGGCGGCCTGGTGCCGCCGCTCGCTGGAACGCTGCAACGCCCGGATCACGTCGCTCATCTACCTGCGCCCGGCAGTGTCGCGCTGCCCTTTGCCGCCATCTATGTCGTGGTCATGGGCCGGGCAGCCAGACGCGGTCTGAGCCCGGTATTTTCGCCCGATGACTGGGCCGCGGCGCGCGACGCTCTGGCCCGCGTCGGTGCGGCCGATCTCGCCGATCGCCGCTTCGACCGCTTGTCGAGTGGTCAGCAGGGGCGGGTGATGCTCGCCCGGACCATCGCTCAGGAGGCGCGATTATGCCTGCTGGACGAGCCCACCGCGATGCTCGACCCACGCGGGGTGGCGGAGGTGTTCGAGGCGCTGCGACTGCTTGCGGATGGTGGCACAGCGCTGATCGCCGCAACGCACGATCTCGAGCTCGCTCGCCGCGCCGACGTCATAATCTCGCTGGGGGATACGGTCGCAACGGGCAGTCCTGCCGAAATGCTCGGCGCCACCCGTCTCGGCGAACTTTATGGGGCCGCGATGACCGACTGCCAGACCTGCGGCCACGTCTCGACCGTCGCTACTTCCGCTGCACCGCCGGCCAGTGCCTCGACCTGAGCGATCAGCGATTCGCGCACGACGAGCACCGCCGCGCCGCTCTCGCGCGCCAGTACCGCATCCAATCCCCGGCGCAATCCCCCGCCACGCAGTTCGAGCGGGCCGACCTCGTCGATCACGATCGCCCTCGCGCCGCTGTGCGCCGCCGCGACGAGCCGTGCATTGGCCCATTCGAACGCCGCATATCGAAAACGGTAGGGACCGATCTCCACGAACGGCTCGCTCTCGTCATGAACCTGAAAGCGTTCGATTTCGCCCGACTCGAGGTCCTCAAGGATACGTCCGGAAGGCAGATCGGGCGCCAGCAGTCCGGCCACGCCCGGCTGGCGCACCGTCGCCGACAGCGCACCGGTTTTGCCGCTGTGGGTTGGCCCGGTCAGGAGAATGACGCGCCGCATTCCATCTTGTGCCGCTAAACGCCGCCCCGTGCCAGCAGTGTCAACTCGTATAATTTGCCGTCGTCCGGGCGGCGACATCGTCCGCGCTGACGCCCGGCGCGGTCTCGATCAGGCGGAACGGGGCGGTATGGTCGTCGCGCTTGAATACCGCCAGATCGGTAACGATCATGTCGACGACATTTCTGCCGGTGAGGGGCAGGGTGCAGGCCGGGACGAACTTTGCGCTGCCGTCCTTGGCGTTGTGCTCCATCACCACGATGATCTTCTTGACGCCGGCGACAAGGTCCATTGCGCCCCCCATGCCCTTGATCATCTTGCCGGGGATCGTCCAGTTGGCGAGGTCGCCGCCTTCGGAAACCTCCATCGCGCCAAGCACCGTCAAGTCGATATGCCCGCCGCGGATCATCGCGAAAGACTGTTCGGATCCGAAATAGGCGGAGGATGGCAGGGCGGAAATAGTCTGCTTGCCGGCATTGATCAGGTCGGCGTCGACCTCGTCCTCATAGGGAAACGGCCCGATGCCGAGCATGCCGTTTTCGCTCTGCAGCGTCACCGTCATGCCTGCGGGGATATTATTGGCGACCAGCGTGGGAATGCCGATGCCGAGATTGACATAATAGCCATCACGCAATTCCTGCGCCGCGCGCGCCGCCATTTCGTCTCGCGTCCAGGGCATTATTTGGCACCTCTGGTGTCGGTCCAGCGCTTGTCGGCGGGGAAGACGTCGTCGATCCCGCCCTTCAGCGCGCTGCCATAGACCGTGTTGGGGATCATGAACCAGCCTTTGCCCCACAAGCCCGCGGCGCGGCTGTGGATAGCGACCGCGCGGCGCTCCGCGACTGACGCCACTTGCGCAAACCGATCCGAAAAATCGCCCAATTGGTCTCCAGCCATGGCGATCACGCAATATTTCGCGGCGATCGCGGCTCTGCGGCCGTCCTTGCCTGACTCACCGTCGGCATCGCCCTTCAGAAACAATGTCTCGTGCGGTACTGCCGGCCCCAGTTCGAGCGCCGCCAGCATGGCTGCTGTTTTCGCGCCATTGGCACTGCTGCGGTTACTGTTGAAGATCACCGTCACGCCCATCTTGCGCAAGTCTTCGACCGCATGGCCGGCACCCGGCATGGCCTCGACCGCTCCGCCGCCGGACACCTCCCAGCGGTCGAGCAGCGCCGTGCTCATCGTCTCCCCCATCGCGGCACGCGCTTCGAGGCCGAGATTGCGTACCAGCGTCTCGTCAATGTCGAATATCGCCGCAAACGGCTTGTCGCCACAGGGTACGAAGCTGCCGTCAACCAGCGGTGAGCCGTCGGCAAGGACGACGCTGTCCTTGGGCCGCTTGGCGACGCGGGCTTCAGCATGAGCAAGCAGCGCGTGAAACGCCTGTTGCGCCAACGCTCCGGCTTCGCCCGAGCCATAGAATTGGAAATTGGATGCAAGTGCTCCAGGCGGCGCAGGCGCGCTGACCGGGGCGGCCGTTCGCGAGCAGGCAGCAAGCACCACCAGCGCGACAGCTGAAGATCGCCGCAGACCCGACATGGCTATACCAAATTTAATCATTCGATCTCCTCACGTCTTCGAGAGGCAGAACAAACCAGCCCGCATTCCAATAGCGCTCAAGCGCGCCCGCAAATGCCGGATCGCGCAGATAGCCGTACAGTTCATCGACATCGCTGCGTTTTGCGCCAGCAACGGCAATGATGCAGAAAGCGCGCATCGCTTCCCGCCGAACCAGTTCCTTGCGCTCGGCGCCAACCCCCGTGACGAGGATCGGCGCATCGCCGTTTGTCCAGGCCCCACTGCGCTTGAGCGCCGTGCGTAGCGGATCGACTTCGGCCGTGTCGGCAATCCACAATACCTCGACGCTGAACGACCGCAACCTGCGGAGTGCTTCGGGAAGCCGCGGTGCTGACGCCAGCCCGGCGTCGATCGCTACCGCCAAGGGCTGACCGGCCGCGCAGGGCAGGAAATCGACCTTATCGAGCGTGGCCGCGGGTGACAGCACCATCGAGCGTGCAGGCGTTGCGCCGGTGGCGGCGATCATTAAGGCGTGATTGACGAAATACATTGTCGGATCGGTGGTCCGTGCCGGTGGTGGCAGGGCGGTCAGCGGCGTTAGTATCCCTACTGTTCCGCGGCCGCATGCGTCACGGGCGTCATTATCGGGCGTGCTGACGGCATCCGGTTTTTACGCGTGGCTTGCGAATTGACGATGCTCGACGCAGCAATCGCCGGGATGACCGCCGCGACGCAGCCCTGCAATAACAGCATGGCAGCCAGCATGATTGCGCCAGCGGAACGCCTGCGCATGCGTCAGGCAGCTTCCCGCTGCCGCACGGTGCGGAATTCGATCTGCTTGTCGTACGGCCCGCCCATGATCATGCGGTTTACATAGATGCCTGGCAGATGGATGCTGTCCGGATCGAAAGTGCCCACGGGCACGATCTCCTCAACCTCGGCGATGCAAACCTTGCCCGCCGTCGCCGCCGGCTGATTGAAATTGCGCGCGGTTTTGCGGAACTGAAGGTTGCCAGTGTGGTCGGCGCGCCACCCCTTGATGATCGACAAATCGGCGCGAATGCCGCGTTCGAGGATGTAATCTTCGCCATCGAAAGCCTTTACTTCCTTGCCTTCGGCCACCAACGTCCCGACGCCGGTCTTGGTGTAGAAACCCGGAATGCCGGCACCGCCGGCGCGCATGCGCTCCGCCAGTGTCCCCTGCGGACAGAATTCGACCTCAAGCTCACCAGCCAGATACTGCCGTTCGAATTCCTTGTTTTCGCCGACATAGGACGAAATCATCTTCTTGACCTGCCGCGTGCGCAAGAGCTTGCCCAAGCCTTGGCCATCAATGCCTGCATTGTTGCTGGCGATGGTCAAATCCTTGACCCCGGAGGCGACAATCGCGTCGATCAGACGCTCGGGAATGCCGCACAGGCCGAAACCGCCGGCGCAGATCGTCATGCCGTCGTGGAGCAGACCATCGAGCGCGGCGACGGCATTGGGGTAGAGCTTATGCATGGCGCTGCCCTAAACCAGCACGGCCTTTCGCCGCAATCCGCAGCGCGGCTTGGCGTTTCCGCGACGCGGCACTAAAGCCGCGCCATGACTCACGAACCCATTGTCATTGCCGGTTTCGCGCGCACGCCCATGGGCGGCATGCAAGGCGCGCTCGCCTCGGTTCCCGCCACCAAGCTGGGCAGCATCGCGATCAAGGCGGCGGTCGAGCGATCAAAAGTCGATCCGGCCGATGTCGATCAGGTGATCATGGGCTGTGTCCTGCCCGGCGCGCTTGGCCAAGCACCCGCGCGGCAGGCTTCGATCGGCGCCGGTCTGCCGATTTCGACCGGTGCGACCACGATCAACAAGGTGTGCGGATCGGGCATGAAGGCGACGATGATGGCGGCCGAGGCGATCCGCGCCGGGACGTCGGACATCGTGGTTGCAGGCGGCATGGAGTCCATGACCAACGCCCCTTACATGCTGACCAAGCATCGTTCAGGCGCGCGTATCGGACACGATAGCGTCAAGGATTCGATGTTTCTCGACGGGCTCGAAGACGCGTACGAGTCCGGCCGCGCAATGGGCAGTTTCGCCGAAGAAACCTGCAAAGAATATCAGTTCACGCGCGAGGCGCAGGACGAATATGCCATTCGTTCGCTGACGCGCGCGCAAGAGGCGATCACGGGTGGCAGATTTGCCGCCGAAATCACGCCGGTCGAAGTCGTCGATCGCAAAGGCACGACAGTCATCGACCGCGACGAACAGCCGGGGAAGGCCAACCCGGAAAAAATTCCGGGCCTGAAGGCGGCATTTGCCAAAGACGGCACGATAACCGCAGCCAATGCCAGCTCGATTTCGGACGGCGCCGCAGCGCTGGTCGTGACGCGGGAAGGCGTGGCCACCACCAAGGGTCTGCCAGTTGCGGCGAAGATCGTGGCCTGGGCCACGCACAGCCAGGAACCGGCCAAATTCACCTCGGCACCGGTGCCGGCAATCCAGTCCGTCATGGATCAGGCGGGCTGGACGGTCGAAACCACCGACCTGTTCGAAATCAACGAGGCTTTCGCGATGGTGCCGATGATCGCGATGCAGGAACTCGGCATCCCGGCGGAGAAGCTCAACGTCAATGGAGGCGCAACAGCGCTGGGTCATCCAATCGGCGCGTCGGGCGCACGTATTCTCGCCACCTTGATCGCGGCGCTGCAGGCACGCGGGCTCAAGCGCGGCGTTGCTGCCTTGTGCATCGGCGGTGGCGAGGGCACGGCGATGGCAGTCGAGGTCGCCTGACCGGAGAAACCGCCTCGATCGAGCGCGCCGCGCTTAGCGCGGCACTCGCGCGCGTGGCCGATGGCGACCGTGCAGCGTTGCAGGACGTTTATCGCCGCACCTCTGCGAAACTTTACGGCGTGTGCCTCCGTATATTTCCTGAACCGGAAGATGCTCAGGACGTGTTGCAGGACGCCTATATCAATGTGTGGCAGCGTGCGGGCAGCTTCGATCCGGCACGCGCGAGCCCAATCACCTGGTTGGTGACGCTGACACGCAATCGCGCGATCGATCGCCTGCGCCAACGCGGTAAACGCATCATGACGCCGATCGAGGACATACATGATATTGCCGATGACCGGCCTGATGCCGAAGCTTGCCTGATTGCCGCAGATGGCGAGGCACGCATTCATGGCTGTGTCGAAACACTCGCCAAGGGGGATGCCAGCCTGATCCGCACCGCCTTTTTCGACGGCGCGACTTATGCCGACATCGCCGATCGCGCCGGCATTCCTTTGGGCACGATCAAAAGCCGCATGCGCCGCGCGTTGATGAAGCTGCGGGACTGCCTGCAATGATCGGGCAGCAAGGTCAGGACACGTCCTGTGACTGATGAGGACGATATCCTCGCCGCCGAGTTCGCGACAGGCTTGCTCGACCCCCAGGCGGCGGCAGCGCTGCAGGAGCGCGCGCGGCTCGACGCGCCGCTGTCGTTGCGCATCGCCTGGTGGCGCGACCAGCTGAGCCCGCTTGCCGATCGGGGCAGCGCCGAACCGCCGCCTAACATCTGGCCCCGGATCGAGAGGCGGCTGGCGGCGAACGACAATGCGCCGCGCCTATTGACCCGCTGGCGCAATGCCGCGTTGGCGGCGACGTCGATCGCCGCCGCCTTAATTGTTTATATCGGCGTGGCGCCACGGCCCCAGCCGGTGATCGTTACCCGGACGGTCGCCGCCCCAGCGCCGATGGTCGCAATGCTGATGGGCCAAGGCGGAACGCAGATTTCGCTGCTTGTCGACCAGCAAGGCAATCTGCGCACCGTCCCGGCTTCGCTCGACGCGGGTAAGGGCGACGCTGAATTGTGGGTGATCCCGGCCGACGGCAAACCGCGATCGCTCGGTATTTTCGACGCTCATGGCCGCTCGGCGCATCGCGTCGCTCCGGCGGTGCGCAAGATGATGGCCGAGGGCATGACCTTCGCCGTGTCGCTCGAGCCCAAAGGGGGTTCGCCAACCGGAGCGCCGACCGGGCCGGTCGTCGCCACCGGCAAATTAATTCGCGCCTGATGCATCCAAGCTAGTCGGCGATGCGTAGCTCACTCGAAGCAAAAGCTTCGGGAGAAGATTATGAAGAGACTTGCCCTATTCACCGCGCTGTCGCTCGGCATCGCAGCGCCAGCGCTTGCCGGCAATCCGATGGTTGGCGGTGCAGCGATGTATCCGACCAAGACGATCGTCGATAATGCCGTGAATTCCAAAGACCACACCACGCTTGTCGCCGCCGTGCAGGCCGCCGGCTTGGTCGATACGCTGAAGGGTCCTGGTCCGTTCACCGTGTTCGCGCCGACCAACGCAGCGTTCGCCAAGCTACCCGCGGGCACCGTCGAAACGCTGGTCAGGCCCGAGAACAAGGCCACACTGACGTCGATCCTGACCTATCACGTCGTTGCCGGACGGATGACCTCAAAGAACATCGCCGCGGCGATCAAGGCGGGTGGCGGCAGGGCCGTGCTGACGACCGTTCAGGGCGAACCGCTGACTGCAACGATGTCTGGGCGCACGCTGGTGCTGACCGATGCTAAAGGCGGCATGAGCCATGTGACGATCGCCAATGTGATGCAATCGAACGGCGTCATTCACGTGGTTGATACGGTGCTGATGCCGTAACGGTTTGGTCCGGACTAGACCCCTGGGCCGAAACTAAAGGGCAGGCGCTTCCCCCAACCTCGCGCCTGCCCTTTTTTCGTCTTAAGCGGCGTCGGAAATGCCCAGCTCCGCGAGCTTGCGATATAGTGTCGAGCGGCCGATGCCGAGGCGGCGCGCGACCTCAGTCATACGCCCATGATAATGATTGACGGCGGCGCGGATGACATCGGCCTCGATCTCTTCGAGTGGGCGGAAATGGCCGTCGCCGCCCAGTAGCGATAGGCCACCCTCTTGCGTCACCACCGGCGCTGCGGCGCGGGCGGTCGGCCGCTCGCCCGCAATATGCGGGAAGTCTTCCAGATCGAGCCGGTCGCCATCGCAAAATACCGCCGCGCGGAACAATGCATTGTACAACTGGCGCGCATTGCCCGGCCAGCCATAGCTCGTCAGCAAGGCCATCGCGTTATCGCTGATCGTCAAATTGCGCAGCCCGGGCTCGCGCGCGATGCGCGTCAGCATATGGCTGACCAACGCCGGTAAATCGCCCAACCGCTCGCGCAGCGGCGGCAAGACCAGATGCACCTTGGTGAGGCGGTAGAACAGATCTTCGCGAAACTTGCCCTGCTGGACGTCGGTGCTCAGCGGGCAATTCGCCGCGGCGATGATGCGGACGTCCACCGGGACAGGTCGGCCGCCAATGGGCACAACTTCGCCATGATCAATTAGATGAAGCAATTTACTTTGCGCATCGATGGGCAGCTTGCACACTTCGTCGAGCACCAGCGTACCGCCATCGGCACCGCAGATCCTGCCGATATTCTTGGTGAAAGCGCCGGCAAAGGCCCCCATCTCGTGCCCGAACAGCAGCGATTCGACGCCGTTGGCCGGGTGCGCTGCGCAGTCGACATGGATCAATGGCCGATCGGCTCGGGACGATGCCGCGTGAATCGCATCTGCAACCATCGCCTTGCCCACGCCCGGCTCGCCTTCGATCAGGATCGGAACGTCGGCACTGGCAGCCTTGGCGGCGATTTCGAGCGCGACACGAAACTTGCTCGCGCTGCCGACGATCTGTCCGAACGCCAGCGGCATCGAAAATTTTTCGGTGAGCGGCCGCAATTCGCCGCCATGCACACCGCTGTCCACCGCTGCGGCCAGCGCCGCAAGCAGCCGGTCGGGTGCGACGGGCTTTACGAGGAAGTCACTTGCTCCGGCGCGCATCGCCGCCACCGCGCTTTCGACCGAGCCATTGGCGGTGAGCGCGACGATCGGCAGATCCGGACGCTTGGCACGCATAGCAGCGATCAGCGGCGTAACGTCTCCCGCGCTGTGATCGATAAGCACCGCATCGAGATCTTGCCCTTCGCGCGAAACAAGCCGGGCCAGGGCCATGTCCTCGCCCGCCGCAGACACGGTGCGCCACCCGCCCCGCTGCGCAAGCGCGGAAACCAGGCGCAGATGGGCCGGGTCGCCATCGACCAGCATCAGCATCTGGGCACCGTTCGGCGTCATCGGCCTCCGATCACTTCGCGGGTCGCTAGCGTTCTACTGTCCAAATACGAGACGGTGGTTGATTTGGATTTAACCGCTTAATGGAAAAATCGGTTCTCTTGAGGCGTTGCCGCTGCGCGGCTAGAACTCGATGCAAACAACCATAAGGCGGATTATGTCAGTCGATAACATTACCACAGGCAGCGAGGACCTTCCGGCACATGTCGAAGGCTATGGACGCTTTCTGTTTTGGCTGAAGTTCGGCACGATCGCGTCTGCGCTGGTTGCGGCGCTGGTCATTTTTCTGATCACCCGGTGAAGATCGCCGTCCTGAAGGAAACCGCCGAGGGCGAGCGCCGCGTCGCGGCTACCCCGGAAACGGTCAAGAAGCTGATCGCGTTGGGTGCCAGCGTGTCCGTTGAGTCGGGTGCAGGCGAAGGCGCGTCGATTGTCGACCAAGCCTTTGCCGATGCCGGCGCGGCGCTGGGCGGCCGTGCGGCAGTTCTCGAGGATGCTGACCTGCTGTTCGGCGTTCAGGGGCCCGATCCGGCCAACCTTCAAGGCGTGAAGCAAGGTGCGTGGCTCGCTGCAGGCCTCAATCCGTTCGGCGAGCGTGCCCGTGTCGACGCCTATGCCGGGCTGGGCGTCGAAGCGCTGGCGATGGAGTTTATGCCGCGCATCACGCGTGCGCAGTCGATGGATATCCTCAGCTCGCAGTCGAATCTCGCCGGTTATAAGGCGGTGCTCGATGCGGCGGCCGAATATGGCCGCGCATTTCCGATGATGATGACTGCCGCGGGGACTGTCAGCGCCGCGCGGCTGTTCGTGATGGGCGTCGGCGTTGCCGGACTGCAGGCGATCGCCACTGCGCGGCGGCTAGGCGCGCAGGTCTCCGCCACGGACGTGCGCCCCGAAGTCAAGGAACAGATCGAAAGCCTTGGTGCCAAGGCGGTGTTTGCTGAAGGGCTGACCGCGTCGGGACAGGGCGGTTATGCCGCTGAACTGAGCGACGAGCAGAAGGCCGCGCAGGCCGAACTCGTGACGAACCATATCGCCAAGCAAGATATTGTCATCACCACCGCGCTAATTCCCGGACGTCCCGCTCCGCGCCTGGTCAGCGATGCGCAAATCGCTGCGATGCGCCCGGGCAGCGTCATCGTTGATCTCGCGGTCGAG
Organism: uncultured Sphingomonadaceae bacterium; assembly: GCA_964246315.1. Lineage (GTDB taxonomy): Bacteria > Pseudomonadota > Alphaproteobacteria > Sphingomonadales > Sphingomonadaceae > Sphingomonas_O. Next base: position 14,314 of record CAXTPT010000010.1, on the reverse strand, counting down.
GCAGGCGGCAATGTCGAGGGCTCGGTCGCGGGCGACGTTGTCGAGCGCCACGGCGTGAAGGTCGTCGGGCACAAGAACGTGCCTTCGCGCCTCGCGGCCGATGCTTCGGCGCTTTACGCGCGTAACCTGCTCAATTTCGTCACGGCGTTTTGGGACAAGGAACAGGGCAAGCCCGTACTCGATGCCGAGATTGGCGACGCGATCCGTCTGACCCAGGGCGGTAAAGTTGTAAATCCGCGCCTGCTTGGCTGACATCGGGCATGAACCGCCCGCACAGGCGATCCTGCGCGGGGGGCTTTGAATTCAGCGACGAGACCTAAGCGGCTTGATCGAAATCCGCATCGTCAAAAGTCTGCACCGGTCCCGAGTCTTGGCCCTTGGCCGAGACGTCGCGGTCGACGAATTCGATGATCGCCATTTCGGCGGAGTCCGACTTGCGGATGCCGGCCTTGATCACGCGCGTATAGCCGCCAGCGCGATCGGCGTAGCGCGTCGCAATGACGTCGAACAGCTTCACCAGCTGCGTATCGTCAAGCAAGCGGGCATGCGCAAGGCGGCGGTTGGACAGGCCGCCCTTCTTCGCCAGCGTCACCAGCTTCTCGGTATAAGGGCGTAATTCCTTCGCCTTGGCGAGGGTCGTGGTGATCTGCTCGTGCTTGATGAGCGCGGCAGCCATGTTGCGGAACAGGGCAGTGCGGTGAGCGGAGGTGCGCTGGAGCTTACGCCCGGCAATGCGGTGGCGCATATCTAATCCTTTTCGATTCGTCCGCGGCCCGTATCAGGCAGCCACGGCCAGGCGGAGGAGTCGCCCGGTGTCCCGCGCCCCTGCGGCAGTGGAGCGAAAAAGTCAATTCGCGCGGCAGAGATCGGCGAGCGCCGCGGCCAGATCATCGCGCTTGAATGGCTTGCTCAGGCTGGGCAGCGCGCTGGCGACGCCTTCGGCCTCGGCAAAGCCGGAAATGATCAGTGCGGGCAAAGGGGGCGTTCGCTCCGCTGCAACACGCGCGAGTTCCGTGCCGCTCATCCCCGGCATCAGGTGATCGGTGACCAACGCACTCACCGTGGTCCCGGCTTCGAGCAGCAGCAAGGCCGCCTCGGCACTTTCCGCTTCGATCACGTTATAGCCGAGGTCCGTGAGCATATCGGCCGTCGCCGCGCGGACGAGCGGTTCGTCATCGACTAGCAGGACCCGCCCGGCACCATCGTCCTGCCGCGCCGCAGGGGCCGGAGCGGGGGCTGCGGCCTCGATAGTCGAGGGCAAGTAAAGCAGGACACGCGTCCCGGCCCCTGGTTCGCTTTCGATTTCCAGCCGACCGCCCTGTTGCGCGGCGAGACCGTGAACCATCGACAAGCCGAGGCCGGTGCCGCGGCCAACACCTTTGGTCGAGAAAAACGGTTCGATAGCGCGCGTGCGCGTCTCCTCATCCATTCCGGCACCAGTGTCTCGGACGCACAGCCGGACGCAATTGCCATCGCCGGTGCCGCAGCTTCCGGCGTCGCATAATGCTGCGGCCACAAAGAGCGTACCGCCTTCGGGCATCGCGTCTCTGGCGTTCACGCCGAGATTGAGGATCGCCATTTCAAGCTGGTTGGGATCGGCGAGCACGCAGGGCAGACCTGCTTCGATATCGACCTTGACGGTAACGCGCGGCCCGACCGTGCTTGCCAGCAATTCGCGCATTCCGCCAATCAGCTTGGCCAGATCGACGGGTACCGGCTTGAGCGGCTGCCTTCGCGCGAAAGCGAGCAGGCGCTGGACGAGTACGCGCGCACGCTCGGCCGACTGCTGCGCGCCGCCGACCAGCCGTTCGAGCCGCGGATCATCGAGCCCGCGCCGCTGCAGCAGGTCGAGCGCGCCGACGATCGGCGTCAGCAAATTGTTGAAGTCGTGCGCCACGCCGCCGGTAAGCTGGCCCATGCTTTCGAGCTTTTGGCTTTGACGGAGCGCCGCCTGAGCAGTTTCGAGTTCCGCCGTGCGCGCCGCAACCTGCTCCTCCAGCCGCGATTGCGCTTCCTTGGCAATCGTGATGTCGAATGCGACACCGATAAAGCCGGCCAGCTCGCCCGCCGCATCAAACCGCGGATTGGACTCCGACCGCAGCCAGGTCCAGCGGCCATCGGCGCCGCGATAGCGCCCCTCCAGCGCAAAGGGCTTGAGCGACGCTTCCCCCGCCAACGACTCGGCAAGCAGTCGAGGGCCATCATCGGGATGAATGATCGTCCGCCAGTCGAAACGCCTGGCCTCTTCCTCACTGGTCCCGAGAAACGTCACATAGGCCTTGTTGACGAACGCCCGGGTACGGTCGAGCGCGGTGACCCACATCGGGATCGGTGCCTGATCGGCGATTTCGCGGAAGCGAACCTCGCTTTCGATGAGCGCGGCGACGGCGACCCGCCGCTCATGGATATCCTCGGTGGTCCCATACCATTTGACGATCTGCCCGCCGTCGCGCCGTGTATAAGCGCGCGACCGCGCCCAGCGGTATCGCCCGTCGACCATCTTCATGCGGTGTTCGATGTCGTAGGGCTGTCCCGTGTCGACCGACCGGTGCCAGGCTTCGAAGGTCCGCGCCCGATCATCTTCGTGCAGGCCATCGGCCCAGCTTGCGCCCGTACCGGGGGAGCCGGTCCATTCCGTCCAACGCGAGCCAATATAATCGAGACGCCCGTCGGCCGCCGCCGTCCAGGCGACTTGCGGATTCAGTTCGACCGCGTGACGATAATGATCTTCGCTTTCGCGCAGCGCGGCCTGCGCGCGGCGTTCGTCGGTGATGTCGGTGTGCAGCACGCCGATGGTGCCGTCGCCCAGAGGGAAGGCGTGAACGGCCCAAATATGCTGCAGATCGCCAAAGCGATGCTCGAACCGTACGGGCGTGCCGCTCTCCGTCACGCCGGCAAACATGCGCACCAGATATGAGAGGCTGCCGGTGACGAGAGTGCTGCCCTGCGCACCGACGATTTGCGATCGGCGCCGCCCGATCATGGTGGCAAAAGCAGGATTGCAGCTGACCCAAGTGAAATCGGTCGCGGGGTTGCCGATCAGGCGGACCGTGGCGAACCCTTCGGCGATCCGGTCGATCAACTCGCGCGCGTTGAGGGTGCCGCTCTCCATGCTCGATGGTTTAGGCCGTCCGGCTGGCGATGGGAACGGGCTGAAATGAAAGAACCGGCGGCGCATCCAAGGCGCGTCGCCGGTCCCGATTCACACGATTCACAAGTGCCAATGGCACTTGCCGGAAGCGTCAGCCCAAAAGCTCGGCTTCGAGCTTCTTGGCCATGTCCTCGATATTTTCCGGCGGCCAATTGGGGATGTCCATCCCGAGGCGCAGGCCCATCGACGACAGCACTTCCTTGATTTCGTTGAGCGACTTGCGGCCGAAGTTCGGCGTGCGCAACATCTCGGCCTCGGTCTTCTGGACCAGGTCGCCAATGTAGATGATGTTGTCGTTCTTGAGGCAGTTGGCGCTGCGCACCGACAGCTCGAGTTCGTCGACCTTCTTGAGCAGATAGCGGTTGAGCTGATTGGTGTCCGCCTCAAGGCCGGAGAGCGGCGCGGGGGCGGCCATGCCGATCATCGGCGACGCCTGGGTGACGCCCGCATCTTCGAAGCCGACGAACAGCGCCAGCTGATCCTGCAGGATGCGCGCGGCATAGCCGACCGCTTCGTCGGGCGCGACGGTGCCGTCGGTCTCGATCGTCAGGGTCAGCTTGTCATAATCGAGTTCCTGCCCGACGCGGGTGTTTTCAACCTTGTAAGCGACCTGCTTGACCGGCGAGTAAAGCGCGTCGACCGGGATCAGACCGATCGGCGCGTCGGTCGGGCGGTTGGCGACGGCGGCCACATAGCCCTTTCCGACGTCCGCGGTCAGTTCCATATTAAGCGTCGCACCCTGATCGAGGTGGCAGATCACCAGTTCCGGGTTCATCACCTGGATGTCGCCGGTCACCGCAATGTCGCCCGCCTTGACCTCGGCCGGGCCGGTCACCGACAGCTGCAAACGCTTCGGGCCTTCGCCCTGCATCTTGAGCGCGATCTGCTTCACGTTGAGGACCATGTCGGTGACGTCCTCGCGAACGCCTGCCAGGCTCGAGAACTCGTGCAGGACGTTTTCGATCTTGATGCTGGTGACCGCCGCGCCTTGCAGGCTCGACAGCAGCACGCGGCGCAGCGCGTTGCCCAGCGTCAGGCCGAAGCCGCGCTCCAGCGGCTCGGCGACGAAGGTCGCGCGGCGCTTGCCGTCACCCGACTTGCGCTCGAGCGCGGTCGGCTTCTTGAGTTCCTGCCAGTTCTTTGCGTTGACGGCCATGTTGCTTCCTCGGGCGTGGGGTGGCGGCGTCCCGCCTGTCCCCTGGTCTTGAATTTCTGCTGCGTCGTACTCGGCCGGATCGCCGTGACCGAGCGTCAAACGCGGCGGCGCTTGGCGGGGCGGACGCCATTGTGCGGGATCGACGTCACGTCGCGGATCGAGGTGATGTTGAAGCCGACCGCCTGCAGCGCACGCAGCGCGCTTTCGCGCCCCGAACCCGGCCCCTTGACCTCGACTTCGAGCGTGCGGACGCCATGTTCGGCGGCCTTCTTACCCGCGTCTTCCGCCGCGACCTGCGCGGCATAGGGGGTCGACTTGCGCGACCCCTTGAACCCCATCATGCCGGCCGACGACCACGAGATCGCATTGCCCTGAGCATCGGTGATGGTGATCATGGTGTTGTTGAAGCTGGCGTTGACGTGCGCCACGCCGCTGGTGATGTTCTTGCGTTCACGGCGCTTGATGCGCCCCGGTTCACGAGCCATTGTTTTATCTCGTCCCTAAATTCCGTTCGGGCTGAGCTTGTCGAAGCCCCGTCCTTAACTTGGTTCCGGAAAAGCCTCCGGCGGAGAAGTCGGTGAAAACAGTCCCCCGGACTGTTTTCGCTCTTACTTCTTCTTGCCGGCGATCGGCTTGGCCTTGCCCTTGCGGGTGCGCGCGTTGGTGTGCGTGCGCTGGCCGCGGACCGGCAGGCCCTTGCGGTGACGCAGGCCGCGGTAGCAGGCGAGGTCCATCAGCCGCTTGATATTCTGCGACGTCTGACGGCGCAGATCGCCCTCGACCTGATGGTCGGCGTCGATCGTCTCGCGGATCTGCAGCACTTCCTGATCGGTCAGGTCCTGCACGCGCGTCGCGTCGGCGATGCCGAGCTTCGCGACGATCTGCTTCGCCTTGGCCGGCCCGATCCCGTGAATATAGGTCAGCGCAATCAGAACGCGCTTGTTGGTGGGGATGTTGACCCCCGCAATACGTGCCATCTAGTTCTTTCTCCCGGCTCCACAGGCGGTCATGGCTCGACCGCCCATCTCGACGCTTTGGCCCCGGCAAATACGAAAAGCGCGGCGCGCGCAGAAGCGCCCGCCGGTCGACGTGTTGCTGGGGTGAGAGCGCAGATAATCGCGCCCCGGGCATGAGTCAACCGGAACCGGCATTAACCGTTGGCCGGATGGCTTCCGTACACCAGCCAAATGATCGTGACACTGAGCGCCTAAGCTTTTTTCAACGCGGAGGCCTTGTGGATCGCCTCTTTGCCCGACTTGGTGGATTTTACGCGATATTCGGGATTGTCTTTGCTCGCTTTGGCAGTGTGGCCTTTAACATGCGCCGTGCCGGTGACCTTACCAACGACCTTGCCTGTCGAATGACCGCCCGAGCTGTCCCATTCGACCTTGTCGCCCTTGTTCAATGTCTTCGTCGCCATGTGGCACCTCCAAGCGGGTAAACGCGCGGAGGTGCCGTCGGTTCAGCGCGTCAGCGAAGCAGGAAGAACGCCATGCGGACGAGCAACGCGGCGCTCACAGCCCGACCACCCCGCCATCGTCCTTGGTGATGACGATCGTCGCCGAACGCGGCCGCGAGCCCGCCGCGCCGGGCCAGTTGCTGGTGATATTCGCGGCGCTGCCATTTTCGCCCGGATGCTGAATGTTGACGAAGACGCTGCGCCCATCGGGCGTGCTGTCGATGCCGGTAATCTCGCACTCTTTCGGCCCGACCAGGAAGCGGCGCAGATTGGCTGCGGGCGCCGCGCCGATCCGCGTCGTCACCGTCGCCGATGTGCCGCCGAGCGTGCTGGTGACGGACCGCGAGCCGCCATCGCCCACCGTACCCGGCTGCGCCACGAGCAGCATGCAATTGGTCTGATCGGTAAAGGCGCCGTCGTCGGTTTCGATCCACATCAGCGGCTTGACCAGACCACCGGCATTCTGGCTGCGGCTGAACCACAGCCCGTCGCATGACGAGAAATCGTTGGTCGCGTCGAGGCCCGACAGGTTGATGTTCGTCGGGTCGAGGTCCGATCCGGCGCCAAAGGCATAGATATCCCAGCTGAAGCTGGTCGCTTCAGTGGTGTCTCCAGCTTCCCTGAGGCGGATGATATGGCCGTTGGCGTTGCCGGTGGTCGATCCGCCCGTGGTGCGCGGATCGGTGTAGGCGCGCGGATTGGCGGCATCAACCGGGTTGGTCGTGGTGTTGCGCGACGAATTGTTGGTCAGCGTCAGATACATTTCACCGGTGACCGGGTTGACCGCGGTCCATTCGGGCCGGTCCATCCGCGTCGCACCCTGCGCATCGGCGGCGAGCCGCGCGTTGGCCAGCACGTCCGCCTGGTCGCTGAAGGCATATGGTGCATAGGCCGCGGTGACGTTGCCGGTGCCGAACACCAGCGGCAGCCAGATGCCCGTGCCGTCGGCATTGAACTTCGCGACGTAAAGCGTGCCCGCATCGAGATACTTGTCGCCTAGCGCCAGCCGATCGGCAGCATTGGCATCGGCGGCAACCCAGGCGGTCGAGGACACGAATTTGTAAAGATATTCGTTCTGCGCATCGTCACCCATGTACCAGGCGGGCTTGATCCCGGCGACGAATTTGCCCGGCCAGGCACCTTCATGATTCATCCGGCCGAGCGCGGTGCGCTTGCGGGGCGTCGAGGCGGCGTCATAGGGATCGATTTCGACCACCCAGCCATATTGAAAGATCTCGTTGCGAAAATCGCCGCTGCCATCGGCGGGCTTGGACGGATCGATCGTGATGTTGAACTTCGCCACGCGCGTATCCGTGGGGTCGGTCGGGACGGCGGTGGTCCAGCTGTTGTTGCCGCCCGAGGCGCCACCGCGACCATAGCGGTTGAGCGAGGTCGCCGCCTTGCTTCCGGCGCGTGTGGCGACGTCGCTCGCGTCGCGGCGGAAATAGCCGACCCAATTTTCCTCGCAGGTAAGGTAAGTGCCCCAGGGCGTGAAGCCATTGGCGCAATTGTTGATCGTCCCGCGCCCCTGCGTGCCGTTTGGCGAATAGACGGTCTTCATGAACGCGGCGCCCTTTGCCGGGCCGCTGATCGCCGTCGGCGTGAAGGGCGTGATGCGGCGGTTGAAAGCCGACGATTGGCTATAGGTCCAGCTCCCCTGGTCACTCGCGCGGCTGACTTCGATCACGCTGACCCCGTGGCATTCGATTTCCTTGATCACTTCGGCGAAGGGCCGGACGCCGCCGGTCGAAGTCGGACCCGCGACGTGGAGATAGGCCGGCGTGATGTTCTCGTGGTTCATCGCGATCAGGCCGCGCGTGCTCGATGCGGTGTCGCGCGTACCCGTGGCGGACAGCGGGAAGTAATAGAGACCATCGTGATGATCGCCGGCGCGCTGCGCGAAGTTGGTGTCGGTGCCGTTATTGGCGAAAGCCGGCACCGCAGGGGCGATCGGATCGCCAAGGCGATAGAGCACCGTCACGCTATAGCCCGCGGGCACTTTCACCACGTCTTCAAGGCTCTTGGGCGTCGCCGTGAAACCCAACCGCGCGGTGTCGACGGTAACCGTGGTTGAGGCTGAGTTTTGCGCGCCCGATTCGCTGGTGGCAACATATTCGAACGTCAGCGGCGTGCTCGCGGCGACGCTGGGTGCGAGGAACGTGGCCGTTCCGCTATCGGCGTTCGACAGTGTCACCGTGGGGCCGGCGGTCTGGCGCCACAGCGAGCTTTTTGCGAGGTTCGAACTTACCCCGCCGCTGAGCGTGACGATGCGACCCGAACTGGTCTGCCCCGAGGAGCCGGCGGTCGCGACGATCGGCAGCTCGCCCGTATCGCCGCCGCACGCCGACAGCACGGTAGGTCCCAGCAGCGCGAAGGCGCTGAGCTTGGCACCGCCGCTCAATGCCGCCCGGCGCGAATAGCGCGCCTCGACCAATTCCTGGATGTGCGTGGCCGTCGACCGGTTCGTGTCGACGTCACCGTCCGAATACCCAATGATGCCCAGATCCGCCATATTCGCTGCCCCTTGCTCGTGGGACATCGCGCCCCGTTGGCGGAAGCGGTGGCAGGCGATTGTGAAATCTGCGCGGCGATTCGGCGACAGATTGGTGGCGGATCGGTTACGCTTTCGTGGCAGCGTAGCGGCCGAGGAAGTTCCCCGCCCAATCGTCCAGCGCGCCGCAGCCGATCGCGTCGCGCATGCCCGTCATGACCTGTTGATAAAACCACAGATTATGTTCGGTCAGCAGCATCGCGCCGAGCATTTCGCCCGATTTGATGAGGTGATGGATATACGCCTTCGACCACTGCCCGGCCGGCGATGCCGCATCCAGCGATGTCAGGTCTTCGGCGAATTTGGCGTTGCGCAGGTTGAGCGGGCCGTCCCAGGTAAACGCCTGCCCGTTGCGGCCGCTGCGGGTGGGCAGGACGCAGTCGAACATGTCGATCCCGCGCCGGACCGCACCGACCAGATCGTCGGGCTTGCCCACGCCCATCAGGTAGCGCGGCCGGTCCGCGGGCAGCATGTCCACGGCGAAATCGAGCACGCGGAACATTTCGGCCTGGCCTTCGCCCACCGCCAGTCCCCCGACCGCGTAACCGTCAAAGCCGATGCCCGTCAGATCGCGCGACGATTGCGCGCGCAAATCCTCGAACATCGATCCCTGCTGGATGCCGAACAAGGCGCCGGTCCCGGCAAAGGCGTCGCGCGAGCGCTGCGCCCAGCGCATCGACCGCTCCATCGAGATCCGTGCCTGATCGTATGTCGCGGGAAAGCCGATGCATTCATCGAACGCCATATGAATGTCGGAGCCGAGCAGCGCCTGGATGGCCATCGAGCGTTCGGGGGTGATCAGATGGCGGCTGCCGTCAAGATGGCTGGCGAAGGTCACGCCGTCTTCGGTCTTTTTCGTCAGATCGGATAAGCTCATCACCTGATAGCCGCCGCTGTCGGTGAGGATCGGGCGGTCCCAGCGCATGAACGCGTGCAGCCCGCCAAGCCTGGCCATCCGCTCTGCCCCCGGGCGAAGCATCAGATGATAGGTGTTGCCGAGGATGATGTCGGCGCCGAGGCCGCGCACGTCGGCCGGCTTCATGCCCTTGACCGTCGCAGCGGTGCCGACGGGCATGAACGCGGGCGTGCGGATTTCGCCCCGCGCCATGCTGACCGTGCCCAGCCGGGCCGCGCCATCGCGGGCGTGAATATCGAAGCTGAACCGGGTCACGCCGCGCGCTTATGGGGCGGGGGCGGGCACGTCCAGCGGCGGAACGTTACGTTTTCGATGCGCGTTCAGGGCGTCTTCGGGGATGAAAGAGGATGCTCCGTCATGAAATTACCCTTTGCCATTCTGCTTGCGATTGCCGGCACCGCCGTGACAGCCACTGCGGCTGAGGCACGCCAGGGCTGCGGTCCGCGCGCGGAACGTTATCGCGGCCGTTGCGTGCCGATCCGCGGTCAGGACCGGTGGGACCGGGGCGATCGTGGCCGCGTCTGGGTCGTCGGCCGTTACTATGACGGTCGCGGCTATTGGGACGGCCGCCGCTGGTACCAGAACCGCTATCGTCACAACGGCGGCTGGCGTTATCGCTAAACCAGGCCGGGGCGCTGCCGGACGGCGGCGCCCCGATCGTTCAGGCGCGCGCGCTGGCCCGGCGGCGCCGCGCCGCCGCACCGGCCAGAGCGAAGCCGCCGATCAACAGCGCCCATTGTTCGGGCTCGGGTGCGGCGCTCGGCACATTGTTGCCGAATCCCGTGGGCACTTGCACCAGCGACTGGCCGTTAAATCCGGCAGCTTGCGCCGCTGACTGGTTAACGGTGATGATCGGATCGATGAACACCGTACCCGCGCCGTAAGCGACGCTCGACGCGGTGATCTTCAGATTGCCGCCGTAAACGTCCCATGTCTTGCCCTGATAGACATAGCCCGTATCCAGCAGTCCCGCCGATCCGGTGATCTGGAATGACCCGCTAGCCGTGCCGAACGCCTGCTGGCTGAAAGTCTGCGGCGTGCCGCCGGTCATGTCGACATAGATTGCCGTTTCCGCTTTGACGCTGCTCGGGCCGAGGCTGGTCGAAATCGCCCAATCGCCCGCATTGTTGGTCAGCGCGTCGATCACCAGCGGGGCATTGGCGATGCTTTCGAGCAGCACGCGATAGCTGTAGCGCAGATAAACGCTGCTGTTATTGTACCCGCCGACATTCTCCAGCTTGACGAAGGGCGTCGGACTATTGCCCACCGTCGCCTTGCTGCCAGCGGCCGCCGTAACCGTACCGAGATCGTTGACCGCGTTGCAACTGTTGTTCCCTGCCCGAACGCAGCCGCCCGCTTCGTAATAGGCCGGCGGAAAATCAGCGAGCGCCGGGGCGGACAGCGTCAGGATCGACGCGGCAAGGAGACGGCGCATAAGCTGCATGGCGATAATTTCCCCCAAATTTTGGCGCGCGTTAACTCCGCTCGGTCGCGCCGAATTGTACGAAAACGACATTTGCGCAAAAATGTGCGGGGCGCGCGACGGTGCGCTGCATCGACCTTTCGCGTGAAATCGGCTAAGGCCTTTGTTCAACGTCAGTGGCCAAGGCCACGCACCCCGTAAGGCTCATGCATTTTACCAATATTCCGGCGCTGCTTGCCGCAGCCCTTTCCGCGCGCTCCTATGAGGCCGCGACACCCGTCCAGGCCGCGGTCATCGCTCCCGAAACCGCCGGGCGCGATCTGCTGGTCTCCGCTCAGACCGGGTCGGGCAAGACCGTCGCGTTCGGACTGGCGATGGCGGGGCAGGTGCTGACCGCCGAGGGTAAGGTCTTCCCGTCGCGTACCCCGCTGGCGCTGGTCATTGCCCCAACGCGCGAGCTGGCGCTGCAGGTCAGCCGCGAGCTCGAATGGCTCTACGCCGCGACGGGCGCGCGGGTGACTACCTGCGTCGGCGGGATGGATGCGATCAAGGAGCGCCGCCAGCTCAATCACGGCGCGCACATCGTCGTCGGGACGCCGGGCCGTTTGCGCGATCACCTCGAACGCGGCGCGCTCGACCTGTCGTCGCTGCGCGTGGCGGTGCTCGACGAGGCCGACGAGATGCTCGACATGGGCTTTCGCGAGGAACTCGAAGAAATCCTCGACGCCGCGCCCGCCGAGCGGCGCACTCTGCTGTTCTCCGCCACCTTGCCCAAGCCGATCGTCGCGCTCGCCAAGCGCTATCAGCGCGATGCCATGCGCATTTCGACCGTCGGCGAGGACCGCGGGCATGGCGACATCGCCTATCAGGCGGTGGCGGTTTCGCCCGCCGATATCGAGCATGCCGTGATCAACATCCTGCGCCTGCACGAGGCGGAGACGGCGATCCTGTTCTGCGCCACGCGCGACAATGTCCGCCGTCTTCATGCGAGCTTGGCCGATCGCGGGTTCGCCGCCGTCGCGCTGTCGGGTGAGCACAGTCAGAACGAGCGCAACAGCGCGATGCAGGCGCTGCGCGATGGTCGTGCAAGGGTCTGCGTCGCGACCGACGTGGCGGCGCGCGGGCTCGACCTGCCCAGTCTCAGTCTCGTCATCCATGTCGACCTGCCGCGCGATGCCGAAACGCTGCAGCACCGTTCGGGCCGCACCGGCCGCGCGGGCAACAAGGGCACGGCGGTGCTGATCGTCCCCTTCACGCGCAAGCGCCAGGTCGAGAATATGCTGCGCGGGGCGCGGATCACCGCCGAGCTGATGGCCGCGCCGACCGCCGAGGAAATCCGCGCCAAGGACCGCGACCGCCTGCTCGCGGCTTTGCTCGAACCGGTCGAACTCGACGCGGACGACACCGCGATCGCCGAGCAATTGCTGACCAGGAAAAGTCCCATCGAGCTCGCCGCCGCGCTCGTCCGCGCGCATCGCGCATCGATGCCCGCGCCCGAGGAGATGATCGAGGCGACCCCTGAAGCCCGCCGCGCGGCGCAGCAGGAGCGGCACCGGCCCGGCTTTGAGGACGTGGTCTGGTTCCGGATGAACATCGGCCGCCGCCAGAACGCCGATCCGCGCTGGATCCTGCCGTTAATCTGCCGCCTCGGGCACATCACCAAGAACGAGGTCGGCGCGATCCGCATCCAGGCCAACGAAACCACCTTCCAGGTCCCGCGCATCCTCGCCGCCAAATTCCAGGCGGCAATCGCCCGTACGGCGGGCGCGGGCGAGGACGACGTCCTGATCGAAGCCTCCCCCGGCGCGCCGCGCCCGCAGCACGGCGGGCAGGGCAACGGCCCCAACCGCCCCAATGCCGGCCCGCCGCAGGGACGCCCCAAACGGTCCGCCCAACCCTGACGCTTACTCCGTCCCGCCCGGACGCCGTCGGTCAGCTGACGGCGAGGCGGGGTGCATGGCAGGCTTCTGCTCACGACCTGGTCCTTACATTGTTGCTGACAAGGCCAAGGCGGCGCCCTAGTGGCTGCGCGTGCGTGCGGTGGCCGACAATTTGAAACGCTGGCGTGCCGCCGGCAGCGCGCTGTTGCTGGTGGCCTTGTGGCTCAAGCTGCTGGTGCCCGCCGGGTGGATGCCCGGCACCAGCCTGGCGCAACCGGTCGTCATCTGCACCGGCCAAGGTCCGATGCCGGTGATGATGGTCATGAACCACGATCGCGAGCACCGGCCGGCCGATGCACCGGCCAAGCACGGTGATCAGCCCTGCGCGTTCACCGCTTTGGGTGCCGCTGCGCTGACCAGCGACCTGCCGGTCGTCGCCCCATTGCCGCCGCAGACCATCGACCGGCCGGCAGCCGCCCATAAGGTGGGCGCGCCCGGCCGCGGTCTCGCGGCGCCGCCGCCGCCATCGCGCGCGCCACCCGTCCGCCACGCCTGATCCGCCAACGCCCGCCATCCGGCGGGCGACTTAGCCGTGCGCGTACGGCTTGCTTCAGCGTGGAGCCGCTTCATGACTTACATATCCCTGGCCAGCCGCCGCTGGCCGATCGCCGCGCGCATATTGCTCGCGTCCGCCGTCAGCTTCGGCAGCGCCATGCCGGCGCCTGCCGCGCGGCCTGATGACGCCGTCCCGGGCGACATCCTCGTCACCGCCCGGCGGCAACGCGAAACGATCGACAACGCCCCGGCATCCCGTGCCTCGATCGACGCCGCGGCGATCGAGACGACGATCAATGCGCGCAATGTCGAGGACACGCTCAAATATCTGCCGAGCCTGATCGTGCGCAAGCGGCATATCGGCGACAGCCAGTCGCCGCTGGCGACGCGGACCTCGGGCCTCGGCGCATCGGCGCGCAGCCTGATTTACGCCGACGGCGCCATCCTGTCCGCGCTGATCGGCAACAATAACACCAGCGCCAGTCCGCGCTGGAACCTCGTATCGACCGAGGAGATCGCCCGCGTGGACGTGCTCTACGGGCCGTTTTCGGCGGCCTATCCCGGCAATTCGATCGGCGCGGTGGTCAACATCACGACACGCCTGCCCGACCGGTTCGAAGCGACGCTGAATGCGGGCGTAAGCGTCCAGCGCTTCGGCCTTTACGGCACCGGCGGCACCTATCCGGCATATCAGCTGGGCGGCACGATCGGCGATCGCTTCGGCGGCCTGGCGCTGTTCGCCAGCATGGACCATGTCGAGAGCCGGTCGCAACCGCTGGCGTTCGCGACCGCGCCGCGGCCGGCCGCCGCCAGCGCGGCGGGCGCCGTGACCAGCGGGGGCTATGACGACGTCAACCGCCTGGGTCAGCCAATCCGCGTCCTGGGCGCGACGGGCTTCGAACATCAGGTTCAGGACCGCCTCAAGCTCAAGGCCGCATTGGACCTGACGCCCGAAATCCGCCTGACCTATGTCGGCAGCCTGTTCCTCAACGATAGCGCGTCGACGGCCGAAACCTACCTGACCGGCGCGGGCGGCCAGCCGGTCTATGCCGGCGCGCTGAACATCGCTGGGCGCAGCTACACCGTCGCGCCGGGCGCCTTTGCCGGGCAGGTGTCGCAGACCGATCAGCAGCAGTTTTCGCACAATCTGTCGCTGACCGGCGATGGCGCGCGGTTCGACTGGCAGGTGATCGGCACGCTGTACGATGTCGCCAAGGATGTGC
>CAXTPT010000009.1:60868-68613 GCA_964246315.1 uncultured Sphingomonadaceae bacterium | reverse complement strand
ATCGAGACGCGGGGGCGGACGCGGGACAATGCGGCGCTGCCGCCCGCCTTCGTCGCGGACATGGAGGCGGAATATGGCGGCACGCGGCTGGGGCGGCAGGAGCTGGACGGCGAGCTGATCGCCGATGCGGCGGGCGCGCTGTGGACGCGGGCGCTGGTGGAGGAGTGCCGGATGCAGCCGGGCGAGGCGCCCTCACCCCGCTCCGACCCAGCGGCGTCGCCCTCTCCCGAAGCGGGAGAGGGATTTGCCCGCATCGTCATCGGGGTCGATCCGCCGGCGGGCTCGGCCGATGGCCAGGGCGATGCGTGCGGCATCGTCGCGGTGGGGATCGGCGCCGACGGGACGGCGGTGGTGCTCGACGACGCCAGCGTCGCCTGCGGGCAGCCTCATCTGTGGGCGGCGGCGGTGGCGGCCTGCGCGGAGCGATGGGGCGCGGACCGGGTGGTCGCCGAGGCGAACAATGGCGGGACGATGGTCACGGCGGTGCTCCACGCGGCGGATGCGGGGCTGCCGGTCAGGCTGGTCCATGCCTCGCGCGGCAAGGCGGCGCGGGCCGAGCCGGTGGCGCTGAAGTACGAAGCGGGCAAGGTGCGGCATGCGCGGGCGTTTCCCGAACTGGAGGATCAATTGTGCGGGATGATCCTGGGCGGGGGGTATGAGGGGCCGGGACGGTCGCCCGACCGGGCGGATGCGCTGGTATGGGCGCTGACCGAGGGGCTGCTGCGGCGGCGGGCGGAGCCGCGCGTCAGGAGCCTGTAGCCTCGACGATGCGGCGCGCCACCTCGAAATCGTGGCCGGCGCGGAGCATCGCGGCGAGCTGCTTGCGCTTCACGTCGCGGTCGGGCGTGGCGTCGCCGAAGCGGCCGAACCTGCGCTTGCGGGCATAGGTTTCGGCGGCGGCGAGCGCCTCGTCCTCGTCGGGGGCGACGGCGGCGGCGAGATCGGGGCCGATGCCCGCGGCCTTGAGCGCCTCGCCGACGCGGCGCGGGCCATAGCCGCGGCGGATCAGGCTGCCCGCCTTGGCGCCTGCCCAGCCGGCATCGTCGACATAGCCCAAGCGGGCGAACTTCTCGACCAGGGTCTCGATGGCGGCGGGGTCGAAGCCCTCCGCGGCGCCGCGTTCGCGCAGCTTGCGGCGGAAATACGCGGCGAGCTTGCCGCGCGTGGTGGCGAAGCGCTCGACATAGCGCAGGCCGAGGCGTTCGAGCGCGGCGGCATCGAGCGGCGGGGCGGGGCGCGGCGGCTGTCGCATCGCGCCGCGTAAGCCTAGTCCGGCGCCGCGCGCCACCCCCTCCCGCAGGAAGCGGACCGAAGCGCGACCGCGGATCGGCTTCCTTCGCGCGCGCCATCGCCATTTTTGCGCCACAGTCGGCCATGATTGAGGCTGCAACGTATCTGTAATCCGGGACGCGGCTGCCGCGCCGGTGGAGAGTGACTTTGAACGACGCCGCCCCTCGCGTTGCGACCACCCCGACGCGCGACGACCTGCCCCGCATCATGAGCGATTTCGCGACGCTCGGCGCGGCGCTGGATTATGCCGCCGCGGGCAAGAGCGGGCTCAATTTCCATGACGCGGGCGGCAATCGGGTGCGCGCCTATCCGTTCGCCGAGCTGCAGGCCGATGCCTGCGCCATGGCGCGGCGGCTGATGGGGCGCGGCGTCGCCAAGGGCGACCGCATCGCGCTGGTCGCCGAGACGGGGGCGGAATTCGCCACCTTGTTCTTCGGCTGCGTCTATGCCGGCGCGTGGCCGGTGCCGCTGCCGCTGCCGACCAGCTTTGGCGGGCGGGACAGCTATGTCGACCAGCTGCTGGTGCAGCTCGACAGCTCGGACCCGAAGATGCTGTTCTATCCGGCCGAACTGGCGGCGATGGCGGGCGCGGCGGCGGCGGCGAAGCAAGTCGAGGGCCATGCCTGGGAGGACGCGGCGGATTGGGCCGAACTTGACGCCGGACTGCCCGAAAGCTTCGCCGACGACATCGCCTATCTGCAATATTCGAGCGGATCGACGCGCTTTCCGCACGGCGTCGCGGTGACGCATCGCCAGCTGCTCGCCAACCTTGCGGCGCACGGGCACGGCATGGCGCTGGAGCCGGCCGACCGCTGCGTCTCGTGGCTGCCCTGGTATCACGATATGGGGCTGGTCGGCTGCCTGCTGTCGCCCGTCGCCAATCAGGTGTCGACCGACTATCTCAAGACCGAGGATTTCGCGCGGCGGCCGCTGGCGTGGCTCGACCTGATCAGCCGCAACGCGGGCACCACCCTCTCCTACTCGCCGACCTTCGGCTACGACATCTGCGCGCGGCGCATCTCGTCGCAGACGCATGCCGAGGAACGTTTCGACCTGCGGCGCTGGCGCGTCGCGGGCAATGGCGCGGACATGATCCGCCCCGACGTGATGCAGGCGTTCGTCGACGCGTTCGAGCCCGCGGGGTTCAAGGCGAGCGCATTCCTGCCGAGCTATGGCCTGGCCGAAGCGACGCTGGCGGTGTCGATCATGCCGCCGGGCGAAGGCATCGTCGTCGAGCTGGTCGAGGAAACCGAATTGTCGGGGCAGAGCGAGGCCGCCGGACGCCCGCAGCGGTACCGCGCGGTGGTCAATTGCGGGCGTCCGGTGCGCGATATGAAGGTCGAGATCCGCGACGAGGATGGTGGCATCCTGCCCGAGCGCGCGATCGGCAAGCTGTTCGCCAAGGGCAGCTCGATCATGACCGGCTATTTCCGCGACGCGGAGGCGACCGAGGCGTGCCTCGCGGACGGCTGGCTCGACACCGGCGACATGGGCTATCTGAGCGACGGCTATGTCTACATCGTCGGCCGGGCGAAGGACATGATCATCATCAACGGCAAGAACCACTGGCCGCAGGACATCGAATGGGCGGTGGAGCAATTGCCGGGGTTCAAATCGGGCGACATCGCCGCCTTCGCCATCACCACGCCGGGGGGCGAGGAAACGCCGGCGGTGCTGGTCCAGTGCCGCACCACCGACGATGCCGAGCGCGCGCGCCTGCGCGACGACATCAAGGAACGCGTGCGATCGATCACCGGCATGAACTGCGTGGTCGAGCTGGTGCCGCCGCGCACGCTGCCGCGGACCAGCTCGGGCAAGTTGAGCCGGGCCAAGGCGCGCAACCAATATCTCAGCGGCGAAATCCAGCCTTATGCGATGGCCGCGTGAAATTGATCGGTTTGGGATGGAGTCGTTGACGGCGCGGTAACCTCTGCGCGCCTAGGATTCGGGTGTGAGCGCGCCCCGTGACGGATCTGCCGCCCCCAGCTGGGGACAAGTTCTCGGCCTGAACAATGCAGGCGGGGCGGATTGGGGGCGTGTGCGCGCGGCGCAGCTCAACGCCGTCCGCCGGCTGGCGCCGTTGCGGCTGGCGATCACGGCGCTGTCGGTGACGGCGATCTGCGCGGCGTTGCGCGGGCATGTTCCGGCCCTCCCGCTGGCCGGCTGGGCGCTGGCGGTCACCGTCATCGCCGGCCATAGTTTCTACCGCAAATTGCGTGAGGGCCGCTGGCAGCTGAGCAGCGCGTCGCTGAACGAGCTGCATGCCGAGACCCTGTGGGCGACGGCCATGGCGCTGTCCTGGGCCTTTGCGCCGCTGCTGCTCGCGCCGGGGGGCGATGCCACCGGCATGATGATCATCTGGGCGGTGTGCACCACCATCATGTCGTCGGCGGCGCTCGGCCTGGCGGTGTTGCCGCTGGCGGCGATGTTCTATCAACTGATCGTCGGGGGGGCGCTGGCCTTCGCGACCTGGCACCTGGGCGCGCCGCTCGTCGCGCTGATCGCCACGCTCTATGCCGTCGGCATGGCGATGGCGGTGCTCAACACCGGCCGCAAATTCGTCAGCCACGAGGCGGCGCAGCTGCAGCTCGACGAGAAGAACGAAGTCGTTTCGCTGCTGCTGCGCGAGTTCGACGACAAAGGCGGCGACTGGATGTGGCAGACCGATGCCGCCAAATGCCTGACGCATGTCTCGCCACGTTTCGCCGTCGCGCTGGGGCTGAGCGCCGAGGCGCTCGAGGCGCAGCCGCTGTTGCAGGTGCTGGCGGGCGCGCGCTGGGAGACCGGCAATTTCCACGCCTCGCTTCACGAGCTCGCCGAGAAGCTCAAGCGCCGCGAGGCCTTTGCCGACCTGACCATTCCGGTCGAGGTCGGCGGCGAGGTGCATTGGTGGGAGCTGTCGGCGTCGCCCCGCCATGAGGACGGGGCGTTCACCGGCTTTCGCGGCGTCGGCTCCGACGTCACCGCCGCGCGTCATGCCGCGGACAAGATCAACCAGATGGCGCGGTTCGATCCGCTCACCGGCCTGCCCAACCGCCTCCACGTCAACGAAGCGCTGGCGGCGCAGCTGGCGCAGGCCGACCGATGGAAGGCCCGCTGCGCGTTCCTGATGATCGACCTCGACCGCTTCAAGGCGATCAACGACACGCTGGGCCACCCGATCGGCGACCGGCTGCTGATGCGGGTGGCCGAGCGGTTGCGCGCGCTGACCAAGGACGGCGAGACCTGCGGGCGGCTGGGCGGCGACGAATTCGGCGTGGTGGTGCCCGACGGCAGCGACGCCGCACGGATCGAGGCCCTGTCGCGCGCGATCATCGAAACGCTGTCGCGGCCCTACGAGGTCGACGAGCACACGCTGTATATCGGCGCGTCGGTGGGCTATGCGCTGGGGCCGCGCGACGGGCAGACGGTGGAGACCCTGGTGCGCTCCGCCGACCTGGCCTTGTACCGTTCGAAGGATCAGGGCGGCGGCACCCTGTACGCCTATGAGCCGCAGCTGCACAGCCATGCCGAGGAGCGCCGCGTGCTCGAGATCGCGCTGCGCAAGGCGCTGGAGCGCGACGAGCTGTCGGTGCATTACCAGCCGGTCGTCGCCGCCGACACCGGCGCGGTCGAAAGCCTGGAAGCGCTGCTGCGCTGGACGCATCCCGAACTGGGCAGCGTCAGCCCGGCCAAATTCGTGCCGATCGCCGAGGATACGCGGCTGATCGGCCCGATCGGCGACTGGGTGCTGATGACCGCGTGCCAGGAGGCGCGCAACTGGCCCGACCATGTGCGCATCGCGGTCAACGTCTCCGCCGAGCAGCTGATGAACGGCAATTTCGTCGGCACGGTGATCCAGGCGCTGGCGCATAGCGGCCTGCCGGCCAACCGGCTGGAGCTCGAAGTGACCGAAAGCGTGTTTCTGCGCGACGGCGGCAGCGTCAGCGCGATGCTCGACAAATTGCTGTCGCTGGGCGTGCGCCTGTCGCTCGACGATTTCGGCACGGGCTATTCGTCGCTCGGCTACCTTGCCAAGATCCGTTTCCACACGATCAAGATCGACCGCAGCTTCGTGCAGGCGGCGGCGAAGAACGTCGCCGAGGCGATCGCGATCATTCGCGCGGTGGTGACGATGGCCAGCAGCCTGGGGATGTCGACCACCGCAGAAGGGATCGAGACCGACCGCGAGCTGACGATGCTGCGCGACCTCGGCGCGAAGAAGATCCAGGGCTATCTGTTCGGCCGGCCGATGCCGGCGCGCGAGGCGCTCAAGCTGTTCGACCGGGACAAGGAGCGCGCGGTCGCCTGAAGCCCCTTAGATCAGCCCGGCCAGGGGGCTCGACGGGTCGGCATATTTGCGCGTGGCCATGCGGCCGGCGCGGTAGGCGAGGCGCCCGCTCTCGACCGCGAGCTTCATCGCCGCGGCCATGCGGATCGGGTCCTTGGCCTCGGCGATCGCGGTGTTCATTAGCACGCCGTCGCAGCCGAGCTCCATCGCCACCGCCGCATCGCTGGCGGTGCCGACGCCGGCATCGACCAGCACCGGCACCTTGGCGCCCTCGACGATCAGCCGGATGGTGACGCGGTTCTGGATGCCGAGGCCCGAGCCGATCGGCGCGCCGAGCGGCATGATCGCCACCGCACCGGCTTCCTCCAGCTGTTTCGCGGCGATCGGATCGTCGGTGCAATAGACCATCGGCTTGAAGCCTTCGCGGACGAGGACTTCGGTCGCCTTCAGCGTTTCGCGCATGTCGGGATAGAGCGTCCGCGCCTCCCCCAGCACTTCCAATTTGACGAGGTCCCAGCCGCCGGCCTCGCGCGCCAGGCGCAGCGTGCGCACCGCGCTGTCGGCGTCGAAGCAGCCGGCGGTGTTGGGGAGGTAGGTAACTCTCTTGGGGTCGATATAGTCGGTGAGGATCGGCGCGCCCGGATCGCTGATGTTGACGCGGCGGACGGCGACGGTGACGATCTCCGCACCCGAGGCCTGAAGCGCGGCGGCGTTCTGCGCGAAATCCCGGTACTTGCCGGTGCCGACGATCAGGCGGCTGCGGAAGGTCCGGCCCGCGACGGTCCAGCTGTCGTCGTCGATCGCCGCCGGATGGTCGCCGCCGCCGCCCGCGATCGGATGGTCGCCACCACCAACGAAATGGACGATCTCGATCTCGTCGCCATCCTCGACGCGGACTTGGGCGACGGTCGAGCGCGGAACGATCTCCAGATTGCGCTCGACCGCGACGCGCGCCGGTTCGAGGCCGAGCTCGCGTGCCAGATCGGCGATGGTCAGGTCGCCCGCCACGCGGCGGTGCTCGCCATTGACGCGGATGGAGATGGTGCCGTCGGGAGTCATTCTGCTTCCAATTTGACAAAATGGGGAAATTCCCATATGAACTAGTGAAATGGACTGGAAATTCCGGTCGGCGCTGGGCTTCGGAGTGATCCGGAGCCCTTCTGCTTTCAAGGGAATTGCCAGATCGATCGAAAGACCTTGGTCCGGATAATTTCGAACGCGTGATTGGGCTGATCGGGCTTGAGGTAATTGCGTCCAATTGGTTGGCCCATCAAGTCCGCTAATTGCAACCCGGCGGAATTGATCTTCTTTTCCACGAACCTAAGATCGAACGGGGTGTCCTGAACGCGAAACCGATCCGCCATTCCCCAATTGCAATTCGGGTCCAGAATACGCCGGAACTCCGCCTCCAATCTCCGGTCCTCGGCCCGTCCTCTCGATTCAGCGATTACGTGGGTCAGACGGCCGCCTTGATCCCGCTCGCGAAGAAAACTGCTCAGCTGCTCGAGACACATCCGCAGCGCAATATGATATGGATCAAACGGGTTTGCATATTTCGCGGTCAAACGCTTTTTGTCGATGATGTGCACGATCAGATCGATCTCACATGCTCCAACAATCTCATCGATCCGAGCGGTGAACCGTTGCCGTAGCGCGGCGTCTATGAGGAACGAGAACTCGCCCTTCGGCTTTCGAATTTCGTGCGCATGCAGCGCCACCATATCATGGCCGAAAAAGTCGAACTTCAGCTTCTTCATAAGCGGCTGAATTTTGTCAGCATATGCCAGCTTCTGAACAACGCAGAAGACAAGGACGAAAATCGGATAGTCGGGGTCGATCGGCTTAAGCGTGGGTGACCCGCTCTCATCCACGAACACAATGTAGTCACTGAAGTTCGGAAGCTCGACGGGCATGGTCGATTGCTTACTGCACGACGTCTGATGCGCAACCGGCTGGACGGCGGGGCGGACGAGTGCCAATGGCGTCAGCATCAGAAAAAGAGGTCCGCATGGCCGAAGACAAGAGCGCGATGCAGGTCGATGTCGGGCTGGTGCGCCAGCTTGCCGAGCTGCTCGACGAAACGAAGCTGACCGAGATCGAGGTCGAGGACGGCAGCCGCAAGATCCGCGTCGCGCGCGGCGGTGGCGGCGGCGCGGTGCATTATGCCCCGCCGCCGGCCGCCGCG
>CAXTPT010000009.1:26937-60858 GCA_964246315.1 uncultured Sphingomonadaceae bacterium | reverse complement strand
CCCCGGGCCTGCCCGCCCCCGCACCGCCCCCCGGCGCCCCGGGCGGGGCCCGGGGCGCGGGGCATACCCCCCCGCCCCGGCCCGCCGCGCCGCCGCTGCCCGCGCCCAGCGCATCATTGCCGTCCGAGCCCACCGCTGCGCCGGCGGAAAGCGGCACACCCGCACGCTCGCCGATGGTCGGCACGGTGTACCTCAGCGCCGAGCCGGGATCGAAGCCGTTCGTCGGCGTGGGCGACACGGTGACCGAGGGCCAGACGCTGGTGATCATCGAGGCGATGAAGGTGATGAACGCGATCCCCGCGCCCAAGGCGGGCACGATCACGCGCGTCTGCGTCGAAAACGGCCAGCCGGTCGAATACGACCAGTCGCTGGTCATCATCGAGTAATCGCGTGGCTATTGAAAAGCTGCTGATCGCCAATCGCGGCGAGATCGCGCTGCGCATCCACCGCGCCTGCCACGAAATGGGCATCAGGACGGTGGCGGTGCATTCGACCGCGGACACCGATGCGATGCATGTGCGGCTGGCCGACGAGGCGGTGTGCATCGGCCCGCCCGCCGCCGCCAATTCGTATCTGAACGTCCCCGCGATCATTTCCGCCGCCGAGATCAGCGGGGCGGACGCGATCCATCCGGGTTACGGCTTCCTCAGCGAAAATGCCCGCTTCGCCGAAATCGTCGAGGAGCATGGCATCATCTTCGTCGGGCCCAAGCCCGAACATATCCGCACGATGGGCGACAAGATCGAGGCCAAGCGCACCGCCGGCGCGCTGGGCCTGCCGCTGGTGCCCGGGTCGGACGGGCCGGTCAGCGACCTGGCCGAAGCCAAGGCGATCGCGGCGGAGGCGGGCTATCCGGTGATCATCAAGGCGGCGTCGGGCGGCGGCGGGCGCGGCATGAAGGTGTGCACGTCCGAGGACCAGCTCGAGACGCTGATCGCCCAGGCGGGCAGCGAGGCCAAGGCCGCGTTCGGCGACGCGACGGTCTATCTCGAGAAATATCTGGGCAACCCGCGCCACATCGAATTCCAGATCTTCGGCGACGGCAAGGGCAACGCCATCCATCTGGGCGAGCGCGACTGCTCGCTGCAGCGGCGCCATCAGAAAGTCTTGGAGGAAGCGCCCTCCCCGGTCATCTCGGCCGAGGAACGCGCGCGGATGGGCGAGGTCGTCCGCAAGGCGATGGCCGATATGGCCTATCGCGGCGCGGGGACGATCGAGTTCCTGTGGGAAGACGGCGAATTCTACTTCATCGAGATGAACACGCGGTTGCAGGTCGAGCATCCGGTGACCGAGATGATCACCGGCCTCGACCTGGTCCGCGAACAGATCCGCGTGGCGGAAGGGCGGCCGCTGTCGGTCGAGCAACAGGATATCGAGTTCCAGGGTCACGCGATCGAATGCCGCATCAATGCCGAGGACCCGCGCACCTTCGCGCCCTCGCCGGGGCTGGTGAAGCAGTTCCACGCGCCGGGCGGCATGCACGTGCGCATCGATAGCGGGCTGTACGCCGGCTATCGCATCCCGCCTTATTACGATTCGATGATCGCCAAGCTGATCGTCTATGGCCGCACGCGCGAGGGCTGCATCATGCGGCTGCGGCGCGCGCTCGAGGAAATGGTGGTGGAGGGCGTCAAGACGACGATCCCGCTGCACCGTGCGCTGCTGCAGGATCCAGAGGTGGTCAACGGCGATTACAGCATCAAATGGCTCGAGGAGTGGCTGGCGAAGCAGGAGGCGTGATCCCTTAGCCAATACCTCGTCACCCGGACTCGATCCGGGGTCCACCCCTCCGCGTAACCAGGCCAAGCGATGAAGGATGAATGCCGGATCAAGTCCGGCATGACGATTGAGGCAGAGGGGTTGACCCTGAAGGGCACTTCGCCTCTTTCGCGTCCCATGGAGCGCGTCACCGGGGGAATCGAACTGCCGCCGAATTTGCGCGGGGCGGTGATCGCGCTGGGCAATTTCGACGGATTTCATCTGGGGCATCAGGCCGTCTTGGGCCGCGCGGTGGAACTGGCGCGGCAGCGCGGGGTGGCGGCGATCGTCGCGACTTTCGATCCGCATCCGGTGCGCCATTTCGTGCCCGATGCCGCGCCGTTCCGCCTGACCACGCTCGGCCAGCGCGAACGGCTGTTCGCCGCGGCGGGTGCGGACGCGATGCTGGTGTTCGAGTTCGGCGCGCGGCTGGCGGCGGTGACCGCCGAGGAGTTCGTGCGCGTGTGGCTGGCGGGGGCTTCGGGCGTGGTCACCGGCGAGGATTTTACCTTCGGCAAGGGCCGCGGCGGCAATATCGGCGTGCTCGCCGAATTGGGTGCGCGGCAGGGCATGACGGTCGATGCGGTGGCGCCAGTGACGCTCGACGGCGCGCCGGTATCGTCGTCGCGCATCCGCGAGGCGCTGAAGGGTGGCAATTGCGCCACCGCGACGCAGCTGCTGACGCGGCCCTTCGCGGTCGAGGGCGTGGTGCAGCATGGCGACGCGCTGGGGCGGACGATCGGCTATCCGACCGCCAACCTCAATCTCGAAAAATATCTGCGGCCGCGCTACGGGATCTATGCGGTGCGCGTGCACCTAGCGGATGGGCGCGTGATGGATGGCGCGGCGAATCTGGGGATCCGGCCGCAATTCGAGCCGCCCAGGGAATTGCTCGAAGCCTATCTGTTCGATTTCGACGGGGATTTGTACGGGCAGTGCATCGAGGTCTCGCTGATCGCGCATTTGCGTGATGAGGCGAAGTTCGAGACCGTTGATGCGCTGATGGCGCAGATGGACCGCGATTGCGTTAAAGCCCACCGCATACTTAGCGCTACGCCGCGATAGCGGCAGTTATTCACGCGAAGACGCGAAGGTGCGACAAGGAGCGCACTTCTTCGCGGCTTCGCGTCTTTGCGTGAGCATTTGATTTCTCGCAGAGGGCGCAGAGGACGCAGAGGGATCACTCTCTCTGCGATCTCTGCGCCCTCTGCGAGAATCCGATGGCCTGCCTGCGGCGCGACGAATTGTGTTGGGCGCGCGCTCCCTCTAAGCCGCGCCGCGACATGACCGATTATCGCAGCACCGTTTTCCTCCCGAAAACCGATTTTCCGATGAAGGCGGGCTTGCCGCAAAGGGAGCCGGGCATCCTCGCCAAATGGCAGGCGGCGGACCTCTACCAGCAGCTGCGCGAAAGCCGCGCGGGGCGGGAGAAGTTCATCCTGCATGACGGTCCGCCTTACGCCAATGGCGACATGCATATCGGCCATGCGCTCAACCACATCCTCAAGGACATGGTGGTACGGACGCAGACTTTGCTCGGCAAGGACGCGCCGTATGTGCCCGGCTGGGACTGCCACGGCCTGCCGATCGAGTGGAAGGTCGAGGAGCAGTACCGCAAGAAGAAGCTCGACAAGGACCAGGTGCCGCCGGTCGAGTTCCGCGCCGAGTGCCGCGCCTATGCCGCGCATTGGGTCGATGCGCAGCGCGAACAGCTCAAACGGCTGGGCATTTCGGGCGATTGGGACAGGCCGTATCTGACCATGGATTTCGACAGCGAAGCGACGATCGTCGCCGAGCTGCTGAAGTTCGCCGAGAGCGGCCAGCTCTATCGCGGCGCCAAGCCGGTGATGTGGTCCCCGGTCGAGAAGACCGCGCTGGCCGAGGCCGAGGTCGAATATGAGGACATCGTCTCGACGCAGATCGACGTGGCGTTCGAGATCGTGGAGTCTCCGGTCGCGGAACTGGTCGGCGCCTATGCGGTGATCTGGACGACGACGCCGTGGACGATTCCGGTCAATCAAGCTTTGGCTTATGGGCCGGATGTTGAGTATGTCCTTTTTGGTCTCGTCGACGGACGCAAAATTCTGGTTGCTTTTGAACTCAAGTCAGAAGTCGAAAAACGATTAGGTCAGGCTCTCATTTGGCTCGGCGCTGATGAAAATGACGATTTGGAAACTACCGTCGACAAAATGGCGAGTGCCAAAATTAAAGGCTCCGACCTCGCCGGCACCGTCGCCCGCCATCCGATCTACAATTACCTTCGTCATTCCCGCGAAGGCGGGAATCCATCTGCCGACCAGCGCGCGAGCGGTGAGGTGCGGGAGATGGACCCCCGCTTTCGCGGGGGTGACGAAGACAGGTTGAAGGGTGACGATAATTGGGAGCGGGCGCTGGCGTTCTTCGCGCGCCCCCGCCCGTTCCTCCCCGGCGATTTCGTCACCACCGAGCAGGGCACGGGCCTCGTCCATATGGCGCCCGATCATGGCGAGGACGATTTCGAGCTGTGCAAGCTAAACGAGATCGAGCCGGTGTTCGCGGTCGAGGGTGACGGCAAGTATCGCGCCGACTGGCCGTGGCTCGGCGGGCAGGGGTCGGTGATCAATGCCAAGTTCAACGCGCCCGACGGGCCGATCTGCGAGGATTTGCGCGCGGCGGGGGCGTTGCTGGCGGCGAGCGCGGATTACCGGCACAGCTATCCGCATTCGTGGCGGTCCAAGGCCAAGCTGATTTTCCGCGCGACGCCGCAATGGTTCATCGCGATGGATAACCCTCTCTGCGAAGCGGAGAGGGACAGCGCGCGCAGCGCGCAGGGAGAGGTGAATCTTGCCGCGGGAACGGACTCACCTCTCCCTGGCGCTTCGCGCCTGTCCCTCCCCGCCTCTGGCAGGGAGGGTGAGACGTTGAGGGAGCGCGCGCTCGGCGCCATCGCCGCGACGCGCTTCGTGCCGCCCAAGGGCGAGAACCGCATCACCGCGATGGTCGAGGGCCGCCCGGACTGGGTGATCAGCCGCCAGCGCGCCTGGGGGGTGCCGATCACGCTGTTCGTCAACAAGCTGACCGGCCAGTACCTGACCGACGCAGCGGTCAATGCGCGCATCGTCGCGGCGGTGCGTGAAAAGGGCGTCGACGCGTGGAGCGCGGAGGCGATGCCGGCCTTGCTCGGCGGCGGGCACGATCCCGACGCGTTCGAGATGGTCACCGACATCTTGGACGTGTGGTTCGATTCGGGCTGCACGCATGCGTTCGTGCTGGAAAGCGGCAGATGGCCCGAATTGAGCTGGCCGGCGGACCTGTACCTCGAAGGATCGGACCAGCATCGCGGCTGGTTCCAATCGTCGCTGCTGGAGGCGGCGGGCACGCGCGGGCGCGCGCCCTATGACACGGTGCTGACGCACGGCTTCACGATGGATTCGAGCGGCAAGAAAATGTCGAAGTCGCTCGGCAACACCGTCGACCCATTGAAGGTGATGGAGCAGTACGGGGCGGACATCATCCGGTTATGGGCGCTGTCGGTCGATTTCACCGAGGATCACCGCATCGGCGACGAGATATTGAAGGGCGTCGCCGATCAGTATCGCAAGCTGCGCAACACGTTCCGCTATCTGCTCGGCGCGCTCGACGGGTTCGGCGAGGCCGAGCGCGTGCCCGCGAGCGAGATGCCCGAGCTGGAGCGCTATATCCTGCACCGCGTTCACGGGCTCGACCGCGAATTGAAGCGCGCGATCGGCGATTTCGATTTCAACGCCTATACCCGCGCGCTCGCCGATTTCGCCAATGACGATCTGTCGGCGTTCTTCTTCGATATCCGCAAGGACAGCCTTTACTGCGACGCGGCGGACGCGCCGACGCGGCGCGCGTACCGCACCGTGCTCGACACGCTGTTCCACGCGCTGGTGCGCTGGACCGCGCCGGTGCTGGTGTTCACCGCGGAGGAAGCGTGGGGCACGCGCTATCCGGAAGCGGGCAGTGTCCACCTGCTCGACTGGCCGGAGATCGGCGACTGGCACGATGCCGCGCTCGGCGAGCGCTGGGACCGCCTGCGCGCGGTGCGCGGCGTGGTGCTGGGCGAGATCGAGCCGTTGCGGCGCGACAAGGTGATCGGATCGGGGCTGGAGGCGGACGTCAACGTCATTGCTTATGATCCGGCGGATGCCGCGCTGCTGGCGACCGCGAACCTCAGCGAATTGGCGATCGTCGCCAAGACCGAATTGTGCGCGGGCGACGCGGCATTGGCGAGCGACGATGCCAGCTCGGTCGCCGACGTGCGCGTCGAGGCGAAAAAGACCGAATGGGAAAAATGCGAGCGCTGCTGGCGGCATCTGCCCGAGGTCGAGCCCGAAGGGCTGTGCGGGCGGTGTGCCGAGGTCGTCCGCAATCCTTTCGTCCCTGCGCAGGCAGGGGCCTAGATGAACGCGCAACACGAAGCGGAGTCGCGCGTGGGGGATCTGTCTGGGCCCCTGCCTGCGCAGGGGCGACAGGTAAGGCAGCGAGGCCTCATCTTCGCCGCGATCATCTTCATCGCCGACCAGTTGCTCAAATGGGTGATGATCCACCCGCTGCAGCTCGAGCAGCGCGGGCAGATCGAATTGCTGCCGGTGTTCAATTTCACCTGGGTACAGAATTTCGGCGTGTCGCTCGGCATGCTCACCGCCGATACGCATGTCGGCCGCTGGGCGCTGGTCGCGCTGACCGGGGCGATTGCCGTGGGGGTCTCGGTGTGGCTGTGGCGCGAGCAGAACCGCGGCGAGGCGTTGGCGCTCGGCGCGATCCTCGGCGGCGCGCTGGGCAACATCCTCGATCGGGCGCGGCTGGGCTATGTCGTCGACTTCGCCGACCTCCACTTTGGCGCGTGGCGGCCTTTTCTGGTGTTCAACCTTGCCGATGCCGCTATAACCCTCGGGGTACTCGTGCTGCTGGCACGGGCATTCTTCGGGGGCACGAAGAAGGAAGTGATTGATGCGTAAGTTGGTGTGCGCCTTGGGCGTTGTT
Organism: uncultured Sphingomonadaceae bacterium; assembly: GCA_964246315.1. GTDB lineage: Bacteria > Pseudomonadota > Alphaproteobacteria > Sphingomonadales > Sphingomonadaceae > Sphingomonas_O. Next base: position 54,111 of record CAXTPT010000009.1, on the reverse strand, counting down.
CTCGTGCTCGCCGGTTGCGGCGGCCGCCGTGCCGGTCTCGGCCGCAGCGGTCCGGACGAATTCGCCGTGGCGCGCGCCGCGCCGTTGGTCGTGCCGCCCGATTTCGCGCTGGTGCCGCCCAAGCCCGGCCAGGCGCGCGTCCAGGAAGGCGATTCGTCGCGTCAGGCGCTCGACGCGATGTTCGGCGGCGCGACGCCGCGCAGCGACACCGAAGCCGCCGCGCTGCAGGCGGCCGGCAACGACCGCGCGCAAGCCGGCATCCGCTCGGCGGTGGGCGATCCCGGCACGGCGGTGGTCGACAAGGGTGCGGTGACGCGCGACATCGTCGCGGCCCCCGAAGGCGACGGTCAGGATGCGCGCGCGACGATCCCGAGCGAGCCGGCAGCCAATGCCGTTCCAGCCGCCGACGTCAGCGCGCTGGGCAAAGGCAAGAAAAAGAAGTAGTTAGTCTGGATTCGGCCCCGCCTAACTCAACGGGGGCGATAGGGCCTGGCGCGGCTAACCCCCAGCACGCCAGGCCCGTAGCGGCCTTCCCCTGCTAGAAAGCGACCGACAATCCCACCACCACGGTGCTGCCGGCGATATTGCCGGTGCCGTCCTGGCCGCGGCTGAAGCTGGGCCGCAGATAGGCCGCGTCGCGGTTGGAGATGTCCGTGCCGATATACGAGACGTTCAGCGTCAGGTTCTTGTAAGTCAGATCGGCACCCACCGAATAATCCCAATAGCTGCCGGTGGGCGTCACCGCCGTCGCGTTGGGCGCAAGACCGTCCTGCCCCCAGCTGTGCCCGGCATGCGCCTTGAGCGTCAGCGGCGAGCCGGTGATCGCCACCGCGGCATCGCCCCATAGATAGAGATTGTCGTCCTTCGCACCCGGATTGTCATAGACGCCAGCAGCTGCGGACGCGCCATTATTGTACCATTTGCCCAGTGCCCGCTGCTTGGGGGCATAAGCGACGCCGGCGGTGAGCGAGGCCGGGCCGAGGGTGCCGCCGAGCTTCACATAGGGCTCGGCGAAGTCGGTCAGGTCGGCGCCGCCCGGATAGAAATACCAGGTCAGGCCGACGTCGAGCGTGGCGCCTTCGCCGAGCTTGGTCTTGAACCCGCCGATCAGGTCCAGCTCCAGATTGGCGCCGCCAAAGGTGCCCCAACCGGCCAGATTTGAGCCCCAGGTGCCGACATAGAAGCCGCTCTCATGCGAAATGGTGATGCCGCCCTGAACGGCAATTTCCTCGTCCGATTGCGAGACACCGCGGAAGCGATAATCGCTGACCACGGCGACGCTGCCGCTGATCGTGATCGGCGATGTTTCGGGAACCGCGTCCTGGGCAAGGGCCGGCGTGGCGATGACGAGAGCGAAAGCGCTGCCGCAGCAGCCGAGGAACGTGCGCATGGAAGCCTCCATAAATTGCGTCGCGTTCCGCCTGCGTCCGGCTCCGATCCCTCTTGGCGGGGCCCGGTTGCCGGTCGACGCCAAAATTGACGCGCTTTTGTGCGCTGCACAAGAAAAAATTTCAGCTCGCGGTCAAAGCATGATCGAGGTCGGCAATTAAGTCACACTCGGCTTCGAGCCCGACGCTGAGGCGGATGACGGTGCCGCCCGACCATTTCGTGGCGCTTCGGACACGCGCGGGCTCGGTGGGCAAAGCGAGGCTTTCATAGCCGCCCCAGCTATAGCCGATGCCGAACCGGGTCAGCGCGTCGATCACCGCCTCGGCGCCGCCGCCCTTCAGCATGAAGCCGAACAGCCCGCCGGGGGCGGTGAAATCGCGAGCGTAAGACGAGTGGCCGGGGCAATCGGGCAACGCCGGATGGAGCACGCCCGCGACCCTGGGATGCCCGGTAAGCCATCGCGCAATATTGAGCGCGGTCTCGCCCTGCTGCTTCAGTCGCACCGCAAGCGTGCGCAGCCCCCGCGCGGCGAGATAGGCATCGTCGGGCGAGACGAAATTCCCGAGCATCTGGGCGGTGTCGCGCAAGGCCAGCCAGTGCGGCTCGAGCGCCGACACGCTGCCCATCATCACGTCCGAATGACCGGCGATGTACTTGGTCACGGCGCAGATCGTCAGGTCGACGCCCATCGACGCGGTGGGATAATGAAGCGGCGTCGCCCAGGTGTTGTCGATCAACGTCGCGATGCCGCGTGCTCGCGCCACCGCGACGATCGCGGGGACGTCTTGCACCTCAAAGGTCAGGCTGCCCGGCGACTCCATGAAGATCGCGCGGGTGTTGGGCGCGATCAGGCTTTCGATCCCCGCGCCGATCAGCGGATCATAATAGGTCGTCGTGACGCCCCGCTGCGCGAGATACACATCGCACAGCCGCCGCGTCGGATCGTAAGCGGTGTCGACCATCAACAGATGATCGCCGGGCCTGACCACCGACAGCAGGGCATGGGCCACCGCCGCCGCACCTGAGGGATAAAGCATCGTCGCATGCGCCGCCGGGTCGAGCGCGGTGATCGCCTCGGCCAGGCTCCACTGGGTGGGGGTGCCGCGCCGGCCGTAGAACCATTCGCCGTCGGCGTTGGTCCGTGTCCCGGCCTTCAGCGCGGCGCAGTTCTCGTAAAGGATCGTCGAGGCGCGCCAGACCGGCGGGTTGACCGCGGCGCCGGTCCAGTCGGGACGGCGACCGGCGGTGACGGCGGTGGTGTGGGGAGAGGTAGGCTTCTTCATTAGACTACCTCCGCTTCGTCATTCCCGCGCAGGCGGGAATCCATCTGCTGCAAAGTCGTCAACGTGACAAGTTCCGGAGATGGATTCCCGCTTTCGCGGGAATGACGAATACCTTTTACTCAGGCCGCCGCGCCGATTTCCTTGGGCGTATCGGCATCGGCGCCCCACTCGCTCCAGCTGCCGTCGTACAGCGCGGTCTTGTCGTTGCCGAGAAGGTGCGCGGCGAACACCAAAGTCGCCGCCGTCAGCCCTGAACCGCAGGTCGCGGCGATCGGCTGCGCCGGGTTGACGCCCGCGGCGCCGAACGCGGCCTGCAAAGCGTGGCCGGTCTTGTACGTGCCGTCGGCGTTGAAGATGTTGCTCATCGGCAGATTGCGGCTGCCGGGGATGTGGCCGGGATGGACGCCGAGACGCGGTTCGGCCTCGCGGCCCTCGAAGCGGCCGGTGCTGCGCGCGTCGACGATCTGTTCGGCCTTGCTGCCGGCCAGATCGAGCATCTGCGCCTTGGTGCGGACGTGCGCCTCGTCCTTCCAGACGGTGAAGTGGCGGTGGCGCAGCTTCGGCTTGCCGCTTTCGGTTTCGCGGCCTTCGGCCTGCCATTTGGCGAAGCCGCCATCGAGGATGGCAATCGAATGCGCGCCGAAGGTGCGGAGCATCCACCAGGCGCGCGCCGCCGAATGATAAGGCGAATTATCGTAGATGACGATGCGGCTGCCGTCACCCAGGCCGAGCGATTGCATCCGGCTGGCGAACCGTTCCGCCGAGGGCAGCGTCAGCGGCAGATCGGCCTTGTCATCCGATACGTCGTTCAGGTCCATGAACACCGCGCCGGGAATGTGCGCCGCTTCATAGTCCGCCGCCGGGTCACGCCCGTCGCTGGCGAGCACATAGGTTGCGTCGACCACGCGCAGGTCGTCCGCTCCCAGCTCGCCTGCCAGCCATTCGGCCGAAACCAGCGAATCCATATGCGCAATCCTCCGTTATCGATGCACCCCTAGTAACCATCGGGGGCGGCGTCGAGTTGCGCGAGGAACGCGCCCGCCTGCGCGCGGATTTCGGCCTGGCTTTCGTCCGAGAAACGGTCCCAATTGCGGTAGGGGCCGGCCAAGCGCCGGTTGCCGGCGAATTTGTCGCGGTGGCGCGCGAGGAAATCCCAATAGAGGCTGTTGAACGGGCAGGCGTCCGGGCCGGTGCGCTGCGTCACGTCATAGCGGCAGCCCGCGCAATAGTCGGACATGCGGTTGATATAGGCCCCCGATGACACATAGGGCTTGGTGCCGACCGTGCCGCCATCGGCGAACTGGCTCATGCCGACGGTATTGGGCGCCTCGACCCATTCATAGGCATCGAGATAGACTTCGAGATACCAAATGTGCACCTGAAACGGGTCGGCGCCGATCAGCAGCGCGAAATTGCCCGCGACCATCAGCCGCTGGATGTGATGCGCGTGCGCGGTGGCGAGGGTCTGGCCGATCACCTGCTTGAGACAGTTCATTTCGGTCTCGCCAGTCCAGTAGAAGGCTGGCAGCCGCCGCTGGTGGCCGAGAAAATTGGAGCGCGGATAATCCGGCCCCTCGCGCCAATAAATGCCGCGCATGAATTCGCGCCAGCCGATGATCTGGCGGACATAGCCCTCGACCGAATTGAGCGGCGCGCGGCCGGCCCGATATTCGGCTTCGGCGCGACGGCACAAATCGAGCGGATCGAGCAACCCGGAATTGATGTAGGGCGACAGAATCGAATGCCACAAATGGCGCTCGCCGGTGACCATCGCATCCTCATAATCACCGAATTGCGGCAGGGCATGCGCGACGAAGGCCGCCGCTTGCCGCTCCGCATCTTCGCGCGTGACGGCGTAATCAAAGCCGTGCAGGCTGCCGGTCGTGCCGGCGAAGCGCGTGGCGACAAGATCGATCACCTCTTGCGTGATGGCATCGGGCGGGAACGCCAGCGGGCGCGGCATCAGCAGGTCGGCCTTGGCCGGCTTGCGGTTGTCCTTGTCGAAGTTCCAGCGGCCGCCGGCGGGTTTGCCGCCATCCATCAGCAGCCCGGTCTGCCGCCGCCTGTCGCGGTAGAAATACTCCATCGTCAGTGTATTGCGCCCATCATCGGCCCAGGCGTCGAAATCGGCATGGCTGGCGAGGAAGCGGTCGTCGCTGCGGATTTCCACGGGCAGGCCGAACAGCGTCTGCCAGCTGTCGAGCATCGCCTGCACACGCCATTCGCCGGCTTCGGTGACGGTGATGCGGTCGGGCGCGTGCCGTTCGATCGCACGGGCGACCTCGCCGGTGAAGGAGCCGCCGTTGGCGGGATCGTCGAGCGCGACGTAATCGACGGTCCAGCCGCCCTTGCGCAGCGCCGTCGCGTGGTGGCGCATCGCGGAGAGAATATAGACCAGCTTCTGCTGGTGATGACGGACATAGGTCGTCTCCTCCGCCACCTCCATCATCAGGATGATGGTCGTCGCGGGGTCGGCGCCGCGCAGCGCCGAGAGGTTCAGCGAAAGCTGATCGCCGAGAATAGGGATGAGCGTCACTCCCCCTCCTGCTTGCGGGAGGGGGATCATCGCCGCCGGATGAACGCGCGGATATCCGTCGACAGTTTCGCCAGGTCGCCCTCGCGGACGTACATCATATGGCCCGCGCCATAATAATGATATTCGACGCGGTTGGCGGGAATGCCTTGGCGGCTGAGCGAATATTCGGCGCCGAAGAACGGTGTGGCGAAATCATAATAGCCCGCGCCGACGAACACGCGCTCGCCCGAATTTTCGCGCAGCGAGCGGCCGATATAGGGCGCGACGTTCCAATAGAACGCGCTGTCGCCCGCGCGGCCGTTGCCCAATTTCCAGTCCCAATCGCCGACGCCGCCAATGGTAACGTATTGGCGATCGGTCTTGTAGCCGAGGCCGCCGCGCAGCCATGAATTGACCGCCGCGGTATAGCTGCCGTCGATCGCGTAGAAGCTCGGGTCGTTGTCCGGCTCCTCGCCCGCCGCGTCATAATCGATGCCGAGATAGCGCGCGTCGAGCCGCCCGGTCGATTGGCGGCGGTCGCGCAGCAATTCCTTGTAGAAGCGGCCCGGCGTGACGCGCAGGTCGGCACTGTCGAGATAGGTTTCGCTGAGGCCGGTGAACCGCGACAATTCCCGGCGCACCGAGGCGCGCTCGTCGGCGCCCAGCCGCGTGCCCTTCATCAGCGCGGTAAGATAGGGTCCGCTGGCGAAGTCGCGCGCCTGCTGCGCCCATTGCTCGACGGGCACGCCCGCCCCCGCCTTGCCGTGAAACTGCGCGGTGGTCGCCATGGTCGGCATGTTGACGAGATATTGCATCTCGTTGCCCTGCACCTCCGCTTGCGCGCCGAAATCGAGGATCGTTGAGATGAGGATGATGCCGTTGAGCGCGACGTCGTTGTACGCGCCGTCGAGCTCGTTGGCGACGGTCGCCGAGCGCGTCGTGCCATAGCTTTCGCCGCCGAGGAATTTGGGCGCGTTCCAGCGGCCATTCTCGCCCAGCCAGATGCGGATGAACTGCGCCACCGACTGCGCATCGGCCTTCACGCCCCAATAGGTTTTCGGCTCGGTCTTGCCGAGCGCATGGCTGAAGCCGGTGCCGACCGGATCGATGAAGACGATGTCGGTGACGTCGAGCAGCGAATGCGGGTTGTCGATGATCGGGTAAGGCGGCGCGCCATCGTCGCGCGCATCGCTGGGAATGGCGACGCGCTTCGGCCCGAACGCGCCCATGTGCAGCCAGACCGAGCCCGAGCCGGGGCCGCCATTGAACAGGAAGGTCACCGGACGATTGGGATCGCGCGGCCCGTCCTTGACGTACGCGGTCGAGAAGATCGCCGCTTTGGGCGTGCCGTCCTCGCCCTTCAGATAGGTTTCGCCCGCGGTGGCGGTGTAGGCGATCCTGACGCCGCCGAAGATGCCGGTGTGATGCGTCACCGAAACGTTGGGCGGCAGGATGTCGGCGCGAGCGTCGGCTTTGTCGGCGGCCTTGTCCTTGTCCTGCGCCAGCGCGGGCACGCCGAACATCGTGGCGGCAAGTAAAGCGGCGGCGAGCAGACGGCGCATGAAGCACTCCCGATTAGGCGCGGAAGGCGTAGCGTGTTGCCGTCCGGCGTCAACGGCGCGATAGGTGAGCCTATGGGAGACTTTCGCCGGATCGACGACCGCATCTCGGTCGCGCCGCAGATCAGCATCGCCGATGTCGCCGCCGCGCGCGATGCGGGGTTCGTCGCGATCGTCAACAACCGCCCCGATGGCGAGGCGCCGGACGAACCGCAGGGCGCGGACATCGCCCGGGCAGCGGCGGATGCGGGGCTTGCCTATCACGCGATCCCTGTCGGGCATGGCGGTTTCACGCAGGACCAGGCCACAGCGCTCGCTGCCGCGCTGAACGGGGCGAAAGGCCCGGTGCTGGCCTATTGCCGTTCGGGGACGCGCTCTTGCTTCCTCTGGGCCCTGAAGGAAGCGCTGACCGGCGGCGACCCGGCCGTAATCACGGCCAAGGCGGAGAATGCGGGCTACGACGTCGCGCCCTTGCTGCATCAATTGGGGGCGCGGTGAACTGGCCGCTGGCGGCGGGATCAATCGTCGCGGTGTTCGCCGTGGCGGGCGTGGCGTGGTGGCTGGGCCTGGGCGGCACCGAATTTCCCGACGAACGCGCGGCGATGGAGGAGGCTGAGGCACAGGTAAGCGGGTTCGAAGCGGTGTCGGCGCGGCTTGAGGCGGATGGTGCGGAGGTTACAGGGGCGGATGGCCGCACGGTACGAGTTCGAAGGCTCGGCGCGCGCTGGGTCGCGGAAGTTTGAACACCCACCAGACTTCGTCCGGGCTGAGCTTGGCGAAGCCTTGCACTTTTCTCCGTACGACATGCGCGTGGACGGAAAAAAGGACAAGGCTTCGACAAGCTCAGCCCAAGCGGGTGTCAGGGTTGCTCGCTGATGGATAAACTTCCCAATCCGGTCGACTACGCCGTTCCCGCATTCGTCCTGCTCATTCTCGTCGAAATGATCGTTGCCCGCGCGAAGGACAGAAGCCGCTATTGCCCGCGCGACACGCTCAATTCGATGCTGATGGGCTTCGGATCGACGATCGCCGGGGCGCTGGCCGCGGGGATCATATTCGGCATCGCGAGCTGGTTCTACCGCTTCCGGCTCGTCACCATTCCCTATGCCTGGTGGTCGTGGATCGCCTGTTTCGTGCTCAACGATCTCTGCTATTATTGGCAGCACCGCCTCGGCCACCGCATACGCTGGATGTGGGCAAGCCATATCAACCATCACTCAAGCCAGCACTATAATCTGTCGACCGCGCTGAGGCAGACCTGGACCGGGTTCTTCGCCGCCAATTTCCTGATCTACCTGCCGCTTTATCTGGCCGGCTTTCCGCCGCCGATGGTGTTCTTCGTCGGCGCGCTCAACCTGATCTATCAATTCTGGATCCACACCGAGGCGATCGGGCGCTGCCCGCGCTGGTTCGAAGCGGTGATGAACACCCCGTCGCATCACCGCGTCCACCACGCGACCAATCCGCGGTACCTCGACCGCAATTATGCCGGGGTGTTCATCGTCTGGGATAAATTATTCGGCACCTTCGTGGCGGAGGATGACCGCGACAAAATCCGCTACGGCATCGTCAAGCAATTGCCGCATCACGGGCTGTTGTGGGGCGTGTTCCACGAATGGATCGGCATCCTGCGCGACTTGTGGTCGGCCCCCTGGCGCGCCAAGCTCGGCTACGCCATCCGTGAGCCCGGCTGGAGCCACGATGGATCGCGCGAGACGTCGGACATGATCCGCCGCCGCTGGGAGGAGAGAGAAGCGTGCCGAGCGAGGGACAGGAATTCGACATCGTCATCGTCGGCGCGGGTTCCGGAGGCAGCGCCGCCGCCGGGCGCCTGAGCGAAGGCGGCAAATATTCGGTCTGCCTGATCGAACCCGGCGGGCACAACGATTACCTGCAGATCCTCGCGCCCGCGATGCTTGGGCAGATTCCGAAAAAATCGAACTACGCTTACGAAACCGTGCCCCAGCCGGGGCTGAACGGGCGGCGGGGCTATCAGCCGCGTGGCAAGGGGCTCGGCGGCTCCTCGGCGATCAACGCGATGATCTATATCCGCGGCAACAAGTGGGATTATGACAATTGGGCCGCGCTGGGCTGCGCCGGGTGGAGTTACGATGACGTGCTCCCCTATTTCAAACGCAACGAGAATAACGAGCGCGGCGCCGATCAATTCCACGGTGCGGGCGGCCCGCTCAACGTCTGTGATCAGAAATGGCCCAATTCCGGCAGTCTCGACTGGGTCGAGGCCGCCGCGTCGCTGCAGCTGCCGCGCAATCCCGACTTCAACGGCACCACTCAGGAGGGTGTCGGGCTTTACCAGGCGACGCAAAAGGGCGGCGAACGCTGGTCCGCCTCGCGCGCTTATGTCGAGCCCGCATTGGCCAGCGGCAAGCTGACCGTTCGCACCGGCGCGCGCGTTGAGCGCATCACCTTCGCAGGCAAGCGCGCCACCGGCGTCGTTATCAAGCGGGGCTGGCGGGCTGAGGAAATCATCCGCGCGCGCCGCGCGGTGATCCTCGCGGCAGGGGCGTTCAACACGCCCCAGTTGCTCATGGTCTCGGGCATCGGCCCCGCCGCGCACCTCAAGCAGCACGGCATCGAGGTGCTGCTCGACCGTCCCGCCGTCGGCAGCGACCTGCAGGACCATGTCGATTATGTCGCGGGCTATGAGACCGGCGGCGACGTGTTCCACGGCATGGGGCTGAAGGGCCAGTGGCGCGGGTTCAAGGCGCTGCTCGAATGGCGCAAGCACAAGAGCGGCTTCCTCACCTCACCGCTCGCCGAGGCGGGCGGCTTCGCCAAGTCACGTCCCGATGTGACGACCCCCGACCTGCAGTTCCACTTCGTGCCGGCGTTGCTCGAGGATCACGGGCGGACCAAGGTGCGCGTCAACGGTTTTTCCTGTCATGTCTGCGTGCTTCGGCCCGAAAGCCGCGGGACGGTGCGGCTGCAATCATCGCGAATGAAGGATGCGCCGGTGATCGACCCGCAATTCCTCAGTGACGACCGCGACGTCCAGACCCTTCTTGCGGGGGTCAAGCTGACCCGCCGTATCTGCGAGGCGCCGCCGCTGTGCGGCCATGGCGGCAGCGAGCGGCACACAAAGGGGATCGAGGACGATGCAACGCTGATCCGCACCATCCGCGGCCGCGCCGACACCGTCTACCATCCCGTCGGCACCGCGCGGATGGGATCGGATGCGGCCGCGGTGGTCGATCCGCGCCTCAAGGTTCGCGGCATCGAGGGTTTGTACATCGCGGACGCCAGCATCATGCCCCGCCTGATCAGCGGCAACACCAACGCCCCGAGCCAGATGATCGGCGAGCGCGCCGCGGATTTCGTGGCGGCCGACCTGGCCGGCTAATTCACTCGCGCGAAAGGGTGAAGCGGCATAAGGCGGTGCCGATGCGTTTTGCTTTCGCGCTTGCCGCGCTCCTTTCCTCGACCGTCCTTGCCGCCCAGCAAGCTGCGCCCATCACCCTGCCGGTGGTCACCGAATCCGCGATCAGGCCCTGGCTTTACCGCGGATCGGACATCCCGCCCGATCCCGCCTGGGTGTTCGGCGAGCTGCCCAACGGGCTGCGCTATGCGGTGCGCAAGGCGGGGGTGCCGCCAAAACAGATCTCGATCCGCGTGGCGATCGATGCCGGCGCGCTGATGGAAGGCCCGTCGGAGCGTGGCTATGCCCATTTCAACGAGCATCTCGCCTTTCGCGGCTCGGCCTATATCGCCGATGGCGAGGCCAAGCGCGTGTGGCAGCGGCTCGGCGCGACTTTCGGGTCGGACACCAATGCCACGACCAGCCCGACCCAGACCGTGTATAAGCTCGACCTGCCCGCGGCGACGCCCGAGGCGGTCAACGAAAGCCTGCACATGCTGTCCGGCATGGTCGCCGCGCCCGAGATCAAGCCCGGCGCGGTCGAGACTGAGAAGCGGACGATCCTCGCCGAATTGCGCGAAGGCGCCGGGCCGGGGCAGCGCATCGGCGAGGGCGTCCGCGCGACGCTTTATGCCGGGCAGCGCTTCGGCGATGTGTCGAATGCGCAGGAACAGGCATCGGTCGCCGCGGCGACCGCGAACTCGCTGCGCGTGTTTCACGATCGCTGGTACCGCCCCGCCAACACGCTGGTCGTGCTGGTCGGCGATATGGAGACCGAAATGCTGGAGGCGCTGGTCAAGCGCAACTTCTCCAACTGGCGCCCGCGCGTTCAGCAGGCGGGCAACGTGGATTTCGGCGTGCCGCAAGCGCGCGCGCCGCGGGCGCGCGTCGTCGTCGAGCCGGGCGTTGCCGCCAGCGTGATCCTGGGCGTGATGCGACCGTGGCAGGTCAAGGCGGATACCGTTGCCTATAACCGTGACAAACAGTCGCTCGAGCTCGCCGCGCGGCTGATCAGCCGCCGCCTCGAGACGCGCGCGCGCGCTGGGGCGAGCTATTTGCAGGCGTCAGTCGATTATTCGGATGTGCTGCGCTCGGCCAATTCGACGGTCATCCAGATCACCCCCGTAGGCAGCGACTGGCGCCGTGCCGTGCGCGACGTGCGCGCGGTTATTGCCGACGCGCTGACCCGCGCGCCGAGCGACGCCGAAATCGCGCGCGAGGTCGAAGATTACCGCTCCAACCTCGATGCGGCCGTCGAAACCGAAACCGGACAGGACGACCGCGAGATCGCCGATACTTTGGTCGAAGCGGTCAATATCCGCGAGACCGTGGCCAGCGCCGCCGTGGCGCGCGACGTGTTCCTCGGCCAAAGCGAAGCGCTCACGCCCGCTGCCTTGCTCAAGGCGACGCGACGGATTTTCGCGGGGACGCCCCTGCGCGCGGTGCTGACGCTGCCTGAGGCGGAGCCGGGAGCGGACGCGCACCTGCTGACGGCGATTACCGAGCAGGTCCGCCCGGTGCGCGTCGATACGGCGAAGGCGGTATCGATGGATGCGCTGCCCAAGCTCGGCGCGGCGGCGACGGTCGTCGCACGCAGTGCGCTCGCGCCGCTGCCGTTCGAACGCGTCACCTTGTCCAACGGCACGACGCTGGTGATCTTCCCCAACGATGCCGAAAAGAGCAAAGTCTATGTTTCGGCGCGCTGGGGCGGCGGGCGCTCGGCATTCCCGGCGGACCGGCCCAATCTCAGCTGGGCGGCGGATTATGCGCTGGTCGCGGGCGGAATCGGCGATCTCGGGCTCGATGCGCTCGACCGCTTGACCAACGGGCGGCGGCTCGGCCTCGACTTCGACCTGAATGACGACGCGTTCGTGTTCAAGTCGACGACCAGCCCGGCCGACCTGCACGACCAATTGCGCCTGATCGCCACCAAGCTGCAATCCCCGCGCTTTGACGATGCGCCAGTGCTGCGCGCCAAGGCGGCGACGCTCGCGAATTACGACACCGCGGAGACCACCGCGATGGGCGTGCTGCAGCGCGCGATGCCCGGCTGGCTGCGCGGCGGCGATCCGCGCTGGACGGTTCCCGGCAAGGACGCGGTTGCCGGCCTGACGCCCACGGCGTTCGAGGCTTTCTGGCGGCCGCTGCTGGAGGCAGGGCCGGTCGAGCTGTCGATCTATGGCGATACGACGACCGAAGCGGCGATCGCCGCCGCGCTCGACACCGTCGGCGCGCTGCCGGTGCGCGCACCGGTCGCGGTGGCGCCGCCTTCGCCCCGCGGGCCGGCGCCCGGATCGACGCTCGAGCTGACGCACAAGGGACCGACCGACCAGGCGGCGGCGGTGCTGGCCTGGCCGACCGGTGCCGGGCGCGCCGACCTGTTCGAGAGCCGCAAGCTCGATGTGCTGGCGCAAGTGTATAGCGACCGCATGTTCGACGCGTTGCGCGAGGCGGACGGCGAAAGCTATTCGCCCAATGTCAGCAGCAACTGGCCGACCGCCTTGGCGTCGGGCGGCAGCTTCGTCGTTGTCTCGCAAGTGCGCCCGGGCAGCATCCCGGTGTTCTTCCAGGTTGCCGAGAAGATCGCCAGGGACCTGGCCACGACGCCGATCACCGACGACGAATTGCAGCGCGCGCTGGGGCCGATGAAGCAGATGTACAGCCGCGCGGCGACGGGCAACATGTTCTGGCTCGGCCAGTTGGCGGGCGTCAGCGGCGACGCGACGCGCGTCAGCAACGTGCTGACGATCACCAGCGACCTTAACCGCATCACCGCCGCCGATCTGCAGGCGAGCGCGGCGAAATGGCTGGTCGACGGGCAGGCGGCGCGACTGATCGTGCGGCCTAAACCATAAGCAAAGCGCGTGTCCGCAGCGCGTCAGCGGTCGCCGCTCCCGACATGGTGTTGTCGTAGATCACCCAGGCGCTGGGCGCGGCCTTCGCCGTCGCGGCGACGCCCGCGCAGCGCGCCTCATAGGGCGTGCGGTAGATCGCCGGCGAGCCGTGCAGCCGCTGGTACGTGAGGCCGGTCCAGCCGCCCGGCGCGGCGTCAGTCCCGTAGCGTGGCGGATCGGCGGCGACGCGGGCGACTTGCCGTTCGGCGAGCAGCGCCTCGGCTTCGGCCCAGCTGGCGTGGCGCGGCTCGATCGCCAACCGAGCGCCGGTGCGTTGGCGGATGTCATCGACGAACGCGGCAACCGTGGCAGCGTCGAACTTCAGGCTCGGCGGCAACTGGATCAGCACCGGCCCGAGCTTCGGCCCCAGCGCCGCAATCTCGCCGAAGAAGCGATCGAGCACGTCACCGCAATCGAGCAGCCGCCGTTCGTGCGTGCACGTCTTGGGCAGCTTGACCGCGAACCGGAAATCATCGGGCACCGATGCCGCCCAGCGCTCCCACGTCGCGGGCGCGTGGTGACGGTAAAAGCTCGAATTGACCTCGGCGGCGTCGAACCTTGCCGCGTAACGCTCCAGCGTCGTGCCGCCTTCCGGAAACGCCTCGCGCGAGGTGCGCGGGATGCTCCAGCCGGCGGTGCCGACGCGGACCGTCACAAGACGTATTTCGACAGATCGACGTCGCGCGTGATGCTTGCCAGCTGCGCATCGACATAGGCCGCGTCGACCGTCAGCGTCTCGCCGCCGCGTTCCTCGGCATGGAAGCTGACGTCCTCCAGCAACTTCTCCATCATCGTCGACAGCCGCCGCGCACCGATATTCTCGACGCTGGCATTCACTTCAGCGGCCATCCGCGCCACCGCGGCGATGCCGTCATCGGTGAAGCTGACCGTGACGCCCTCGGTGCCGAGCAAGGCGACATATTGATCGGCCAGGCTGGCGCGCGTGTCGGTGAGGATGCGCACGAAATCGGCCTCGGTCAGCGCCTTTAGTTCGACGCGGATCGGCAGGCGGCCCTGCAATTCGGGGAGCAGATCACTCGGCTTCGAAACATGGAACGCGCCCGAGGCGATGAACAGGATATGGTCGGTCTTCATCGGACCGTATTTGGTCGCGACCGTCGTGCCCTCGATCAGCGGCAGCAGGTCGCGCTGGACGCCTTCGCGGCTGACCGAACCGCCGCGCACGTCCGACACCGCGATCTTGTCGATCTCGTCGAGGAAGACGATGCCGTTGGCCTCGGCATCGGCCAGCGCGACGCGGCTGACCTCATCCTGGTCGAGGCGTTTGTCGGCCTCCTCCTCGATCAACTTGTCCCAGGCGGCGGGCACGGTGAGCTTGCGCCGTTTGGTCTGCTGGCCGCCGAGCTTGCCCATGATCTCGCCCAGGTTGATCATGCCGACATTGCCGCCGCCGGGGATCTCGAACGGCATTTGCGGCGCGGCGTCGAGCTCGATCTCGATTTCGGTCTCGGCAAGGTGACCGTCCTGGAACCGCTGGCGGAAGGCGGCGCGTGTTGCTTCGGAGGCACCCTTGCCGGTCAGCGCGTCGAGCAGCCGGCCCATCGCCGCTTCCTCGGCCTTGTCCTTCACCGCGACGCGGCGGCGTTCCTTTTCGAGCCGGATCGCTTCCTCGACCAGGTCGCGCGCGATCTGCTCGACGTCGCGGCCGACATAGCCGACCTCGGTGAATTTCGTGGCTTCGACCTTCACGAACGGCGCATCGGCGAGTTTCGCCAGACGGCGGCTGATCTCGGTCTTGCCGCAGCCCGTCGGCCCGATCATCAGAATGTTCTTGGGGCTGACCTCGTCGCGCAGATCGGCGGGCAGTTGCTGGCGGCGCCAGCGGTTGCGCAGCGCGACCGCGACCGCGCGCTTGGCGTCGTCCTGCCCGACGATATGCGCGTCGAGCGCGGCGACGATGGTCTTGGGGGTGAGATTTTCGTTCATGAATGCCCGATAAGGTTACAAAGGTGACGCACCGTTACGCGGCGGCGTCGATCGTCTCCACGGTGACGCGGTCGTTGGTGAACACGCAGACGTCGGCGGCGATCGCCATCGCCTTGCGCGCCAGCGTCTCCGCATCGGGTTCGTAATCGACCAGTGCGCGCGCCGCGGCGAGCGCGTAATTGCCCCCCGAACCGATCGCGGCGATGCCGCCTTCGGGTTCGAGCACATCGCCATTGCCGGTCAGGACGAGCAGCACGTCCTTGTCCGCGACGATCATCAGCGCCTCAAGGTTGCGGAGATACTTGTCGGTCCGCCAGTCCTTGGCGAGCTCGACCGCGGCGCGGAGCAGCTGCCCGTGATGCGCCTCGAGCTTCTTTTCCAGCCGTTCGAACAACGTGAACGCGTCCGCCGTCGCCCCGGCGAACCCGGCGATGACATTGCCCTCGCCCAGCCGCCGCACCTTGCGCGCATTGGGCTTCATCACCGTGTTGCCCATCGATACTTGGCCGTCACCCGCAATGACGACGCGGTCACCCTTGCGGACGCCGAGGATAGTGGTGCCGTGCCATGTCGGGCCGGCTGCATCGTTCCCGCTCATGGGAGCGATATGGTTATCGGGGCTTGCTACTTTCAAGCTGCGGCGGGGCCTTCGCCTTATACCAGGGCAGACGGTCTGCAGGAATAGCCAGCATGCCGACGACCGCCGAGACCACGATGCCGAGGAGGGTAATCGCAATCGTAAGTACAAATCGCCGTTGGTCGGCGATGGCCTTTGCTTCGATTACGCGATCTTGCTCCACCCGCACATTGAGTTCGTCTCGAGCGAGATCGAAACGGTGGCAAATTTCCTTCAATTGCCGAAAATGACCCATCGCCCGTTCCCAATCCGGAACGCGGTCGTCACTCTTATGGGCTCGCTCGAAGTTTACCAAAGTCATGGCTTAGTCCGCAGCCACGAGGTGGTCCATGAATTGCGGCAATATACCGGTTTTGCTGACGTAACGGTATTCGCCCTTGAAGACGGCAATTTTCTCGAAGGCGAACAGAATGCCCGATTCAGCCGCCTCATAGCCTGCACGCTTGCAATGGCTCAACGCCGCTGCGACCGATTGCGCCGAAGGAACCCCCTCATTCGATAAACCTTTGAGCAAATGGTCTCCCGCATAACGAAGCTGATTATTTGCAGGGATTGCTGCGTCCCCCCAAAACTTTTCCACTTCGCCGCGAAAAGCATCCGCGATCAGATAGATACGGCGCAGCTCGCCAATCGATGCCCCCATTTTTAAATGGTCAGTCGGCGAGCTTGATTCGAGATAGTCGATTGTACCGTTCATCGATGTCGGTTTGCGTACTGAAACGACCATGCGCCAACCGCACACTCCCTTCCGACCGGCGTGCGACAATTTTTCGTGCGATCTGGTCAGATGTCGGACGGCTGTCACCCTGCGCGGAATGCATTGCTGGCCGTGGCGTGCTGAACGCGGTATGAAGGCGTTCCAACAGCGAAAGATTTCGACGCTTGTGCATGACGCGTGAACTATGGCCCCAGACCACCATAATCAATCCCCTTACACCATATAGCATAACTCAATTGCGTTAAGACTTCAAATTACCCGAAAGCAGCACCCGGAACTTCACTATTTGGCAAGCTGTTATCCGACCCAGGCAGCGACCTCGCTCGCAACCTGGTTGGCCGCGCGGTCGAGCGCCGCGGCGCTGTTCAGCGCGTCGATCGTGCCGACAGGCACGCGCGCTTCGAAGCGGCGGCTGGCCGACGCTTCGACGCCACGCGTGAGGATCGCGTCGTAGGTCACCACCGCCTGGCCACTGGTCGCGTCGACCCCGAAGGCGATCAGGCTGCCGCCGAGCCGCTGGCCGGGGTCGACATTGGTCTGGCGCGCATCGAGCACCAGCCGGCCGCCTTTGGCCCTAAGCGCCTCGGTCAGCAGTGCCTGGAACTGCCGCGCAGGCGGCTCGATCCAGCGCGCGTCCTTGACATAGGCATAGGCATTCGGCCCCTGATAGACCGGCACGCGCGGCCCGTTGATGGCGGCGGCGGCGGCGGGCGTGATCACCGTGATGCTGCGCGCCGGATCGATCGGCACGCCGGCATTGGGCTGGACCGCCGGCGGGGTCAGCGCGAGCAATTGCTTCGGAGGCTTGCCGCCAAACGAGCAGGCGGCGAGCGCCAGCGCTGGAAGCGCGGCGACGAGGGTTCGGATCAACGCTTACCTCCCTTATAATCGGGCAGCTTGGGCTGGCCGAGCAGTCCGGTCGCGCCCTCGGTATCGAGCCGTTGCGCGACGTTCGACAGGCTCTCGGTCAAAGCGCGCAGGTCACGCGTCGCCTGGCCGATTTCGGGCAGCGTGTTCTTGCTGAAATTCTGCACGCCGGGGCGCGCGTCCTTCAGGATGCTGTCGAGCGTCTGGGTCGAGCGGTCGGCCGACTGCACCGTCTTGCGCAGGTCGGCGAGCAGCGGGTTGAGCTGGCCATTGGTGTTGTCGGCGAGATTGCCGATCTTCTCGATCGCGTCGCCCGCCTGGCGGATGGCGATGCGCGTGTCGGCGACCGTCGCGGCGATTTCCGGTCCGCGGTCGGCCAGCGCGTCGGTCAGCCGGTTGGTGTTGTCGAGGATGTCCGAAATCGACTCGCGATTGCGCGGAGAGAGCAGCTTATTGAGCCGGTCGGTCAGTTCCGTCACGTTCTGCAATAGCTTCGGCGCCGAATTGAGTAACGCGCCAAAGCCGCCCGCCCGGGGCGGGATGACGGGGACGCCAGCCGGCCCCTCGGCAGTGATCGGCGGCGCGCCCTTCACCGCGCCATCGAGGATGATCGTCGACGGGCCGGTGAAGCTGCCCTGGATCAGGGCGGTCGTGCCCTGAAGGATCGGCGTTTCGTTCTTCACCTCGATCCGCACGCGGACGAATTGCGGATCGTTCTTCCACAATTCGATCTCGGTGATCTGGCCCGACGGCACGCCCGAAAAGCTGACCGCGCCGCCCTTGGCCAGACCATCGACCGACTGGGTGAAGAAGATGTCGTACGGCTTGGTGTCGCCCTTGGTGTTGCCGGCCAGCCAGACGATGAACACGGCCAGCGCGGCGAGCAGCGCCAGCACCACCGCCCCGACCAGCACATTGTTCGAGCGCGTCTCCATCAGGCGTCCTCTTTATCCCGGGCGGCGGTCTTGCCCTGCGCGGCGGCGGCCGATGCCGTCGCGGCGCGGCCGCGCGGCCCATTGAAATAGTCCTGAATCCACTCATGGTTGGTCTTCAGGAGTTCGGGGATGGTCCCCACCGCAATCACTTTCTTGTCCGCCAGCACCGCCACGCGGTCGCAGATCGCGTACAGCGTGTCGAGATCGTGCGTGATGAGAAACACGGTCAGGCCCAGCGCACGCTTCAATTCCAGCGTCAGATCGTCGAACGCTGCCGCGCCGATCGGGTCGAGGCCCGCGGTCGGTTCGTCGAGGAACAGCAATTCGGGATCGAGCGCCAGCGCGCGCGACAGCGCGGCACGCTTGACCATGCCGCCGGAAAGTTCGGCAGGGTATTTCGGCCCGGCGTCGGCGGACAGGCCGGCGAGCTGAATCTTGTACGCGGCAAGGCTGTCGAGGAACGGCTTGTCGAGCTGCGGATAGAATTCGCGCAACGGGACCTGGACGTTCTCGGCGACGGTGAGCGTCGAGAACAGCGCCCCGCCCTGGAACATGATGCCCCAGCGCTTGCGGATCGCCAATGTCTCCTCGTCGCTCATCCCGACCATCGGCTGGCCGAGCACTTCGACCTCACCCGCGACCGGGGTCTGCAGCCCGATGATCGAGCGCATCAGCACCGACTTGCCGGTGCCCGAGCCCCCGACGACGCCGAGAATCTCGCCCTTGCGGACATCGAGTTCGAGATCGTCATGGATCATCGTCTCGCCGAAGCAGTTCCTGAGGCCGCGGACCTTGATGGCCAGCTCGTTGTCCGATGATTCGGCCATTACGACCACCCGACCGCGGTGAAGAACACCGCGAAAAACGCATCGAGCACGATGACCAGGAAGATCGCCTGCACCACCGCCGCGGTGGTGCGCAGGCCGACCTGTTCGGCATCGCCTTCGACCTGCATGCCCTGGAAGCAGCCCGACAGCGCGATGATCGCGCCGAACACCGGCGCCTTGGTCAGCCCGACCCACAAATCGGTCATCGGCGTGACTTCGTTGATCCGCTGCATGAAGGTGATCGGCGGAATGCCGAGCCCGATCCAACAGAACAGCCCGCCGCCGACGATCGACACGATCATCGCGTAGAAGCCGAGCAGCGGCATCAGGAAGGTCGTCGCGATCATCCGCGGCAGCACCAGCGCCTCGACCGGTGACACGCCGATGGTGCGCAGCGCCGCGACCTCTTCGGTCAGCTTCATTGTCCCGATCTGCGCGGCGAAGGCCGAACCGCTGCGCCCCGCGACCATGATCGCGGTCATCAGCACGCCCAATTCGCGGACGGTGATCCGCCCGATCAGGTTGATGGTGTACACTTCCGCGCCGAACTGGCGCAGCTGCACCGCGCCCTGCTGCGCGACGACGATGCCGATCAGGAAGCTCATCAGACCGACGATCGCCAGCGCGTCGACGCCGACGACTTCGAACTGCTGCACCGTGGCGTGCCAGCGGAAGCGCCGGGGATTACGGATCAGCGCGCCCGTCGCCATGACGATCGCGCCCAGAAAGCCGAGCAGGCCGATCATCGTCTGGCCGGCGCGGATCGTCGCCGCGCCCATCCGGTCGAGCGTCTGGATCAGCGCGCCGCGCCGGTCGGGCCGCATCTTGACCGGCTGGTCGGCGGCGGCGACGCGTTCGATCAGGTGGCTGGCTTCCTCGCTCGCACCCTCGATCCGCGCATCATTGTCGGCCGCGGCGCGATGGACCAGCCACGCGCCGACCGTGTCGAGCCGCCCGATCCGCGAAAGGTCGATCGCCTGATACCCGCTGACGCCCTCCAGCCGGCGCGGCAAGTCGCCGATCCGCGCCAAAGCGAGGTCGCCCGAGAAAGCGAGCGTGCGCCGCCCGCCCTCCTCGATCTCCTCAAAATCGGCCGCAGCACTCATCGCGGGGAGACATGCGCGAAGAAATGGGGCACGGCAAGCTCATGACCGCAACGCCGGAGCCGCCGATCCGTCTCGCCATCTATGACATGGACCGCACCGTGACGCGGCGGCCGACCTATACCCCGTTCCTGATCCATGCCGCCGCGCGGCGGAATCCGCTGCGCTTGTTGACCCTGCCGCTGGTCGGACTGTGGACGCTGGCCTATCTCGCCAGGCTGATCGGCCGCACGCGCCTGAAAGAGATGATGCAGTGGATGCTGCTTGGCTCGGCCATCCGGCCGCAGCGCCTGGCGACGGTGGTCGACAGCTTTGCCGACAAGACTTTTCGCAGCAATGTCCGCCCGGGCGCGCTGGCCGACCTCAAGCAGAACAAGGCGGAGGGCTACCGCCTGGTCCTCGCCACCGCCTCCTACCGCCTCTATGTCGAGGCGATCGCGCAACGCTTCGGCTTTGACGATGTCATCGCCACCAACAGCCTGATCGGGCTCGACAAGCGGATCATCGCGCGGATCGACGGCGAGAATTGCTACGGCCCCGGCAAGATGCGGATGGTCGAGGCATGGCTGAAGCGCCAGGGCATCGCGCGCGAGGACGCGCATATCCGCTTCTACTCCGACCATATCTCGGACGCGCCATTGCTCGGCTGGGCGGACGAGGGCTTCGCGGTCAACGCGCATGCCGCGCTGCGCAAGCTGGCGCGAAACATGAAATGGGGCGTGGTCGACTGGTAATCCGTTTCGGTGGCATTTGACCCTTGCGCGCGAATCTGAAAGACAAACGCAAACGTCGCGAGGAGGCCTGATGACCGACGACAGCGCTGTTCCGGTCGGTGATCGGCTGCGCGGGCTGCGCGAGGCGCAGGGCCTCGAGCTGTCGGACATTGCCGCGCGTACGCGAATCCCGCTGCGCCATCTCGCCGCGGTCGAGGCGAGCGATTATGATGCGCTGCCGTCACAAACCTATGCCTTGGGCTTCGTCCGGTCTTATGCACGGGCCGTCGGCGCCGGCGACGCCGAGCTTGCCGCGCAATTACGGGCCGAACTGGGCCGCGAGCCGCTGCCCGAGCCGGGGCGACAAGTCTATGAGCCGGTCGATCCGGCGCGGCTGCCGTCGAAGCTGCTTGCCTGGACCGCCGTGGTGCTCGCGCTCTTCATCGCCGGCGGCTATGCGCTGTGGCGCAACCAGAGCCTGGGCGGCGACGTGCCGGTGGTGGCGCCGGCCGAGACGGCCGCCCCCGCCAACGTCGCGGCGGCCGCCCCCGCTACTGCCAAGCCCGCCGGCCAGGTCGTGCTGACCGCGACCGCGCCGGTATGGGTCAAGATCAGCGACGGTGTGAATGTCCTGGTGATGCGCGAGCTTACGCCTGCCGAGCGCTACGAAGTGCCGCTGACCGCCGCCGATCCGCGCATCCAGACGGGCAAGGCCGAGGCGCTCGACGTCACCGTGGACGGCAAGCCCGCCGCCCCTCTTGGCCCGCCGGCCAGGACGATCAAGCATGTGTCGCTGAAGGCGGCGGCGCTGAACGGGACTGTTGGCGCATCGGGCGCACCGGTTGCCCCCGTTCAGACAAGCGGTGATAATGCCGTCCTCCCCGTTCCAGCACAGTAGAGTTTACGTGAACCTCAAAGCCCTGATCCTCGCCGCATCGGCGCTCGTCGCCGCGCCCCTGTCGGCGCAGTCGGCTCCTTCGCTCGATCAACGCGTCGGGCGGGTCGAGAAGCAGTTGAAAGCGGTGCAGCGCAAGGTGTTTCCGAACGGCGAACCGATCGAGCCCGAAACCGGCACCGCTGCTGCGGCGCCCGGCGGCGCGCCGGTCCAGTCCCCGATCGCCGACCTGACCGCGCGCGTCGATGCCATCGAAAAGAGCCTCGCCGCGCTCACGGGCCAGGTCGAAACGCAGGGCAACCGCATCCGCGTGATCGAGGATCAGTTGAAGGCCCAGGCCGCGCCCGAGCCAGTCCCGGCGGCAACGGCCGAGACCGCGCCCGTCACCGGCGATACCGCCGAAGCGCCGCCGCCCGCCATCGCCACGCCGCCGGTGCGCCGTCCGGCGGCGGCCACACCTGCCGTTGCGCGCCCCAGCCCGGGCGCCGCCGCCGCCGGTGCCCGCACCACCGCCGCGCGGACGCAAGCGGTCGCGGCGATCGAGGTTCCCGCAACGGGCGACGCCGCCGAGGACATGTATGCGTACGGCTTCCGGCTCTATCAGGCGCAACTCTATCCAGAAGCCGAGGCGCAGCTGAAGGATTACGCGGCCAGATATCCGCGTGGCAAGCGCGTCAGCTTCGCGCGCAACCTGCTCGGCCGCGCCTATCTCGACGACGGCAAGCCCGCGCTCGCCTCGATGGCGTTTCTCGATAATTACCAGAAAAACGCGCAAGGCGAACGCGCCGCCGAAAGCCTGTCGTGGCTCGGCACCGCCTTGATCCGCTTGGGCAAAAAGCCCGACGCGTGCCGCGTCTATGACGAATTCGACGACGTCTATGGCGTCAAGGCCGCGGCGGATGTCCGCGCACGCGTGATGCGAGGCCGCAGTGAAGCCGGCTGCGCCAAATAAGTCTGCCGTCGAACGCTTCCATGAAGATTGCGGAGCGCTCGCGGTACGCGATGCCGGGCTAGGCCTCGCAGTTTCCGGCGGGCCGGATAGCGTCGCGATGCTGCTGCTTGCCCACACCGCCTTTCCCGGCCGGGTAGAGGCCGCGACCTGCGACCATCGCCTGCGGCTCGGTTCCGCCGATGAGGCGCGGTTCGTGGCAGGACTATGCGCCGAGCGCGGCGTCCCCCACGCCACTTTGACCCTAAACCTGCCCGCGACCGGCAATGTCTCGAGCAATGCCCGCGCCGCGCGCTACGCCGCGCTGGCGAATTGGCGCAGCGAGCGGGGGCTCGACCATGTTCTTACCGCGCATCATGCCGACGATCAGCTTGAAACCGTGATCATGCGCCTCAACCGTGGTGCGGGGGTCGGCGGGCTGGCGGGCATCCGCGCGGTGAACGGCCATGTCCTTCGTCCGTTGCTCAACTGGCGGCGCGCCGAACTGGCGGCGATCGTCGCCGATGCCGGGATTACCGCAATCGACGACCCGAGCAACCGCGACGACCGCTATGACCGCGCGCGGTTGAGAAAGGCGCTCGCCGAGGCCGATTGGCTCGACCCGCTTGCCGTGGCGCGGTCGGCGGCCGCCTGCGCCGAGGCTGATGATGCACTGGGGGGCATGGACAGCCGCGAATTGACGCGCCGCCGCGTCCTTGCCGAACTCCGTTTGATCCAGCCCGGCCTGACCCCGCGCGGTGAGCAACTGGACGCGCTGATCGAGGCGCTCCATGCCGGGCACACCACCACGCTGGGCAAGGTGCTGTGCACCGGCGGCGAGCCCTGGACCTTCACCGCCGCGCCGCCGCGCAAGCGCTAGGCGCCCCCGCCTATGAGAGGGCGTCATGTGTTGCCCGCACAGTCCGCCCCCACTACAGCCCCCGCCATGCAGCCGGTCCGTATCGCGCCATCGATTCTCAGCGCCGATTTCGCGCGGCTGGGAGAGGAAGTCCGCGCGGTCGACGCCGCGGGCGCGGACTGGATCCATGTCGATGTGATGGACGGGCATTTCGTGCCCAATCTGACCTTCGGCCCCGCGGTGGTGAAGGCGATCCGCCCGCACACCAGCAAGCCGCTCGACGTGCATCTGATGGTCTCGCCGGTCGACAATTGGCTCGATGCCTTTGCCGAGGCCGGCGCGGATCACATCACCGTCCATCCCGAGGCCGGGCCGCACATCCACCGCACCGTCCAGCACATCAAGTCGCTCGGCGTGATGGCGGGCGTCTCGCTCAACCCCGGCACCCCGGCGAAGATGCTCGATTATCTGATCGACGATATCGACCTGGTGCTGGTGATGAGCGTCAATCCCGGCTTCGGCGGGCAGCATTTCATCGACAGCCAACTCAAGAAGATCGAGGCGGTACGCAAGATGATCGAGAAGACCGGCCGCGATATCGCGCTGGAAGTCGATGGCGGCATCGACACCGATACCGCGGGCAAGGCCATTGCCGCCGGGGCGGATGCGCTGGTTGCGGGAACGGCGACGTTCCGGGGCGGACCGGAGCGGTACGCCGCCAACATCGCCGCGCTCAGGGGCTGATATGACCGAAATTGCGATAAAGCGCGCGCTGCTCAGCGTGAGCGACAAGACCGGGCTGGTCGACATCGCCCGTAGCCTTGCGGGCAAGGGAGTCGAACTCGTCTCGACCGGCGGCACGGCGAAGGCGATCCGCGAGGCCGGCCTGCCGGTGCGCGATGTGTCCGACCTGACCGGCTTTCCCGAAATGATGGACGGCCGCGTCAAGACGCTGCATCCGGCAGTGCATGGCGGCCTGCTCGCCGTCCGCGACAATCCCGAGCATGTCGCGGCGATGGACGCGCACGGCATCGGCGCGATCGACCTCGTCGTCGTCAATCTCTACCCCTTCCTGCAGACGGTGATGACGGGGGCGGCACGGCCGGAAATCATCGAGAATATCGATATCGGCGGCCCGTCGATGATCCGCTCGGCGGCCAAGAACCATGCCAGCGTCGCCATCGTCACCGACCCCGCCGATTATGCGCTGGTCGCGGGCGGAAGCACCACGCTCGACGACCGCAAGCGCCTCGCCGCCAAGGCTTTTCAGGCGACCGCCGAATATGACGCGATGATCGCCAGCTGGTTCGGTTTCGGCGACCAGGGCGAGCGGTTTCCCGCCACGCTGCCCTTCATCCTCAAGACGCCGACTATATTGAGATACGGTGAGAACCCGCACCAGCAAGCGGCCTTCTATCGCCATGCCGGTCCGTCGGTCGCCGGCATCGGCCAGGCCGAACAGGTCCAGGGCAAGGAGCTGAGCTACAACAATCTCAATGATGCCGACGCCGCGCTGCAGCTGATCGCCGAGTTCCGCGACGGCCCGCCGACTGTGGTCATCGTCAAGCATGCGAACCCCTGCGGCGTGGCGTCGGCGGACACGCTGCTCGAGGCCTATAATCAGGCGCTGGCGTGCGACAGCGTTTCGGCGTTTGGCGGGATCATCGCGGTCAACCGGCCCTTGGATGGTCCCACCGCCGAAGCGATTTCGGGCATCTTCACCGAAGTCGTCGTTGCCCCCGCCGCCGACGATGCGGCCAGGGCCGCGTTCGCGCGCAAGAAGAACCTGCGCCTGCTCATCGCCGGCGACCTTCCCGATCCCAAGCGCGGCGGGTTCGAGGTCAAGGCGATCGGCGGCGGCTGGCTGGTCCAGTCCCGTGACAACGGTTCCGCCCCCGACCTAAAAGTCGTCACCAAGCGCCAGCCGACCGAACGGGAGCTGGCCGATTGCCGCTTCGCCTGGACCGTCGCCAAGCACGTCAAATCGAACGCCATCGTCTACGCCAGGGACGGCGCCACCGCGGGCATCGGTGCCGGCCAGATGAACCGGCTGGAGAGCGCGCGCATCGCCGCGTGGAAAGCGAAGGACGCCGCCGAAAAGGCCGGCTGGCCCGAACCCCGCACCATCGGCAGCGCGGTCGCCAGCGACGCCTTCTTCCCCTTCGCCGACGGATTATTGGCCGCGGTCGAAGCCGGCGCCACCGCGGTGATCCAGCCCGGCGGCAGCATCCGCGACGACGAGGTCATCGCCGCGGCCGACAAGGCCGGGCTGGCGATGGTGTTTACGGGCGTGCGACATTTTAGGCATTAGGCCGGATCGGACTGCTTCGTCCGAAACAGTGCCCGGTCCTCTTTCCCGAACCCGCGCCGCCACACCAGATAGCCATAGCTCCCCAAGATTGCCGGGATGCCCGCCGACAGTTCCAGCCACTCCAAATGATGCGGCAGGCGCGTCACCGCCCACCCCACGATGATCGCCAGCGCGGTGGCGGGGAGCAGCGCCCAGCGCCAGCCAACCACCGGCACCCCCAGCAATTTGTGCAGGAAGCGGGCCTTGGCCACGGCCGCGAACGCCAGGGCGACGATCAGGCCCAGCGCCGGCCCGGCAGCGGCTATGCGATCGTCGCGGAAGGCCGGCGGGGTTGCGATCTCTCCCTCGACGACCGCGCGCAAACCATAGATGAACACGACCGAGAGGATGAGTTGCAGCGCGATCATCGCCAGCGAGATCGCCAAATTGCGCTTGGGCGCGATGTAGATCAGCGCCGCCTCGCTGACCACGGCGGTCGCCGCCACCGCCTCCGCCGCCAGCAGGATGGCGAGCGCCGCGGTGCCCCCGACAAAGGTCTTGCCGACCAGCCCCATTACTGCCTGGCCCGGGATCGCCAGCGCGAGCGCGATGCCGAGCTGCGCGGCGATGATCCAGAAGCCGACCTGGCGCACCTGCCGTCCGACCGCGGCGTGATCGTCCTCCGCCAGTTTCTGCGTGATCACCGGTCCTAAGATCGGGTCGAAAGTCGTCTTCAACTTCTGCGGCAGGCTCGCGACCTGCTGCGCGACATAATAGATGCCGACGATCGACGGCGCGAAGAACCAGCCGAGCATCGCGATATCGATGCGGCGGCTGCCCCATTCGCAGGCGTCCGCCCCGGCAAGCGGCAGATTGTCCCGCGCCAGTTTGCGCAGGCGGCGCGGCTCGGGCTTCCACCCGCGCGGAAATCCATAGCTGCGGATCAGCGGGACCAGCGACGCAATCAGCGCCGCTGCCATCGACAGCACATAGGCAATGATCAGCCCGTCGCGCAGCGAGTACCAGCTGAGCGCGAACGCGGCGATCGAGATCACCCAGGGCTCCCACAACGCGCGCGCGCGGACCGTCGCGCCGACATCGCCGCGATAGGCGAGCGCGGCGAGCGCGATATCCGAGCCGACCCAGCCGAAGATGGTCAGCGCGATCAGGCGGTCCATGCCGTTGATCGCGCTGTTGGGAAAAATGACTTCGGGAAACACGATCAGCAACACCGCGGCGATGCTCGCACCGATAAAGCCGACGAGCAGCGCGTCCCACACATCGCACGCGGGATTGCGCTCGCTGGTCGACAGCTGCTGCGCCAGCCCGCGCTTTAGCCCCAAAGTCGCCAGCTGCGCGGCAAATTCCACCGCGATCGTTGCATAGGCAAACCGCCCCAGCGCGTCCGCGCCATACCAGCGTCCGGCGATGAACAGGAA
>CAXTPT010000009.1:0-26927 GCA_964246315.1 uncultured Sphingomonadaceae bacterium | reverse complement strand
ATTTAATTCCCTCCCTGCCAAAGGCGGGGAGGGACAGCTGGCGAAGCAAGCAGGGAGAGGTGAGTCGGAGCGATGACGGACTCACCTCTCCCTGGCGGCTGCGCCGCCTGTCCCTCTCCGCTTCGCAGAGAGGGGTTCGTCAATGCGCCGTGCCCCAGGTCGCCCCAGTCCCGATCTCCACGCCCAGCGGCACATCGAGCACCACCAAAGGCTCCGCCGCCCGCTCCATCACCCCGCGAATGACGCCCGTCGCGACCTCGACCGCCCCCTCGGGCAGCTCGAACACCAATTCGTCATGCACCTGCAGCAGCATGCGCACGTCGTGCAGCCCGGCGTCGTGCAGCGCGCCGGGCATGCGCGTCATCGCCCGCTTGATGATGTCCGCGCTCGTTCCCTGGATCGGCGCGTTGATCGCGGCGCGTTCGGCGCCCTGGCGTTCGTGCTGCACCTTCGAATGGATGTTAGTGAACCACGTCTTGCGCCCGAACAGGGTGGTGGTGAATTGCGTTTCGCGCACCGTCGCGATGGTATGCGCGATGTAATTGTTGATGCCGGGGAAGCGCTCGAAATAGCGGTCGATCATCGCCTGCGCTTCGTCCGCGGTGATCGCCAGCCG
Source organism: uncultured Sphingomonadaceae bacterium (assembly GCA_964246315.1). Lineage (GTDB taxonomy): Bacteria > Pseudomonadota > Alphaproteobacteria > Sphingomonadales > Sphingomonadaceae > Sphingomonas_O. Next base: position 26,311 of record CAXTPT010000009.1, on the reverse strand, counting down.
CCCCGCCAGGCCCCAGCGCGAGATGCCGTATAGAATCGCGAAATTGATCGTTTTGGCGCGCCCGCGCGTGTCGCGATTGACCTCGCCAAACAGCTCCTGCGCGGTCAGCGAGTGGATGTCGTCGCCGTTCTTGAACGCCTGCTTGAGCGCCGGGACGTCCGCCATGTGCGCGGCGAGACGCAGCTCGATCTGCGAATAATCGGCGCTGAGGAGGACATTGCCCGGCTCGGCGACGAACGCCTCGCGGATGCGGCGCCCCTGTTCGGTGCGGATCGGGATGTTCTGGAGATTGGGGTCGTTCGACGACAGCCGCCCGGTCTGCGCCCCCACCAGCGAATAACTGGTATGGACGCGCCCGGTTTCCGGGTTGATCTGCTGCTGCAGCGCGTCGGTGTAGGTGGCCTTGAGCTTGGACAGCTCGCGCCAGTCGAGCACCTTGCGCGCCACTTCGACGCCCTGATTGGCCAGCCGTTCGAGCTCCGAGGCGTCGGTCGAATAGGCGCCGGTCTTGCCCTTGCGGCCGCCCTTAAGACCCAATTTGTCGAACAGGATTTCGCCCAGTTGCTTGGGGCTGCCGATGGTGAATTTCTGGCCCGCCGCCGCGTGGATTTCCTCCTCCAACGCCGCCATCTGCGCGCCGAACTCGCTCGACAGCCCGGTCAGATGATCGCGGTCGATCTTGATCCCCGCGCGCTCCATCATCGACAGCGTCTCGACCAGCGGCCGGTCGACGCGCTCGTACACGCGGCTCACGCTTTCGCGCGCGAGCCGCGGCTTGAGCTTGCGCCACAGCCGCAATGTCACATCGGCGTCCTCGGCGGCGTAGCGCGTGGCATCGCGCAGCGGCACCTGGTCGAAGCAAAGCTGCCCCTTGCCCTTGCCGCACACCTCCGCAAACGGGATCGGCTTGTGGCCGAGATGGCGCAGCGCCAGTTCGTCCATATTGTTGGTGAAGGCTTTGCCCGCATCGAGCGCGAAGCTCATCACCAAGGTGTCGTCGTACGACGCGACGTGCAGGCCATTTCGCGCGAACATCGAGATATCGTATTTGAAATTGTGGCCGATCTTGAGGACGCTCGGATCGGCGAGGAGCGCACCCAGCCGTTCGAGCGCCGCCTTCGCGTCGACCTGCGGCGGCTTCTCGCTCAGCAAATCGCGCCCGCCATGCGCCAGCGGCACATAGCATGCCTCGCCCGGCGCGACGCACAGGCTGAACCCGATCAGCCTCGCGGCGCAGGCATCGAGACCGTCGGTTTCGGTGTCGACCGCGACGGCCCCTTCGGCTCGCGCCCGCGCCAGCCAGTGGTCGAGCCGATCGAGATCGGTGACGCATTCATACGCGTCGAGATCGAACGGCACCTGCGGCTCAGGCGCCTCGGATTCACTCGCGGGCGCCGCCTCGCCAGTCGTCGTCTGCGTGCCCAGCCGGGCGAGCAGGGTGCGGAACCCGTGATGCTCGAGAAACGCCTTGAGCGGCGCTTCGGGCAGCCCTTTCAGCTCGAACGATTCGAGCGGCTCGGGCAGCGGCGCGTCGCACACCAGCCGCACCAATTCGCGGCTCAACCGCGCATTGTTGGCATGGTCGATCAAATTCTGGCGCAGCTTGGGCTTGGCAATCCCGTCCGCCGCGGCGAGCACCGCTTCGACGTCGCCATGGTCTTGGATCAGCTGCGCCGCGGTCTTCGGCCCGATCCCCGGCACGCCCGGCACATTGTCGACGCTGTCGCCCATCAGCGCGAGCACATCGCCCAATTTCTCCGGCGGCACGCCGAACTTCTCGATGACGTAATCGCGGCCCAGCCGGCGGTTGTTCATCGTGTCGTACAGCTCGACGCCCGTGCCTTCGGGTTCGATCAGCTGCATCAGGTCCTTGTCGGAACTGACGATCGTCACCGTCCAGCCCTGCGCCCGCGCCGCGCGGGTGTAGCAGGCGATGATATCGTCCGCCTCCAGCTGCTCGTCCTCGATGCACGGCAGCGACAGCGCGCGCGTCGCGTCGCGCACCATCGGGAATTGCGGCACCAGATCGTCGGGCGGCGGCGGGCGGTGCGCCTTGTAATCGGCATACAGTCCCGCGCGAAAACTGCGTGCCGACCCGTCGAGGATCACCGCCATATGCGTCGGCCCGTCCTGCCCGCTCAGCTCGGTGACGAGCTTCCACAGCATCGTCGTATAACCGTATACCGCGCCCACCGGCTCACCATGCCTGTTGGTCAGCGGCGGGAGGCGGTGATAGGCGCGGAAGATGTATCCGGAGCCGTCGACTAAGTACAAATGAGGCATCGCCACCGGTTTAGCTTAGGCGGAGAAGAAGGACAGCCCTTCGACAAGCTCAGGGCGAACGGTCTTTGAAAGTACCTCTCAAACGCTCGGGCTGAGCTTGTCGAAGCCCCGCCCTTCCCCTTATTCAGGTCTAGCAGGGAGAGCCACACACCATGATCCGCACCGCCATCGCCGCCGCATTCATCGTCCTCGCCGCCGCCCCCGCCGCGGCCAAATTCGCGAGCGACCGCATCACCGTCACCACGCAGGGCTCCGGTCCCGACGTGATCCTCGTGCCCGGCCTCACCTCCAGCCCCGCGGCGTTCAAATATGTCGCGCAGGATGTGCCCGGCTACCGCTACCACTTCGTGCAGGTGAAGGGCTTTGCCGGTACCCCCGCCGAAGCCAATGCGACGGGCAATGTCAGCAAGCCGGTGGCCGAGGAGATCGCCCGCTACATCACGTCCGAACATCTCAAGGCGCCCGCCATCGTCGGCCATTCGATGGGCGGGACGATCGCCATGATGGTCGCGGCGCGGCATCCGCAGGCCGTTTCGAAGCTCATGGTCGTCGACATGCCGCCCTTCATGGGTCAGATGTTCGGCGGGCCGAATGCGACCAGCGCCAGCGTGACGCCGATGGCCGATGCGATCACGAACAGCATGGCGGCGATGCCGACCGAGGCGCGGCGCAAGCAGATCGACCAGATGACCGGCGCGATGGTGCGGACGGACAGCGAGCGCCAGGCCGTGCTCGATTCCGCGCATAACAGCGATCCCGCGGCAGTCGGCCATGCCTATCGCGAGCTGATCGTCACCGACCTGCGCCCCGAGCTCGCCAAAATCGCCGTCCCCGCGACCATCCTCTACGTCACCCCCGCGGGGGCGCCGCTGAACGATGCGCAGATCGACGCCTATATGACCGCGAGCTACGCGAATCTGAAGGGCGCCAAACTCACGCGCATCCCCGACAGCGCGCACTTCATCATGTACGACGCGCGCCCCCGCTTCACCCAGGAGCTAAAGACCTTCCTAAGCGCCAAATGATGGCCGAAAAGTTCGAACGCCACCGCCAGCCGTGGAAGCCGGAGGAAATCCAGAAACTCCATCAGCTTGCCGCCAAGGGGATGTCGCTGCGCGCGATCGCCAAGGCGCTGACTCGCAGCGAGGAATCGACCCAGGCGCGAGCGCGGGCGGACGGGCTGAAGGTAGCGAAGCTCCGATGACCGCTCAGCTGGCCCAGCCGGGCGTGTAGAGCTGCGGGAAGGTGCGTTGGAACGCCGTCAGCTTGGGGGCATCCCAAGTGCGGATATAGCCGTGGTCCGGGTTCCGCCGGGCGAAATCCTGGTGATAGGCTTCGGCAGCGAAGAACTGGCCGCTTTCGATTCGGGTGGCGAGTGGACCGCCCCAGCTGCGCGCGGCGTTGATCTGGGCGATATAGGCGCGCGCGACGCGGGCCTGTTCGGGCGATTGCGGGAAGATCGCGGTGCGATAGCTCGGGCCGCTGTCCGGACCCTGGCGATTCACCTCGGTGGGATTGTGCGCAACACTGAAATAGATGCGCAGCAAGGTCGCGTAGCTGACGATGCGGGGATCATAGGTGATCCGCACCGCCTCGGCATGCCGCGTGGTCTCGGTTGACACCGTCGCGTAGCTCGCGGTTTGCGCGGTACCGCCGGCATAGCCCGAAGTAACGGACTTCACGCCCTTCACATGGCTGAATACCGCCTCCATGCCCCAGAAGCAGCCGCCGGCGAGCACCGCGGTGGCGGCTTGGCCTTGCGGCGCGACATCGGCTTTGGGCATGGGCACCAGCACCGTGCGTTCGGCCGCCTGGGCGAAGGGCGCGAGCATGGCAAGGCCAAGCGCGGCGCCGGCCAGCAGGACACCCGGCTTGGTCACAGCAGCCCAGGCTGGGTGACCACCGCCATCACCGCTGCGGTCACGGCAAAGCCGGCCACGAACAGCTGGGTGAAATCATTCTTCAGAAAAGTCAGCACCGGAACCTCCCATGTCGATCCAGATACGTAGGGTGCGCCGGGGCGGTTTCACCGAAGTTGAATAACAAACTTATCTTTTGTTCAGCAAAGCGCGGCGCACGCCTCCTGGATCCGGCGGCAGGCCTCATTCAAAATGCTTTCCGAAGTCGCATAGCTGACGCGGAAGGCCGGGCTTATCCCAAAGGCGATGCCGGGCACGGCGGCAACCTGTGCACGATCGAGGAAGTAGTCGATCAGGTCGCTGTCGGACGCGATCGGCTTGCCCTCGGGCGTCGTCTTGCCGATACAGCCCGTGGCGTCGGGATAGACGTAGAATGCGCCTTCGGGAGTCGGGCAATATAGGCCTTGGGCGGCGTTGAGCCCGGCAACGACCAGATCGCGGCGGCGGCGGAACGCTTCGTTACGCTCGACCAGAAACGACTGGTCGCCGGTCAGCGCCGCAACCGCCGCCGCCTGGCTGATCGAGCAGGGGTTCGAGGTCGATTGCGATTGGAGCTTGGCCATCGCCTTGATCAGCCATGCCGGGCCGCCGGCAAAGCCGATGCGCCAGCCGGTCATCGAATAGGCCTTTGACGCGCCGTTGACCGTCAGCGTGCGGTCGTAAAGTTCGGGGCAGACATTCGCGATCGTCGCGAACTTGGTCTCGGCGTACCAGATATGCTCGTACATGTCGTCGGTCAGCACCATGACATGCGGATGGCGCGCCAGCACCTCGCCAAGCGCGCGCAATTCGTCCGCCGAATACGCGGCGCCGGTCGGGTTCGAGGGCGAGTTGAGCAGCACCCATTTGGTTCGCGGCGTAATCGCGGCGTCGAGCTGCTCAGGCAGGATCTTATACGATTGATTGGCCCCGGCGGGCAGGAATACCGGCGTGCCGCCCGCAAACTGGACGATGTCGGGATAGCTGACCCAATAGGGTGCGGGGATGATCACCTCGTCGCCCGCCTGCACCGTCGCGACCAGCGCGTTGAACAAGGTGTGCTTGCCGCCCGCATTCACGCTGATCTGGTCGAGCCCGTAAATCAGCCCGTTGTCGCGTGCGAACTTGTCCGACACCGCCTGTTTGAGCGCGACAGTGCCGTCGACATCGGTATATTTGGTCTGGCCAGCGCGGATGGCGTCGATCGCCGCTTCCTTAACGAAATCCGGCGTGTCGAAATCGGGCTCGCCCGCGCTCAAGCCGATGACATCGACGCCGGCACGCTTGAGCGCGCCGACCCGCGCGGTCATCGCCAAAGTTTGCGACGGCAAGATGCGATTGATGGCGTCGGACAGCTGCGGCATTTCGGTCCCCCGGCTTTGCGGGGCGGGCTATAAGCGAAGGAGGCGCGCGGGCAACAGGCCGCGCAACGAATTACCGATGAGGAAATCCTTATCGAGTGCTGAGATCGTCACGTCGCTTTCATAAGCGCGGCCATCGGCCAGCAGGTCGGCGCGGAGGATTCCGGGGAGGATCCCGCGGCTCAGCGGCGGGGTGCGCAGCCGTCCATCGGGATCGGGCACGAACAGGCTGGTGAAGCTGCCTTCGGTCAGGCAGCCGTCGGCGTCGCACAAAACGACTTCGAACGCTCCGGGGGGACGCGCGGGATAGACGCGACGGTCGCTGGTCTTGTGCAGCAGGCGGATGTCGCTCGCAGCCGCCTCACGTAACAGCACCGCCACCGGCACCGGGCCCTCTGGAGCGTCGGGTAAGGGCGTAACATGGATCGCGGCGATGCCGCTGTGCGATAGGAACAGGCGGACGCGCATCGGCTCGCGCAGGCGGAAGGTCGCGGCCTGCAGATCGTTGCGCACGGCGTGCCGGTCGAAGCGAAAGCCGAACGTTTCGGCCGAGGCGCGCAGCCGGTCAATATGCGCATTCAGCCGCACCAGCCCCTCAATCGGGTCGAAGCGCATGGTTTCGATCAGATCGAACGCGCCGGCAGGAGACGGAATGAACGCGCTTTTGGTCATGCACTCGGCCCATTCGTCGGGCGCGCGCGAATCCGCAACTATGCCCGACCCGAGGCCGACCGCCGCCCGGCCGTCACGCAAGTGCAAGGTGCGGATGGCGACATTGAACGCCGCCCCCCGCCCGCCCGCGTCGAGCCGGCCGATGCTGCCACAATAGGCGCCGCGCGGATCATCCTCGATCTCGGCAATCACCTCCATCGCGCGAATCTTCGGGGCGCCGGTGACCGAGCCGCACGGAAACAGCGCCGCCAGCACGTCCAGCGCGTCATGGCCCGCCGCCAGCTCGGCGGTGACAGTCGAGGTCATCTGATGGACCGTGGGGTAGCTTTCGACTGCGAACAGGCGCGGCACCTGCACGCTGCCGGGCGCGGCGACGCGGGACAGATCATTGCGCAGCAGATCGACGATCATCAGATTCTCAGCGCGCTGCTTGTCGTCCTCGGCCAGCTTAGCGGCGGCTTCGAGCGTGCGCACAGTGCCCTTCATCGGGCGGGCGACGAGCTTGCCGTTCTCGAGCGTGAAGAAGAGTTCGGGCGAGGCCGAGAGCAGCCAATCCTCGCCGGTCCATACCACGCCGCCATGGCCCGCGCGGGCCCGGGCGCGGAGGCCAGCGTAAAGCGCGAGCGGGTGGCCGGCATGGGGGATGTCCGCACGAAAGGTGAGGTTGGCCTGATACAGGTCGCCCGCCTCGATCAGATCGCGCAGATGGTCGAATTTGGCGTCGTAGGCGGCGCGGTCCAGCCGCGGCTGCGGGGTGCCGAGCCAAGCCGCGGCCGAATCCGGCAGGTGTGCAATGACGGCCTCGGGCGCAATTTCCGCGAACGTGCCGAACAGGCCGAACCACAGCAGCGGCGTGGCGGGGTTGCATGGAGGGCCGAGCACAGGCTCGAGCGCATGGCCGGCTTCATAGGACAGGAAGCCGGCGGCGTGCAGGCCGGCGGCGGAGGCGGCGCGAAGGCGATCCAGGCAGTTGCGGACTTCGGCGGCGTCGCGCGTCGTGACGATTTCCAATGGCGCGCGATAGACTCGCGCAGGCCCGGCGCCGTGCGCGCGGGCATCGTCGAGCAGGACGAAAGGAACGGCGGTATCGAGCACGGCCCGCGCCAAGAAGAAGTGGGACCCCGGGTCAAGCCCGGAGTGGCGGTCCTCATCGGATGTCATCCGATTCCTCGCCGTCCGCCGGGGTTTCGCTTCTTCTTTTTGGATTAGGCTCGTAGGGGGCGGCAATGCCCGCCTCCACCTTCGACTTGTTCAAGATCGGCGTGGGTCCGTCTTCGTCGCACACCATGGGTCCGATGACCGCGGCGGCGGATTTTGCCGCGCGGGTGGCCCGAAATGACAATGTGGTAAGGGTCGAAGTCAGGCTGTTCGGCAGCCTGGCGCTGACCGGCAAGGGACATGCGACCGACCGCGCAATCATCCTTGGCCTGTCGGGCGAGAGACCGGCGACGATCTGTCCCGACAAACTGACCCAAGTAGTCGATGAGGTGCGCGCATCGGGTCGGCTGATGCTGGGCGGCACGCGCGACATCGCGATCGATGAGGCGCGCGACATCCTATTCCTGCAAAAGGAAAAGCTGCCATTTCATTCGAATGCGATGTCGTTCGCGGCGCTCGATGCCGCCGGCCGCAGGCTCGACCAATGGACCGCTTATTCGATCGGCGGCGGGGCGGTGATCGGCGAGGCGGACACAGGGCGCAACGCGCCTGCCGAGGGCGGCTGGGATGTCCCGTATCGGTTTCATTCGGGCGACGAGCTGGTCGCGCTGACCGAGCGCAAGGGCAAGTCGATCGCCGAGCTGATGCGCGCGAATGAGGAGGCGTCGATGGCGCCCGAGGAGGTATCGGCGCGCTTGAATGCGATCCGCGCGGCGATGTCCGACTGTATCGACCGCGGCGTTGCGGCGTCGGGTATCCTGCCGGGCGGGCTCAACGTCAAACGCCGTGCGCCGGACATGTACCGAAAATTGCTCGAACGGCAGGAGCGCGCGCTGGCCGACCCCCTCACCGTTATCGACTGGGTCAATCTGTGGGCCTTGGCGGTCAATGAGGAGAATGCGGCGGGCGGGCGCGTCGTCACCGCGCCGACCAACGGTGCGGCGGGGATCGTGCCGGCGGTAATGCGCTATTACGAACGCTTCGCCCCGGCCTCCAGCGAGGCGGGGGTCGAGACCTATCTGCTGACCGCCGCGGCGATCGGCGCGCTGTTCAAGGAAAATGCCTCGATCTCGGGCGCCGAAGTCGGGTGCCAGGGCGAGGTCGGCGTCGCCTGTTCAATGGCTGCGGCGGGGCTCGCGGCGGCGCTGGGCGGCACACCAGGGCAGGTAGAGAACGCAGCCGAAATCGGCATGGAGCATAATCTTGGCCTGACCTGCGATCCAGTGGGCGGATTGGTGCAGGTGCCCTGCATCGAACGCAACGCGGTCGGCAGCATCAAGGCGATCGAGGCGGCGCGGCTGGCGCTGTTCGGCGATGGGACGCACCGCGTCAGCCTGGATCAAGTGATCGAGACGATGCGCAAGACGGGACTGGACATGAGCGAGCGGTACAAGGAAACTTCCTTGGGTGGCCTCGCGGTCAATGTCGTGGCGTGCTGATGGGGAGAAGCGAATGAGGTTTGCGAGCCGTGCGGCGCTGAGTGCGCTGCTGCTGAGCAGTGGGCCCGTGCCGGCCGATGTACCCAAGCCCGAGGCGCTGGTAGCCGACGGCGTGCCGCCGGTGCCTGACACGCTGGCGGAAGCGACACGGCCTTACATGGAATTTCGCTCGGCGGGATTTGCCGGATGGAACGTCGCCGACCGGTCGATCTTGATCACCACGCGTTTCGCGGACACCAGCCAGCTGCACAAGGTGGCGATGCCCGGCGGGGCGCGGCAGCAGCTGACCTTCGAACCCGAGCCGGTGGGCGCCAGCCTGTCCCCGACCGAGGCGCTGACGATCGTCACCAAGGACCGCGGCGGGGACGAGTTCTTCCAGCTTCATCGCCTTGAGAATGGGCGCTTGACGCTGCTGACCGACGGCAAAAGCCGCAACGAGTTGGGCGCCTGGAGCGAGGACGGCAGGTGGATCGGCTTCTCGTCGACGCGGCGCAACGGCACTGATTCCGATCTGTACGTGATGGATCCGCGCGATCCGGCGACCAGCAGGATGGTCGCCCAGGTCAAGGGCGGTGGCTGGACGCTGGCGGCGTTCTCGCCCGATAACCAGCGCGCGCTGGCCGGCAAGTTCGTGTCGGTCGAGGAAGTCAAACCCTTCCTGCTCGACCTCGCTTCGGGCCGGATGACGCCAATCGGCGATCATGCCAAGAAGATCGCCTATGGCGACGTCGAATTCGCGCCGGACGGGACGTTGTGGATCATATCCGACGAGGACTCGGACTTCGCCCGGCTGGGCAAGCTCGACCCGGCGAGCGGTAAGTTCACGCCGGTATCGCGCGAAAAGACCTGGGATGTCGAAAGTTTCGACCTGTCGCGCGACGGCCGCACGATCGCCTATGTGGTTAATGAGGCGGGCATCAACAAGCTGCGGCTGATGGACACGCGCAGCGGCCGCGTCCGCGAAGTGCCGGGGCTGCCGGCGGGGTCGATCGGCAGCGTCAGGATTTCGCCGTGGAACGAGGTCGGCTTCACGCTGGCTTCCGCGAAGAGCCCGTCGGACGTTTATTCGGTCGATGCCGCGACACTGAAGGTGAAGCGCTGGACCATTTCGGAAACCGGCGGGCTGGATGCGAGCGGCAATGCCGAGCCGCAGCTGGTCGAGGTGAAGAGCTTCGACGGCTTGCCCGTCTCCGGTTTCCTCTATCGCCCCGATCCCGCGAAGTTTCCGGGCAAGCGGCCGCTGATCGTCAATATCCATGGCGGTCCCGAAGGGCAGAGCCAGCCGGGCTTTCTGGGCCGCAGCAATTACCTGCTCAACGAATTGGGCATTGCGATCTTCTATCCCAATGTTCGCGGCTCGACGGGCTATGGCAAACGTTTCGTGGGACTCGATAGCGGGCCGTTCAAGCGCGAGGATTCGGTCAAGGACGTCGGCGCGTTTCTCGACGCGCTGGCCAGCGATCCGGCGCTCAATGCGCAGCGCATGGCGGTGACCGGCGGGTCCTATGGCGGCTATATGTGCTACGCCTCGGCGATCCGTTACGGCGATCGCTTCAAGGCGGCTTTATGCATCGTCGCAATCTCCAATTTCGTGACGTTTCTGGAAAACACGCAAGGCTATCGCCGCGATCTGCGCCGCGCCGAATATGGAGATGAACGCGATCCGGCGCAGCGCGCCAAGCTGCTCGAAATCTCACCGCTGACCAGCGTCGACAAATTGCGCATTCCGCTGTTCGTGGTGACCGGCGGCAACGATCCGCGCGTCCCGCCGTCGGAAGCCGACCAGATCGTCAAGGCCGTGCGCGGCAAAGGCGGCACGGCCTGGCACCTGCTCGGCAAGAACGAGGGCCATGGCTTCGCCAAAAAGGCCAATATCGATTATCAATTCTGGTCCAGCGTCCAATTCTGGCAGAAGAACTTGCTCGGCGGCGCCAAGTGACGCGCTGGGCGTTGCTCGCGCCGCTGGCGCTCGCCGCCTGCGGCAATGCCGGCAAGATCGACAGCGCTCGGCCCGGATCGACGGTCAAGCTGTCGGGCGATCAGGGCGTGCTGACGCTAAAGGGCAAGAGCTGGTCGCCGGCGATCACCGTCGACGCCTCCAACGCGACCTTCACCGGCATCGTGCTGACGGGCACGACGGGCATCCACTTCAAGGGCGGCACGATCATCGGCCCCGGCGCGCGCAGCTATGGCATCCGTGTGCTCCAATCGCGCGACATATCGGTTGACGGCATGATCATCACCGGCGCGCACCGCGGCGTGGTGATCGACCGGTCGCAGGACATTGCCATCAGGAATACGCAGCTGACCGGGCTAATTTCCGACGGCATCGACATCGCCTCGTCGCAACGCGTCCTGATCGACCGCAACGTCTGCGAGAAATTCACGCCGCAACTGGCGACATGGGATGCGGCGGGCGTCAAGACCGATGGCGACCATCCCGACTGCATCCAGGGCTGGTCGCACTTGCCCGCGCCGCCGACGGCGGACGTGACAGTGACCAACAACCGCGCCGACGGCACGATGCAGGGCATCTTTTTCCGCGACCCCGGAATCAATGGCGGATTCGACCGGATCACCATTCGCGACAATGTGCTGCGCACAGGGCTGAGCAACGCCCTGTTCGTGGAGGGGGTGCGCGATGCAGTGGTGCGCGGCAACCGGATCAGCACCGTGCCCGGCGCGATCCAGCTCAAGACCGGGCGGCCGCTCAAGGCCAATCTGGTATTTAAGACGAGCACCGGCGTGCCGTGCGGCAATCAGATCGCGGACATTCCGCTGCACGAGGCGACGAAGCCGTGCCGTTGACGGGCAGGACTATTGCTGCCCTGTTGCTGGCGGGCTGTGCTCCGGCAGCGCTGGCGCAAACGGTGCCCATCTCTCCCAATGTGCAGGCGCGGATCACGCGCATCCTCAAAGCGACGCCGCTGATCGACGGGCATAACGACCTGCCCGAACAGCTGCGCGATTGTTGCGGAAGCAAAGTCGAAGGGCTCGAACGCGACAGCGACAAGCGGGCCAAGCCGCTGATGACCGACATCGCGCGGTTGCACGCGGGCGGCATGGGCGGGCAGTTCTGGTCGGTCTACATCCCGTCCGAGGTGACCGGCGACGCGGCGATCCGCGAGACGCTGGAACAGATCGACCTGGTCCACCGGCTGTGCGCCGCCTACCCCCGCGATCTGGTGATGGCGGTGACCGCGGCGGACGTCGTGCGTGTGCACAAAGCGGGGCGCATCGCCTGCCTGATCGGCATCGAAGGCGGGCACCAGATCGCCGGCAACCTTGCCGCGCTGCGCCAGTTCCGCGCGCTGGGTGCCGGTTACATGACGCTGACGCATTTCAAGAACAACGAATGGGCAGACTCGGCGACCGACGATCCGGTGCATCACGGGCTGACCGATTTCGGGCGGACGGTAATCGCCGAGATGAACCGCGTCGGCATGCTCGTCGATCTGAGCCATGTCAGCCCGGAAACGATGCGCGCCGCTTTGCGAGCGACCAAGGCGCCGGTGATCTTCTCCCATTCGGGCGCGCGTGGAGTAAACGATCACCCGCGCAACGTGCCCGACGACGTGCTCAAACTGCTGCCCGCCAATGGCGGGGTGGTGATGGTCAATTTCTATCCCGGGCATTTGTCGGCGGACTATGGCCGCTGGTCGTCCGAACGCGATGCCGAGGAGGCGCGCGGCAAATCGCTGTGGCAGGGCCAGCCCGAACGGCGCGCGGCGGCGATAAAGGCTTGGGACGCGGGGCATCCGCTGCCCCGGACGCCGGTCAGCCTCGTCGCCGATCATATCGAGTGGATATCCAGACTGGCCGGGCACGACCATGTCGGGCTGGGCGGCGATCTCGACGGCATTCCCGTGGCGGTGGAGGGGCTTGGCGGCGTCGACGGCTATCCATTGGTGTTTGCCGAATTGATCCGGCGCGGGTGGAGTGATGCGGACCTCGCCAAGCTGGCGGGCGGCAATGTGCTGCGCGCGATGCGCGCGGCGGAGGCGGTTGCGGCTCAATAGATAGCTCGTCTTTCCGCGAAAGCGGGGGTCCATCTGCTGGACTCGCCAAGTGTGGGATGGAGAGCAGATGATTCCCGCCTTCGCGGGAATGCCCAATCTATTTTCGGATAGGGCGCGCCTTTACCGCCGCCCCAGGGAAATCGCTAAAGACGCCGTCCAGGCCGGTGGCATAAGCCGCGCGGAGTTCGGCGGTGAGGTCGCCATGAACTTCAGGATCGGTGCCGCTGCGGTGGGCGGCAGGCAGAAAAAAATTTTCGGCGCGGTAGGTCCAGGCGTGGACTTTGAGCCCGGCGGCATGGGCGCGTGAGACGAGATCGGCGTTGACCAGCGATTTGTTGATACCGATCGCATCGGCACGGGTGGCGACCTGGGCAAGGCCGGCGGGCATTAGCATCGCGGCATAAGGCTCGGACGCGCGGTCGGCGGGCATGCCCTTGTCATCGATCAGCTGGACGAGGCGTATCCGGGTGCGGGCCTTGAGCCAGATCAGATTGCCGACCTCGAACGACTGGATGAAGACCGGATCGGTGGCCTTGGTCAGGCGATATCTGGCTAGCATATCCAGCAACGGCTGCTCCATCGCCAGGCCGATGCCGGCGAAATAAGTGCCGTGCTTGATCTCCGGATAGACGCCGATTTTGGGATGCTTGGCGCGTAGGGCCAGGATTTCGTCGAAGGTCGGCACATCGAACTGTCCATCAAAGGCCGTGTTTCCCGGGCGTAATTGGGGCAGCCGCTCGCGCGCACGCAGCGTCTTCAGCTCGGCGAGCGTAAAATCCTCGGTGAACCAGCCGGTTATTTGCTGTCCATCGATGGTCTTCGTGGTTTTTCGCGAGGCGAATTCGGGGTGGCTGGCCACATCGGTGCTGCCCGAAACCTCGTTTTCGTGACGCGCGACGAGGACGCGGTCCTTGGTCATGACCAGATCGGGCTCGATGAAATCCGCACCCTGCTCGATTGCCCGCTGGTAGGAAGCCAGCGTGTGCTCGGGGCGTTCGCCCGAGGCACCACGATGCGCGATGACGATCGGTTGGGTCAGCCCCGTAGCAGCCATCAGCAAGACTCCGAACATCGCCGGCCCTTGCCACGCTTCGAATGCGGCCCCAAGTCGCGGCCATGAGCAAGCCGCCGCTGAATGCCACGATCGTCCCCGTCACGCCGCTGCAGCAGAATTGCACGCTGTTCTGGTGCACCGCGACGATGCGCGGGGCGTTTGTCGATCCGGGCGGTGATTTGCCGCGTCTCAGGTCGGCTGCGGCGCAGCACGGCGTCACCATCGAGAAGATTTTGGTGACGCACGGTCATATCGATCACTGCGGCGAAGCGGGGACCTTCGCGAGCGAACTGGGCGTGCCGATCGAAGGGCCGCACGAAGCCGACCGGTTCTGGATCAGCCGGCTGGAGGATGACGGACGCAAATATGGCGTCAATGGACGCGCCTTCGAACCCGACCGCTGGCTGGTGCAGGGCGATCAAGTTACCGTCGGGGAGCTGACGCTCGATGTTTACCACTGTCCCGGTCATACGCCGGGGCACGTTGTATTCCACCACGCGCCGTCACAACTGGCGATCGTCGGCGACGTGCTGTTCCAGGGATCGATCGGACGCACCGATTTTCCGCTGGGCAACCATCAGGACCTGCTCGACGCGATCACCACGCGGCTGTGGCCGCTGGGCGACGAAACGTCGTTCGTGCCCGGGCACGGTCCGATGTCGACTTTCGCGCACGAACGGCGCAGCAATCCGTTCGTCGCGGACAGCGTATTGGCGACCGCCTAGGCCTTGACCTTCATTGCCGCGAGCTTGGCCGGCGGCAGGGTGTTGGCTTTGGCCTGCGGCATCAATTCGTCCTTGCGCGCCTGCATCTTGGCGCCCAGCTCGAGCATGTCGACATCGGTGCGGCGCGCTTGGGCGAACATGCCCTTGATCCACTGCTCCTCTTCGGAGACGTGGTGCTTGATCTCTTCGGACAGCACCGAGACCTTGGCATCGTAAAAGTCGGCAGTCGGCTTGGCCGAGGTGATGTCGTTGATCAACAGCTTGGCGGCGTCGTGCTCGACATAGGCTTCGTCGAGCAGATCCTCATCGATCTTGCCGCGCAGCGCCGGATAGAAGATTTCCTCCTCGAGCATGGTGTGCACCTTGAGCGCGTTGCACACCTCGAGGGCGATCGCCTGCTTGCGCTTGGCCGTCCGCGCCTTTTCGAACTGTTCGAACAAATCCTCGGCCTCGCGGTGGTCCGCCTTGAGCAGCGTAATGGCATCGGTGAGGTTTTCGGCCACGATCAGTCCTCCTGGTTCGAAACAAGAAACCTGCGAACGTTACGAGCGTTCCGCAGGTGCAACGAAAGCGCTGACCATGCAGAGGTTCCTGGACCATTTCTTCACCCGCGTCTCGAGTTCGATCGCCAATGCCAGCGGACAGCCAGGCACCTTTGTACTGGCGCTGGCCGTCGTCGTCATCTGGGGCGTCACCGGTCCGATCTTTCAGTATTCGGACGGGTGGCAGCTGGTCATCAACACCGGGACGACCATCGTCACCTTCCTGATGGTGTTCCTGATCCAGAATTCACAGAACCGCGACACGGCGTCGATGCAGGCGAAACTCGACGAACTGCTTTACGCATTGCACGGCGCGCGCGAAGAATTCATCGGCATCGAACATCTGTCGGTGCGCGAGGTCGAGGCGATCCGCCGCGAGTTGGAACACGAGGTGTGCGACGACAAGAAAGCTAAGGCCAACGCGGCCGTCGCCAAGTTGATTGAGCGGCTCTAGCCCTCGTTCAACATAACCGGGCGCGGCGCTTCGAGGTGCGGTAGCGTAATCGCATAAATGCCCAGGCCGGCAAGCGTCAGCATGGTTACGACAGTTCCGATCAGGCGCAGCCGCAACGGGCTGTCGAGGGTCATGCCCAGCGCATGCGCAACGCGGCCGACCAGATAGACCAGCGCCACCATCCACAACCACCATTGGCTGCCCACGCCCACTTCGATGAAGCCCAGCAGGACGAGGACGAAGGGCGTATATTCGACATAATTGGCGTGCGCGCGCATCGCGGCGATTAGCCGGGCGTTACCGCCATCGCCGATCAAGACCTTTTCTTGTCCGCGCACGCGCCCGACGCGATTCGCGATCCAGATGTTCAGCAGCGCGGCAAGACCCGCCGCGGTCAGCGTGACCGGCAAGATAATCATCGTTCCCCCTCAATCCCTTTGAAATCGCTGCCAAAGTCTGCGCCGACTTGCAAGCGGGATGCTTTTGGCTATAGGCGCGGGCACGCCAAGCGGGTGACGAATGCCTGCCTGTCCGCCATATCCGGCGGCGGGTGGTGCGGCTGTCCCCCGCAATTTTTGTTTGTTCAAACATCGAGTAAGGTGCCGCAATGGCCGTCCCCAAAAGAAAAACCTCGCCCTCGCGGCGCAACATGCGCCGCAGCCATGACGCGCTCACGCCCGCGGCGTTCCAGGAATGCCCGAATTGCGGCGAGCTGAAGCGGCCGCACAATCTGTGCAACGCGTGTGGTCACTATAACGGTCGCGAGATCGTTCCCGTCGAAGCTTAAAGGTCGCGAGGAGGCACGGGCGTGAATGACGGCCCGAGGCTCGCGATCGACGCGATGGGAGGAGACGGCGGCGCCGCGGCGATGATCGCCGGCGCAGCTTTGGCACGCGCGCAATGGCCCGATCTGTGCTTCTCGCTGGTCGGCGACGAAGCCCAATTGCAGGCCGAAGTCGCCAAACATCCCGGCCTGTCCGGCTGCACCGAAATCGTCCATGCGCCTGACAAGATCGCGGGCGAGGAAAAGCCCAGCCAGGCGATCCGCCGCGCCAAGACGACCTCGATGGGTATCGCCATCGATCTGGTAAAACAGGGCCGCGCCGGCGCCGCTCTGTCCGCTGGCAATACCGGCGCGATGATGGCGATGGCCAAATTGTCGTTGCGCACGCTGAAGGGCATCGACCGCCCCGCCCTTGCGGCCTTGCTGCCGACGCTAGGCGACAATGATGTCGTGATGCTCGATCTCGGCGCCAATACCGAATGCGATCCACGCAACCTGGTCGAATTCGCGGTGATGGGCGCAGCCTATTCGCGCATCGCTTTGGGCGTCGAGCAGCCGCGCGTGGGTTTGCTCAACATCGGCAGCGAAGAGTTGAAGGGCACTGACGAGATTCGTGACGCGGCCGCCATCTTGCGCGACGCGCATCTGCAGTTGAATTTCACCGGCTTCGTCGAAGGCGACAAATTGTCGCGCGGCGATGTCGACGTGATCGTCTGTGACGGGTTCTCAGGCAATATCGCGCTCAAGACGATCGAAGGAACCGCGCGATTCGTGGCGGACCTGTTGCGACGGAGCTTTTCGAGTTCGTTCCGCTCGAAAATGGGCTTCCTCATCTCGCGCCCGGCCACCGAGTTGCTCAAGCATCATCTCGATCCTAACAACCATAACGGGGCGGTTTTCCTCGGGCTTAACGGTATTGTCGTGAAGAGCCACGGTTCGGCGAGCCCCAAGGGCGTCGCCAATGCGATCGGCGTCGCAGCGAAGCTAACTGCGCAGGATATCACGCGGCGCATTACCGAGGATCTCAACCAGTTTCCCGGCCATCTGACCGCGCGGGCCAATGCCGCATGAGGCGCGCCGCGGTTCTCGGCACGGGGTCGGCGCTGCCCCGGCGGCGCGTGTCGAATGCCGAATTGGCGGAGACGGTCGATACCAGCGACGAATGGATCGTCGCGCGCACCGGCATCAGGTTCCGCCATATCGCGGGCGAGGGGGAGACGACCGCGACGCTCGGCACCGAAGCGGCGCGGCGCGCACTTGAGGCGGCGGGGCTGGATGCGGGCGAGATCGACCTGATCGTCCTCGCGACGGCAACCCCCGACCAGACGTTTCCCGCGACCGCCACCAAAGTGCAGGCGGCGCTTGGCATCAACGATTGCGTCGCTTTCGACGTGGCGGCGGTGTGCTCGGGCTTCCTTTATGCCGTCTCGGTGGCCGAAAGCATGATCCGCAGCGGCAGTGCCACCAACGCGCTGGTCATCGGCTCAGAAACCTTCAGCCGCATCCTCGACTGGGAAGACCGTGGCACCTGCGTCCTGTTCGGCGATGGCGCGGGGGCGGTGGTACTTGGCGCGAACGAGGAAGGGCGTGGTGTCCTGTCGGCGAAGCTGCATGCCGACGGACGGCATAACCAATTGCTCTACGTCGATGGCGGCGTATCGACCACCGGCACGATCGGCAAGCTGCGCATGAAAGGGCCCGAGGTCTTCAAGCACGCGGTGACCAATCTGGCGGCGGTACTGGGCGAGACGCTGGCAGCGGCAGATCTGCAAATCGGCGATGTCGACTGGGTTGTGCCGCACCAAGCCAATGCCCGCATTCTCGATGCCACCGCGCGTAAGCTGGGCCTCAGTCCCGACAAGGTCGTGATCACGGTCGACCAGCATGCCAATACCTCCGCTGCGTCGGTGCCCCTGGCGCTCGACACCGCGGTCAAGGACGGGCGGATCAAGGCGGGCGATCTCGTTGTGCTCGAAGCGATGGGCGGCGGTTTCACCTGGGGGGCGGCGGCGATCCGCTGGTAGGGATTTGACGGGCGGCGGGGTTTGGCTAAACGTCCGCGGTCCGGGGGAAGGGAACGATGGCGGAAGACGGCACACTCACTCGCGCTGATCTGGCGAATATCATCCACCGCGAAATCGGCTTGTCGCGCGCGGACTCCGCTGATCAGGTCGAAGGCATATTGCGCCACATGTGCGAAGCGCTGTCGCACGGCCAGAACGTCAAGATTTCCGGCTTCGGCAGTTTCATCCTGCGCGACAAGGGCGAACGGGTCGGGCGCAATCCCAAGACCGGCGTCGAAGTGCCGATCGCCCCGCGCCGCGTGCTGACGTTCCGCCCCAGCCAGGTGATGCGCGACCGAATCGCCAAGGCCGATTAAGGCCACGCATGAAAACGCCGGGTGCGTTCAGGACAATCGGTGAAGTCAGTGCCGAACTGGGCGTGGCACAGCATATCCTGCGTTACTGGGAAAGCCGCTTTCCGCAGCTCAAGCCGCTGACCCGTGCGGGCAACCGGCGCTACTACCGGCCCGAGGATGTCGCTCTGCTCAAACGGATCGATCAGGCGCTCAACCGTGATGGCTATACCGTCAAAGGCGTCCAGCAATTGCTCGGGGGCAATGCCAAGATCGACGCGCCGGTTGTGGCCATCGCGGCGTCTGAGAATGATTTCACAAGCGCATTGATTGCGGTGCGCGACCAGTTACGCGCCGCCCTCGCCGCCTAAAGCGTCTTGGCGTAGATGAAGTCCTCGCTGGCGTCGGTCTGCTCAAACCCTTCGAACAACCAGCGGCCGATCTGCTCGAATCCGCGCTGCCGATAGAAGGTTTGCGCGCGAAAATTCTTCACGTAGACGCTGAGCACTAGCCGTTCGGCGCCACGGGCGCGCGCCTCGTCTTCGACCGCCTGATATAGTTTCGCGCCCCACCCGCCGCCGTGCCATTTCGACATGACGTAGATGCGCTTGAGTTCGGTGTCGGTGGCGGCATCGGTGAACGGCAGTTTCGCCGGCTGCAGCACGGCATAGCCCACCGGCGCGCCGGCTGCCTCCTCGACCAGCCAGGTCCGGCAAGCCGGATCGGCGAGGATCGCAGCGTAATAGGCCGGCGAATGCGTGTCCTCGACGAATTTGACCACCGCGTCGCCGTCATGGTCATCGGCAAAGCTCTCGAGAAAACTTGCCGCACCGACCAGCGCAAGTTTCTTCTCGTCTCCGCCGCCCGCTGGGCGAAGCTTCACCGCTCGGGTCCCAGGTCGGGATCGAGGTCGCGCGGGCGGATGAAGCGCGTCAGCCGTGCCGACTTGCTGTGCAGATCGGCCCAGGCCCCGTCGAATTCCAATTCGGCAAAGCTGGCGGTGGGGAATTTCTCCTCCACATCATCGCGCAGCCGATCGTCGGCGCTGTCGGGCACGAGCATCAGGATGAGATCCTCGAGACCCGGATTGTGTCCGCACATCAGCAGCGATCCAACGCCTTCGTCCGTATCATGGACGACGTCGAGCAGGGTCACGCCCGAGGCGAGATAGATGCGCCGGTCCCATTGAGGATGAAGCGTGTGGCCAAAGCCTTCCCACAGCCCATCGAGCGTATCGATACAGCGCACGGCCGGCGACGACACCACCGCCTCGAAATCCAGCCCGAGCGAACGCATATGCCGGCCGACCGTCGCCGCACCTCGCTTGCCACGCTCGTTGAGCGCGCGATCGAAATCGCGCGCCGCCGGATCGTCCCAGCCGGACTTGGCATGACGCAGGAGCGTAAGGCGCTTCACGCCCAGATACGCTCGCAGCCAAAGGCGTCTAGTTTTGTGTCGCGGCTCAGGATGGGAGCGTCCTCCAAAATCGATTGTGCAGCAAGCATACGGTCGAACGGGTCGCCATGCGGCGCCTCAAAAATGCCGGCCCGCAAACCGTGCCGCAAGCTGACCGGCAGCGCGTCAAAGCCATCGCGTTCCAGCCAAGCGAAGAAATTGTCCACCGCCCCTTGTGCCTCGGCAAGCTTTCCAAGCCGGACTTTAGTAGCAAGTTCCCAAGCGCTGGCCGCACTGACGATAATCTTACTGGCGGGATCGGCAATCCGCGTCCGAACCGACGCTGGAAGTTGGGTCCCGCCCCGCGCCCACCACCAGATCAACGTATGCGTATCCAGCAGAAACTTCACGCTTCACCAGTCCACTCCAGCGGCAGCGGATCCCAAAAACTGTCGGGCAACTCGAAATCCCAATTGCCCGGTTTGCGCGGTTCGCGATTGGGCGGGTCGAGCGCCACGATCTTAACGTGTGGCTTGCCCGCCTTGGCGACGATGATTTCTTCGCCCGCATGAGCACGATCGATGAAATGCGAGAAATTGGTTTTCGCTTCATGGACATTGACTGTGGTCATGGCTTGACCAACTTAGTCCACCTCCAGCCGTTCGACAACCGCCTTTATATTGAACGCCGCAATTGCCGCCACCGCTTCGTCGAGCGTCACGCGGCGGATCGGCGTACCGGGCGGGAAGGCGTCGAGCAGGCGCGAGGGCACGGCGGCGCTGAGGATGACGAAGCTACCGCGGTCATCGGCGCGGCGGATCAGGCGGCCGAACGCCTGCGCCAGCCGCGCGCGGATTTGGATGTCGTCATAGGCGGTGCCGCCGCGCGCGGCGCGCCGCGCGGCGTGGAGCACGGTCGGCTTCGGCCAGGGCACGCCTTCGAGAATCACGGTGCGCAGCGAATGGCCGGGTACATCGACCCCGTCGCGCAGTGCATCGGTACCGAGCAGGCTGGCGTGTGGATCGTCGCGGAAAATGTCGACCAGCGTCCCGGTGTCGATCGGGTCGACATGCTGGGCGTAGAGCGGCAGGCCGTCGCGCGCGAGCCGATCGGCGATGCGCGCATGTACCGCGCGCAGCCGGCGGATTGCGGTGAACAGACCAAGCGTGCCCCCTTCGGACGCCGCGATCAGGCGCGCATAGGCGTTGGCAATCGCCGGTGCGTCCCCGCGCTTCACGTCGGTGACGATCAGAATCTGCGCGTTGGCAGCATAGTCGAACGGGCTCGGCGCGGCAAAATGCAGCGCGGGCGCGTCGAGCTTGTCCGCCCCGGTGCGTGCTTCGGCGGCGGCGGGTTCGCCCAAGGTCGCCGAGGTGACCAGCACGCCATGCGCGGGCTTGAGCACTACATCGGCAAACGGCCGCATCGGATCCAGCCAGCAGCGGTACAGGCCGACATCATATTCGCGCCCGTCGCCCCGCGCGACCTCCAGCCAGTCGACAAAATCCGGATCGAGCGGCCCGCCGAGCCGCCCGAGCATCGCCAGCCAGGCGAACACCGCGTCGCGCCGCCAGCCAAGGCTCGCCACCGCGCCCTCGACTCGTGCGCGCGCCTGGCCGTCGAGCCAGTCGGGACCTTCGTCGAGCAAGGCTTCGAGGCGACGGCCGAGCGCAGTCAATGGCTGGAGCAGCGCCTGCAGCGCGGCGGCGGCGCGCGCAGCGGCTTCGATCAGCGGACCGTCGAGTTCGGCGGCCTCGGTCTCCAAGCCATAACCCGCATCCTCGCCGGTGGCGCGGGCGTACACGGTGGCGCGGATCGCGCTCAGCAATTCCTCGACCGGCCCGAACGGCGCGCCTTCGACGATGCGACCGAGCCAGCCGTCGCCCGGCAAGGCCATTGCCGCCTCGCGCGCGTCCTGCACCGCGACCGCGCCGGCTTGGTCATAGCTGACCACGTCGCCCAAGCGCGCCGCTAAGCCACGGCGACGGCCCTTGGCTTTACTCTCGGGACCGATCACCCAGCGGCGCAGCTCGATCGCTTCAGCCCCGGTAAGCGCCGCCGCAAAGGTCGAGTCCGCGGCATCGAACAGGTGATGGCCTTCGTCGAACACAATCCGCGTCGGGCGATTGACCGCATCGCGCCCGCGCGCCGCATTGACCATCACCAAGGCATGATTGGCGACAACCAGCCTGGCCCCGACGCTTGCCCGCGTGGCGCGCTCGATGAAACAGCGGCGATAATGCGGGCAGCCGGCATAGATGCACTCGCCGCGCCGGTCGGTCAGCGCGGTGGTGCCGTTCCGCCGGAACAGCGACGGCAGCCAGCCGGGCAGATCGCCGCCGACCATGTCACCGTCGCGCGTATAAGCCGCCCAGCGTCCGGCGAGCTGCGCGAGGATTGCGGCGCGCCCGGCGAACCCGCCCTGCATCGCGTCCTCGAGGTTGAGCAGGCAGAGATAGTTTTCGCGGCCCTTGCGGATGACCACTGCCTGTCGGCGCGCTTCGGCATCGGGATAGGCACGCGCGGTTTCGCTATCGAGCTGGCGCTGCAGCGCCTTGGTATAGGTCGACAGCCACACCGTCCCGCCCGTCTCGTCCGCCCAGAGCGTCGCGGGAGCGAGATAGCCGAACGTCTTGCCGATCCCCGTGCCCGCCTGCGCCAGCGCCATGATCGGCGCGTCCTTGCGCTGGCGGGGCGAGAAGATGTGGGCGGCGGCCTGGGCATAGTCGCGCTGTCCCTGGCGCGGCTCGGCGGTGGTGCCAGTGAGGGCGGCCAGACGATCCTGCACGGCGCCCGGCGCCAAGGCGATGCTGCGCGGTGGGCCGGGCGGCGCCTGCTCCTCCCATTCGGGCAGGCGCTGGAACAGCCTGATCTCGCGCGCTTCGCTGTCGGTCATCGCCGCGCGGGCGAGCGAGAACCATGGCCACCGCGCGCGGCCGAGAGCGCGTAGCGAGTCCGCCGCGCCGGGGCGTTCGGGCCAGCCGTCCTGCGACAGGGTATGCAGCAGCTTGGCGGCGATCACGCGCAACGCCGGCGCGATCTCCGCTTCGCGTGCGGGTACGGGCAGGGCCAGCGCGTCGCACAATCCCTTGGCGGTCGGCACCGCGAAGCGCGCGGGATGCACGAAGGCGAACAGTTCGAGCAGATCCAGCCCCGAAATTTCGGCGTAGCCCAGCCGCTGACCGACCAGAGGTGCGTTCAGCAGGATCAGCGGCTCCCCTGCCGCGCGGCTCAGCGCCTCGCGCCGGTCGACCCCACGCGCGCCATCATGGCCGGCGATCCACAAGCCCGCATGGCTGGCGTGAAGCGTGGCATGGGGCAGTGTGTCCATCGGGCTGCGTTTAACGATTTTTTTGACGCCGAGAATATTTTTTGTTCTCTTCGCGTTCCCTTGCGAGTGGCAAAAGGGCCGCTTTTCCGGTGCGTCGCGGCGGTGCAGCAAAGTTATTTACGATTTTACGACTCTTGCGTGACTTAACGGATTTTGCACTATTGGTGGTTCGCGGGGGCGCGGCCGACACTATATATAGTTGTGAGGCGGGCGGCCTGCGCGATTAGCGCGGGTCAGTGGCATCGGCCGCTCTTCGCGTTGGACGGGAACGGACTTAGAACGGGACGAGGGGAGCGATTCGATGGATTTCCGGGGCAGCGAAGGAGGCGAAAGCGCAATGGCGATGATCCTGGAGACCATGGCGGTAACCGCCGCAAGCACGGTGGCGAGCGCGCCCGAGCGGCTGGATTCGAAGGAAATCCACGCCCCCAAATACACGGTCGAGGTCGACCATTCGCGTGACGCCTTGCTGACCGAATTCGGCAAGGACACGCTGACCGACCGCTACCTCCTGCCCGGCGAAAGCTATCAGGATTTGTTCGTCCGCGTGGCCAGCGCCTATGCCGACGATGCCGAGCACGCCCAGCGGCTGTACGATTATATTTCGAAGCTATGGTTCATGCCGGCGACGCCGGTGCTGTCTAATGGCGGCACGGGACGCGGCCTGCCGATCAGCTGCTACCTCAATTCGGTGCCCGACAGTCTCGACGGCATCGTCGGCACCTGGAACGAAAATGTCTGGCTGGCATCGCGCGGCGGCGGCATCGGCACCTATTGGGGCAATGTCCGCGGGATCGGCGAGCCGGTCGGCCTCAACGGCAAGACCAGCGGCATCATCCCGTTCGTCCGCGTGATGGATTCGCTGACCTTGGCGATCTCGCAGGGCTCGCTGCGGCGCGGCTCGGCGGCCTGCTATCTCGACGTCAGCCATCCCGAGATCGAGGAGTTCCTCGAGATCCGCAAGCCTTCGGGCGACTTCAACCGCAAGGCGCTCAACCTGCACCACGGCGTGCTGATCACCGACGCGTTCATGGAGGCGGTGCGCAACGGCGAGGAATGGACGCTGAAGAGCCCTAAGGACGGCTCGGCGCGCGGTACCGTCGACGCCCGCTCGCTGTTCCAGAAGCTGGTCGAGACGCGGCTGGCGACGGGCGAACCTTATATCGTCTTCGCCGACACGGTGAACCGCGCGATGCCGCGCCACCACCGCGAGCTGGGGCTCAAGGTCTCGACCTCGAACCTGTGCAGCGAGATCACCCTGCCGACGGGGCGCGATCACCTGGGCAAGGACCGCACTGCGGTATGCTGCCTGTCCTCGCTCAACTTCGAGACGTGGGATCAGTGGGCCGAGGACAAGGGCTTTATCGAGGACGTCATGCGCTTCCTCGACAATGTGCTGCAGGATTATATCGACCGCGCCGAGCCGGGCATGGAGCGCGCCGCTTATTCGGCGGCGCGCGAACGGTCGGTCGGCCTGGGCGTGATGGGCTTTCACAGCTTCCTGCAGGCGCGCGGCATTCCGTTCGAAAGCGCGATGGCGAAGAGCTGGAACCTCAAGATGTTCAAGCGCATTTCGGCGTCGGTCAACGAGGCGTCGATGCTGCTGGCGGTCGAGCGCGGGCCGTGCCCCGATGCCGAGGAACGCGGCGTAATGGAGCGGTTCAGCTGCAAGACGGCGATCGCGCCGACCGCGTCGATCAGTATCATCTGCGGCGGGACGAGCGCGTGCATCGAGCCGATCCCGGCGAACATCTATACGCATAAGACGTTGTCGGGGAGTTTCTCGATCAGGAACCCGTATCTGGCTAAGTTATTGGAAACAAAGTCGAAAAACAGCGACGCGGTGTGGAACTCGATCCTCGAGCAGGGCGGCAGCGTGCAGCATCTCGACTTCCTCAGCCAGGACGAGAAGGACACCTACAAGACCAGCTTCGAGATCGACCAGCGCTGGCTGATCGAGCTCGCCGCGGACCGCACGCCGTATATCGACCAGGCGCAGAGCCTCAACCTGTTCATCCCGGCAGACGTCGAAAAATGGGACCTGCTGATGCTCCACTTCCGCGCGTGGGAACTGGGCATCAAGTCGCTTTACTATCTGCGCTCGAAGAGCATCCAGCGCGCGGGCTTTGCCGGCGGGGTCGAGGCGGACAATACGATCGACCTGCGCCAGATCGAGGTCGAGGCGAAGGATTATGACGAGTGTTTGGCGTGTCAGTGACGCCCCGCGTCATGGGCAGTCTTCGGCACTCTCGCGTGTCAGTGACCTTCCCTGCCGAAGGCGGGGAGGGACAGCTGGCGAAGCAAGCAGGGAGAGGTGAGTCACGCCTCGACGCGCACGCACCTCTCCCTCGCTCGCTCCGCTCGCATTTCCCTCCCCGCTGCGCAGGGAGGGAGGAAAGCCTATGCCTCTTCTTCGAGGCTGACGGCGTTGGCGGCGGTGGCGCTGAGGCGGACCTGGTTGCCTTCGACGCCGGCGACGAGCCCGCCCGAGATATAGTGATGGTGCCCGCTATGCTGGCCCTGCCCGCCTTCGACATCGGCGGCGGAATCCTTCTTGGTCAGCTTGATGCGGTCGCCCTCGACCTTGTCGACGGTGCCGACATGGACGCCGTCGGCGCCGATGACTTCGAAATGTTCCTGGATCTGCGACAGGTCGGCCATGCGGATGCTCCTTCGTTACGGGTTCGGCAGGGTGAACGCGGGCGGCAGCAAAGGGTTCATTTGCCGGTCGTCCCTCCTCCGCTCGCCCGCCGGCGAGTCGCCCCTCCCATGAATAAGGAGGGGATGATGAGTAGATCGGACTTAGAACCTCGGTCTCCAAGACCAATGCCCTCCCCCGT
>CAXTPT010000008.1:0-72583 GCA_964246315.1 uncultured Sphingomonadaceae bacterium | reverse complement strand
CTTGTGGCCAAGCTGCGCGTTCAAGCTCAGGGTGCCGCCGCCAAGCGGCCGGCTCGCGGCCGCGGTCATCGTGATGCCTCGCTCTCGTGAGGCGAACATCTCGGCAGATGCCTCTGTCAGGACGTGTCCGGCATCGAACAGGCGATAGGCGCCGCGAATGGGGTCTCGCCGAGCGTAGGCGATGATCCCAGCGGATGCTTCCCATCTGCCGAGCTTACGGGCGTAGCTGGCGTCGAGCTTCGGCGTCACTACGTCGCCCGGTGCGCGGCGCAACTCGACCGACGCGTTGCCGGAGCCTGCCGCATCGGTCTTCAGCACGATATTGGCCACCAGGCTCTGGCCCTGCGCCTCGGAAGTCTGCACACCTCGGATCAGTTCGATACGCTCGACGCGCGATGCGGCGATGCGGCTGAGGACGACCGCGACCCCACCGCTCTTCACAGTCGGCCGCTGTCCGCCGATCAGGACGTTGCCCGCACCGCCGCCGAAGCCACGCCGCCCGCTATCATTGTCAATAAGTGTGAAGCCCGGCGTACGCGCGAGCATATCGCTCGCCGTCTGCGGGCGAAACGTCGAGTAAAAGGCGGCCGGATAGATCACCCGGTCGTCTGCTCTCGGCACGGTCTGGCTCGTAGAACCGGCGCGCGGTAAGCCGCTCTGCTGCGCCGGGAGCGCGGCAGGGATCAGTAGGCCGAAGCCGAGAACAGGGAAATGTCTGAAGCGGATCGGCATGTCATTCTGCCGCGATGGGACCGGTGCCCGTAAGGATCAAAGGCCTCACGGCACGACGCCGCAGCCTGCCGAGAAGCCGCGGCGACCGCCCCTTCGACCAAGTCAGCACGCCCGTGATCTGTCGCGTCTCCGCGGCAAGATCGGCGCAATTGAGCCCGACGCAGATGAACCGGTCGACGCTCCCGACGCACGGCCCAGCCTCGAGCTGCCCTCAATCGAATTGGCGCCGAAATCGTACTCCAGAAAAATATTCGGGTCCTGCTCGGTTAACACCATGTCGTTACGCTCTCACCCTACCGCAAGCGGGACATTTTTCCGTTGCCGGCGCTTCTGCTTTCCTGACAACCTGGCGGCGCGCTTCTTCATCCAGATCAAGCCGCCGGTAAGCGAGAGCGTGAAAACCATAACCGCTACAAGCGATACGAATATTCGATAGGGCAATCCGCCGATGCCGGCGGTATGCAGAATGCTCAGCCAGTAGCCGACAGTGTTGCCGCTGTGCTGTCCGGTCGGCAAATCTTCCGAGATGATGCGGCCAGTGCGTGCGTCGAGCATGAAATAACTGTTGGCATAGCGCCAGTCGGCCAGATCAAGGCTGGTGCGGACCACATACCGCATCATGTTGTTCTCGCGATCGAGTGCGAATTCGCGCTCTCGTTCAATCGCGAACCCGCGGCGGCTTGCCTCCTCCTTCACAGCGCGTCGAGCGAGCTCGAGCGCTGGCTCGAAATCGAGAAGGGGCAAAGGCGACTTGGCTGCCTTTGCCGGGTTCTGCGGAGCTTCATAGTCGGTCAAAGCGCTCATCACCGGGTCGTAAATCACGCGCAGGTTCATTCCGACCGAAGACCAGGCAAATACGAAAAGCATAGGCCAGAGCCATAATCCCGTAGCGCGATGCAGATCGAAGTTGAAGCGGATCGCACTGCGGGGAGGCAGTTTCATTTTCCATGCCTGCCGCCAGTTACGCCACCATCCGCGAGGTGCTGCCGGCAGAGTGAGGTAGAAGCCCACAAAGCAATCGACGGTCCAGAACAATGCGGCGACCCCAAGCAGCCACATCCCCCAATCGCCCGACGCGAGGCTGGTGTGAAGTTCATAGAGGAAGGGCATGATGCGCGCGGTAAACTGCGCCGATGCCGCCCCGCCCTCGTGTCCGAGAACCTTGCCGGTGTAGGGATCGAGCACGACCGCGTCGTAACCGAGCGGCGGACGGCCGTGCCTCGAAGCCACGCTGACTACCGCTGGCTTACCTGGCTCGCGATAAAGCTCCATGCTGTCGACAGTGCCGCCGCTTTCGGCGATCGCGATTCGGCGTAATGCCAGCCAGTCGAGCGCCGTTGCGTTCGGCAACGGCGCCACGACAAATTGTTTCGGCGGCGGCGCTAGCCAGTCTTGAATGTTGCTCTGGCATGGCAATAGCGCGCCGGTGAAACCGGCCATCATGAGGAACGCGAGCAACATGAGCCCCGTCCAGCGGTGAAACCGTGTCAGCCAAGGCCGGATCATCTGCACAGCTTACACCGAACGATCGACGGCGTGGCGCTTCGCTGCGGCGACATGAGGCGTGATCCAACTCATCCTTACTGCAACACGCCGGTGTGATAACGCAGGGTTACGCCGAACGAGCGAGGATTGTCGAACTGGACTCTGCCGCCGCCGTTGGTGAGAATGATGCGCTGGTTGGAAAGATTCTTAAGATTGACCTGAAGCTCGACCGGACCGACTTGTTTGCTCGCGGCAAGATCGATCCTCAAGAAAGACGGAATTTTCTCACCATTTGCCGGTATCGAGGCGACTTGCGCGCCGCCGTAGGAAAGGCTGGCATTGATCCATGCCTTGGACAGGCCGAGCGGCTCCAAATCCTGCCGGGCCGAGATCAGTCCAGTCCAAGGGCGGGGTCCAACCAACTTGTCGCCGGGTGAATAATCCGACGATTTGTTGATCCGGGCATGAGCGTAGGCCAGGCCGCCGCGCACCGACAGTCCGGGAATCGGCGGACGCCCTTCAAATTCGATTTCGAAGCCCTGGCTTCGTGCGGTTCCGCCGTTTATGGAGGAATTGCGCGTGGGATCGTCCGGATCAGACTGCAATATGTCGTCCTTAGTGATATCGAACACGGCAAGTGTCGCTGTCAGCCTTCGACCGAAGAACTCCTGCTTTATGCCCACTTCATAGGCCTTGCTGCGCTCCGGCTTAAGCGGCTCGTTGAGCCGATTGCGGCCGGCCGACGGCACGAACGAAGTCGAGTAGCTGGCGTAAAGCGATGTGCTGTCGATCGGGTGCCAGACTATTCCGGCGGACGGCGACAGCTTGTGATCGTTGAATATCGCCGGCACGACGTCAAAAGTGGCAGTGGTAATGATTTTATCATACCGCAGGCCGAGCTGTAGCTTTAAATGGTCGCTGAAGCTGATAAGATCATTAGCATAAACCGCCTTATTCGATACGCTCTGACCCCCCAAATTGCTTGGAGCCACTGGAGGCTCGGCAAAGCTGTCCTGATACACAGGATTAGCTATATCGAGCGGGATGTAATCTCCGGTAAGGTCGCTGAATGCGATCGCGTAAGTGACCTTCTCCGCCGCTACATATAGATTGTGATCCATTCCGGCGAAGGAAACTCTTCCCCTGAGGTAGGCTGAGATTGTCTTGCTGCGGTTAAAATCGTCACCCGGCGTTGCTTCCCGCGTGTAGCCTCGCCGACTCAACGTCGTACCGGGAAGAGGAGCGTCCGCAAATATCTCGAAATACTTTCTGTAAGAGACTTTATAAGAATAGAAGAACCCGCCGATCGACAAAGTGTCGGTCAGCTTCTGCTCGGCGTTGATATTGATCGTCCGAATGTCTATCCGCGATAGCGGCAGGGTCGGTTCGCCCAGATTGATGGAGCGCGGCAGGCGCTTCACGTCAGCGATGGAAAATTCCTCGGGCGGTCCGTAGAAAAAGAAGCGTATCGCCGTAAAGTCGTAACGTTCATAACTACCCACTGCGTCGATCGCCAGTCCGTCCCACGGCTCCGCGTGAAGTATCGGCGAGACGCTGATTCGACGGTTCTTCTCGAAATCGCGAAACGTCGTGGAATATTCCCCCTGCGCGACAAGTCGTCCCGACAAGCGGTTTCCGGCAAGCGGGGCGGTTACGTCGAGATCGGCAAGACGCGTACCGAGCGTATCGACGGTCGCGCTCGCGGCGAAGCCGAATTGCGGCCGTGCCTGTTTGAGCACGAGGTTGACCGAGCCCCCAGGGTCACCCTGGCCGTATAAAACCGAGGTAGGCCCGCGCAAAATTTCGACACGGTCGATGACCGCCAATCCGCTGGCGAAACTTGCGTAGGCTTGGGCGTGGCCGTTAACCAGCTGGTTTGCCACGAAACCACGCGAAAAGCCGCCACTTGAAATAGCGCCGGCGTAGGGAAGAACAGCCGTGAGACCTACGGTCTGATAGACAATATCTTCGTAACGCCGCGCCGCTGCCTCATCGAGCACCTGTTTCGGGACGATCGTGATCGCCTGCGGCAAATCTCGGACCTCGATCCCCTGCTTCGCGACGGTGGCTGTCGAACGAAGGCCGGTCACAACGATATCGTCGGTTTGAATTTCAGTCTCCGACGCCGTTGCGATCTGGGCGGACGCCGGAGCGGCGCTCCCCAGCGAACCTGCAGCCAATGCAACTAACGACACTTCCCTCAGTCGGATCATATTGTTTCCCCCCTGTTGGGACCAGTATTGACTACTTTGGATTGGCATTTCCACTTGAAGTATTTCATATATCAGTCCGTAGTCCTTGTATCATGCGATCAAGAAGCGACGGCTCGAAAGATCTTCACGTCATGCGGTGCAAGCTTCAGCATGCACACGCCGTTCGCTACAGGAACGTCATCGCCACTCCACAGTTCGTGAAGCTCCGCCTTTTCATTCAAGCCTAAAGTGTTGCAATCCAGCTTCACGTTCTCGCTGGACTTACCATAGTTGAATAGCGCGATTGCATGTCCGGACTGCAAATCGCGGCGCCACGTCTCGACACTGCCGTCCTTGGCGATCCTCGTGCCGGGCTTGCCGGCCGGGTCTTGGCTGATCGCGATCAACGGGACATGCGACAGGATCTTCAGTCCTTCCGACGAAATGCGCTCGGGCGGGGTGGCGATATTCAATACGGATGCAGATATGCACCAAAGCGTCATCTGAGTTCTGTACTCGGCAGCCGTCATACCCGATCCGCCCGCCCAAAGCGGGCCGGGATCGAGCCAGCATCCCGATCCGGAGACTGACGAGTAATCCTGAAGCGTTGAGGCCGCTTCCATCATGACGTTCCAATCGTCATCGACGTCGATTTTCAAGCCACGACTATTTATGCCGGCAAGTCGCGCCCAATCTCCTGTCGGCCTCGCGCCGAACGCGATGTTGCGCCCGCTCGCGCGCAACGCCTCGGCCATTCTCTGATAGACCTGCCGCTGCTCCTGTTCGGTATAGACGCTTTCCGCCGTGTCCCAATCATACTGAAGGTAATCGACCCCCCAATCGGCTAACGTCCTGGCATCCTGTTCCTCATGCTCGAAGCTACCGGGATAAGCGTCGATGTAGGGGCCTGGCGAAGTCGTCAAGCCGAGCTTGAAGCCATGCTCATGGAGATAATCTCCCAGCCGCTTCATGTCCGGAAATTTCGAATTGGAGCCGAGCGCTCCCGATGGGGTGCGCTTGGCCGCCCACCCCGATGGCAGCTGGATGAGCCGGTATCCGGCATCTCGCAGACCAAGAGAGAGAAGCTTGTCCGCGGCGGAAAATATTTGACCATCCCGAGCGTTCGACGGCAGTTGCGACGAGACCCAGCCCATAAACGGGGTCGCAGCCAGTCGGTTGGCCGGCAAATCCCGTGACGAGGGCAACGCCCTCTTCCTGGTCCAGGTCGCCGGAAGCCGGCTCACCCGGGTCGCGACGAAACGATGTCTTGGGGCTGGAACGGGACCGTCGATCTCTACCTCATTGCCGAACACAGATGAATAGGCATAAACCGTTCCGTAGTCGGCGGTGAGGTCAAGTTGCCCATCAATCCATTTGCCTTTGACATGGATACTGACTTCCTTGTCCCAGAACTCAAAAAGATTGCCGTTTATCGTTCCGTTCACGATCGGATAACGTCCAGCATGATAGAGATGAAGCCCGCTGCCCACCAGGGTATTGGCGACCTGCTTCAGATCATAGTAGACCCTGACCTCCTCGCCGCTGTCCAGCTGCCCCATCTTCACTTCCCACAGCCCGGTAAACTGCGGCTTGTCGCGTGCCTGTCCGAGCGCAGTGCCGGGTGCTATCGCCGCCGCCACTCCTAACTTGATCAGGTCTCGCCTTAACATTCCCACTTCGTTCCTATTGCTCTGGCGCCGATCCACTAGTCATCGGGTCAACCGCTATCATGGCAACGATTGTTTTGGTTCGCGACCCGCCGCCTTTCCCTGCCAGAAGATCAAAGTCGCCACGAAAACGGTGCCGGTGCACACTGTGGCGAGCGGCAAGCCCAAGAGCTCGACCGGATCCCCGGCCAGCCAGTCGCCGATCAGCGTACCTGCCATCCGGGCGGCAGCGATGGCGACCCAGTAAGGCCAGAACGTCGTGAACCCGTAGCGGTACCATATGGCGACGGATACCAAGTACAGGAGTGTCAGAACGACAGCCCCCTCACCCAAGCCGCCGCCCGAAGATATGTCGCCGACAAGCGTCCCGAAAATTCCCGCCGCCAGCATGGCTGCCCAGTACCAGATCCCGGTCGCGGGGAGGCTCGCATCCTCCATTGCGCTGCTGGCGGAAACCCGGCGACGCATCGCGAGCCAGCCCAGAACGACCAGAGCCGCGGCGAGCAGAAGACTGAGCAGAAGGTCTTGCAGCTCCAGCCAGGCGATGAGGTTGATCTTGTAATGATTTCGTTCGGCGTGGTCCCAAACGAAGTTACGTGTGTCATCGGCGATATTGGTCGCGCTGGTGCGAATAAGAATAATTACGGTCCAATAATACAGCTCACGTGGGACGGTATCCCGTCGTTCGGCCAAGAACACGCCTAGGGCGATAAGTCCAAGAAGTGACACGCCAAGAAACAGGCCTAGTCCGCTCTCATTCGCGTAGAGATCGCCAAGATTTGTGCCGAACATGCTCGCCATCAGTATGGCTACCCAGTAGCGTGCATTTATCGCCGGAACGTGAATATCTTTCATTATCCATCCCCACGGTCAGCGGCGATTGAGCGAGGGCGCAATAATATTGCGTTGCGTCTTTCTGCGCTGCGCGGCAAAGGAAATGCTCCACTGAGGCTGCATGCTCAGGATGCTCTCCTGTTGCTGGGTCAAAGACAAGTGGGTAGCGGCCGGGGAGGCCGGAGTTGACAAAGTTTCAAACTTTGGACGGAAAAACCATAGTTACCGAGAGGCCCGGTTGCGCGTCTCCGAGCAGCAGCTCGGCGCGATGCATGGCGGCGATCGCCGCAACCAACGTGAGGCCGAGACCGTGGCCAGCCGTTGTTCGGCTCGCGTCGCGACGGCCGAAGCGCCGCAGCACGATTGCATGTTCGGAGGCTGGAATGCCGCCTCCGTCGTCGGCGACCACCAGTGTCGGCCCGCCGTCCCCGTCGCCTTTGGCCACCACGACGCGGATGCACGCGCCGGCAGGGGTGTGCTTAAGCGAATTTTCAAGGAGATTGACGATTGCTTGCCCCAGCAACGTCTGGTCTCCTTGCACCGCGACCCCAGCGTCCGCCACAACGCTGATCGACCGGCCTACGTCGAGCGCGGCGGGAGCATAGTCTTCGGCCAGCTCCGTCGCGAGCACGTCGAGCGCGACGCTACGGAAATGGTGGCGAACGCCGCCGCGCTCAACTTCGGAGATGCGCAGAATCGTCGCGAACAGATTGATAATCCCGCCGACCCGCTCCAGCGCCTCGTTGATGCACGAGCGTCGCCTGCCGTCGTCGTCGCTGTTGCTGCCTGCTTCAAGCGTCGCACGCAATCGCGCCAGGGGGGTCCGCAAATCATGGGCGATGTCGTCCGAGACGTGGCGCAGGTTGTCCATCAGCTGGCCGATATGGTCGAGCATCCGATTGAGCGTAGAGGCCAATCGGTCAAATTCGTCGTTACGGTGCCCTAATGGCATCCTCCGCGAGAGATCACCGTCAATAATATCGCGAGCAGCCGCATCGACGGCGCTCAGTCGATGATGGATCGAATGTCCGATCAGGAAACCGCCCCCGATGCCAATCGCGATCATCAGGCCCAGATCAATCGCGGCGATCGCTAGAAGCGTTCTCTCGATACGGACAAGGGATTCGGCTTCACCGACTACCGACAAGGTTTCGCCGGAACAGGTCAATGCGGTCGCGGCCCTTGCACGCTTTTCACGACCACGCGCGCCCCCCAGACTCACATCGGTCAGGCCAAGCGGAGGCGTTGCGACGGGCACTTTCCCGGCTACGCGGCGTCCTCGGCGATCGACCAGCAGATAGCCGCCAACGGCGGGCACCGCGTCCCGCGCCACGATATCGGCGATCAGGGCGGCGCGCCCCTCCAATTCTCTCGCTTGCAACAGCGTCGAGAGCTCATTCTGCAGCCGTCTGTCGAGCGCCTGCCGCAACGCGCGACTGGTGAACGTCCAGGTAATGGCCCCCAGAAGCAACGACGCGGCAGCAAAGCTCAAGGCGTAGATGCCGGCGATCCGATAGGCTGTGTCGGTCATCGACCTACGCATCGCCACGAATCCGATATCCTTCGCCGCGGACGGTCTCGATCGCGCCGACGGCGCAGCTGGCATCGAGCTTCGCTCGCAGCCGGCTGACATGGCTCTCCACGATCTTGGTTTCCGGATCAAAGTCGAAGCGCCAGATCGCTTTCAGCAGCATCGCCCGAGTTACGACCCGGCCGCCATGGCGCATCAGAGCATCGAGCAGCTGAAACTCTCGCGGATGCAACGCAACCGGCCGTCCGTTCCGGGTGACGACCCGGTCTGTGCGGTCCAGCCGGATCGTGCCCATCACAAGGATTCCGTCGTGATCGGGCGATCTCGCCCTCCGCCCTAACGCCGCCACCCGCGCCGCCAACTCCGCCAGCGCGAACGGCTTCACCAGATAGTCGTCGGCACCGGCCCTAAGCCCTTCGACCCGGTCCTCGATCGATCCTCGCGCCGTCAGCATCAACACGGGTGCGCCGACCCCCTTACTCCGTATCGCCCGGAGCACGGCGACACCGTCGATCGTTGGCAGCATTCGGTCCAGCACGATGACGTCGTAGTCGCCGGTTACCGCCAGTACGACGCCCTCGTCCCCGTCCAGCGCATGGGCAACCGCATGACCATCCTCTTTCAGACGATCGCTGATGTGACGCCCTAGCTGCTTGTCGTCTTCGATCAAAAGCACGCGCATTCATAATTTTAGCCGAGGATCGCTCAGTGCCGCAATCGCGGAAATCATGCATCGCGTGAAGATCGACAAACTGAAAGAGGTGACTCATGGATTGCGGGTGTGGCATTTTTGTACTCGCCCTGGGTCCGCATCATAAGCAGCGAGGGCGAGATGATACTGGCCGTGGTGGTCCGGCTGCTGACGCGTTCCAGTCAGTTCTGTGATCAGCCGAACCCCCGCCAAGTATTATTTGGTCCCAAGATGTGTTCAGTTATGACAGACTTGTTTTGAACCACGGAGTCCTTGCCCCAATCACTTTGACGGGAAACATTGAGCGCCTGATCTTGCGCCAATTCATACTGGTAATGAGTGATAGCAGCGTCGCGGCCCGGCTTCATGGTGAGGGCGAATTGGTTGGCGAGTTCGGCGCCGGTCGAGACGGTGACAAGCGCTCCCGGCGTCGTTCTGGGCGCATCAAATCGTGCCGACGCTGCTTCTCCGATTCCAGGACCGTGAAGCGGCCAATAGCAAACTGCCAATTCCCGCCGATCCGGCCAGGATGAAGAAAGCGCCTGCGTTTCCGATATCCTGCGCCAGCGCACCGATGCGTCCCGCCAGAAGACCGCCGATGCCCAAGGTGAGGATCCATAATCCCATAAGCGTTCCCCTCGCATGTTCGGGCGCGATACGCCCGATCTCGGCGAGCCCCACCGGGATGATGCAGAGTTCTCCCGCGGTCAGCAGCAGGTAGAAAACCGGCAGCAGGCCGACTGGCGCTTGGGCCACACGCATGGTCTCTGCCATCGCAATCAGGGCGAAAGCGGCAGCCATCAGCAATAATCCCGCCGCGATCTGCCACGTGAACAAGCCCGTCTTGAACTGCCCGGCCCGCCGCGACCAGAAGCGCGCGAGCGGCGTGCCCAGAAGAATGATGAAGATGGGATTGAGCGTCAGGAACCAAGTCGCCGGAACCGTGAAGCCCATGATTTCGCGGTCCACGTTCTCCTGAGCGTAAAGGTTCATCAGGCCGCCATATTGCATCAACCCCGTCGCGAAAACGATCGCGAACGGCATCATCGTGACCACCGTGCGGAAGCTCGGTTCCCGCCAGATCGGCGGCTTGGCCTCGCCGGTCACGACCTGCCGCCGGACGTTGGAGAAACAGGATGGCGCCAATCCCCAGAACACGGCCACGCCCACGATCATACCTATTCCCGATGCCAGGAAGCCCGCCCACCAGCCGATGGATTCGGCCAGCGTGCCCGCCCCAAGCGGCGCGGCGGCCGCGCCCAGGTTGATACCCATGTAGAACAGCATGAACGCGGCCGCCCGTCCGGGCGCATCCGGGCCGAACAGCTGGCTGAGCAGGGACGACGCGTTGGATTTGAACAGGCCCGCACCGATACACATCAGCGCCATGCCGGCGCTCAGCATGGTCGTCTTCAGCTTCGCGTCGACGAACGGAACGCTGGCCAGCGCCAGGTTCGCCGCAGCGATGCCCAGACATCCGAGCACGACCGCGTTCCTGGCGCCGATGAAACGATCGGCGACATAGCCGCCGACTGTGGGGGCAATCCAGATGAGGCCCGTGATGTTGCCGTAGAATATCAGGGCGTCGCTCTTGCTCCATCCCATGCCGCCAGCCGCTGGAGCGTCGGACAGGAAGAACACCAGGATGCCCAAGAATCCGTAGTAGCTGAACCGCTCCCAGAACTCGGTCGAGAACATCAGATACACGCCGCCCGGCTGCGCCAGCACGCTCTCTGGCTTGGCGCGGTTCACATCTCCCACTCGGATCCTCCGTCGACGCCGAGGATCTGCCCTGTCACGAACCGGCCGGACTCCGTCGCCAGATACAGGACGCCCGAGGCTACATCGTTCATCTCGACCTTGCTTCGCATCGACGTATATTGGAGCTGCTCGCGTTCCACCTCGGCAAGCGTCCTGCCCTCGCGCTCTGCGACCGCGCGCAGCACACGGTTCAGGCGATCGTTGTTCATCATGCCGGGCCTGACGGCGTTGCAGCGAACGTTGAACGGCCCCGCCTCGCGCGCGACCGCCGTCGTCAACGCCTCGAGCGCCGCCTTGGAGACGATGTAGGGGCCGCGCGTCACCGGCGCGGTGCGGACCGACGACGTCGAGATGTTGACGATCGCGCCCGACCGGCGCGCCTTCATCCCCGCCAGCACATTCCTGATGCCGATGACCGCGCCCATCAGGTTGACGTCGATCGCCCGGCGCCAATCGTCTGTCGACAAGTCCTCGATCCGGCCGATCGCGCCGGCGATCCCGACATTGTTGACGAGGATGTCGGGCGGGCCGGCGTCGCTCACCCGGCCGAAGAAATCCTGCAGATCCTGCTCGCAGCCGAGATCGACGACGTGACCCTCGATGCCGTCGTGCGCCAGCGTGTCCACCGCGTCGGCGTCGAGATCGCACCCGATCACCCGGTAGCCCGCGGCCTTGAACCGCCCCGCCAGTACGCGGCCAAGTCCACCTGCGATCCCGGTTATGATGACGGAAGGCATCGGTTGATCCTTCTCACGCACCGACCCGCGTGATCGCGACGTCGACGTCGGTGCCGTTGCGTAACGTTTCCAGTACCGGGCAGGCGCGCTGAACATGCGCGAGCAGCGTGTCCAGCTGCTCCTGGCTATTTGACCCTGCGACGCTCACCTTCGCAGTTATCCGCGGAAAGCCGGCGCGTACCGCATCGTCGGTGCCGAAGAAGCCTCGGTTGTCCAGCGCCCCTGCCAGATCGACCGAGATGTTCCTGACGTCTATGCCCAACCATTCCGCATAGCAGCGCAGCGTCACTTCGATGCTCGCCCCCAGCGCCGCCATCAGCACCTCGGCGGGATTGGGTGCCGAACCGGTTCCGCCGAACGCGACAGGCTCGTCGATCACGAAGTCGAGCCCGCCGAACACGGCTTCCGAACGAAGCCCGTCCACCTGCCGGGTCGTGCCGCTCATCGGCTCGTGAGTCTTCGCCGGATCCCCTTCCCGGGCAATGTCGGCCAGCTTGATCATCAACGCGCCTAAGCGCGACGGCTCGGTAGCGGCCATGCTCAGCTCCGTTACGACCCTGCTAGCCGGAGACAGCCGCATCCAGGACATGCAGTGCTCGCTAATTAGTATGTCCATGTCTGGACGATATGTCAAATAACGTGATGCGTGTGTCCGAGCGCCGTGGCGACGCCGGTGCTCACCTTGGCCGTCCCGACGTCGCGACGTCCGGTGGAAGGACGGCAAACGACAGGAAGGATTGATGATCCACGTCGTGCACGATCGTGTTGGTCGCGATCGTCATTCTCTGCTCGAGCTCGTTGTCGCCGCCCGTGTTCAGGTTGCGGTTCCAGACCGGAAACTTGGAGCTGGTCACCGCGATCGCGATCCGGTGCCCAGCTTCGAACCTGTAGCTGACCGTCTCCAACTTGATGGTGAGCTTGGCGGTTTCGCCCGGCGCGATCATGCGCGGCTTCGCCCAGCCCTCCCGATACCGCGCGCGCAGGATGCCGTCCTGCACCTTCCGGGCCGCGCCGTCGGGAGCGATGTCGAGCAGGGTCGCGACGAAATCCGTGTCGGGCGCCGTCGATCTGACATGCAGCACCAGGTCGACGTCGCCGACCACATCGACGGTCTGTTCGAGCCGCTCGCCGCGATACACGAGCACGTCGTTACGCGTCGTCATGGCGCGGAGGTCGTCGCCCAGCGAATTGCGCAGGTCGCCCATCGGGCTCATGAGATCGACGGTGACCGGGTTCATCGGGTCGTAGAGAAAGCTGTCGGCCGCGCGCGCCGACGTGCCGGTGCTGGACAACGTGCCGTCCCCGGCGATGCCGTTGGCGCCCTGCGTGCTCGAGAGATAGACGCGCTGGGCCTTCGTGCGCGGATCGGGCCAGGTCGGCGCGTCGATCCAGCCCGGTCGGCCATGGACCTGATACTGCACCCGTGGCCGATCGACGATGTCGCTCTTCACGCCCTTCAGCCAATAATCGTACCATTTGAGGGCCAACCCCCAATAGTCGATCTTGTCGGTATGGCTCGCGCCGCCATGATCGAAATCGCCGATGATCAGGAACTGGTTAGAGCCGACGTCCTGGTTTACCGCGTTGCGCTTGACGAGGTCGAACAGCTGATACTGGTATCGCGTCGCGCCACTGTCGTCGACGACGCCGATATGCAGCATGGGGACGCTGAAACGGTCCTTCCTGGTCACCCATTGCTGGCGCTGCCAGTACGCCTCCCCCGGCTTGTGCGTCACCAGTTCGGGCCAGGGCGTGCCAGGCACGTCCTCGAACATCCTGGAGACGGGCAACTTCCAGAACCGGCTGGCCGGATCGAGCGGCGGCAGGGCCGGACGCAGGTTGTAAAGCTTTGCGCCGCCTCCCCGCGCGAACCATTCGCCGCGCTTCATGCCGTCGGGCGGCCCCGGGGGCGGGACGAAGAAGTCGGTTCGTGCCAGCCAATGTGCGCTGTTGGCGATCGATATGGCACCGCCCTCATGATTGAACCCGCCGGGACGATCGCTCGGCTCTCCGTAGGCGGCCGCGCCGTTCTCCGGCAGCGCGGCCTTGAAGTTGGGATGGCGCATCGCGGCCAGCTGAACCTGCCAGTCGCCGCCGTACGAGCAGCCGACCGCCCCGACCTTTCCGTTCGACCATGGCTGCCGCGCGATCCAGCTTACCGTGTCGTAGCTGTCGACCTTGTCCCATTCGCCGTCGATCAGGGTCAGCCGTCCGCCCGATTCGTTGCGGCCGCGAATGTCCTGGACGACCACCGCATAGCCGTGGCGTGTCCAGAACGCCGCGTTGAGCGGGCCCGAATTGCATCCGGTCCAGCCGCGCTTCGGCGCGTAACCCTTGCCGTACGGCGTCCGCATCAGGATGACGGGCCACGGTCGCTGCCCGCTTTTCGGCAGGTAGACGTCCGTCGACAATTCCGTGCCGTCGCGCGTCTTGACCATGACGCTTCTTTGGTCGGGATCGATCAGCGCTGCGGGGCGCGCCGCCAGCCACCCGCCGTTCGCATCGGTTTCGATCGGTTCGCCGTCCCGCGACACGGCATCCAGGCTGCGGACCGTCGGCGCCGGCAATGTCAACTGCCGTTGCAGCTCGCGCGCCTCGGCTTCGGCAGCGCTGGTCTGCGCCGCCGCCGGAGCAGCGCCGACGCCGGTGCAGAGCGCAATCGTGATCGCCCACCATGTTACGGTCGCCGGACGCCGCCCGGCCGGGATGCCGATCGTGTCGGTCCTGCTGTTCGTTCGGGCGATGCGCATCAGTATCTCCAGAAGATGGCCTGGATCTCTCTCGTGCTGTCGGTCTTCGTCAGCGCGAGGGCCATGAGAATGCGTGCCTGCTGCGGGGTTTGATCGTCGACGACGACATAATCGTCGCGATCATCGTTCACTTCGCCGTTGCGTACGACGTTGCCGTGCGCGGTCCGCGTCGCTCGCACGATGTGGACGCCGGCCTTTCGGACGCGCCTGATCGCCGGTTCGACATAATCGGCGATATTGCCGTTGCCGGTTCCCGCGTGGATGATCGCCTTGGCGCCCTGCCGGGCGAGATCGTCATAGATCGCGAGGCTTGAGTCGCCGTGTGCGAACGCGATGTAGACCGGTGGCAGCGCCGAGATCCGATCGATATCGAATTCGGTGGCCAGGGTGTGCGGCCGCGACGGCAGTCGATAGAAGCGCGGCTGCTGGCCGACGATCGTGCCGAGCGGGCCGTAGGGTGACTGGAAGGCGTCCACGCGCAGGCTGTTGTCCTTGACGATGTCGCGCCCGCTGAAGATCTGGTCGTTCATCACGACCAGCGCTCCCTTGCCCCGCGCCTGATCGCTGGCTGCCACCGCCACCGCGTTGAGCAGGTTCAAGGGTCCGTCCGCACTATATGCCGTCGCCGGGCGCATCGCGCCGACCAGCACGACGGGCTTGTCGCTCTTGATCGTCAGGTTCAGGAAATAGGCCGTTTCCTCGATCGTGTCGGTGCCGTGGGTGATGACCAGCCCGTCGACCTTCGCCGACTTGAGCAGCGTCGACACCCGGCGGGCGAGCAGCAGCAGGCGTTCGTTGTTGAAGCTTTGCGAGCCGATCTGGAGGACCTGCTCGCTGCTGACGTCGGCGAGGTTCGCGATCTCCGGGACCGCCGCCACGATCTTGTCGACGGGCGCCACCGCCGACCGATAGCGTCCCACGTCGGCGTTCGATGCTCCGGCGCCGGCGATCGTGCCGCCGGTGCCGAGGATGACGATCCGAGGCTTGGCGGCGACCTGCGCGACCGCAATCGTCGTGGGAAGGGCGAGCAGCGACATCGCGAGCAGCAGCCATCCAAGGCCTCGGTTCACCATCTCGCCCGCTCCTCTGCGCCATCCGCCATCGACGGTTCGCCGACGCCCGGTTCGATGATACCGACCGCCGGCACCGCGGCACCGGTCGTCGCTTCTCCGGGCATGTCCAGGACGCGTTCCCACTTCGCGACGACCGTGGTCGCGACGGCGTTGCCGACGACGTTCGTCGCCGAGCGGCCCATGTCGAGGAACTGGTCGATCGCGAGGATCAGGACCAGGCCGGCCTCCGGAATGCCGAACTGCGCCATCGTGCCCGATATGACGACCAGGCTGGCGCGCGGCACGGCGGCCATGCCCTTCGACGTGAGCATCAGGGTGAACAGCATCGCGACCTGCTGCGCGAACGACAGCTCGATGGCGTACAGCTGCGCGATGAACAGCGTCGCGAACGTCATGTACATCATCGAGCCGTCGAGGTTGAACGAATAGCCGAGCGGCAGGACGAAACTCGCGATGCGTGGCGGGACGCCGAAGCGGTCGAGCGCATCGAGCGTACGGGTATAGGCAGCTGCGGACGAGGCGGTCGAGAAGGCGAGCAGCACGGGCGCGCGGATGTGGCGGATCAGCGTCGCCGCGCGGCCGCCGACGACGACATGGGCGGCGGCGGCCAGCAGCAGCCACAGGCATAGCAGCCCGAAGTAAAACGAGCCGATGAACCAGGCGAAGGTGCCCAGGATGGCGAGGCCGTTGACCGAGACGACCTTCGCCATCGCCGCGAACACCGCGAACGGCGAGACGCGCATGACGTAGTTGGTCACCTGCAGCATCACGTCGACGAGCGCGTCGACGCCCTTGACGATCGGCGCCGCCTTCTCGCCGACCGCGGTCATCGCGACGCCGAAGAACAGCGCGAAGACGACGATCTGAAGCAGGATGTTGTTCGCCATCCCCTCCAGGATCGAGCGCGGGAACATGTCGGCGATGATCGTGAAGATGTCGCTCGCCGGCCTTTCGATCCCCGCGGTCGCGGTGGACGCGGGCAGGGTCAAGCCGGTGCCGACCCCGGGCTGGAGCACGTTCACGAGCAGCATGCCGAGCGTGAGCGACACGACCGTCGCGCCGATGAACCAGCTCATGGTCTTCAGGCCGACGCGGCCGAGCGAGGCGGTGTCTCCCATGTGGACGATGCCCGAGACGAGCGTCGCGAACACCAGCGGGGCGATGATCATCTTGATCAGGCGCAGGAAGATCGTGGTGACCAGGCCGAACCATTTGCCCGCGCTGACGACCGCCTCGGGCGCCATCGACGCGTGCATGATCGCGCCGACGATGATGCCGGCGACCAGGCCGATCATGATGAGGGGGGTGAGGCTCAGGGTTGCGCGCATCAAACCGCCAGAAGACGGCAGAAAAGGTCGAGATCGACGTTTCCGCCGCTCACGACCACGCCTACGCGCTGATCGCGAAGGTCATCCCGCATCGCCAT
Organism: uncultured Sphingomonadaceae bacterium; assembly: GCA_964246315.1. Taxonomy (GTDB): domain Bacteria; phylum Pseudomonadota; class Alphaproteobacteria; order Sphingomonadales; family Sphingomonadaceae; genus Sphingomonas_O. The sequence continues at coordinate 55,704 of CAXTPT010000008.1, read as the reverse complement.
CACCCCGGCCAGGCCGAGACAGCCCGTCGGCTCGACGACCATCTTCATCCGCGTGGCGAAGAACCGCATAGCATCGACCAGCGCGTCGTCCGACACGGCCAGGATGTCGGTGACGTCGCGGCGGATGATCTCGAAGGTCAGCCGGCCGAGATGCCGGACCTGCGCGCCGTCGGCGATGGTGCGCGGCGTAGTGCTCTCGACGATCGTGCCGGATCGCAGCGACCGCCGCCCGTGATCGGCGGCCTCGGGCTGGACTCCGTAGATCTTGCCTCGCGGATTGCGCTCCCGCGCGACGAGCGAGCTGCCCGCCAGCAGCCCGCCCCCGCCGAGACATACAAAGATCGCGTCGAGCGGCCCGGCCTCCTCGATCAGTTCCAGGACCGCCGTCCCTTGACCGGCGATGATGTCGAAATGGTCGTAGGACGGGATGAGCGTCGCGCCGGTCTGCTCGGCGATGTGTGCGGCGATGGCCTCGCGATCCTCCATGTATCGGTCGAAGAAGATGATCTTCGCGCCATACCCCCGTGTCGCGGCGAGCTTGGCGGCGGGGCTGTCGTGCGGCATGACGATCGTGGCCGGGATGTCGAGCAGCGACGCCGCGAGCGCAATGGCTTGCGCGTGATTGCCCGACGAGAAGGCCACGACTCCGCGCTCGCGCTGCCGTGCGTTGAATTGACTCAGCGCATTGTAGGCGCCGCGGAACTTGAAGGCGCCTCCGCGTTGGAAGTTCTCGCATTTGAAGAAGAGCTCGGCGCCCATCATCGCGTCGGCGAGACGCGAACGCATGACCGGCGTGCGGTGGGCATGGCCGGCGAGCCGCGCCGCCGCCGCCGCGACCGCCGCGTAATCGGGCAGGTCGCGGGGTAGCGTGGACAGGGGCACGCCCGGTGCGCTGCCGGCGCGCGGCGTGGGGCGTGCGGCGCCGGCCGGCTCAAAACCGGACATCTTCGCCCAGACCGCGGTTGCGCGCGGCGTCGACGATCCGCGCCGTCACCGCGAGGTCCTGGGCAGCCAGGCCGGAGCTGTCGAACACGGTGATGTCGTCGTCGGAGGTCCGACCGGCAATCGCGCCGCTAAGAACATCGCCGATCGCGACGATGTCGCTCGCGCGCAGGATGCCGTCACGGACGGCGTGCTGGAACTCGCCGACAGCCGCGGATTGCGACGGCTGGTCCGCGAAGCAGCGCGATCGCGCGGCCAGCCGCGGCGGCAGTTCCTGCTTGCCGGCGGCATCCGTCCCCATGGCGCTGATATGCGTCCCCGGCTTGACGTCGTCGGCGTCGAAAAAGGCCGCCGCGCCGGCCGTGACCGTCACGACGATGTCCGCCGCCTCGAGAGCGTGCTGGGTAGAGGCCGTCTCCGCCGCGAAATCGACGCTTCCGAGCGACGCGATGAACGCTTGCGCCTTCGCATCCGTCCGCCCGACCACCAGCAACCGTGCGAGACAGCCGGCGTCCCTCAGCGCGGCGACCTCGTAGCGGGCCTGGCGCCCCGTCCCGAACAGAGCGACCGTCGTCGCGTCCGCGCGCGCCAGCGCGGTCGTCGCCACCGCGTTCGCCGCCGCGGTCCGGTATCGATTCAGGAGCGTCGCCGCGACCAGCGCGATCGGCCGTCCCGTCGCGTCGTCGAGCAGGAGAGTCGTCGCCCCGTGGTTCGGCAATCCCAGCGCCTCATTGGACGGCCAGAACGTTCCGATCTTGACGCCGGCCACCTTCCGTTCGCGATCGACGCCGTATTTCAGGTTGACGCGGGTTCCTTCGACACTGCCGCGAGCGGCGAAGACCGGAAAGCTCGGGTCGCTTCCCCGCGCGACGGCGATGAAGGCTTCGCGGCAGGCGTCGAACGCCATCGCCGGGGTGATCAGGCCGCGTACCTGGTCTTCCGATAGGATGAGCATCAACCCGTCGATCCCATGTGGCGACACACCTCGCTCGCCTGTCGTTCGACCCCCACCACCGCCGGCGGCCACGCATATCGGCGCGGACGACCGCACGGGATGATGGCGCAACAACGGTCAGAATTTAGCGCGGATCGAAGCATAGACATACCGGCCGCGAACATCCGCCTCGCTCGAGTCATAGCCGTTCAACGCCACGATGAACGGCGGCTGGCGATCGAACGCATTGTCGACGCCGACGCCGAGCATGTAATCGCCTTCTTTGCCGCCGATCACGCCGCCGAGGTCGAGTCCGCCGTAGAGATCGACGGTGACGTAGCTCGGGATCCGTGGCAGGTCGGGTTCCAGCTCCACAAACGTCCGCTCGTCGCGATAGGACGACGTGTAATCGAGGGTGGCGGAGAAGGTGGCGGGCTTAAGCTCCGCCGTCAGCGAGGCGGACAGCCGGAAGCGGGGCACGCTCCCAAAGAGATACGAGAATTGCCCGAGATAGTCGACCGAGCCGAGGTCGTCGGCATTGTCGGCCTTGAACGAGAGCAGGTAGTTCATGTTCACCGCAGGCGTGATCTTGGCCCGCCCGACCCGAACGTTGTACCGCGCGGTGAAATCCAGCCCCTCGATCCGGCGCGACGCCAGATTGAACACGGACGATTGAACCGAGATGATCGTGCCCGTCGCGTCGCGGGTCACGACGCCCGGCGCGGCGCCGTTCACCACCGCCTGCGCCGTCGGCGTCGCGATCACGCCCGTTTGACGCACGTTGTAATAGTCGAGCGAGACGAACAGATCGCCGAGCGCCCTGGGCGTGAAGACCGCGCCCGCGCTAAAGGAGCGCGACTTCTCCGGCTTCAGGTTCGGGTTGCCCGTCTGGAGCGACTCGACCTGCGCCGTGCTGTCGCCGCCCGGCGGCGGCGTGGGATCAACGACGGCGATGAAGACGCCGCCGACGTTGGTTGCGCCGAACTGCGCGAGATAGGGCGCGCGGAACGCCGTGCTGTACGCGGCGCGCAGGGTCAAGGTGTCGGGAACGGCCTCGAACCGGACCGCCGCCAGCGGATCGACCGTGTCGCCCACGTCGCTGAAATGTTCGTACCGGACGGCACCGGACAGTTCGAGGCGGGCGTTATTGCCGCTGCCCTCGATGAGCGGCGCGCGCACTTCGGCGAACAGCGCCTGGACATGCCGACCTTGCCGCTGGCGCGCGGGAACGCCGTAGCTCCGCTGATACCCGGCATTCGCTTCGCTGACCGAAACTTCGCGACGATACTGCGCACCGACGTTGAACTGCACGTCGCCCGCGGGCAGCGTCAGCAGCTTGCCGCCGAGGCTTGCGTCGACCGTCTTCATGGTCTGCTCGTCGGAGTTGTTCTGCTCCTCGAGCACACCGGCATATTGCGCGGCCGTGTTGCAGCGATTGCAGAATGGATTGAAGGCGTCCGCGCCGGTCCTCGAGACGGCCCGGTTCAGGCCGTCGACGGAAATGCTGTTCGGCCGAATCTGATCGATCCGCGTCCGGAACAGCCCCGCCGCGACCTCGAACTTGAGGCTCGGGGCGGCGTCGCCACGAACACCGGCGATGAACCGGCCGGTCTGATTGACCGAGTTGACCACGGAGTCCGACCCCACCGTGGCGAAGCGCACGTCCGACACCTCGACCCCGAACGGGTTGTACGGGTTGGTCGCCGGCACGGCGATTACCCCCCGATACCCGTCGCAGCAGGGTTCCCCGCCGAAGTTCGGGATCTCGACTCCAAAGCGGTTGCGCTGCCGTTCGTCGAGGAACAGGCCCTCGGCGAAGACGCTCAGCGTGCCCTCGTCGTTGAGGTCATGCTCCAGCGATCCGAACACGTTGATTCGTTTCGTGCCGTTGATGATCGTGATGCCGACATCCCGGTCGGCGTATATGTCGAGCGCGTCGCGTTCGAAATCAAATTCCCGGTAGTCGGCTGGGTTGTTCGAAAATTGTCCGCGCCCTACCTTCGACGTGTCCAGGATGAGGCAACCGTCCGCGCCGGGTACGCCGCAGATCGGCGCTGGGCTGTTGTAATCGAACCGGAAATCGGCACCACCTCGCGCACGAAAATCGGAGGTATTGGTGATCTTCCGATCGTAGGAGAGGAGCGGGGTGCGCCGGGTATAATCCGCGGCGATGAACATCCGGGTGCGCTCGCCGGCGACACCGGCCGAACCGCCGACCAGCAGCGTGTCGGCACCGTTCCGCGCATCTCCGTAGGTCGCGTGCAGTGAAACGCCGTCGGCGGCCTTGCGCGAGACGAAGTTGACGACGCCCGCCACCGCGTCGGAGCCGTAGATCGCGCTCGCTCCTGACTTTAAGATTTCAGTACGATCGATCGCATCGAGCGGAATCAGGTTGATGTTGCCAGGCCCGTCGCTGGAGATGCGACGGCCGTTGAACAGCGTCAGCGTATATTGCTCGCCGAGCCCGCGCAGGTTAAGCCGCGCGCCATCCTCGCCGGAACGGCCGTCGGCGCGGCGGTTGCCGAACAGCGCCGGTTCGTCGCGCAGCAGGTCGTCGACCGATTGGCTGCCCGATTGTACGATGCGGTCGCTGCCGATGATGGTGACGGGAGTCGCCTGCAGCTCAGCCGGCACGCTCGAACGCAACGCCGATCCGGTGACGACGATCTCGGCCACCTCGGCCTCGTTTGACTGCGTCTGGGCGGCGGCCTGCCCGCCCAGTAGAATGCCGGCGGTCACGACACCCACGCAATTCAACCGCAGCGCGCTTCGCCTCGCGAAAGTTTTCACAGCACGTCTCCTTCCGATTTCAGGAAGCTGGCACGTCTGGAGACTTTGTCAAGTCCTATTGAAACCGTCCAGAGCAAGCGCCAGCCAAGTCGCATCTGCGGCGCGGTGATCAGGCACGGACGGCGGGACGTTTCATGCGGCGGCTGCGGGCCTCGGCCAGATTGGATGCGGTCCACCATTCGTTGCCGGCTCGTACAGCCGGCGCCCGGCTTGCTCATTTTCTCCGAGACTGGCGGTTGGTCGAGGCGCCCTCAAGGTGGCGGGCCCAATGCAGTGGAAATCGACGCCGACCATCGCCTGGAGAAGCCGCCGTCGACGTGATATACAATCGGTATGAAGCCAGACAAAATTGCCGATCGGACTGACGAGCGCAATCTGCTCGTCGAGCAAATCTCCCAGGTAGCAAAGGCCTTGGGGGAAACTTTCGCGCCGTTCTGCGAGGTAGTTGTGCATGACCTTCTCAAGCCTCGGCATGCGATCATATCGATCCATAACAACCTGTCGGGCCGGTCGGTCGGCGATCCGACGACGGAGATCGGACTGGCCCGCATCGCGGACAGCCAGTTTCCGCAGACGTTGATCAATTACTCGAACCGGTTCGCCGATGGCCGTCAGGCCAAGAGCACGTCCATTGGAATAAGGGATTCGAGCGGCTGCTACGTCGCCGCGCTCTGCATCAACATCGATCTGACGATGGTGCACGGCCTGCAAAGCGTGATGGCGGAATTCGGCCGCACCGACGCGGTCGCGGGCGCGCGCGAATCGCTCGATTCGAACGGCGCGGAGGGCATTCGTGCGAAAATCGACGAGTTCGCCGCGCGTCTGGCCAAAACGCCCCGCGCGCTGAAGACCGCCGAACGGCGTGCGCTGATCGTGGAACTGAAGAACGCCGGATTCATGGACATTCGCCGGGCGATGGACATCACCTCGCAGCATCTCGGCGTCTCGCGCGCCACGGTCTACAACGACGCCAAATAGTCGCGCCGACCGCGCGGCGAGATCTTCAATCGGGCTTGCGCATGACGTCCGCCGGGCACAGCGGTTGCGGTCGTGATGGGGCCGCAGGCCGCTGGCAGAGCGTAACGGTCGCCTGCCAGATCTCTTTCGGGCGCTGCAGCCGGCTCGACGCGCCGGCGCGCATGTCGGACCATATGTACGAGAAGCGCCGCCCCGCCACGGCGCTTCCGTGCCAATCTCCGAGGAAGTTGATGTTATAGAACTCCCGATCGTCGGCATGATCGAGATCGTCTCCCGCCGCCAAGGGGCTCGAGACGCTGCTCAACCGTACTGGTTTCAGGAAGCGTACGCCGTCGCGCGTATTTGTATAATAGGCGTCGTACGAAAGGTTGTCGCGGTGCAGCCGCTTGTCGAGCCAGGCGATGCTGACGACGCCGTCTTCATGCGCAGTCAGCGTCGGCATCCACTGGTCCGAGCCCTTCGGGCCACGCGCGAAGTCCACCGGCTGCGTCCAGGTGCGGCCCCCGTCGGCGGATGTCGTCAGCAGGACGTCGGAATCGACGCAGAAGCGGCCGTTCGGATCGGGCGCGCAGTCCCGGTCGGGATGCGTGTTGGCGCTGTACGCGATCCAGATCCGACCGTCGGGCGTCTGCGCGGCTCGAACCGACAGGACATTGTAGCTGTGCTGCCACTGCTTGAAGCTCTTCCATCGCGGATCGGGTATGATGCCCATTCGCGTCGCCGGTGCTTTGGTCCCCGGCACCATGCGCGGCGCCTCGAACGTGACGCCGCCATCGGCCGACTGCACGACGGCCAGGTCGTAGCCCTCCGCCTTGCGGTCGAGCGCGTAGACGAGCGTCAGCCCGCCGCGCGGGTCGGTCAGGATCTCGGACGGCGAAAACTGTTCGTAAGGCGATCCGTCCTTTTCCGCGAATTGCACGAGCTTGGGCACGCTCAGCGTCTTGCCGCCGTCGTCCGAATAACGCAGCGTCAGGGCGAACCCGTTCTTGCCGCCGACGAGCTGCTCGTTGGCGCAGTTGAGGACGTAGATACGTCCGCGCCATCTGCTGTTCGGGGCGGTGTCGACCGCCATCCGCTTCGGTCCGCAGACGGTGTCGGATTTCTTGTAGCCGCGACCCACGTCGTCGAAATGGTTGTTGCCGATCAGCGCGCCGACCCGCCACGTCCGCCCGCCATCGTCGGAGATGTGCAGATATTCGTGCGACTCGATCTCATTGTCGTCGTACGTCATGGTGATCGAGTAGAACCGGCCCCCGCCGGCCGCCGCGACAAGGGCGTTCGCGCAGTTGCCGTGCGGCGTATCGAGCGGCGGCTCCGGGGTGGCGGACTGCCAGGTGCGCCCGCCGTCGACGCTGTACCGTCGCGGGCAGGTCAGCAGCGGCTTGCCGTCCTGCCGCACCGCGCCGGTGTAGATCGCGGCCACCAGTGCGGGATTGCCGGGATCGATCGCGATGCCCGGTTCCGTATTGGCCAGGATCATCCTGGATTCCGAATTCGCGGCTTCCAGCGATCCGCTTTCCCAGGCCATCTCTTCTCGCGTGAAGTTCGGCCAGACGTCCGACACGCGGGTATCCCGGGTCTCGTCCGAGCGCGCCTGGCCGGGCGTCGCGAGCAGCGTCGACAGGCAGAGGGCGACGACGCAAATCGTGCGCCGCCCGCTCGGCCGCAAACGGGCCATCGCCGATCCCGTCACCATAGCTGGCGACGTCTCGGCTCCGCCGCGAACAGCCGCATCGCCATCGGTTCGAAGACGTCGATGGCCAGCGACGGGTAATCCGGATCGAAGGACAGCGCATCGTAATTGGCGCAGAAATGGACCGTCTTCTCGAACGCGGGATGCCCCCGGTAACGGTCGCCGGCGAAGCGGCGCTCGCGGGGAAGGTACGAGCGATGCCGGTTGAGCACCTCGACATGCATCTTCAGCATCCAGGCGTTATCATCGCTGATGAACGGCAGCATCTGCTCGGCGATCATCGTCCCATGATCGACCGACGCGAATTCCAGATGATCGAAGCAGTCGTGGAACAGCGCGACCACGACCGTCTCGTCATCCTCCCCGTTGAGCAGCGCGCGGCTGGCCGACTGGAGACCATGTTCCCAATTGTCGACGAGCATTCGGGTGACTCCCCGCCGCAACCCGAGCAGCTCGACCATGCTCTTGTACCTAAGTTCCGGTGCGTAGACGAGGTCGCCGAGCGCAAGCACCGCCGGCGCCTGCGCGGCGTCGATCTCGTCGAGGCTGCGCGCCGTGATCGGCGCCAGGGCGTCGCGATCCGTAAGTATCGTCTGATCCGCATAGCCGGTCATGACCGTCCTTCTCTCCGCGTTGCGAGTGATCGGATTGCACCAATCACATCAGTGATCTGATCGTCGGCCAGCGCAAGCGGGCTGAGCAGGATGGCGTCGGGATAAGGCGCCGGTCGTGCGATGATCCCGCTTTCGGCAAGGGCCGCCAGCGCGCCGGCGCCGGACAGCCCCGTCCCGGGCAGCAGCCGGGCCAGCGCGAGGCTTCCCGGAATATCGTCGCCGTAGCTGAACACCTCGGCCGAGATCCCGGCCGTGCCCGCCAAGCCGGCGACCATCCGCTCCACCCGATCGCGCCAGCGTTCCTGCATCGCCGGTCCTTCCAGCCGCCACCGGTCGATCGCCGCGATGGCGCCGGCGATGCCTTCCTTGCCGACCTTCATCGGCCGGCAGATGCCGCGGTCGTGCGATCGAGCTGCGGCGATCAGGTCGGCGCGGCCGATCAGCAGGCCGGCGGTTGGTCCGCCGAGCGCCTTGTGGACGCTGATGATGGCCAGGTCGGGCGCGCTCGCCAGGAAGGACGAAAAATCGGTCTGCCCGGCCATGTCCAGCACGATCGGGACGTTCCGCGCGCGCGCCGCGTTTGCGAATTCGGCCAGCGTCATGCCGCCGCCCCGCGCCGTTTCGTAGGAGGCGACGTAGATCGCGGCGGCGACGTCGGGGCCGGTCAGCGCCCGGTCGAGTTCGGCGGCGGAACAGCGATTGACCGATCCGGCCGCGACGACCGTCGCCCCGGCCAGCCGCACCATCTGGACGACCGGCGCTCCGAAATCGCAGCAGTGCGCCGCCTGGATCACGATCCGCGACGGCAGACCGGAGGGGTCCGGCAGCTGCGCGACGGCATGGTCGGGCTGTTCCCAGGTCATGCACGCGGCCGCCGCCATGACGAGCGCACTCGCCGCGCACGCCGTCACATGACCGTCTTCCACCGCGAACGCGGCCCGCATCGCGCTCGCGGCCAGATCCTGCAGCTCGCCGATCAGCACCGGACGACGCAGCACCTCGGCCACGACGTCGACGATGTCCCGGTCCACCGGGCTGGCCCCCAGCGCCGTCCACGCGCCCGCCGCGTTGACGATCCGGCTGGTCATACGCCCATCACCAGCGATGCCGAGAGCTTCCTGAGCAGCGCGATCACCCCGTTCGCCGTCAGCAGGCCGGTGCGCGGATTATGCTCGTCCGGAACGTTCGCGACCTCGACCAGGAAGCGGGTGGCGTCCGCGTCGATCTCGAACCGATGCGTGTTGCGGTCGATATGCGGATCGGCCCAGATCTCGATCGCCGTGGCGTCGAGGCCGAGGCCCGACAAGCCGAGCGTCGCCGCCACGTTCACGTTGGCCGGAAACGCGCTGGCGGCTTGCCTTGCCGACCCTGTGAACACGCAGACCGCCTCCTGCATTTGCGTCAGGTCGATACCCAGCTGCCGCAGGTACGGCGATCCCTCCAGCGAAGAAGGCGGCTTGCGGGTGACGATCAGCGCGGATCGGATATTGCCCTGCGCCGCCGCTACGACACCGTCGATACCTGGCAGGGAACAGGACGGCACCAAGATTCGTCCGGCTGTCGCCTTCGCCAGATCCACCAGGTCCAAGTGATTGGCAAGTCCGGCGGTCGTGCACGCTACAAGCAGCCGCCCCCGCTCGAGGGCCGGCCTGGCGATATCGTAGAACGCGTGTGCCGGCGCGCATTCGACGATGACGTCGCTGCTTTCGACCAGCGTCTCGATCGGGACGACGGGCGCGGACAGGTTCAGCTGCCGCGCCGCCGTATCGGCTTTCTCCGCGCTGCCCGAGGCGATGCCCGACAGCACGCCGATACTGCCGTCGCCGTCCACGGCACGGGCGACGGCGCGGCCGACCGTGCCGAAACCGGCGATTCCGATCCGGTAGGGGGCGGCTCGGTTCATCGCGTCCGTCGCCCGAGGAAGAACAGCGCGGTTCCCGCCGCCAACCCCAGCAGAAGCGTCAGAAGCTGGCTTGCGCTGGCGCCCGGCAGCACCGCGACGATCGCGATCATCGCGCCTCCTGCCAGGATTCCGGCGAAAGGCACGCGGAATCCGGAAACGGCGACATCATGAGACTTGTCCTGCCGCCGAAGCCTGAACATCGCGACGATGCAGACCGCGAAGACGACGAGGCGCGGCAGAGCCGCCGCCGCCGCGAGGAACACGAACGAGCCGGACAGCGCCAGGACCAGGACGACCCCGGTCGAGAACAGGATCGCCCGATGCGGCGCGCCGGTGGTTGCGTCGACCCGCCCGAACCACGCCGGCATCAGCCGGTCGTCGGCCACGGCGTAAAGGCTTCGCGATGCCACCAGCAGCGTGCCCAGGCACGTGCCCGCGGCGGACGTGATGGCACCGATCGTGACGAAGCGCGCGAAATTGTCGCCGCCCAATATCTGCCCCGCGGCGGTGACCGGCCGCGGCTCGCCCCCGAGGTTCGGCACGACGGAGATCAGGATCAGCTGAAGCGTAAGCCAAAGGACGACCATGACCGCGATCGAGATCACGGTCGCGAGCGGCGCGTCCCGTTTCGGGTTGCCCCCTTCGCCCGCCGTCACCGGAATGACCTCGTATCCGCTGAACGTGAACAGCAGCAGAAGCGCGGTCGCGGCCAGATCGGCGGTAGGCGGCGCCGCAGCGAATTGCGGCGGCGTGATCGCGGTGACGCCGAGCGCCAGGACGGCGAGCAGCGGCAGCAGTTTCGCCACCGCGAAGAACGTTATGATCCGCGCGCCCTGCGCGATGCCGCGAAGATGGATCAGGGACGTCGCCGCCGTCATCAGGACGATGCCGAGCACCTGTTCCGTCCGGGAAAGCGGCTGATCGCGGAAATATCCGATCGAGGTCATGATGCCGCTGGTCAACGAGGCCTGCGCCAGGACACGGGTGAACCACATCATCCACGCCACCTGAAAGCCGACGAACGGCCCGCACGCGACACGGGCGTAGAGATAGGGTCCGCCGGTGCCCTCGAAGCGGCTGGCGAGTTCCGCGATGACGAAGCCCATAACGAGCGCGAACAGGCCGACCATGCTCGCGACTGCCAAGCTCCAAGGACCAGCGAGGCGATAGGCGTCCGAACCGATCAGGAAAATGCTGCCGCCGACGCAGATGTTGATGCCGATGGCGACGAACTGCGGAAGGCCGAGCGCCCGGCGAAGTCCGGCATCGCCATGGCATGGCGCGGGGATTTCCGTATCGGCCGCGATCGGCACCGGCAGGCTCAATTGGTTACCGGAAATATCGCGCACTGGCGTCATATGTCGGCCGGCCCTCGTCGATCCCGGCGGGTGGGACGGGGTGGCTTCTGGCGGGCAGCGCCCTGCGCGTCTTGGTCATCCGCCTCGCCGAACGCCCGCGGCGGCCGATGGAACGGCAGGACCTGCCGTTCTTTACAAGAGCGCAGTACCGCACCGATCAGAAGCCCTCGAAATTTTCTTTGGCATAAGGCCCGATATCGCCCGGCGGAGAGTGCGGACGCTTCAGTTCGGGATCGACTATGCCCAGCAGGATATCGGTCACCCAGCCGCCCGAGATGTTATCCCGCAACGGAAACGAGTCGAGCAATACCTGCATGTTCGTGAAGAACACCATGCCGATACGGCGATCCGGCACGTAAATGACGTCGGAGGACTGGCCGCCCTGGTCTCCGCCCTTGCGGGCAATCACGTGGCCGTTCACCTTCAGCAATTCCCAGGTCAGCCCCGAACCGAACTGCGTTTCCCCGTCCGGCTCGCTCCATGCGCCGCCGCCCGCGTCCTCCGCCCACATCCGCGCCTTGTCGCCCTGGCTTAGCAGCTGCTCGCCGTCGAGCGCGATGACGAATTTCGCCATATCCTCGACGTTCGTATAGATACTGCGATAAAGCACCTCGGGCGGCACCTTGGTGAAGTTCGGCTGTTGCACGACGTGGAGACCGCGCGTGTAATCGCCGCGCAAATAGTGACCTCGTACCTGGTTGACGTTGTTCTTCTGATCGTCACCGAATTCGGTCGAGAAGATCGAGTGCGACATCTTCAACGGCGTGAAGATCCGACGCGCGATGAATTTCTCGAACGGCTCTCCCGCCGCCGCGGCAATGATCCTGGAGACGAAGTAGAAATTGGTGGTGTTGTACTCGAAATGCTCGCCCGGCTTGGACCGCATCGGCAGCGCCTGGATCTTCCTGACGATCTCCGCATCGTCGTCGCCGGCCGACAGCGTGCCAGGCCCGTCATAGGTGACCGTGGCGATCCCCGACCGATTCGTGATGAGGTGGCGAATGGTCATCGACTGCCATGAGCTCGGCGAGCCGGGGAAGAACTTGCCGACCTTGTCGTCCAGCTTCAGCTTGCCCTCCCTCTCCAGCATGAGCAGGGCGATGGTCATGATCGGCTTGTCGATCGAGCCGAGCGCGAATAGCGAATCGGCGGTGACCGGGACATTGTTGCTGGGATCGGCCAGCCCCCAGTAGCGCGTGTACGCGAGCTTGCCGTCCTTGATGATGCCCATGGCCACGCCGGGCATGCCCGTCCGCTCCATCTCCGCCCGGACATAGCCTCCCAGCTTGGCCTCGATCTCATCCGGCAACCGGGCCTGGGCCGCGATGGGAATGAGGAGGCAGGCAATGCCAAGGCTGATGGTCAACCCACGAAGTGCGGCACGCAGGCCCATGTGTTTCCCCTCTCGGCCGGAGCCCTTGTACATCCCCGATAAGACGTATAGTCCAGACATATACGTAGTGTCAAATAGCCGTGGCGGTTGGAGCTGAGAATGACGGTAGGCTTGGATCAAACGCTCGTCTGGGACAATGTCTGGCCGCTAGAGCCCTGGTGCGGCAACGACTTCGATCAACTGAAGCAGCTCAAGCAGGCGGGATGGGACGTCGTGTCGCTGACAGTCGCGGGCGACAACCACGGTTCGAAGGAAGCGCTGGAGCATGTCGCGAAGGCGCGCGCGACGATCGCATCGCGTTCGGATCTTGTCCTGGCGGACACGGTCGCCGCCGTGGACGCAGCGCGGGCACAGGATCGGCTGGCCGTCACCCTGCATTTCGAGGGGACACGCCCGTTCGAACGAAGCATCGAGCTGATCGCTGCGTTTCGGCGGCTGGGCGTCACCCACGGCCTGCTTGCGTTCAATAATTCGAACGATGCGGCGGGCGGATGCATGGAAACGCACGATGCCGGCCTCACCTCGTGGGGTCGCCGGGTAGTAACGGAAATGCAGCGCGTCGGAATGTTGGTGGATCTCAGCCACACCGGCAGGCGCTCGACCCTCGATGCGCTGGAGCTGGCGACGCGTCCGATGACGATAAGCCATTCCAACGCCGACGCGGTCACCCCGCATCCGCGCAACGTGACCGACGAGCAGATCCTCGCCTGCGCGCGTTCGGGCGGCGTGGTCGGTTTGTCCGCGTCCAGCGAATATCTCGGCGAACGTTCCGCCTCGGTCGAGGCTATGTTCCGCCACGTCGATCATATCGCCAGCCTTGCAGGCGATGACTGCATCGCGCTCGGGCTGGACATCGTGTTCGACGCCGCGGCGGTAACCGCATGGGCGCGGACGCGACCCGACGAATGGCCGATGACACGCGATCCGGCCTGGCCGGGCTTCGTCTATGCGCCGCCCTCGCAGCTCGCGCTCCTGATCCAGCACATGGCCGATCGTGGCTATTCCGATACGTCGCTCAGGAAATTCCTGGGCGGCAACCTGCAACGTCTTGCACAGAACGCCTGGTAGCGACGATTTTGACGACAGCATCGGGGAAGAGATGGAATACCGTCTGATGATACTTCAGCTCGTTGCGGGCGCCGCGCTCATCGCGACGTCCAGCACCCCCTCGGTCGGTGCGACGGCGGCGGAGGCGCGGATCACCGCCAAGGTCATCCGTGACGAGTATGGCGTGCCCCATATCTTCGCCGATCGCGAAGAGGACGCGATGTTCGCCGTCGGTTATGCTCAGGCGGAGGATCGGCTGATACAGATACTGGTCAAGTACAAGGCAACGCTCGGCGAACTCGGCACGTTGGACGACGCGATCGTCACCCGGTATCTCGGCAAGCCGCTTTATCCCGCCCTGAACCTCAGTCACGCGATCCCACCGAACGCCAGCGACGTCCTGACGCGGCAGGGTCGCTACATGGAGAAGGTCAAGGCCGCCTGGCCGAAGTTGCCCGAGCAGCTGCGGCGCGACTACGCCTTTTTCGTCGCCGGCATTCAGCAATACATGGACGAACATCCCGGCGAAGTGCCCGCGTGGGCGCCGAAGCTCGATCCCCGCCTGCCGGTCGCGACGGGCTTCATCCAGCAACTCGGCGACGCGATCGACATGGGCAAGCGGGATTGCGAAGCCAGCGGCATGACGCCGGAGGCGTCGCGCTCGGCGACCGGCCAACAGTCGAACGCATGGGCGGTCTCGCCGTCGCGGACGCGTGACAAGCACGCCTTCCTGGCATTCGACCCGCACAACGATCTGCGCTGGCGGCCGGAGTATAGCATCCACGCGGGGGGGATCGAGGCCTATGTCGGCACGGACGTCGGAAACTTCTTCCCGATGTACGGCCACAACGCATCGTTCGCGTGGGGCGCGACGTCGGGTTCGCCCGATGTCGCCGACTGCTATCTGGTGCAGGTCGATCCCGCCGATCCGTACCGCTATCTGTACGATGGCAAATGGAAGACCATGACGGTCGTCCATGATAAGACCCGGTATCGGGGAAACGATACGACGCTGACGTTTTCATATACCGATCACAACGGCTTCATGTCGCCCGTCGTCGGCCGCACGAAGGACCATGCCTATGTCGTCAGCACCCCGTCGATCGATTCGATGGCGGACTTCACCGAGGCGACGTACGGCCTGTTCCTGACGAGATCGGTCGCGCAGTTCCGGCAAGATCTGGAGAAGCGCGCGCTATCGCCCTACGAATGGGTCGCCGCCGACACCCGGGGCGACATCTTCTTCGTCCTGAACGGCCGCGTGCCGAAGCGGCCCGCCGGTTTCAATTGGACCCAGGCGGTGCCCGGGAACACGTCAGCCACGCAGTGGCTGGGGGTAAGGCCCGCCGGCGACCTTGCCCAGCTGCTGAATCCCAAAGCCGGGTATATCCAGGCGAACAACACCCAGCCCGACGCCGTTACCGAGGCGAGTCCGCTGACCCGCGACAATTACGACGCGGACATGATCTATGCCAACGATCCGCTCAAAGGCTATTTCGACGGACCGCGCGGTCAGCGTGCGGCATTTCTGCTGCGCAATCTCCACGATGCCACGCTGGAGGACATGGAAGCGATCTCGCAGGACCAGCTCTGGCCGTTCGCCGCCCGCTGGAAGGCGGCGCTTGAAGCGGCGCTTGTCGCCGATCCGCGCTGGCTGCCCGCGCAGCCGGACGATCTGCGACGGATCGTTGCGGGCATCCGCTCGTTCGACGGCCAGGCGCACCAGGAATCGGTGCCCGCCGCTTATTATTATTTCTGGCGGACGCAGATGGCCAAGGCGGGCATGGCCCCTGCGAACTTCGCCATGATGATGCAGAAGGTCATCTACTTCGGCATCCCGCTCGACCCGGCGGAGCAGGACGTCCTGCTCGCCGGCTTCTCGCTCGCCCGCGACGAAATGATGCGACGTCGTCACGGCATCGATCGCCCGCTCGGCGATTTTTTCCGGATCGGCCCGCCCGACGCTTCCTATCCGATCGGCGGCATCAGCATCAATCCGTTCGATCATTTGCCGACGCCCGATCTGGCCTATCCGTTTCGGCGGCTGCATCCCGAGGAACAGCCCCTGCGGCTGAGCTTCGAACCCACGGCCGTGGAGGCCAACGGGCAGGCATTCGTCGGGGGTGGCCCGCGCTCGGCGTTCGTTATCGAGCTCAGTCAGCCGGTCCGGTCGGTCAGCGCCGTGCCCTGGGGCACGTCGCTCGATCCGCAGTCCGCGCACTACACCGATCAGGCGAGGCTTGTCAGCGAGCGCAAGTTCAAGCGGAACCATTTCACGCCCAGCGACATCAAGGCGCACGCAAAAACCGAAAAAATTCTGTCGCTTACGGTCAGAAACATTCCCTTTTAAAAGCCCGGACTCTTGGCGTGAAGGAATTCTGGGGCCGTGACGGCGGTTCGCTGAAACGGCACCGGTCTAATACCGCCGCGAGCGAGAGCGGCCGGATCGGGGAGCGGCGGTCGTAGCCCTGTACCCCCACCCCCTCACCGCGGCACGTCCTTATCGAATCGGTCAGGATAGCGCAGGCCGTCAAGGATCATCGCTCGGTCATATCACGCGGCAGCGGGCATGCGCGCAGCGCTGGCGTCGCCGAGCTGGAACCCGCCGTCGACCTCGATCACCGTGCCCGTGATGTAGGCGGCCGATTCGCTCGACAGGAACACCGCGGCCTCGCCGACCTCTGCGACTTCGCCCCAACGCCGCAGCGCCAGACGCGCATAGGAGCCTTCGCGACCACCGATCGTGGCGGCGAGCCGCTCCATGCCCTCGGTCCCGGCGATCGGCCCGGGGGAAATGGCGTTGACACGCACGTCCGGGCCCCATTCGAGCGCCAGGACGCGCACGAGCTGGTTGATGCCCGCCTTGGCCGCGCAGACATGCGCCTGCAGCGGTATGGGGTTCGCGGCGTGCCCCGCCGTGATCGCGATCAGGGACGCACCCGGCTTCCGCAGCAGGTCGTGACAGCCGCGGAACACGTTGAACGTGCCGTTGAGATCGATGTCGACCACCGCTCGAAAGGCGTTCGCGGACATGCCCAGCGCCGGCGCGAGGAAATTGCCTGCCGCTCCCGAGATCACCACATCGAGCGGACCCTGTTTGTCGGCGATGTCCTCCATGGCCGCGCGGATCGCGCCATAGTCGCGAACATCCGCCGCACGGGCGATCGCGCCTCCGCCGATGCCCGCCGCCGCGGCCGCCGCCTTCGCGGGGTCGCGGCCGAGCACTGCGACTTTCGCCCCAAGCTCGGCGAAGCGACGCGCAATGCCAAGGTTTATGCCGCTCGTTCCGCCTGCCACGAACACCGACCGGTCCGCCATCAGCCCGTCCCTGAACGCGCTCATAATGCCCTCCCGCTGGTCTGCCCGCCAAGCCGGCGAGAATTCGAGCCTGGCCTAATCGACCTGTTGATCGGTAGCAATTCCGGACGCCTCTTACGTAAGGCCGCCGACGGCTCGTCGATCATCGGCAAGCGGAGCGGGGAAGGCCATCACCCGAACAGTCCCTCGAACGGCAGGTAATCGACGCGGTCGCCGCGCCGCACGTCGCCTTGATCCTCCCCGATCACCGCCAGCCCCTCCGCGCAGGCGAGCGAACTCAGCATCGCCGCGCCCGTCTTGCCCGAGAGCACGGCGACATGGTCGCGGCCGCCGCCCCGGTTCAGGCGCACGCGGAGGTAGTCGCGCCGGCCGCGCGGATGGGGCCGGTCAAACCCGGCGATGACGGACATGGTGGGCATTGCCGAGCCCGTGGCCCCTTGCAGCCGTCGCAGCAGCGGGCGGGCGAATACCCAGAAGGCGATCAGCGCCGCGACGGGATTGCCGGGCAATCCCACAAACGCGGTTTCGCCGATCTTGCCGATCGCGACCGGCTTCCCGGGTCGCATGGCGACTCGCCAGATGGTCAGCTCGCCCATCTCCTGCACCGCGGCTCGTACATGATCCTCTTCGCCGACCGACACGCCGCCCGAGGAGATGATCAGATCATGCGATTGGCCCGCCGCCGCCAGGACCTGGCGCAACGTTGCGAGGTCGTCATCCACGATGCCCAGATCCGTCGCTTCCGCGCCCAGCCCGGCGAGCGCCGCCGCGATCGCCGGCCGATTGCTGTCGTGGATCGCGCCAGCGGAAAGTTCAACGCCTGGTGCCCGCAGCTCACGCCCCGTGGAGAGCACCGCAACCCGAACCCGACGACGGACCCGCACGCGGGCCTGACCCATCGCGGCCAGCAGCGCCATCTGATGCGGCCCGACGCGGGTTCCGCCGCGAAGGGCGAGGTCCCCGGCTCCGACGTCCTCGCCGGCCCTGCGCCGATTGGCCCCCGATCGCATCCCTTCGGGCAAGGTCACCCAGCCATCCGCGGTCCGACAATGCTCCTGAAGCGCGACGGTATCCGCTCCTTCGGGTAGGGCTGCGCCGGTGAAGATGCGTGCCGCGGCGCCCGCCGGCAGCGGCGCTCCCGCAGCCGAACCCGCGGCGATCCGCACGGCCAGCGCCAGGCGACGGTCCCCTGGCAGGTCCGCGAACCGAAACGCATAGCCGTCCATGGCCGAATTATCGAACGGCGGCAGGGGCACGGCCGACCGGATATCGTCGGCCAGCGTCCGGCCCAGCGCGGCGGTTAGGTCCACTTCCTCGCTATCGGGCACCGCGGGCCCGCTCGCGATCCTCTCGAGGACGGCGTCGACCGACAGCGGCGATCGGCTTTCCTGAAGCCCGACCACGCCTCCGTCCGATAGCCCCGGTCCGGATGCACTCATTCGTTTGACCCGGCGACGCTCTCGATCTGGCGGCCTGCCGTCGCGGCCGCGCGATAGTAGCAGAAGGCCGGAATGAAGGCGGATGCCTGACTGATGAGGAGGGCCCAGCGAAGCCCCTCGCCGCCAAACGAAGGCTTGAGCAGGTCGGAAGCCAGGCCGATGAGCAACGGGCCCAACCCCGCGCCGATCAGGTTGAAGCACATCGTATTGATGACGGTCGTCGTCGCCCGGTGAGGCCGCGCCACGAGCAGCTGGAGGAGCGAGAACGTCGGGCCCAGATACGCGGTCGCGCCCAGGATGGTGAACCAGTAACAGCCGGCGAACACGCGCCAGTCGCCGGTGGAGAACGCAAGCACGGCCGTCGGAATGCCGAGCAGCAGCCCGCCGCAGGGCACCAGCAAGGCCCTGCCCGGGTCCCCCGCGCTGATCCGGTCCGCGAGGATGCCGCCGAGGAAGGTGCCAAGGCCGCCCGCCGTCCCCATGATCAGACCGAGCGTCAGGCCCGCGTGCGTGGCGCTGAGTCCAAGCTCGCGGATCAGGTAGATGCCCGTCCAGCTGGGCAGGCCGACGGAGAATAGCCCAGTAAGCGCGGTCGCCGCCATCAGCCACCGCAGCGCCGGCGATCGTCCGACCGTGAGCAGATTGTCGCGCACCGAGGGCTGGAGCGCCTCCGCCTGCGTCCGATCGCGATCGCGGCGAGGTTCATGGAGGAGCAGGCGGACGGCGGCGGCCAGCAGCAAACCCGGCGCGCCGACCAACAGAAACGTCCAGCGCCAGCCGACGCTGTCGACCAGCCAGCCGCCCAGCGCCAGCCCGATCAGCGTTCCCAGCGGTATGCCCAGACCGTAGAGCGCGAACACGCGCGACCGCCGCGACGGCGGCACATAATGGTCGATCAGCGTGACGATCGCCGGTCCCGAGCCGGACTCGCCCACCGCGACCAGAACGCGCGCGGTCAGCAGCTGGCCGTAGGACGCGACCGCGCCGCAGGCCATGGTCATGCCCGACCACAGGGCGACGCAGGCAGCGACCACCGTCGGCCGACTGGTCGCCGGCCGATCCACGTGCCGCGCGATCGGCAAGCCCATCGCCGAGTAGAACAAGGCGAACGCGAAACCGGTCAGGAGGCCGATCTGCGTATCCGAAAGGCCCAGCTCGCGCTTGATCGGCTCGGCGAGGATGTTGAGGACCGAACGATCCAGGAAATTGAACAGCGACGTCAGCGTGCCCAGCACGATCAACAGCCGCAGGCGGCCTTGGTCCCGCGCGCGCGATGGCGCGGTTGCGAGCGGTATCCGGTCGAGCCCGTCGGCGCTGGCCTCGAGGACGCTCATAACGGCCGAGCTTCCGCAGGCGAACGCTCGCGCACCGCGCGATCGAGCGGAACGCCCGCGTCGCGCAGGATCGCGGGATCGACCCTCGCATGCGCACCGATCCACCGGCCGGCCTGCATGAATTCCAGCTGGTTGTTCACCGTTTCCATGCACAGCACCTCGCCGTCGCGCAGGTACCAGACGGAGAAGCCGGGCCGGTCGGGATCGCCGCGCAAGACCATCTCGTCGAACCCGTCCGACAGCCCGACGATCTGGAACTTGAGCGCATATTGATCGGACCAGAACCACGGCACGTGCGAATGCCGTGCCCGCCGGCCGCACATGCCGGCGGCTGCGACGCGGGCCTGTTCCAGCGCATTGTCGACCGACTCGAGCTGGATGCGACGGCCGTAGCGAACGCTCGGATGGCGGGTGCAGTCCCCGGCGGCGAAGATCAGGGGATCGGACGTCCGGCAGCGGTCGTCGACGACGATGCCTCCCTCGCACTCCAGTCCCGCCGCCATCGCCAGCCCAAATTCCGGGATGTTGCCCGCCGCCATCAGCACCACGTCCGCGGGCACGCGCTCGCCATCGTCGAGAAGCACGGCGGTCACGCGCCCGGCTTCGCCCTCGATCGCCTGCGCCGACCGGTGCAGTTTCAGCGTCACGCCCTGGTCGAGATGGTGACGGGCGAAGAATTCGGACATGGCCGGCGACGCAACCCGGCTCATCAGCCGTCCGGACAGCTCGACCACCGTCACCTGCACGTCGAGTGCGACGGCGGTCGCAGCGGTCTCCATGCCGATATAGCCCGCCCCGATGATGGCGAGCCGCGCGCCGGGCCTGAGCTCGCGCTGCAGCCGGACGCAGTCTTCGTGGGAGCGGATGACATGCACGCCGGCCAAGTCGTTCCCCGGCACCGGCAGCCGCCGCGGCCGGCCCCCCGTGGCAAGCAGGAGGCGGTCGTAGTCGACCGGCGAACCGCCCTCGACATGCACCCGCCGCGCCGCACGATCGACCGCGCTCGCGTGCGTCCCCAGCATCAGCTCGATGCGATTGTTCTCGTAGAAGCCGGGGTGCCGAAGCGCGAGCCGTTCGACCGGCGTCTCGGTCCCCAGCGCCTTCTTGCACAGCGGCGGCCGGCTGTAGGGCGGATGCGCCTCGTCGCCGATCAGCACGATCCGCCCGTCGAAACCTTCCTGCCGCAGACAGTCGGCGGCGCGTTGCGAGGCATAGCCGCCGCCGACGAGCACCATCGTCTCGTCGCTCACGCGCGCGGTCCGGCGAGCGGTTTCGAATTTCGATGCGGCGTCACCAGCAGCGACGGCCGGGTGATGGCGGGGTCGGCCAGAGGCTCGACGCCGCCCAGCACCGCATCACCGTGCTTCGCGCGCAACTCGTCCATGTCCCCGAACTCCAGCGCGCGCTGGGGACAAGCGGCGACGCAGGCCTGCTCCTCCCCGGTCCCTTCCAGGTCGACGCACCCGTCGCACATCGTCATCACCCCCAGCTCTTCGTTGAACTGCGGCGCGTCATAAGGGCAGCACTGGCACAGGCGGCAACCGACGCAGATGTCCTTGTCGATCAGCACACGGCCGTCGGCACGCTTGGTGATCGCCGCGACCGGGCAGGCTTCCTGACAGACCGGCGTTTCGCAATGATTGCAGGCGATCGACAGCGAGTAAGCCGAGATGCGAGGCGCGAGAAAGCCGGGGTTCGCCGTGTCCGCCTCCCAATGCCCCATCGTGTGATGGATCACCTTGCGGAAATTGACGCCGACCGGATTGTCGTACTTGTCCTTGCAGGCGACCAGGCAGACGGCGCAGCCGTTGCAGGCTTCGGCGTCGAGATAGAAGCCGACTTGCTTAGACATGTGCCGATTGCTTCAGCGGGACGATGTGTCCGGTCTCGACATCGGGCGGCAGCGGCGCGCCCGTCCATTTCTCCGCCTCGACGACCACGCTGTTCCAGCCGACATGACCGCCTCCGGTCGGCTGCGCGCTCTTGAGCACGTTGGCGCAGCCGCCCCGGTCGATGCCGGTCTCCTCGTCCAGATCGACGCGCGCGCCCTGGCCCAGCACCGTGACACCCGGCATGACGAGCGGCGTCACCCACACGTCCCGCAGGATCTTGCCCCATCGGCTGCGCACCAGCACCGTGTCGCCGTTGCGGATGCCGCGCGGTTCCGCATCGAGCGGGTTCATGATGAATTCGTGAGGGAACAGCTCGCGCATGACGGTGGCGTTGTCGAAGAACGAATGCGCGCGGCGCGGCATGTGCAGGTTGTAGAGCTGGAGCGGATATTCGCCCTTGATGCGTGCATCCCAGTCGCTGAATGTCGCCTCGAAACCCTCGAGCGGCGGGTTATAGCTGGGGATGGGGCGGATTTCGGACCAGCCCAGCCGGTTCACGCGGTCGGCGAGCGCCTGGCAATGGATTTCCAGCTTGCCGCTCGCCGAATTGAGCGGGTGAGCCG
Organism: uncultured Sphingomonadaceae bacterium; assembly: GCA_964246315.1. Classification (GTDB taxonomy): domain Bacteria; phylum Pseudomonadota; class Alphaproteobacteria; order Sphingomonadales; family Sphingomonadaceae; genus Sphingomonas_O. The sequence continues at coordinate 33,506 of CAXTPT010000008.1, read as the reverse complement.
CAGGATCGTTGCGGAAATCCTGCAGATATACGAATCCGTGATTGTCGCCCGGCTCGCGCGGGATGTGATAGATGCCCTTTTCCCTGAATTCGTCGACCGAGATGCGGCCCTGCTGCGGCACGCCCTCGACGCCGGCCGCCGTGATGTCCACGGGCGTGATGGTGACGAGCGGCTCCATCGTCTTGCCGTCGGCCGTCATCACCTTGGCGTCGGCGACCTGGTTGAAGATCTCCTGCTTCCACGGCCAAGGCTCGACCAGCTTGGGGTCGATGCCCAGTCGCTTGGCGATCTCCACCCCTATCCAAAGATCGTCCTTACATTCGAAATACGGGTCCATGATCTTGGAATGCCAGAGCAGCTGCTCGCGATAGCCGATGCAGACATTCCCGTCCCGCTCCCAGCGCGAGGTCACCGGCAGGACCAGGTCGGAATAGATGGCGTCGGCGTTCATGAACAGGTTCTGCGTGACCACGAACTCGACCTTGCGGTGCGCCGCGATCGCATCGAGCGTGTTCGGCAGCTGGTTCACGCGCGAGCCGTGCGCATGATAGATGAAGCGGATGTCGATGGGCACCGTTTCGCCGTCGACGCCGGTGTACCGACCCGTCAGCACGGCCGTGTTGATCTCGTTGACGTTGATGCAGCCCCGCCGAGGCTCGAGATCGAACGCACCGGCCATCATCTCGCCCTCGGCGACCGGGTTGAAGATGGTCGCCGCGCGCAGGTGCGACTTGGCGTAGGACCGCGAGTTCTGGCCCTGCACCAGCTGCGGGCCGCCATTGGTGCCGAAATGATGCGCGACGCCCAGCTGCGAATGAGGCTTGCCGAGGTGTCCGGTCATCGCCGCGAGCGCGATGAACGCCTGCGGCAGCGTGTCCGCATTGTCGACCCGCGCCGGCCCGCAGGAGGTGCAGATCGCGGCGTTCTCCTCGGTGGCGAGCGTGCGCGCGAGCCAGCGGATGCGATCGGGCGGCGCGCCGCACAGGGCGGACGCCCATTCGGCATCCTTGGGCACGCCGTCATGGGTGCCCAGCACATAGTCGCGCAGGTTGTCGCGCGGGTCCGCATCCGCCGGCATATGGTCGGCGTCGAAGCCGACGGTGCAGCGATCAAGGAAATCCCAATCGATCAGCGGATTGGCGACGGGATCGTCCTCGACCAGCAATGTGTGGATCATGCCCAGGATCATCGGGTGGTCGGTGCCCGGCCTGATCGGAAGCCACTCGTCCGTCAGCATTTCGTAGGTGGGATTGTAGAACGGATCGATCGCGATGAACCGCGCCCCGTTCTTCTTCGCCTGCGAATAAGTATAGGCCGGCAAGCCGGCCTGGCTCCACACGGGGTTCGTGCCCCACAGCAGGAACAGCTTGGTCTCGACCATGTCGAACCGGTCGTTCCAGCCGAGCTGATAGCCGGTCAGGTAGAAGGCGTTCGCCCAGGTGCCCGTGGAATGCGTGCCCCATTGGTCGGTGAACCCGCCGTACAGCCCCAGCACGCGCGCGGCGATCGCGCCCACCCAATTGGCGAGGATCGCCTCGTTGCCGTAAGTCTCCTTGATCCGCTTGAGCTCGCCCGCCAGGATGTCGAGCGCCTCGTCCCACGAAATGCGGACCCATTCGTCCTTGCCGCGCAGCTCCTTGCGCCCGCCGCCGGGCTCCCAATGCTTGCGCTTCATCGGATATTTCAGCCGATCGGCGCCCAGCAGCCATAGCCGCAGCGCCTGGCCGCGCGCGCACGCCCTGAGCTGCGGCCGGTTCCAGCTGTCCTCGATGCTGTCGTCCGTGCCCATGCGGACGATCACCCCATCCTCGACATAGGCCTTGTTGAAGCCCTTGCTGCCGCAGTCGGGCCAGCAGTCGGCCGCGATCCATTTGCCCTTGCCGCCGCCCGGCCCGAGCAGCGAGTGCGAGCGCGGCTCCTTTTTCAAGCCATAGCCGACCCCGCCGGCGCGGCGGACGGCTTCGGCCCACCGTTCGAGCGACGACGCCGGTCCGGTCGCGGAAGTCCCGCCAGCGCTCTTCATGTCCTCGGCCACGGCCATCTCACTGCTCCATCGCGGCCGGCTGCAGCCGGCGAAAGGCTCCGCCCGGTTCGCGCTTCTCGACCGTCGCGGCAAAAAAAGACGCGGCCTCGAGCACTGCGCCGCGCGCCAGCCAGGCGAGGCCGCGATACAGATCGGTGCTCGCGAACCGCACGACATCGTCGGCCCAGCGCGGCACCCATCGCAGCATATGCTGGCTCAGGAAACCGCGCTGCGCGTCGATCAGCCGCTTGACCGTCTCGCCGTCCCTGATCTCCGACGCCGCGATCGTGCGGGAGGCGAGATCGGCCATGAAGGCGAACTCCAGGCCGACATGATCCGCCGGCTCGTTGAAGGCCGTCGCGAGTTGCAGGTCGAAGCGCGCATACCAATTCTTCACGCTCACCGTTTCCATCTGGAAGACGGCGCGATCCTTGTTGGTATAGACCGACTCCCACGGAGCGGCCGGCAGACGACCGGGACCGATGAACAATCGGGTATAGTCCTGCTCCGCCGCCGCGAACAGATCATGCAGGGAGCCGTTCCTCGCCTCGGCGGTCCAGCGCTGGAGATGGGTCAGCGCCGTCGCGATCTCCGGCAGGTCGCCGCCGAGGGGGGCGGCGGCGAACAGGTCGTCGCGGACCAGCGTGTCGAGCCAGTCCCGGTCGGGCGCACCGTAGAGCATCTTGGCCAGCATGCCGCAGACCAGCATCTGCCCCTCGAACTGGGCGACCCAGTCCATATTGCGGCCCCTGCGGCCGCCGACCTCGGGTTGTTCGAATGACATCGCGCCTACGTCACCCCGCGTTCGGCGCAGGCACCACGAAGGTGTCGCCGATCGGCTGCTCCTCCAGGTTGATCACCACCGACTTGGTCAGCGTATAGTGGTTGAGCGTCTCCAGGCACATCTCCCGGCCGAAACCGCTCTGTTTATAGCCGCCTCCAGGCATGCCCGGCTTGAAGTTGAAGTAACGATTGATCCAGACGACGCCCGTTTCCATGGCCCGCGCGATGCGGTGCGCCCGCGTCAGGTTCTGGGTCCATAGCCCGCCCGCGAGGCCGTACTCGACGCCGTTCACCTGGCGCAGCATCTCGTCTTCGTCATCCCAGCTGATCACGCCGGTGACCGGACCGAAGATTTCCTCCTGCGCGATCCGCATATCGTGGCGGACGTCAGTGAAGATGGTGGGCTCGATGAAGTAACCGTCTGCCAGTCCCTCGACTCGCGCCGCCTTGCCACCGAAGAAGGCGCGCGCGCCTTCCTGCTCCCCGAGCTCGAGATAGCCGCGCACTTTCTCGAACTGCGCACGCGACGCCATCGCGCCGAGCTGGGTCGCCGGATGCAGGGGATCGCCCTGGCGCACCGCCGCGAGGCGGCGCTGGAATGCGTTCAAGAAGACATCCTCGACCTTCTTGTGGACGAACACGCGGCTGCCGGCGACACATACCTCGCCCTTGTTGAAGACGGTGCTGATGACCGCCGACTGGGCCGCCGCCTCGATATCGGCATCCTCGCAGACGATGTTGGCCGATTTGCCGCCCAGCTCCATCGTCTGCGGGATGATGTTTCGTGCCGCATAGCCGATGATCTTCTGCGCCGTCGGGCGCGAGCCGGTAAACGCCACCTTGCGGATCAGGGGATGCGTGACGAGCGGTTCGCCGACGTCGCCGCCGTAGCCGGTGACGACGTTGATCACCCCCGGCGGCACCAGGTCGGCGATGTCGCCGATGAACTCCATGACCGACAGGCAGGCGACCTCGGCGGGCTTGAGCACCATGGTGCAGCCGGCGGCGAGCGCGGGCGCCAGCTTGAAGGCGGCCATCAGCAGCGGCACGTTCCATGGAATGATCTGCGCCACCGGTCCGATCGCTTCGCGGTGGACCAGCACGGCCGCGTCGCTGAAGTCGAGCGTCTGGCCGTGAATGTGGAAGGGCGTCCCCGCGAAGAACTCGAATTGCCCGATCGCTCCGGGGATGTCGTGGGTGAAGGCGTCGGAGATCGGCTTGCCGTTGTTCAGCGTTTCCAGCAACGCATAGTCGAACTGCCGATCGCGGATCCGCTGAGCAATCGCCCGGAGCACGTTCTGCCGCAACACCGGCGAGGAGCGCGACCAGCTTGGGAACGCGGCCGCGGCGGCCTTCACCGCCCGGTCGACGTCCTTGGCGTTACCGGCCTGAATGCGGGCCAACACCTCGCGCGTGGCCGGGTTTTCGAGCGCGATCGTCTCGCCCGTGTCGCCCCCGATCCATTCGCCGCCGATGAAATGACCGTAGACTTTGCCGGAATCGAGCTTGCCGGACGCTTCGCGGATCCGCTCTAGTGTCAGCTCCATCGATGCTCTCCTGCACAACCGGGCATGTGCCTCTTTCCTATCATCTGCCCCCGGCCGTCAGTGGAACACAGATAGCAAAGCCCTCCTTGCGATAGACAACGGCTATAGGCCTGCGATGAAGCCGGTGAAAGGGCGGCCGGTCGCTCAATGCGTCGATCCCGCGAACTGCGGCAATTCGTCGTCGATGCTGACCCAATCGGGCTTTCCCGCGACGAAGACGTGGCATTGCGGTGCGAAATCCTCTGCGCGGTCGAGCGCCTGCGCGAGCACCAGTTGCGCATCGGCCATGGCGCCGGCCGAGGCGGTCACGGGGCTGGCGCATGTCGCGCACCGATAAAGATGGATCGGGGCGCCGCTGCCGCCCGTATACCGCGTGACATCGGTGTCGCCGGTTACCGTCAGGGCGGCGGGGGAGACGAACAGGATGCCGGTATAGGGCCCGGTGCGTTTCAGACAGTCCCGGCAATGACAGACGAGCTGGACCAGTGGTGGTGCCGTGCAGGAAAAGCGCAGCTGGCCGCAGCTGCACCCGCCGGAAAAGATCGCCTGTGTCACCCGCTCGTCCTCTCGCCGACGTTCGAGCAGCGGCGGGACGCGGGCTGCATGCGGCACGTTCACGGCCGTGTCCCTTATGGATCTGGGGTGCAAGGCAGGGCCAGCTATTTCGGAGGAACGCTGATGCCTGCCGGCTATCGGAGCCGACCATGGCCCGTCTAGGCGTGCTCGCGCGGCGCACTCTACGTCGGCAAAAGCGAGCGGGAGAGCAGGATGAGAGCTGGGCGGGTCGCCATCTTTCCATTGACCACCATGAGAAGTTCACGTCCTTCCCGGACGCGGACTTCATCGTGCCCGTCGGCGGATGCGTGCCGCCGCCCGGCGGCGTGTGCTCCGCCTCGGCGGCGGGCAATCGGCTGCCCTTCGCGCCCCGCACAACCTTCAACCTGGGCGGCAGCTACCGGATCGCGGTCGGATCAGGCGCGCTCTCGCTTGCCGCGACTTACTACCGAACCAGCCGCTTCTTCGCCGCGCCAGACAATATCGGTTTCCAGCCCTCCTACGATCTGGTCAACGCGTCGGTGACCTGGACGGGAGCCGGCGATCACCTTTCGGTCAAGCTCTGGGGGAAGAGCCTGGGCGGCGCCGCCTACGCAACCTCGCTGGTGGAGGCGAACCAGGGGCTCGTGCTCGCGCGCGGCGCCCCCCGCACCTACGGGGCGACGCTCGGATACCGCTTCTGACCGGGAAGCCCGGCACGGAGGTGACCGCGAGGTCCGGCGTGGTCATGGCCGGGCTGGCCCTGGCCGTCTTCGGCGGCGCTGCCTCGATCCGCGGCCTGGACGCGGTGCTGCCGCAGCTGGCGCACCACTTCGGCCTCTCCATCGGCGCGGCCGGGCTTGCCGTCTCAGCCTATGCGCTCAGCTACAGCTGCTTCCAGCTCGTCTATGGGCCACTGGGCGATCGCGTCGGCCCGTACAAGGTGATCGTCGCGGCCGCATTCGCCGCGGCCGCGGGCAGCGCGCTATGCGTCGTCGTGCCGAGCTTCGGATGGCTGGTGGCGGCGCGCTTCCTGACCGGCGCCGCCGCCGCCGCGCTCGGCCCGCTTACCCTCCTTTGGATCGGGCAGGCGAGCAGCGAGAGCGACAGGCCGGTGCTCGTCGCGCGAATGACCGCCGCCTCTATCCTGGGCACGACGGCGGGCCAGGCGGGCGGCGGCTTGCTGGCTGCCGCGGTGCGGTGGGAAGCCGTTTTCCTGGTCATCGCGATCCTGTTCGCTGGCAGCGGCGCCCTGCTCGCCTGGACACGGCGACGTGAACCACAAGTGGCGTTGGTCGGGCGCCGCCGCGATCGGGACCGCACCGGTGGCGCCACCCTCGGCGAGCTGATCCGCATGGGGCAGGTGCGAGCCGTTCTGGGCGCCGTCGCCGTCGAAGGCTTCGCCCTTTACGCGGCCCTCCCGTTCGCCGCGCCGTTGCTGCACGGAAATCTCGGCACGGATGAGACATGGACCAGCCTGCTGGTCGGCTGCTTCGGCCTTGGTGGGCTGGGTTTCGTGCTTTTTGCCGGCCCTGTCGTCCGTGCCATGACCGAAAGCCGTCGCGCGGGCGTGGGCGGCGCCTTGGTGGCGCTCGGGTTGGCCTTGCTGCCGATGGCCGATGGAAAGCTGCTCGCGGGGGCATCTCTCATGATCGCTGGCATCGGCTTCTTCATGATGCACAACGTGCTTCAGGTCCGGGCGACACGCATGGCGCCCGGGGCGCCGGGCGCCGCGGTTTCACTGTTCGCCGCCTTGTTCTTTTTCGCCCAGGCGCTCGGCGCGACTATGGGCGGGATCTGCTTCGATCGGTTCGGCCCGGGCGCGCTGTTCCTGGTGGCGGCCATGCTGCTTGGGGCGCTGGGCGCCGCGATGGCATTCGGCCTGTCCGTCATCCGGACCGAACGCGGTTGCGATGACCAAGTGTGAAGCGTAGGGATGCCTCTTGCCTATCGGTAAGGCCGTTAAACGGCTGATTGCCTATCAGGAGGAGGATGCCGTGAAGCTGAGCAACATCCGTGACATCGTCGCGGTCGCGGAAAGCGGCAGCCTGCGCGCGGCCAGCCGCAAGCTCGGCATCACGCAGCCGACCATGACGCGCAGCATCCGTGATCTGGAGGCTGAGCTTGGCCTCGAACTCTTCAAGCGGCATGCGCACGGCGTGGTCCCGACCGAGATCGGCGAGGCGTTCGTTCGACGGGCGATCGCGATCCAGTCCGAGATCCGCCGGATCCTTGAGGAGGTCGATCACGCCAAGGGGCGTTTGACGGGCCAGGTAAGCGTCGCCCTGTCGGCGGCGGCCAGCATCGCGCTGATGCCGGTCGTGTTGGTCAAGTTCCAGCAGAAGTTTCCTCACGCACTGCTCAAGCTGGCCGAGAGCCTGTTCAGACCCATCGAGGCCGACATACTGTCCGGTGAAATCGACTTTTTCGTCGGCCCGCTGTCGCCAGAGACGTCCACCGCCACCCTGCTGGTCGAAAAGCTGTTCGACAACCGGCGCATCATCGTGGTGCGCGCCGGGCACCCGCTGCGCGACGCGCGTTCGCTGGCGGACCTGCGCGGCGTTCGCTGGGTACGCCCTTCCTTCTACGATGGCCGGGACGAGTCGGACTTCGAGGCCATGTTCGAGCGCGCGGGCCTGCCGCCGCCGGAAATCGTGGTCCATTCCCGCTCGGGCATGATGACCATGCTCGCCGTCGCCAACACCGACTTGCTGACGATCCTGCCCGTCCAGTGGCTCGATCTGGTCATGGCGAACGAGCGGGTGACGACGATAGACCTCGATGGTGCCTTGCAGGCCGCGCCCGTTTGCATCGTGCGGCGCCGCGACCTGCCGCTCACCCCCGTGGCCGAGGGCCTGTGCGATCTCGTGCGCAAGGCCGGCCTGAACTATCAGCTGCGATTGACCGCTCCGCCATAAGAGTTGGCCTCATGCCGGAACAGGGGACTGGTATTCGGCGGCGATGACATGCGCCCCGCGCCCGCTCACGCGCTCAAGCAGCGCCTCGTCTGAAGGCCAGGCTTGACCGCGCCAAGCGACCACCTGGTCGGGCCGCACCAGTGCTCTGACCGCGCCGTAAAGGGCCGCCAGCGCGGGATCGGGTAAGCGCACCACGTCGAGGGGTATGCCCGTTCGCCTCGCCTCTGCGATCGCGGACGCGACGTCGCCGTCGCCAGCGTCGTCGAGGACCAGGAGCGTGAAGCCGGCCCCAAACAGGTCGTACAGCGATCGGTCATCGGCCAGCCAGGCATGCGGCGCGACGGAGCCGGGCGAAGCGCTGGGCTGGTAATCACGCGACGGCCGCCACTCCGGCTCGGACCCGTCCGCGGGAATGATCGGCGAGTTGAGGTAGCGCAGCCCCTTCACCACGCCCAGCGCGTTGAACTCCCGCTCCTTGCTGCGCCTGATCAGCGCGGCGACTTCCTCGCGGATCGCCTCGCCTGCCGGACCCTCCTCCTCGATACCGTCGCGGAACAGCTGGTTGGCGAGCACCGCATGGTTACTCTCCGCCTCGTCCATGACCAAGTCGTGCACCGGCCGACGTTCGGATTCGTAGCTGTCGAGCAGCGTCGCGCCGCCCCATCCTTGCAGGACGGCCGCCAGCTTCCAGCCGAGATCGACGGCGTCGCTGACGCCCAAGTTCATGCCGAAGCCGCCGAAGGGCGGGTGGAGATGGCAGGCATCCCCGGCCAGGAACGTACGGCCGCGCCGGTAGCGGTCGGCCGATAGGCGGCTTGCGATCCAGACATCCGAACTAAGCACCCGGTATGGCAGGTCGATGCCGGTCGCGCGACGGATCAGCGCTTCCGCTTCCGCCTCGGTCAGGGTTGCGTCAGGCGGGAGGCCGGTGGGACCGAAGAACCAGATGTCCCCTTCGTCCATCGGGCCGATCACGCTCGGTGCCTCCGGGTTGATCTGCCAGTACATAACGCCAGGGCCGTGTGAATGCGTGTCGGCCAGCCCCGGCGCCTCAAAGATGATGTTGTAGTTTCGCGACAGGCCATAGGTTCCCACCATGGTCGCCCCGATCGCTTCGCGGACGCTGCTGCGGGCGCCATCGGCGCCGACGAGGAAATCGGCCCGGATCGTCTCGATCGCGCCTGCCGCATCACGTATCCGCACGTCGACTGCCGAGTCGCCTTCCTCCAGCGCGACGAACTCCGTGCCGTGCCGCAATTCGACATGGGGCAGCGACTTCACCTTATCGCGCAGCACCTTTTCCAGCTTGTATTGAGGCACCCATTGCCCGTGCTCGGCATAGCGTTCGTCGCGTTCGGGCGAGCAGTTCAACGCCCGGTCGAAGCGGGTCAGGGGATAGCCGCCCAGCCGGGTCACGAAGTGGATATTGGTCGGGTAGTCGACGCCAAATGGCGAAGCCTCCGCCAGCCGGTCGGCGATCCCCCACCGCCGCATCAATTCGCGCGTCCGCACATGCGTGGTCTTTGCCCGGGGCGCATAGCCGGCGCGCGCGTCCCGCTCGACGATCAGGCACGGAATGGCCCGCGTGCCAAGCTCGATCGCCAAGGCGAGCCCAGTGGGCCCGGCGCCGATGACGACGACCAACGGGCGGCGGCTATCCGTCGCGTTCATAACGCCCCTCCTGGCTGGCCGGGTAGCGGGGTGGCCTGGGCTTGAAGTGATGGTTGGTCATAGAGGTCGATGCCTCGTGCCTATCGGCCATTCTCCGCGGTCATGGTTTCCCGCGGGCTCCGCGGTGCCTGAACAGGGAAGAAGCGCGCCGGGCTATAGCCAGCGAGCATATGCCGCCACCATTTCGCATCGTGACGAGCATCGGCCGCCGGATCAGAAGCGCGTCAACAAGAGGCGCGAACGATGCGCAAATGCGATGGGAGAGGCGATGAATAAGAAGCTTGGTGCGGGCGCTCTGCTGACCCAGTTGCTGGCGACGGCGGCATGGGCGCAAACGGCGCCGCCGGGGGCGACCGCGACCCCTTCGCAAGCCGCGCAGCCTGCGGCGACGGCTGACCTTCAGCAACCCGATCGACCCGGCCAGGTCCTGCCGGCCTCTCCCGCGGGCGATACCGCGGACCAGTCTACCGGCAGCACCGATATCGTCGTCACCGCGCAAAAAAGGGTGGAACGGCTGCAGGACGTTCCAATCGCGGTCGCTGTGGTCGAGCCGGCGCAGCTGCTGAACACGGGCATCAAGGAGCTCCAGCAGCTGACCAGCATCGTGCCCGGCCTGAATGTCTCCTATGGCGTCGGCGCGTTTCAGCCCGCCATCCGCGGCGTCGTCACGTCAAGCAACGTCGTCGAGAACCCCGTCGCGCTCTATGTCGACGGCGTCTACCTGCCCAGCCAGCGCGAAGGCCTGCGTGACCTTGCCGATCTCGAGCAGATCACGGTGCTGAAAGGTCCGCAGGGCACGCTTTTCGGCCGCAACGCGACGGCGGGGGTGATCCAGATCACCACCCGCGCGCCCAGCTTCACCCTGTCAGGTGCGGTCACGGCGGGGTACGAGAGCTACGACACGGTCCGCGCGAGCGGCTTTCTCACCGGTCCGCTGGCGTCGAGCGTCGCGGCCAGCCTTTCAGCGAGCTACATCAGGCAGGGGGACGGCTGGGGCCGCAGCCTGACCGCCGGGTTCGACACCTATCGCTTGAACCACAGCATCTCGCTGCGCGGCAAACTGCTGTTTAGGCTTAGTGAAGATGCCGACCTCACGATCATCGGCGACTATCTGGACCGCAGCGATTCGGGCAACGTGAACCAGCCCTATCCGGGCACACAGCCGCTCTTTCCTGGTTATGGTCCGACGACCAGCGTGTTCGATACCTACGCGGGCACGCCCGGTTACAGCAACTTCCACGGCGGCGGCGTCAGTGCACAGCTGGACTACCGTCTGGATTTCGCAAAGCTGGTCTCGATCACATCGTATCGCAAAGGCAGAGGGTCCTTCAAATTCGACTTCTCCAGCGTTGCGGCGCCCCTTTCCATCAGCACGGCGCCCAACATTCCCAACAAGGATTTCACGCAGGAGATACAGCTGATCTCGCCGAGCGGCGGAGCCTTTCAGTGGGTGGTGGGACTATACTACATCCACAGCCGCATCGGCTATGATCCGTTCAATCGAGTGTCCTCGGGCATCCTGGCGCCGCTACCCACGTCGATCCGGGTGATTACGTCCAATGCCTATGAGACGACCAACGCGATCGCGCCTTTCGCCCAGGCAGACGTCAAGCTGGGGCCGGACACAACGCTGACGCTTGGCGCGCGCTATACGAGCGAGAAGCATCGCATCGCGGGGACGAACTCGGCCCAGTTGGTGAACGGCGTCAGGATCGTGGTCCCGGCGTTCAGCCCAGACTCGGTCACCGCGCACAAGCCGACCTGGCGGGTCGCGCTGAGCCATAAGTTCACGCCCGACGTGCTCGCCTACGCCTCCTACAATCGCGGGTTCAAGAGCGGCGGCTTCAACATCGCCAACCCGAGCGGCGCACCCTATCTGCCTGAAAAGCTGGACGACTGGGAATTGGGCGTCAAGGCGCAGACAGCCGATCGTCGCTTAACGGTCAACGTGAACGGCTTCTACTACAAATATACCAACATCCAGGTGAATCAGTTCCTGGCGGGCGCGTCGGTGGCGACCGTCACCAACGGAGCGAAATCCGAGCTCTACGGCGTCGACGTCGACTTCGTCGCGAAACTGACCCCCGAATTCTCGCTCAACGGCGGCTTCGAGGCGCTGCACGCCCGGTTCACGAGCTACCCCGGCGCGGTCATCTCCACCCCCCGACCGACCGGCGGGGCCATCCTTGCTTCCGGCGACGCCTCAGGAAACCGTCTCCCCCTGTCGCAGAAGTTTGTGGGCACCGTCGCTGCCGACTACGCCGCCGCCATCGGCGCAGTGAACACGCGGTTCAACGTCACCGCCTCTTATCGCGGAGACTATTACACCGCGCCGGACAATTTCGTTCATCAGCCCCACTATTTCCTGCTCAGCGCCAGCGCGCGGCTTGCGGACCGCTCGGATCGAATGAGCCTGACCTTTGCGGCGAGCAACCTGCTGAACAAGCACGTCATCGTCCGCGACATCACGAACATATTCGGCTATTTCGTGAACTACTCGTTTCAGCCGCGCATCTATTCGGTTACGGCAGGATTGCGGTTTTGATGGCTGCTGCCTTGGAAGAGACGGCGCAATCTGTGCGTGAACGGGCCTTGGTCAAACCCGAGGTTCGTCCGACGGGCTTCGTCCATATCGTGCTCAAGACCAGCCGCTTTCGCGAGCAGGTCGCATTCTACAAGACGTTCCTGAATGCGTGGGAGGTGATGGGGTCGGACGATGCGTCGTTCCTCACCTATGACGAAGAGCATCATCGAATCGCGATCGGCCGCTTCGACGATCTTCCCGAGCTCAACCGACAGGCCGCCGGCGTCGAGCATTACGCCTATGCGTACGCGTCGCTAGGCGATCTCCTGGCCAATTATGTGCGGTTGAAGGAGATCGGCATCCTGCCTTATTGGTGCATCAACCATGGCTCGACCACCTCGCTCTATTATCGCGATCCGGACGGCAATCAGATCGAAACGCAAACCGACAATTACGATACCCACGAGGAGCTGATCGGCTTCTTCCAGACCGAAGCGTTCCATGCCAACCCGCTCGGCGTGCAGTTCGATCCCGATCGCATGGTCGAGATGTATCGGGAAGGACGGCCGGAAACGGAACTCAAACGGCAGGGTGTCGCGCCACGCGCGCCGGGCACCGATTACGTCTTTGGCACCTGAAGGAGATAGGAGATGGCCGACGTGTCGGCAGAACAGGACATCCAGGACCAGGAGCGACGCCGTTGCGCCGCCCTCACCGCCGGCGACGTCGACGCGCTGGCGGCGATCGTCTCGGATGATTTGGTCCACATCCACGGCAACGGTCACGTCGACGGCAGGGCGGACTATCTTGCGGGAGTGGAAAACAAGTTCATCTTTCATCGTATCGACCGCGGCGATCTCGACATCAGGGTGTATGGCGACTGCGCCGTCGTGGTCGGGCCGCTGGAGCAGACCGTGCAGGTTCGCGGCATCGACAAGTTGAACGAGATCAAGGCGATCGTGTCGCAGACCTGGGTCAGGACCGCCGGCCAGTGGCGGCAGAACACCTGCCACATGCATTTCCTCGCCACCGCCTGACCGGCACGGGAGACGCCAATGCCTCTTGCTTCCTTCGCGCATGACGGCCGCCAGCGGCTCGGCAAGGTGTTCGGCGACCACCTGATCGACCTGTCGCTCGCCGCGCCCGAACTTCCGACCACCACGCTCGCCTTTCTCGAGGCCGGTCCATCGGCACTGGACGCGTTCGCGGCCGTGGAGGACCGTGCCGATGCGCGGATCGCGCTGGCAAACGTGCGGCTGCTCGCGCCCGTGCCGAACCCGGAGAAATATCTCGGCATCGGCATGAACTACCGCGAGCACGCGGCCGAAGCGGCCGCCGGCGGCATCGAAACGCCACCCTATCAGGTGTGGTTCAACAAGCAGGTGTCCTGCATCGCGGGACCCTATGACGAGGTCGTGCTTCCAAAAGTGTCGGAGCAGCTCGACTATGAAGCGGAGTTGGCGGTCGTCATAGGCAAAACCTGCCGTCATGTGCCGGTCGAGCAGGCGCGGTCGGTGATCGGCGGGTATATGGTCGCGAACGACGTTTCGGTGCGCGACTGGCAGCGGCGGACGCCGACTCACACACTCGGGAAGTCATTCGACACCCACGGCCCGATCGGCCCCTGGCTGGTCCTCGACGGGGAAATCGACGACCCGCACGCGCTCGATTTCCGGATGCTCGTCAATGGCGAGCAGCGTCAACGCGGCAACAGCGGCGAGATGATCCACAACATCTTCGACCAGATCTCCTATCTGTCGACGGTGATGACGCTCAAGCCCGGCGACATCCTCGCGACGGGGACGCCCAGCGGCGTGGGGGCCGCCTCCAATCCGCCACGCTGGGTCAAGGCCGGAGATGTGATGCGCGTCGAGATCGACGGCATCGGCGCGATCGAGAACCGCGTCGTCGCGGAAAAATCCTGACGCGAGGAGGCTGACATGACGGGCAAGGTCATCATCTCGTGCGCGGTCACGGGCTCCGCGCATACGCCGACCATGTCGGACGCGCTTCCGGTCACTCCGGAAGAGATCGCCGAGCAGTCGATCGCGGCAGCCGCGGCGGGGGCGTCGATCATCCATCTGCATGCGCGTGTGCCCGAGACCGGTGAACCGACCGGCGATCCCGACATCTACGCCCGCTTTCTCCAGCGCATCCGGGGCGCGAGCGACGCGGTGATCAACATCACCACCGGCGGCAGCGCGCAGATGACGGTCGCCGACCGGCTGCGCGCCGCGGTCCGGTTCAAGCCGGAGATGTGCTCGCTCAACATGGGCACGATCAACTTCGCCTTCTTCGGTGCGGCAAAGCGCATCAAGGAGTGGAAACACGCGTGGGAGGAGCCCTACGTCGTCAATTCCGACGATTATATCTTCCGGAACACCTTCCGCGACATCGGCTACATTCTCGAAACGATGGGCGGCGAGGGCACGAAGTTCGAGCACGAATGCTATGACGTCGGACACCTTTACAACCTTGCCCATTTCGTCGACCGCGGCCTGGTCAAGGCGCCCTTCTTCCTCCAGTTCATCTTCGGAATCATGGGCGGCATCGGGGCGGACCTGGACAACCTCATGTTCATGAAGCGGACGGCGGACCGGCTGTTCGGAGCCGATGCGTTCCGCTGGTCGGTGCTTGCGGCGGGACGGCACCAGATGCCCTTCATCACGCAGGCTGCGCTGATGGGCGGAAACGTGCGGGTCGGACTGGAAGACAGCCTGTTCATCGAACCGCGCAAGCTCGCCATCTCAAATGCCGAGCAGGTCGCAAAGGCCGTACGCATCATCCGCGAAATGGGCCTTGAGCCGGCCACGCCGGACGAAGCACGAGGCATGCTCGGCCTCAAGGGCGCAGACGCCGTCTCCATCTGAGCCGCACATTCCTCGCAGGCATCAACTCCGCTCGCCGATGTAAAGCCCAACATAGCGTAGCGCCACGCTCAGGGAGCCACGACATGTCCGGGGTGGTGGTCAGGCGACGTGGCTGAACTCCGAAAAGCCGAGACTGGTGACGCCCCGCTCACTCGCGGTGCCGTGATCCGAGAAAGATTGCGACGGAGGAAGCGGGCGTTCAACCGGGCCGCTCAACAGACCCGCGCTCGTTCCCGAGCAGCCGCGAACGCGCGTCTTCATATTCCTTCGCCAGTCTGGCGACCAAGGCTGCCGTTGGCACCGTGGCGCCGATCGCCCCGATACCCTGGCCACAACCCCAGATGTCACGCCACGCCTTCGCATCGGTCGCGCCCACGTCCATCCGACTGGCTTCGCTCGTCGGCAGGTTGTCGGGGTCCAGACCGGCCGCGATGATGGAGGGCCGCAGATAGTTGCCGTGCACGCCGGTGAACAGGTTCGTGTAGACGATGTCGGCCGCGCGGCTATCGGCGATCGCCTGCTTGTAGGCGTCGCTGGCGGTGGCCTCCTCCGTCGCGATGAAGGCGGACCCGACATAGGCATAGTCTGCGCCCATGGCTTGCGCGGCAAGCACTGCGGCGCCGGAGCCGATCGCGCCTGACAGCGCGAGCGGACCGGAGAACCATTGCCGGATCTCCTGGATCAGCGCGAACGGCGACAAGGTTCCCGCATGTCCGCCGGCACCCGCAGCAACCGCTACCAGCGCATCGGCGCCCTTCTCGACAGCCTTTCTGGCAAAGTGGTCGTCGATGACGTCGTGCAGCACGGTGCCGCCATACTCATGCACAGTACGGTTCAGGTCCTCGCGAGCACCCAGCGACGTGATGATGAGCGGCACCTTGTACCTGACGCATAGGTCGAGATCGTGATCGAGCCGGTCGTTCGAGCGGTGGACGATCTGGTTGACCGCGAACGGTGCCGCAGGTCGCTCGGGATGGGTGCGATCGTGCGCGGCGAGTTCTTCCGTTATGCGGGCGAGCCACTCGTCGAGCAGCGCCTTGGGCCGCGCGTTCAACGCCGGAAACGAGCCGACCACGCCCGCCTTGCACTGCGCAATGACGAGGTCGGGCTGCGAGATGATGAACAGCGGCGATGCGATCACGGGGATCGTCAGGCGCCCGTTCAGGATCGGAATAGCGGACACGCTTGCTCCAATGTCGACCGGAACGTCCTGCAAAGCCGCGTTCTGGGCTTGCCAAAAGATGCCGCCTGATCCGCTCCGATGCCCGGCGGCTATAGGCAGGCGCAAAGCCCCATCGCGACGCCCGGCAGTGTCCGCGCCAGAACCGGCTTAAAGGTTAGGGTGACGGAGGGATCGATGCGCGCGAACGGCTGGGTGCTATCGATCGTCGCGACGGCGACGATGGCGACGGCGCAGGAGCGGCCGGGGCCTGTGCCGTCGACCCTGACCGAGCAGCAGCGTCAGGTCGCCGGCGAGAATGCGACGCCGGGCGTCCGCCATGTGCCCGCGAAGATGATTCCAACGCCTTCCACGCTGGACCCGATGATGGCGCGCGCGGTCGCGGCACCCTATTCGCGACTGTGGGCGCTGTCGGCGCGCGACGCCGCGGGATGGCGGGCGATCGCGGCACAAGGCGACGCCCAGGCCGCGGCGGCGCTCGCCAGCGCGCGCGCGACGTTCGGCGTCACCGTCGAGCCGACCACGATCGCCGGCGTTCGGGCGTTCTACGTCACGCCCCGCCAGCTTTCACCGGCCCACCGCGACCGGCTCGTCGTCCACGTGCACGGCGGCGGCTTCATCTTCGGTCACGGCGAGGCGGGGCTGCAGGAAGCGATGCTGCTTGCGGCGCTCGGCGGCTACCGTGTCCTTTCCGTCGACTACCGCATGCCCCCCGACGCGCCGTTCCCCGCCGCCATCGACGACATGGACGCGCTCTGGCGCGCGCTGGTCAAGCAGCGCAAGCCCGCGGGCATCCTGCTCCAGGGCACCTCCGCCGGCGGCAACATCGCGCTCGCCTTTCTGTTGCGCGCCAAGGCCGAAGGCCTGCCGCTGCCGGCCGCCGTCGCGCTCAACTCGCCGGCGGCGGACTTCACCGGGTCGGGCGACAGCCTGCGAACGAACGAGTGGGTGGACAACGTCATCGTCAGCCCGGACGCGCCGTACCTGCGGCAGGTCTTCGCGCTCTACGCCGGCGCGCACGATCCCAAGGACCCGCAGATTTCTCCCCTGTTTGGCGACTACCGCGGTTTGCCGCCTA
The DNA here is from genome assembly GCA_964246315.1 of uncultured Sphingomonadaceae bacterium. Lineage (GTDB taxonomy): Bacteria > Pseudomonadota > Alphaproteobacteria > Sphingomonadales > Sphingomonadaceae > Sphingomonas_O. The sequence continues at coordinate 16,378 of CAXTPT010000008.1, read as the reverse complement.
TCATCATCACCACGGGAACACGCGATCTGCTCTTGTCGGACAGCATCCGGGTACATCGCCGGTTGCGTGCGGCCGGCATCGAAGCCAGCCTGCAGGTCTACGAGGCGATGTCGCACTCCCAGCAGCTTTTCGTGCCCACATCGCCGACGACTGCCGAGCTTTATCGCGAGATCTTCGCTTTCTTCGACGCGCGGGCGCGGTGACGGGCACGGCGGCGAACCTCGCGCCGGCTTGCCCGGTGGGAGAAGGCGACCTGCTCTGGACGCCTTCTCCCGAACGGGTCGAGCGCACGGCGCTCGCCGCCTTTCTGCGATGGCTGGCAGCCGAGCGTGACCTGGCGTTCCCCGATTATCCCGCCCTGTGGCGTTGGTCGGCCGAGCATCCGGACGAGTTCTGGCGCGCCGTCTGGGACTATTTCGACGTTGCTGCGGATGGCGACCCTTCCACCGTGCTGGATGCGCCGAACGGTTTCGCGGGTGCCCGCTGGTTTCCCGGTGTGCGCACAAACTATGCCGAGCATCTGCTCCGCTACGAACGGAGCGCGAAGCCAGGCGAGCCGGCGCTCCTCCACGCCTCCGAGACGCGTCCGATGACGGCGATGGATTGGCCGGAACTCGGCCGGCAGGTGCGGGCCGTGGCTGGCGCGCTACGCCGGCTGGGAATCGGCCCAGGGGACCGCGTGGCCTCCTATATGCCCAACATCGCTGAAACGGCGGTCGCGATGCTCGCAACCGTCGCGATCGGCGCCGTCTGGGCGGCAGCGGCGCCGGAGTTCGGCGCCGAGACGGTGATCGACCGCTTCGGGCAGATCGAGCCGCGCCTCATCTTCGCGGCGGACGGGTACAGTTTCAACGGCACGCGCTTTGATCGGCGTGAGGAACTGGGGCGGATCACCGCCGCGCTGCCTTCGCTGGAACATCTCGTCTGGCTCCCATATCTGGGTACGGGCGGTTGCCCGGCCGGAGCCTATGCGGTGTCTCAATTCGCCGCGCTGGTCGACGGGCCGGCCGAGACGCCCGCCACATTTCAGTATGAGCGGGTCGCGTCGGATGCGCCGCTATGGGTCCTGTTCTCGTCGGGGACAACCGGCCTGCCGAAGGCGATCGTCCACGGCCATGCCGGGATGATTGTCGAACAGATGAAGTCGGCGGCGCTCCACCTCGATCTGGCGCCCGGCAAGCGGCTATTCTTCTATACCACCACCGGTTGGATGATGTGGAACTCGCTGTTCGCGGCGCTCAGCGTGGGCGCTGCGGCCGTGCTGTTCGACGGCAGCCCGGTGCACGGCGGCCCGGCCTGCCTGTGGCGGCTCGCCGAGCAGGCGGGCGCGACGCACTTCGGCGCCAGCCCGACGCTCGTCCAGATCATGAAGCGCACCGGCGTGGTGCCCGCACGCGATGTCGACGTGCGCTCCATCGACACGGTGATCCTGGGCGGCGCGCCGGCGACGCCCGACGTGTTCGCCTGGTTCTACGAGGCTGTAGGCCCCGATCTTTTCGTCGTTTCCAGTTCGGGCGGCACCGAGCTGGCGAGCGCCTTGGTCGGGGCCGTGCCGATCCAGCCGGTCCATGCGGGCGAGATGCAGGGGCGCTGCCTGGGTATGGCGGTCGAGGTCTGGAACGACGAGGGCGCACCGGTCCTGGACGAGGTGGGCGAACTGGTCGTGACGCGCCCCTTCCCGACCGCGCCGCTCCGGTTCTGGAACGATCCCGACGGCCGCCGCTATCACGACAGCTATTTCACGACCTTCCCTGGCGTGTGGCGGCATGGCGACCTGGCCAAGCTGAATGGACGGGGCGGAGTCTATGTCTACGGTCGCTCGGATTCGACGCTCAACCGTTTCGGCGTGCGGATCGGCACGGCCGAGATCTACAATGTGCTCGCCGGCATCGCCGAAATCGCCGACAGCCTGATCGTCTGCTGCGAGACGCCGGACGGAGGCCATTACATGCCGTTGTTCGTAGCGCTCGCACCGGCAATCGAGCTGGACGGCGCCGTGCGCGACCGGATTGCCGGCGTGTTGCGCAATCAGGCGAGCCCGCGCCATGTGCCCGACGAGATCATCGCGGTTCCCGGCGTGCCTTATACGCTTACCGGTAAGAAGATGGAGGTTCCGGTGCGCCGCATCGTGATGGGCGTGCCGCCCGAGGAGGCCGCCAGCCGGGAATCGATGGCTAAGCCCGCGCTGCTGGACTGGGTCGTCGCCTTCGCGGCGCAGCCGAGCGTCCGCAGTCGCTTCGCTGGCGCCGACGCGAGCGTCTGATCCTTTCAGGGCTCAAGCGTCTGCCTCAACGAGGAACTCAGATCGCGCGCGCGACGACTTCGCGCATGATCTCCGACGTGCCGCCGTAGATACGCTGCACCCGCGCATCGCGCCACAGCCGCGCGATCGGATAGTCGTTCATGTAACCGGCGCCGCCGTGCATCTGCAGCGCAGCATCGACCGTGCGCCACTGCATCTCGGTGTGCCAAAGCTTGGCCGCGGACGCTTCTGCTGCGGTCAGCTGCTTCGCGACATGACGCTCGATCCCCCAATCGAGATGAGCCCACCCGACTTGCAGGTCGGTCGCCATACCGGCGAGCGTGAAGCGGGTATGCTGCAAGTCGAACACCGTCTTGCCGAACGCCTTACGCTCCTTTGTGAAGGCTATCGCTTCGTCGAACGCCCGCTGCGCCGCGGCTTGCGCGGCGACCGAAATTGACAGCCGCTCCTGTGCGAGCTGTTGCATCAGATAAGCGAAGCCGCGGCCCTCCTCGCTGAGACGGTTCGAGGCGGGGACACGCACCCCGTCGAAGAACAGCTCGGAGGTATCGCCGCTCTTCTGGCCGATCTTGTCGAGGTTGCGGCCGCGCCGGAATCCCTCGCGATCCGCCTCGACTAGGATCAGCGAGATGCCCTTCGCGCCAGCCTCCGCGCCGGTACGCGCCACCACGATGACGAGATCCGCGGTCTGGCCGGCCGTGATGTAAGTCTTGGAACCGGAGATCACATAGTCGTCGCCATCGCGCACCGCAGTCGTCCGGATGCCCTGCAAATCCGATCCGGCACCCGGTTCGGTCATGGCGATTGCCGTTACCACATCGCCGGTCACCATTTGCGGCAGCCAGCGTCGGCGCTGTTCTTCCGATCCGTAGTGCAGAATGTAATCGGCGCTGATGTCGGACTGTAGCGTCAATCCCACCAGCGTGCCCGTATAGCCGAACTCCTCGCCCATCACGGCATTGAACCGGAAATCGAGGCCGAGTCCGCCATATTGCTCGGGAACCTGCGGGCACAGCAGACCCGCCTCGCCCGCTTTTCTCCAGAAGGCGCGGTCGACGATACCGGCCTCCTCCCAGCGGTCGAAGTTGGGGGTGAACTCCTCGGCGATGAAGCGTCGCACCAGATCGCGAAAGACGCGGTGCTCTTCCGCATAGACCGGCCGGTCATTCTCGGGAATCATCGATCCTCTCCAAACCCGGTCGTGGCGCCGCCACCCGCAGGTCGTCGGTTAGCGCGCGGATGTCACGGGCCGCAAATGCATTGCGCACCCCCGATATAAGCTGCGGTAATAGTCATGGCGATCCACGCGCACGCATGCCATTGCGGTCGCGCGCCAAAGGTCGTTGGACGACGAACGGAAGCGGATGAGCGGACCTCCATTGGAGGATCGCCACGCCGGCGTATCGCGGATCGGCATATGTCCTGCATCGCTCGAACGACTGCTGGCGGTTCCGCTCGCCGAGTTGCCACGGACGGGGGGCCATCGGCGCCCGAGCTCATTCACGGCGAACATGAGGATGGCCTGGAATGAATTGGACTGAAGGCGAAGCCGGCTGGACAGTCGCGCGGAACAGAGCAGTAAGCGGCTGACGAGTTCGATCGCTCGTGTCTCGGTGGATCCAATAAGCGAGTTTTCAGATGAATGAAGTGTGGATCACCGGAGCAGCGGGCCGCATCGGCTCCGCCGTGGCCAGGGACTTGGTGGGCAGGGGCATTTCGGTGGTCCTGCTCGGGCGGGACCAGCGGCGGCTGGACGACGTGGCGGGCAAGCTCGGTGGCCAGGCCCGCACGGTGGTCGCCGGCTCGTTCGATGACATCCTGACCAAGCTTAAGGCCGGCAACCCTGCCGTCGTCGTCAACACGGTCGGGCCGTTCGCACGCACGGCGCTTCCCGTCATACGTGCGTCCGGCAAGGCGCATTACCTCGACCTGTCGAACGAACTCACCGCTGCGATCGATACGCTCGCTCAACATGACGCGGCGGTTTCGCAGAAGCGCACCTATGTGACCGGCGCCGGGTGGGGCGTGCTGGCGACGGAGAGCGTCGTCCTGAAGCTCTGCGAGGGGGAACCGCCGGCCCAAACCGTTCGTGTCGATAATCAGGCCCAGACCGACGAGGCCGGACCGCTGGGCGAGGCGATCGGCGCAACGATCGCCGACGCCATGGCATCCGGCGGCATGCGCTACCGGGGCGGCAGGCTGGTGCCTGCCCAGGCCGGAGGCGAGCCGCTCGCGCTGACGGCGCCGGACGGCTACAGCTTCACCACGGGCAGCATGCCGACAGGCGAGCTGGAGGCGGCGCGGCGCGCGAGCGGCGCACCCGACGCCGTCTCGGCCGCCGGCGCCGCGCCGACCGCGCCGATCGTGCGCTTCGTCGTGTTTCCGATGATGGCCGCGCTGATGAAGGTCGGCTTCATGCGCAGGGCGGGCGCGAGGCAGTTCGCCAAGATGCCGTCACCCAAACGTGCGAATGAAGCCTCCTGGGCTCATGCACGGGTCACCTGGCCGGGGGGACGCGCAAAGGATGGCTGGCTGCAGGCCGGCGAGGGAATGGACTTCACCGCAAGGATCGCGGCCGCCATCGCGACTCGTCTGCTGGCGGGAGAGGGCCGGCCCGGAGCCTATACTCCCGGCGCGCTCTTCGGGCCCGAGCTGGTGAGCGAGGCGGGCGGGCATTTCGTGCTTGGCGACGGCGAGCGATCGGCGGCGACACAGGCTTAGCGGGGAGGAAGACCATGGCCGATCATCGCGACGTCGAATTCGACGCCGGCGGCGTCACGCTGCGCGGCTGGATGCGGACGCCCGGCGGCGCCGGCCCGTACCCGACCGTCATCCTCGCGCACGGCATGGGCGGCCTGAAGGAATGGACGCTTCCCGATGTCGCCGATGCGTTCGTCGAGGCGGGGTTCGCGGCGCTGGCGTTCGACTACCGCAACTTCGGCGACAGCGGCGGCACGCCTCGCGAGGAAGTCGACCATTGCGGCCAAATCGAGGATTGGCGCAGCGCGATCACCTTTGCCGGACTTCAGCCCGACGTGGATCCGGATCGGATCGGCCTTTGGGGTACGAGCCTGGGCGGCCGCAATGCCCTGCTGGTCGCCGCACTGGATCGCCGGATCAATTGCGTCGTCGCGCAGGTGCCGCCGATCGGGAACACGCCCCAGGAAGTCTCCTATATGGCTACCGGCGGCGACCTGCGCGCCTTCTACCGCGATCTCGCCGAAGACCGTCGCGACCGGATGCTGGGCAAGGAACCGAAATATCTGACCTTCGCGACCGATGACTATTCGACCGACCATGGTGAATATTGGAAGACCTTCGGCGAGGCGGAGCGGCGCAACTGGGTGCCGCGGCACAGTCTGCGGTCATACGAGCCCAATCTGACGTTCGACATCATGCCCTTCATGAAGTCGATCTCGCCAACGCCGCTGCTGATGCTCATCACCGACAACGACGCCATGTGTTCGACGGAGCGCCAGAAGCAGGCGTTCGAAGCGGCGCTCGAGCCCAAGAAGCTGATGGTGTTCGAAGGCCATCATTATTCGCTCTACACAACCAAAAAGGCCGAGGCGATCGCCGCTGCCCGCGACTGGTTCGTCCAGCATCTGAGCTGACCTGCGGCGGATGGAGCGCGCCGGCGTTGGCGACGTGGAGGATGCCATGGCTATACCGACCCTGAAAGACCAGCGCGTCGTCGTGATCGGCGGCACGTCCAATATCGGTCTCGCGGTCGCCCAAGCGGCGGTTGCCGACGGCGCGTACGTCCTTGTCGGCTCCAGTCGGCAGGTCAATGTCGATGCCGCGCTGACCAGATTGGGGGGTGGCGCCGAGGGTGCCGTCGTCGACGCCAATGACGAGGCGAGCATCGCCGCTTTTCTCGCGCGCGCGGGAACGTTCGATCACCTCGTCTTCACCGCCGGCGATTGGGGTCCGCATCTTCATGCCGGGCTGATGGCGGACATGAACCTCGAGGTCGCCAAGAACTCGATGGGCGTGCGCTATTGGGGCGCCGTGGCGGCCGTGAAGCATGCGCTCGGCAGGATCGCGGGGAATGGCTCGATCACGCTGACGTCGGGCGTGATGAGCTTCCGCCCGACCCGCGCGATGCCGCTCGCCACCTCCATCTGCGGCGCGATCGAGCATCTGGCGAAGGGATTGGCGGTCGAACTGGCGCCGATGCGGGTCAACGCCGTGGTCCCCGGGATGACGCTGAGCGACCGGACGGCGGCGAACGAGGCGGTGGTGCAGGCGCGCGTCGGCGCCCAGCTTCTGCCCCGCCCGGCAGCGCCGGAAGAAATGGCGCAGGCGTATCTCTATCTGATGCGCTGCGGCTTCACGACGGGGCAGGTCGTGGTGGTCGACGGCGGGCTGAGCCTGACCTGATCACACGAACGTCGGCCGGCGCCCATCTCTCCCGTTCAGCTTAGGCCGCAAACCTGGCGGACGCGGTGCGTGTCCCAATAGATGACGCGCCACTCGACGATCTTGCCCTCCTTCAGCCGGAACATCTCAGCAGTGGGGCCTTCATAGATCTCCCCGGTCGCCCGCGCCTCGGCCGTCACATGCATATAGACGATGACGATGTCGCCCGCCGCGACGAACTCCTCGATTTCGCACTTCAGCTTGACCCACGCGCCGAACGCGCCCGCGACGCCGGCCTTTGCCTCTTCCACGCCCTTGGTCGCACAACCGTAGGGCAAGGAGGCCGCTTCGACGAAGACGACGTCCTCGGCACAGCAGTCGAAGACCGCGGTCTCGTTGCCGGCAAGGACCGCGGCATAGGCGTCGGCGAGGATCTTGCGGTTCCGTTCCGCGGTTGCCGGGTCGAAGGCGGCGGGCGCCGAGATCACCAGTTCGAATGCAGTATGCTCTCCGCTCATCGTGGGCTCCTTCGTCGAAAGCAAAGCAGGTGCCATTGCTCGCCGCTGATCACAGCGAATCCTCGAGCAACGGTCGGCGCGCAGCCCAGAACAGGGCTACCATGATCGGACTGGCGATGTTGGACGCGAGCAGCGCGAGCCGCAGGCCTTCCGCGGAGCCGTGGCCGAGCCCGGCGAACAGGTCGCTGAGCACACCCACGAACAACGGACCAAGACCGAGGCCGAGCAGGTTGATGAGCAGCAGCTGGATCGCAACCGCCGTCGCCCGCATGTTCGGCGGCACCACGCCGAGAATGCCGGCATAGACCGGTGCCTGCCAGACGATGCCCACGACGCTGTTGATGGCGATCAGGGTCAAAGCGACCGGCATGGAGTCGGTGAGGAAGGTCGCGACCTGGATCGGGATTGCGATCGCGCCCGCGACGGCCGGAACGATCGCATAGGCTGCACGCGTTCTTCGCGCCCCCCGGTCGGCGAGCTGTCCGCCGATCCAGGTGCCGAGCATGCCGCCGACGCCCGCGATCATGCCAAGCGACAGACCGAGGAACCCTGCCGGTCCAAGATGAAAGCCTGCCGCGAGCGTGGCCACCTGCTGCTCGTGGCAGCGCAGGAAATAGGAAGCCATGAACGGCGCTTGCGCGAACACCACCAGGCTTTTCACTGTCGAACCGACGCTCAGAAGCCAGTAGCTCCGTTTGCTTCGCAGCACGTGCATCGTTTCGCCGAAGGATGGCTGAGCAGCGCAATTCGCTGTGGGCAGTCCCGCTTTCACCCGCCTTGGCTCCGGCAACACCCATGCGACAAGCACCGCCAGTGCCACGCCCGGAAGCCCACACCACAAGAACGCGATGCGCCAGCCATAAGCGTCCGCAAGCACGCCGCCCAGGCCCAGACCGACCAGTGAGCCGAGCGGAATGCCGAGCTGGAACCAGGCGAGCGACGATGCGCGCTTTTCGATCGGAGCATAGTCCATGATCAGCGACATGGCGGGCGGGACGCAGCCGGCCTCACCGATGCTCACGCCCATCCGCAACAGCGCCAGTTGGACAAACGACTGCGCGCCGGCGCATGCCGCGGTGAAGACGCTCCACACCGCCATCGATACGGCGATGATGAACGGGCGGTTCCGGTGTTCGCTGATCCGCGCGATGGGCAAGCCGCAAACGCCGTAGAACAGCGCGAAAGCAACGCCGGTGACGACGCCGAGCTGCCAGTCGGCAAGCCCGAACTCCCGCTTGATCGGCTCCGCCAGGATGTGAACGACGAACCGGTCCACCATGTTGAGCATCGCCGTCAGCATCAGCAGCATCAGCGCGGCGCAGCCCTGCGCGCAGCGGGGGAACCGCAGGCGGCGCCTGGGCCGCAGCATCGGGCTCCGCATGAACCGTCGTCATCGCCGCTCCCCCTTGATTTTTCAGCCGATATTTCTGCGGCTGTTTTCCCAGTAAGGCTTGCGCAGTTCGGTCTTGAGGACCTTCCCGACGCCGGAAAGCGGCAATTGCGACGTGCGGAATTCGAAGGATTTGGGGCATTTATAGCCCGCCATCAGGTTCCTGCAGTGGCTGGCGAGTTCGTCTTCCGATGCAGGGCTTCCCTCCCGCATGACGACGATCGCGTGCACCCGTTCGCCCCATTGCGGGTCGGGAACGCCGATGGCGGCGCATTGCAAAACCCCGGCGTGACGCATCAGGACGTGCTCGACCTCCGCGGAGTAGATGTTCTCGCCGCCGCTGACGATCATGTCCTTCACGCGATCGACGAGGTAGAGATAGCCGTCCGCGTCGAGGTAGCCGACGTCGCCGGTCCGCAGCCAGCCGTCGACGATCGTCTCCGCCGTGAGGTCGGGCAGCCGCCAATAGCCGGCCATCACGTTGGGCCCGCGGGCGACCACCTCTCCGACTTCGCCGGCAGGGAGCGGCGCCATGTCGCCGTCCACGATGCGGACTTCCGCCAGCGGCAGGGGACGCCCGGCCGAGGAGAGGCGGCCCGCCAGATGATCGGCATGGTCCAACAAGGTGAGGGCCGGCGAGAGTTCGGTCTGCCCGTAGCCTTGCACGAACTCGGCATTGGGAAACGTTCGCATCGCGCGTTCCAGCAGCGCGGGCGAGATCGCGGACGCGCCGTAGGACAGCCGGACGATGCTGGAGACGTCGGCCTCAACGGTGCGCAGGGTCTCGCACAGCGTGCCGATCATCGTCGGAACGAGCACCATCGCCGATATCCGATGCTGCTCGATGGCGCGCAGCGTCCGCATCGGCTCGAAGCCCGGCAGGAAGATGTTGGCGCCGCCCACCGCGGTGATGCCGAAAAGCGACGTCGCCGCGGCCAGGTGGAACAGGGGCGGCGTATACAGAAAGCGCGTGTCCTCGGCATAGGGCGCGCGCGCGTGGAGCATCAGGAATGAGGAGACGAGGTTGACGTGGCTGAGCATCACCCCCTTGTTGCGACCGGTCGTGCCGCCCGTGAAGAAAATGCTCGCCAAATCGTCGCCTCGGCCGCAACCATCGGCCATCGGGCTTTCGCTGGCGACGAGCATCTCCAGCGACCTATCGCCGCCATCACCGTCGATCAGAACGACGTCGAGCCCGCCCGCCGCGAAGTCCGATGCGAATGGCGCGAAATGCGCGTCGACCATGACCAAGCTCGGGGCGCTGTCCGTGGCCGCATCGATCACCTCGGCTTTCGCCCAGCGTGTGTTGAAAGGCACGGAGACGGCTCCCGCCCATGCGATCGCATACAGAGCTTCGGCGTATCGATCGCTGTTGAGCGCCAGAACAATCACGCGGCTGCCACGCTGGACGCCGAGCCGGCGCAGCCCCGCAGCCAGCCGTGCGACGCGGTCGCCCGTCTCGGCCCAGGTCCGCGTGCGATCGCCGTCGATTGTGGACGTCTTTGCGGGTACGACGCTTTGGCACCATCGAAGCCCTTGCGTCAGCTGCATGGGCCTGCTCCCCGAGCACCCACGGCCAAGCTGGCGCTGCGGCATTGCGGACTGCCCGCACGCGAGCATTTGAACCTTATCGACATCTCTCACCTATGCTCGGGATCGCGCTTTCGACGAGCGTCGGCCTCCTTCCCGATCAAAGCTTGAGTCATCGACGCAAGTCGAATTCATTCGAGGTGCAGCGGATGCGCCGCGTGAATGATCAGGCGGCGAGGGGCGTAAGCGGGCGGTGGGTCGGGTCGCCGAAAGCCCGCATGGCCAAAACAAAGGCGCGGGCGATCGGACCCTGTTCCCACTTGGCCCTCGTCGCGCAACAGATGGGCGTCGGCCCCCAGAGCGAGAACCCTCGAACCACTTCGAACTTCGTGCGGAACGACGCGGTGCTCACGTGCGATGTCGCGACCACGCCGAGCGCGTCCGAATTCTCGACGACCTGCCCTACGATAGGGAAATAGTCCGCGATGTGCACCCGCTTGCGCCAATCGATCCCCTGGCTTTCGTAGAGCGCGCGGATCAGCGCACCATAGGGCCGGGACTCCGATGGCGAGACGATCTCATATTGCGACACCATCTCCCGGCTGATCGCAGTCTGCGCGAGCAAAGGGTGGTCCTTGCGAACGAACAGCGCGGTCCTTAACGCCCATAGGGGATCGCGCTTGATGTCCGCCCATTCGCGAAACGCCTCGTCGACGCCGAGAACGATATCGACCCCGCCATTGCGAAGCATCGGCGCCATCCGCTCGAAAGTGGTGCCGACAACCTCGAACTGGATGTGGTGGTGGCGCTTCTTCAGGGTCGCGACCGCATCGGTCAGCGCCCATTCGAGGATGGCCGGACAGACTCCTACCCGCAGCACGCCGGTGAACGGGTCAGTCAGATCGAGGTCGCCCTTCAGCAGTTCCTGCTCGTCGTCCAGCAGGCGCGCGGCCCGTTCCGCGAACGCGCGACCCAGATCGGTCAGCAAGGCGCCGCGCGCGGTCCGATAGAACAGGTCGTAGCCGATCTGCCGCTCCAAGTCCGCAACGCCCCGCGTCACCGCGGACTGCGTCAGGCCGATCAGCTGCGCGGCCCCGGTGAAAGAGCCCGATTTGGCCACGGCCACGACGTGCTTCAGGCGAACATCCATCGGCGCGGTCCCTGGTTGAACAGGCGCACACCGTATGACGGCCGCAAACGCATGTCCAACCGCCTGCGCATGGCGCAGCCACTCGCCAACCATTCGCACGCCGAATGGGAAGGGCCCAAAACTGATTAGACACCACGGCCCTAGCCGATCATGCGACGATGACCTTGAGAATGGACTCCATGCTGAACGTTTCGCGAAGATCGATTTATGGTGAGGATCATCATGCGCTGCGGAGCTCGGTCCGCAGGCTGATCGAGCAGCATGCGCTGCCCAACATCGACCGTTGGGAAGCGGCTGGGATCATAGACAAGTCCTTCTACCGGCTGTGCGGCGAAGCGGGGCTGCTCGGCCCTTCGGTTCCCGAGGCTTATGGCGGGCTCGGCCTCGACTTCACCTATAACGCGGTGATCACCGAGGAGTTCGCTTATGCGGGCGTCAACATCGGCGTGCTGCTGCAGTCCGATATCGTGCTGCCTTATCTGATCGACTATGGCACGGAAGATCAGAAGCTTAGCTATGCCGTTCCGATGGCGCGCGGCGAGACGGTAGGCGCGATCGCCATGACCGAACCGGGGACCGGATCCGACCTCCAGGCGATCCGCGCCACCGCGCGGCGTGATGGCGATTGCTTCGTGCTCAACGGCAGCAAGACCTACATTTCCAACGGCCAGAACTGCGATGTCGTCGTGGTGGCCGCGAAGACCGCACCCGACGGGGGCGGCCGAGGAATTTCGCTGTTCATCGTCGAGGCGACCATGCCCGGCTTCAAGCGTGGCCGGAATCTGGACAAGGTCGGACAATGGTCGGGAGACACGTCCGAGCTGTTCTTCGAGGACGTGCGTGTGCCGGTCGAGAACCTCCTCGGTCCCGAAAACGGTGGGTTCGGTTGCCTGATGGGCGAGCTCGTCCAGGAGCGGTTGAGCATCGCGATCGGGGCGCAGGCGGCGGCGCAGCGCGCGTTCGATGTGGCGCTGCAATTCGTCAAGGAACGCCCGGCCTTCGGCAAGACCGTGTTCGACTTGCAGAACACGCGCTTCACCTTGGCGGACCTCGCGGCGAAGCTGCAGGTCGGATGGGCCCATATCGATTGGGCGCTGGCACGCTATCTGGCAAAGGATCTGACGCCCGCCGATGCGTCCGCCGCCAAATACTGGCATACCGAGACGCAATGGCAGATCACCGATGCCGCGCTCCAGCTGCATGGGGGAGCGGGCTATATGAACGAGTACGAGATCGCGCGCCTGTGGCGCGACGCCCGCGTGCAGCGCATCTATGGCGGTACCTCGCAGATCATGCTCGAAGTGGTCGGTCGTGCACTCTGACAGCGGCAATCAAGAAGGCGACGCGGCCCCGTCGGTCGTATTGTCCGGGGTGAAGATGATCGCGGCCGGCTTGCTGAGGCCCGCATTCCATATCATCAGGGAGCTGCCGCATGGCGAAGGTCGGACGTAACGTTGTCGTCGCCGGGGTCGGCATGATCCCGTTCATGAAGCCGGGCGCGAGCCAGACCTATGACCTGATGGGCAAAGAGGCGATCTCCCTCGCGCTCGCCGATGCGACCGTCGACTATCGCCTGGTCGAGCAGGCCTATGCGGGCTACGTCTATGGCGACAGCTGCTGCGGGCAGAAGGTTGTGTATGGCGCCGGCCTGACCGGCATCCCGATCGTCAACGTGAACAACAATTGCTCGACCGGCTCGACCGCGTTGTTCCTGGCCGCGCAGGCGGTCGAAAGCGGCATGGTGGATTGCGCGCTGGCGGTCGGGTTCGAGGAGATGCGGCCGGGCGCGCTCGGTTCGGCATTTCCCGATCGGGTCGATCCGTTCGCCGACTTCCAGACCGCGTGCGAGGCGATGGTCGATGTCGAGCTGCCGCTCGCGTTGCGCTATTTCGGCGGGGCGGGTCGCGATCATATGACCCGGTACGGCACCACGCTTGCCGACTTCGCAAAGGTTCGAGCGAAGGCGAGCCGTCATGCGGCAAACAATCCGCTGTCCATCTTCCGCAACGTGTTGAGCGAGGAGGACGTGCTGGATGCGCCGGTGATCTGGCCGGGCGTGATGACCCGTCTCATGGCCTGTCCGCCCACGTGCGGGGCCGCGGCGGCCGTGCTCGTGTCCGAGGATTTCGCCCGGCGCCACGCCATTCGGTCGGACGTGAAGATCGTCGCCCAGTCCATGGTGACCGACTTTCCGAGCACCTTCGATGCCGGCGACATGATCCATCTCGTCGGCGCCGAGATGACCCGGCGAGCGGCGGACGACGTGTACGAGGCGGCGGGCATCGGCGCCGAAGACGTGCAGGTGGTCGAGCTTCACGACTGCTTCGCGCACAACGAGGTCATCACCTACGAAGGGCTAGGCCTCTGCGGCGAGGGCGAGGCGCAACGGTTCATCGCCGATGGCGACAACACCTACGGCGGCGCGGTGGTGACGAACCCGTCGGGCGGCCTGCTGTCCAAGGGTCACCCGTTGGGCGCGACCGGCCTGGCCCAATGCTACGAGCTCACCCATCAGCTGCGCGGCACCGCCGACGCGCGCCAGGTCCCCGACGCCCGGGTGGCGCTGCAGCACAATCTGGGCCTTGGCGGCGCCTGTGTCGTGACGCTCTACCAGCGCGCCTAGGATCGCGACGTAAGGCCGGGAATACGCTCGGATCATAACGGTGACCGCGAGCGAGCGCGGCGGACAAGCAGGATGGGGCAACGATGATCGACAAGGGATGGATAGGCAGGGAGATCGGCGTCTCGGTGCTGCCGATCGAAGCGGGCCGCCTCCGGTTTTTCGCAAGAGTGATCGGCGAGACTGATGCGATCTATCTGGATGATGAGGCAGCGAAGGCGGCAGGCTATTCGGCCATACCGGCGGCACCCACTTTCCTGTTCGCGGCGCAACTCGACAGCGGCGCGACCTTCAAGATGCTCGAGGACATGGGCGTGCCGCTCGGCAGCGTCCTCCATGGCGAGCAGGGCTTCGAGTATTTCAAGCCCGCAGTCGCCGGCGATGTCGTGACGGTACGCTCCACAGTGAGCGACATCTACGAGAAAAGGGGTGGCGCGCTCGAGTTCATCGAGGTGCTCGCCGAAGCGCGCGACCAGGGCGACGATCTCGTGGCGCGGCTGCGGACCGTCACGGTCGTGCGGCATTGAGGAGGAGCTGACATGACGGTCCATTCCGACGTAGCGGTCGGCGACGAACTGCCGACGCTGGTCCTTCCGGCCGTCGATCGGACAACCCTTGCCCTCTTCGCGGGCGCTTCGGGCGACCACAATCAGGTTCATATCGATATCGATGTCGCGCGCCGCGCCGGGATGCCGGACGTCTTCGCTCAGGGTATGCTCGGCATGGCGTGGCTGGCGCGCGTCGTGACCGCCTGGGCGCCGCAGGCGCGACTGCGCAAGCTCGACGTCCGCTTCGCCGGCATCACGCATCTCGGCAATGTGATCACCTGCGGCGGTCGAGTGACCGAGATTTTGGATCAAGGGGGCGAACGGCAGGCCCGCGTCGCGCTGACCAGCCGCAACCAGTTCGGCCAGACTAAGATCGTGGGCGAAGCGCTGGTGGCTTTGCCCTAAAACGAAGGAGAGAACGTGGCAGGAAGACTGGAAGGCAAGGTCGCGATCGTGTCCGGCGCCGGACGCGGCATCGGCCGCGAGATCGCGCTCAAGCTGGCGGGCGAAGGCGCCCGGATCGTCGTCAACGATCTGGACCTCGAACCGGCGGAAGAGGTCGTGCAGGCGATCAAGGCGATCGGCGGCGACGCCGTGTCCTGCGCAGGCAGCGTCACCGCGCCGGACTTCGCGGAACGGTTCGTCGGAACTGCCGTCGACCGGTTCGCCGGTCTCGACATCATCGTGAACAATGCGGGCTATACCTGGGACAACGTCATCCAAAAGATGACGGACGAACAATGGTACGCGATGCTCGACTGCCATCTAACGGCGCCGTTCCGCATCCTTCGCGCCGCGCAGCCGGTCATCAAGGGGCTGGCGGGCGCGCAAGCGGGCGAGGCATCCCGGACGATCAGGAAGGTGGTCAACGTCTCTTCGATGGCCGGGCTGTTCGGCAATGTCGGCCAGATCAATTACGCGGCCGGCAAGGCAGGTATCGTGGGCATGACCAAGACCCTGGCCAAGGAATGGGGACGATTGGGCGTGACCGTCAATGCCATTGCCTATGGCCTGATCAAGACCCGCCTGACAGCCAGCGCCGCGGAGGGGGAGACGGTCAAGATCGAGGGCCGCGACATCAAGGTGGGCGTCAACCCCGGCCTTATGACAGCCATGGAGCAGTCGATCCCGCTCGGCCGCGCGGGAACGCCGGAAGAAGCGGCGGGCGCGGTGTTCCTCTTTTGCATTCCCGAATCCGATTACATCAGCGGCCAGACCCTTGTCTGCAGCGGCGGGCTGACCGGGATCTGACCTGACCGCCGAGGGTGCCGAGGAGGGTCGGTCATGAGGGGACTTGACGGAAAGGTGATCCTGGTCGCGGGCGCGGGCTCGGGGATCGGCGCCGCGACGGCGCGCCGGTTGTGCGAAGAAGGCGCCAGCGTCGTCGTCGGCGATCTGGACGCGGATGCGGCGACTCGGACGGCTGCGATGCTGGCGGAAGGGGGCGGCGAGGCGATCGGACTTCGGTTCGACATCACGGATGAAACGTCGAACCAGACGCTCGTCGCGGCGGCGGTCGCGCATTTCGGCGCGCTGCACGGCGTCCACGTCAACGCGGCGGACATGACCACGGCGCTTCACGATGCCAACGTCGTGGACCTCGACATGGCGGTGTTCGATCGGCTGATCGCGGTAAACCTGCGGGGTCATTATCTGCTGAGCAAGGTCGCGATCCCGGCGCTGTTGGCATCGGGGGGCGGGGCCATGCTGTATACCGGATCGGCAGCCGGTTTCGTTGGGATGCCGGCCTTCTCCGCCTACCCGGCTGCCAAGCTCGGCCTGACGGCATTGGTCCGGCACGTCGCGGCAACCTGGGGACGGGGAGGGGTGAGGGCGAATGGCCTGGCCCCTGGCCTGGTCCTGAGCGAGCATGTCCAGTCGACGGTCGACGAAGCGGGGCGGGCCTTCGCCCTGTCCGTAACGCCCAGCCCGCGCTTGGGAGAAGTAACCGACATCGCGGCCGCAGCCGCCTTTCTGTTGTCGGCCGATGCGGCATG